>JANPHB010000001.1:0-73397 GCA_031424235.1 Pirellula sp.
GAACATTTGCAGCAATAAATAATTCGCCCTGCTGCAGTTCTTTGCGACGCCCCAATGCCATTGACCACATCCTCCATGAAACCAAACCAATTGATGTTGGTAGGATAGCGCATTTCATCCTTTTTTCAACGGGCTGCTAGGCCATGAGTTCCATTCTTTCACGACTCCATAAACGCTTCCGATTGGAGGGATAACGATGGGCTCGATCGTTACGTCCGCCGAATCCACGACAATTGGCTGTTCCGTCACCAATTGATCATCGTACATCATTTGCAAAAGGTATTTGCCTTTCTGTAGGTTCTCGAATTGAAAATCTCCAGTTGGGCTAAGTTGTTTTCGGTTTACGTAGACGTAATAGTACGACGGAAACGACTTTGGCCGTTCTAGGGCATATTTGTTCCAGTATGGTTCATATTTATAAGGGATTACTTGGTTGTAGTAAAATCGGAACGGTTCGGTTCTCACATCAATAAGAACCAGCGTGGTGTTACGGCCATGTGCCTTCGTCAGCTTTGCCCGTCCTGAAATGCGAAAACCACGTTTCAATGGAATGGTTAAGTTCAGGGTGTCAGGCATGGCCTTTAGAGTTCGCTCGGTGAACCCGCATTGCTCCAGTGCAAAATGTTCCGCCTCGACAAAGTAGCCTGCAATTGGAAGTGGGCAATGGAGGTTGAATCTACCTTCGGGATCTTCGATTTCGAGCAAATACGATTCCATGTATGAGTTTTGGAAGAAGACTCTTATTCCAAATTTGGTAACCGGGTTGCCTTGCTCGTCTGTGACGCGTCCAGATAGGACATGTGGACCATCAAGACGGTTCGCCTTAGGTAGAGCCTTATCCCAATCGGGCTCTATGCGAATGGTCCATTGATGATTCGTTTCAGGAGCTACCAACAAGGATTCGTATCGTCGCTTCGCATCCAGAATAGGGTGCGAAACGAGTTGGGCTTGAAAATTGAGTCGGCAATGTTGCGGCACTGTCAACGACAGCGGCGCATCGCTTTTATGTTCAATCCATTCCGACCATTCGGGATCAGGGCCAGACGGCTGCGTTACGATCCAGGTTCGGTAGCGGAAATGCTTTAGCTTGTTGCCGGTCCCCCCGTCGACAAGTAGAACCTCAACTTGTTCGTCAAGGAAGCTTTGATGCTCGCCCCGAAGAAACAGCCCAATCGCGATCCAGGTTGCTAAAACAAAAATCGCTCTTACGCAGGAAGTAAATCGCATAGCCTATCGACCTGAAATAATTCCTAGGGGCACTCGGCGACAATCTCCGGCGTTAACCGACCAACCGTTCCGAAACCGAGTTCGTTTAGTATGGCCGAAAAGAACGAAAGAAGACGAAAAAGAAAGAGATGGGTAAACGAATTTTTTTCGACTTTTTTCGTTTATTTCGGCTACTCGTTGTTCTTCAGCCTTTCAAATGTTCGACGTTTTTGGTTCGCGTCAAAAGCTGAGATTTTGCCTAAGGATGAGAAAGAAATGCGGCCGAGAGGACTCGAACCTCCACACCCTTGCGGGCTCTAGGCCCTCAAACTAATACCCTCCGTGTGGGGGTGAAAACTTGAAATTCCGAATTCGTGGTTCATGCTGGTTTTCCAACTTGAATTCCACACCCGGAGGCTACTATGATTTTGCTTGAATTTCTGAGCGTTTTCGTTGACCAACACCAAACCGGTGTTGCCGAAAACACTGTGGTTTGCTTCTACAAACCAGCTATTTCTTCGTTCCAAAAACACCTTGGGCGAGCTCCCGAACTCAAAGATCTGAACGACGAAACGATTAACGATTGGACGAAAAGCGGGCTGGCCAAGAAGGTCAATCTGGTGACGCTGGCCAAAAGACGATCCGCAATTCTCGCACTTTGGCGATACGCGGACCTGATCGGAAGAGTCCCGTTCGGGCCTCGAAGAATAAGAAAATTGCCGAAAGTAACTCGCGTCGTTGACGCTTGGACGCGGGAGGAAGTGGTCAAGCTACTTGACGCGATCGCAAAGTCGAACTGGACCGAAACCACCATGCCGAAATCGGTGCTCAATAAGGCCGATTTCTTTCATTCGCTCGCCCTGGCTGGCTACGAGACTGGGCTAAGGCTCGGTGATCTGCTGGACATCGAAAGAGATTGGCTGCGCGTGGACGAAACTGGAGCCGCGTTCGTTACTGTCGTCCAGTCTAAAACGCGGGTCACGAAGACAAGCAAGATCGAGGCGTCGACGATGGTGGTCATCGATCGGCTAATGGCGCAGGATCCAAATCGGAGATTGATTTGGCCACTGAACATTAAGCGGCCTTGCCTGTATCGTGCATGGCGTCAGATCGTGAAGTCGGCCGGTGTTCGTCGCGGGACGTTTCGGTGGATGCGACGCGCTGGTACCACACATGTTGAGGAACATAATCCAGGCTGCGGTTATCTTCATGCGGGTCACACCGATAGCCGCGTTACGGCTGCGCATTACATCGACCGATCGCAGCTGCAGTCGCGGATCGTGTCACCAACCCCATTGATTGGGCTTGGGTCGCGTGACATGCAATTCGAAACAGTTTGCCAATCATGGCCTCGGCTGCCGGTTGCGATGCGCCAGACGATCTACGATTTGGTGCAAGCCAATTTGCAGTGCTGACTAGGTTTCCGCGGAAACGACTTCCGACCAGGCTGCAATGTGGTCGTGCAGTGAGAATAGATTTGCTGGCGGAAGCTCTTGGTGTTCTGAGGAAACGATCGCTTCAGCCCATTCACTTGGAATTGCGTCGATCGGTACAGTAATCGCTATGCCAGGCTGGCTAGCGATTCCGACGGGCGTTGATACGACGGGGACTCCGGCAGTTCTCGCTTCGGCAATGGTCAGATTGTACCCATCGGTTGTGGACGTACATAACACACAGCTCGATACCGCGAGCCAGTCGCCGGTGCGTTGAGGCGGTAAGATGGTGACCTTGTCGTTGCTGTCACACGGGAATTCTCCCCTATATCCGGTTAGCACCATGTGCCAATCGGCCGGCAAGTACTCCGCGATCGCGATCGCAAGTTTCGGTCGCTTTTCCGGCGACCAGCGATGAGGCCAAAGGCATATCTTTTTTCCGTTCGTCTCGACGCTGTTGCGCGGCAGAAGTCGCAACGGGTCGACTGCATTGGGAATATGATACACGGGCCGGACCGTTAGGCCTCTCATTACCGAAGCCGTTTCCTCGCTTACGGCTACGATCACGTCGCCTTGGAGCGCTCTATCTGTTTCCCAGACGTCGCTAGGGCTGCCGTGATGCACGGTGATCAATCGCTTGGGCCGGACTCGATCGCGCCAGTCGATCGACCATGAGACGATGACGTCTGATTGAGCAACAAGCGACATAATTGCAGATTCGCCCGATGCTGTCGGAACGCCCAGACGACTCGGGTCGCCTCGCATGCTGTGTTCAGTCGCGAACCCAATCACGCCAGGTAATCGTGGTACCAATGTTTCATGGAACGTCTCGGTCCCACCGAATTCTTCGAAGCATCCAGCGAGGAACCCGATGCGTAAGCCGTCGACAGCTTTCCAGCGTTTCCATGTCGCGTTGAAGTCCTCCCAGGAAAACTGCGGTTTGTCAAGCTTCTCATTGACGGAGTTGTGCAGCTGCCAACCGTACATGGCCATGTCATCGAACCGCGGTTCATTCTTGGCAATGTATCGCCTCAGCCATTCGCGGCAACCGCAGTCCTTGCTTGGCACTCGCTCCAGCCAATTGTCGAATAGTGATTGCGTTGTCACTCGGCCCGAATGCATCTCGTTCCACAACTCATGGTAACGTGACAACACAGGGTTCGTGTGTCGCCGGACCATCTGAAAAGTCTTACGTGTCGGGGGGCCATCGTATCGATGAGTCCCTTTGCTGACGATCGGATTTTTTATTCTCATGGTGCAGGAAGAATTGTTACAGTCCAGTTCTCTTCGAAGCAATAATTCTGTTCAATTGGACCTGAACAGTATGGAGTGTAGCTAAGTCCAGTCATTGAACCTTTGGTGCCAATTCGTTGTGGATTCGGATCACCGACGACGCAAGCAGTCCCGATCATGGTGACTGGGATATAGTAGGTTGGTGATGGGCATCCGGTCCCTAGACCGCCAAATGAAAATCCAATGTGCTGGCTTGGCGATAGAGTCAGTGGACCGCAACTAAAGCCTTCGGCAAATGAATAGAGTGTCCATGTTGTTTCGCATTGCTCTAGCGTCCGGCAATCTGGCAAATAGTGAGGCTCGAACTCATCAAAGCAATCTGCCTTAACGCAATCGATTCGTCCATTCGACCAAGTAAACTGACCAGACCACGCACAATCTGGAAGATTCCATTGTTGTGTGTATGTGCATGCAGTTGGTTCCATGTAGTCGCAAAGTGCCGTGTGTCCAAATGGACCAGAACTAACGATTCCAGTCCCCTCGGTCGTCAGACAATTATCACTGCAATTGCCTAAGCAGAACGCTACTCCGCTTGGTATGCAGTCGTCGCAGATGTCCCAGCCAAATGAAACATCTTGCTCGTCCAAGTCCGCAAGCAACCGTACGCTTACAATGTCTTTGATTACCGCGTCATCAGTGTTGGGCGGTACAGCGGAATCATAAGAAGTTATTGAATTGAAGTCTGGATAATCGTCTAGCTCATCAGTGTCGCTTGGCAACTCGCAGCAACTGTACAAAGGACGCGACCATGTAGCGGTTTGGTGTCGTTTGTAAAACTCTTTGAAGTAAGTTTTGTACTTGAATCGTTTTCGACTGGACATGATGTACTGACAAGTCGGTTCGGTTTCATCACCGCAAGTTACGAGTATCTTTTGCAGTGACACCGTTATCCCCTGAAGCTGACGGTACACTCCCCATCGTTGCATGATCTCGTTATTGTCCGACTCGCTTACTGATAAGCAGGCCTCAGTTTCGCATGTCGGACAATCTGGATACGGATCAACCACGTAAGCGAAATTGCCCGGCCACCAATCAATGTCACCGACGTCCACCGGAGTGTACGGTCCACCTGAGTCGACTTGTTGAATCTTTCCCGGAACAATGAGATTCCCTCGACTCATCATGAGCCATGTGTAGTCGTAGTCTGAGATGACAGTCCATCCGTCAACTTGCAATGGCCCGCCGTCGATAAACTCCCACGGAATTGGGTATTCGTTTGGAGTAAACTCCTTTGTCCAGCAGCATGCGGCATTCGCTTTCCAAAGGCCTCCGGTATAATCTGGAATTGTGATATCCGGAAGATCGCCGACAGCAATTGGCCCACCACACTGAGGACAGCGACAACATTGTTTAAACAGTGGCACGGGACGACCTACCTATGGACAAATGTCGAAGACGCACCAGCGGCCGTCAATGGTCATTAGAAGCACCTTTTTGTCACCGGCGATATCTGCTCCAGATTCGTTAAAGGCGAGCACTTGAACAGTGCTGTTAGTCCAACCAGTTGCCGTCGGCACGCGGAGTAATACATAGCCGGTGTCACCCTCGTCGATCGGATCGATTGTCCAGCCAAATTTGTCGCCTCGTCGGGGGCGTGGGATAGCTGCAATCGATTCGCCACCGGCACCCTCGAGCCCGCCTAGGAGCAAATCGGCGTCAGTTGGATTGAAGGCTACTAGCTCTTCGGATTTGCTGGCCATGGATTCCGCGGAAACGCGCTACCTTAGGAAGGAGAACGAGATTGGACGAAAGCCTTTGAACTCAAGCGCATCCGGATCCGCAGTGTCAGCCTTCTTGGTGCCGTCGCTATTCAGTGCAACGATTGAATCCGAGGTCAGCTTGTTTGATCCGATGAGATAGTCGTAACCCATATCGAGTGGCTTGTTCAGCCAGGTGCTTTTCTTGTAAGCAACCGAGTAGTTGATCTTCACAGCTGCCATGCCGTAGAAGTAGCCGCGTTCGAATCCGCTCACCGTGCACTTGAGAGTACTGATAGGGAACATCCCACCGCGGACGGTGTCGGAATTGATCGTGTCGTTGCGATCGCCGATTTGAATGTCGGTGATTGTGTCGGCTTCGTACTGAAAAAAGTCGTAAACGATGATCGGCCGATTGATGATCAGCGGCTCTGGGAATTTGCACTTCGCCGAATTGAGGTAAGGTTTTGGCGGTGTCGAGAAGTCGGTGTGCATGACTTCTGGGTACGTCTCGATTTTTCCGGAGTAGATTGGTAGCCAGGTTGTCGGGTCCGGGTTTGAATCATTCGTGTCTTGCTTGTCTGTCGCGGTGCTAAATTCGCAATCGACGAACCAGACGAACGGACTGACGGAATCTTGCTTTGGATCGACGCTGGTGCAAATTGCTGCGGTCGGGGTAATTAGCGTGCTGAGACCTACACGAGGTAGGCCGGTGGTTGAAAGGACATTGAAGGGGCTCTCGTCCTTGATGTCACTAATGACGACGGCTGTGCGCGTCTCGTTGTAGGTGACAGGGGAATTGCCGGAGCGGGAAAGCTTCCCACCCATGCCTTTTTTCCATCCTTTGAGTAGTGTTGCCATTTATCGGGCGGCCCTTATCACGGGGCCGGATTCAAGCGACTTTGCGATTCGCAATTGAGCGGCGAGCTGAGCTGCTCGGATTCGAGCGGCTTCGGTCTCTTTTGCATCCTTGCCCTTTTCGCGTTCGAGCAAAAGTTTGTAGGCCTCGACGGATCCCTCTTGGGCGCTGACTGCTCCACGTGGTCCGTCCTTAAAACCGGCCTGTTCGTACGCTTGCTTGCTGGCCTTATTAAACGTGAACTGGTCGATGAGCCCCTTCTGCCGGAGTACTTCGAATTCTTGCATCTTGTCGATGAGTTTCGATTGCGGGGATGCAAACTCTTTGGTTATGTCTGCTGCTTTGTTTCGATCCTCGTTCTGCTTCTTGAGAGCTTGTTCGCGGTTGACTAGCTGATTGATTTTGGAGAAGTCAGTCAGTCCCGCTTCGCGTAGTTCTGCCTCGAGGGCAAATCGCTCACGGATGTTTTGCTCCTCAGCTCTCGCCTTCTCAACGCTCATTGAGGCGAGTACTTCTTGGATTTGAATCTCTTGACGGACCGAGTTGAATTTCTTTTGGACTGCTTCGTACGTGCGCTGAGCTGCTCGCTCTTGTTCCTCGATCGCTTTGCGTTGATCGTCATTTGCCTTTTGCTTGATCGTGGCGAGCTCCTTCTCTTTTTCCTTCTTGCGTTCGTACGCTGCGAGCTGGCTGTCGACGTTGCCCGACTTGCTGTCGCGTTCAAGTGCTTTGGCAGATGCCGCCGCACGAGCTGCTTGAACGGCCTCGAGATTCTTTTGGCCGGTGTCGAAGGTGAATGCCTTTTGTGCATCCTTGCCGACTTCGGACCAATTGAGCGTGACGATATTGTTGAGGGTCGTGCCGAGTAGGCTGACCGCTTCGTATGCGTCATACATCGTGCCGGCGAACATGACGCTGCTGTCAACGATGGTGGGAAGATAATCGAGATAGTGCGAGAACTCGCTCGCGCCCTCTGCGATGTTGGTGTAGATTACCTCGAGAACGGGAGCGGCTTCCGCGGAAACTTGTCGCCATAGGCCAGTAGCAACCATTCCGAGTCGGCCCCAGGCGTCGTTCATGGCGCCGACGCCTTCGGCCTGGCCTTGGGTGAGATTGACGCGCGTTTTGTCTGACCAATCGGCCATCTCTTTGAGATGCGCCGGGCCCTCGCGGAGTCCTACAACCATTGACGCACCGGCTTTACCGAAGAGTTCGTATGAGAGAACGAGCTGGTCGGTTGGACTCTTCAGCTCGTTGGTACGCTTGGAAATTTCTTCGAGAGCTTTGGCTGGACCCATTTTGAGGAGCTTGCCCGCGTTGAGTCCGGATGCCGTCAGAGCATCGAATAGAGCTCCGGTTTGTGATGTGTTGGCTTCGGCCAGATTGATACTCATCTTGGATACGGCCGCGTCAATGCTTGCCGGGTCCATGCCTGTCGACTCGGCGAATGAGAACCGCGTATTGGAAAGATCGCGGAAGGTCATGTTAAGCTTCTGCGCCGAGTCGTTGACCTCGTCGATGCGTTTCATCTCTTCGGAGGTGTAGTGCCAGGCTGCGCCAAGTGCTGCGACGCCAACCACGGCTACTGCGACCGTGGCTGCAATTGCTGTGGCACCCGCGACGCCGGCGGCCGATGCCAGGCTCGAGGTTGAACCAACGTCTTTCCATGTGCTTTTGTAGGTGGCCGTTTTTAAGAGCGATGCGTCAATCGCTTTGTTGTAGGCCAGCTGGTCCGCAATCGATCGACCTTGGCCAACCTGGTGCGGGATGAGTGCATTTCGCACAGGTTGCTGATTGCGAACGATCATGCCGCGACCAGAACCGATTCTGGCTTGAGGACCATTGCGATGGAACTCGACGTCGATGATGTCGTCAGCTTTGGCGGCCGTGTTGATCAGCGTGGCCCGGACCGCTTTGATTTCGCTGACTGCCTTTCGCGATTTGCTGGCGATCGCGTCGACTGCTTCGGCCACTTTGTGAGCTCCTGCAGCCTGGCGTGCAGAGAATGCGGCTGCGATCGCGGTGGAAGTCGCGGCGAAGATTTGAGCCGCAGAAGAGACGCCCGGTATAGAGCCGATTAGGTTTTGTAGGGACATGACCACGGCGTTCGAGACGGGCTGGAAGGCGGCCATCGTGACCGACATGTTTCCGAATTGCCTGGTGTAGTCGTCTGTTCGACGGATGCTGTCCCGCATGCTATGGTCGAACGATTGCGTTTTCGCGCCGAGAACTACGTCCAATGTCTCGACAACGGCCATTTGAATTCACCTATTTCTTTGTGATTGTCCGGATGTAGGCCACGATGCCTCGGGCGTAGATTTGCAATGCTGCGGAACGGGTACGATTGGCTGCCCGCTTCATGAAATGAACACCCGCAATTTGTCTTCGTGATTGCCGCTTTGTGCTGCTCGCTTTGAGATCACCTAGGCGGCTGAAGTACGCTTCCTGCCTGACTCGAAAGTCCGAACCCTTCTTTCCCAAAGCGCCAGCTGCTCGCGATTCGCCTCGCAGCGTTCTGGCCACCCTTCTTGCGATTGCGCCCGCTTCTTTGCTCCGCGTTCCGGTCTTCCATCCCCACTCGAGGAAACCACCGTAGAACGTTTTGCCAGTGAAAGCGTTGTCGGACTTGGACGTGGTGAGTCGCATCCCGACTCGCGTTCTCGATCGACGTATTGCACGAATCTTGATCGAGCGTCGAAGCTTGCCCTTTCCCGCTGGGCACAATGCGCGGGCGGCGTCGAGTGTTGGTTTCAGTGCTGGTCGTGCTGCGCTTCGGATCGCGGCTTTGGATTGTGCGGTTGTCAGGGCGAGCAACTTTGCGTTTAAGCGGTCGCTGCCGGTGAGGATGATGGTTGCTTTGCGTGGCATGCTAACGGTCGCCGGGCCGGGCACCTACGCGGCAGGTTTTCCATGGGCCGACTCGGTTGCCGTGTCGGTCAATGCGTGTGATGTACCACCAACCGTCTTTCTGAAACCACTCGTCCGGACCGTCCATACCCCTCACCCCCAGCCCCTCTCCCCGAAGCGGGGCGAGGGGAGCAAAACACAAAAACAAAACTCATGAACGCAAAACGGATGAGCAACAATTGAGGACAATTGTGCGACACTAGGCTGGGTCTAGATCATCGAAGTCGATTCCGGCGTCGCGGCATGCTGCCTCGAAGGCGTCGTCGGGCGTTTCGTCTTCTTCGGGTGGCTCGAACTTGAACGCGTCCGGATCGATGCCCGTGATGGAACCTGCCGAGGCCCATAGGTCGCATCGCTCCAGGCCCAGCGGTTCAATGAATGCGAACAGCCGGAGCTCGGCGTACTCGGCGGCGGTGATGCACCTTAGCCAGGCTCGCCGGCTTGGGTATCCGAGGTAACTCGAGTAACGCCACTGCCAGCGTCGCTCTTCGGCTTTTTCTCCGGCTCCACAGATTTTTTTGCGGTGGCCTCATCGACTTTGAAGAAGGCGTTGGTGGCATCTGCGACCGTGAAGATCCTGGCGACGATGTTGTTTGGGAACTGCTGAATCGCAAGAGCTGTCTCCGTGAGCTTCATTGGCGTTGTGCATGCCAGGCCATTGCTGTCATTGCATAGGCAGAATGCGATCGCAAAGGATCGGAATGCCTTGACGCTCTTCTCTGGAATGTTTTGCTCAGTGCGAAACGTCTCGTACGCGCTCTCGAAGTCTTCTTTTTCTTCAGCGGTCAGGCGTGCAATGTAGAGCAGGTGAGGCTCGTTGGGCTCAAAGAGCTCTGGCATTTCAGGCACAGCCACCGAATTTGGAATCAGCGGTGCGTCTGCTACTTTTTGAATTCGCTTCAGGAGATCGGACATTGATGTTGCCATGGTGGTTTGGGTTTAGGGTTGCTGGTTGAGGGCGGCGTACAGTTGGGCGATAAGGATGATGGCGATGAATATCATGGCCGCGATGCCGCGTTTGATCGCGGATCGGATGCGGCGGGCTTGGCGGGATGCTTCGCTTTCCATGATCTTCTAAAAGTGAGGTAGGCCTACGGCTGACTGTTAAACGAGGTGCAACAATTGGGACAATTGTGCGACACTAGCCAGTGCTCTTGACTGGTTTTCGGATTACCTTGCCTTCAATTTGGACCATCATCTTTTCTTTGCTGCCAACCTTTTGCTGTGCGATCTTGGTCAGGCGAACGACGTAAGTGATGATGTTGTAGGTCCAGGTCGATGCAGTTGGAGCAGTGCCAGTACCGGTCTTACGGAACTTGACTGCGATAGTGGCTTCGCGTTCCGAGACGTCATCGTTGTCGAAGAACGATTCAATCGCCGCGTCCTCGGTGGAATCTGGATCGTAGAATCCGCTGAACGAGATGTTGCCGTAGTCGGGCGGATCGCTGTCGTACGCGTCGGCCGCCTCGTCATCCATGCATGTCGTGTCGACAGTATCACGCGATCGCTCGGGCGGTGTCCATTCCTGCAGGAATGGGAACACGACGGTGTTTACCAGGACCAGGGTGCCGTGCCCAAGCTTTTTCTTTTTCGCCATTTATTCGTTCTCGCAAAGTTGGATGGTTAAAACTAACCCGTTCATGAACAAGGCGTCAGAGTCAGCGGAACGGAAAAGGTAATCGTCGGAAACGCCGGTGAGGTTCGAATTAAAGATCGTGAGCGATCCATAGTCGAAGCCGTCTAAATCGAGTGCTGACTTGATGGCCGTAACCAAGGCGTCATCGAAGTCGATGTCGACGAGCTCGAAAACGTAACTGTCTTCGGTGATGTCGGGGGTGCCATCGAGCAGCTTTTCGCTGTCCTCACCTTGCCTTGCAAAATACAAGTGTGGGTACTTGCTTTTCGAGGGGATGGTTTGGTAGTGGATGCGATCGCCGAGTTTGGCGGCGATGGTTGCGTCTGCTTGGAGCAGAGCGATTAGCATGTGCGGGACGGATGTGTGGGACATGGGGTTAGCAGCTTGTCATCGTGCAGCAAATGCCGGTGGCGATGCCAACCAAGATGACGACCACGACCAATACAATCGCGAGAACGATCACACCGTAGAACAAACTCAATAGGCCGTTAAGGAATGCTTCGATTGGTCCGGAGTCCATTGGGTTGTTTCCTCGCTTACGCTAGTTCAGGTGCTCTACGCAGACGTACACGAACTCGGTCTCGGTTTCGTTTGGGATCCTCGAGGCGATTTCGAATAGTCGCTTTCCGAATTGGAATCTGTCGTCGACCGTTGCTCGGCCGTCGCGTGTGGTTACTTGGACCGTGGCTTCGGAGTGGAGCTGCTTGGCGAGCTCGAGCTCGCGGCCGGATAATGTCTTGACTGTCGTGCGAACGCCGACGGCTATGGTCTTCCAATCGCTTTTGTCTCGCTGGCCTAAGCTGTTTAGGGCTGGGCCGCGTTGGAGGATTGAGCAGACGTGGCGGAGTTTTCCAGATCTCAAAATGGCATTCCGTTATCGGAACTTGGCCTGAGAAGATTCTCAATCTCGTCGTCGGCTCTGTCGAAATCGTCAGTGGTATGGATCGTGATTGATGGCTTGGGCTGTTCGAGCCACGATGGTAATGGCTCTGGTCGACCATACTTTACGGTCGATACCTGCAGGTTACTGCGTATGGTGCAGACTGCTTTGAGTACGGTGAATGCCGAACCGGTATGCAATAGGGCAAGGCGCTCGGCTTCGTCGATCGCTGATTGCTCGGTACCGTGTTGATAGTTTGGGCGGCCAGCGCCCAGGACCATCCAGTATTCTTTTTGCATGTCCAAATCTCTGTCCAAACTCACCACTGAATTGTGCGATGTAACGATGTTAGCTACATGGCACGAGTCGCATCCGGCAGATGCGACCCACCTTAGTCGTACTCGGTTTCTAACATGTCGAGCATGGCATTGACGCCTAACTCGATTTCCTTTGAGATCGTGGCCGTTAAGACGGCTTCGCGGTTTTCGTACCAGTGAGAGACCAGCATTCTTATCGCTTGGGTCAATGTTGCTGGTACTTTGGCTTGTGTTGGCCAGCCTGCGGTGAACTCGATTGCGATCGCATTTGGCGAGCAATCGGTCGCGGGCCAGCTATACCCTTTTTTCAGTCTCAGGTGGTATCGATCGTTGCCGATCGGCTGAACTATCTGTTCGATCGGCAGGACAGTTGGCGTCCCGTCCGCAGCCACATACTGCAGCTCGGTCACTGACCGAATTGGCCAGAGCGGGATCAGCAGCGGGATGACCCGCCCGTCGACTCGCGGAAAGCTGTCTAGTGTCAATCGCCATTCGGCAAGCCCGATCGTGCATTCTAAATACCTTTCAACGTAGTCCTCGGCGGTTTGAAGCGCGCCGAGGAGGAAGTCTTCGTCTTGGCCGCTGGGGATGTTACTGTTGCCGCGGAGCCGCGCAAGCGTGACTGCAGCGAAGGCCGGATCGGTGATCTTTTCGAGATGCATGTCAGCCCTATCTGTCGGCACCAGATTCCGCGGAATCGTTTGCGGTCAATATCGGTAAGTTTGAGCCAGGCTCGTGAGCAGGCTGCCAATTGGCCGTTATCGCATTCGAGCTGGCGTGGCCAGTCAATCGTGCCACCGTCGCCGGTGAGCTCGGCCAATCGATCTTGGCTGATCTGCCACCACTTGGGCGGCGGTGTTGAAGCGGCCCGTCGAATCACGGCGATCGTGAACTCGCGACGGAATCGTTTTGGGTTGGATTCCCAGGACCAGTAGATCTCGCCGAAGGATGCTTCGTGGGGATCGTTTTGCGATAGGAGGGCGGTGCCGTCGCCGACTGACCCGCTACCACCTGATCGCTGGACGTGGACGTGGCAGGAAAATCCGTCGCTATGTATTCCAGATCGCGATCTGATTTGCGATTTGCGATCGTCGTAAACGTTATGCATCCGGCTTGCTTCGTGTTCGTCGGCGGTTGCGCTGTGGATTCTGGTCTTCGTCGCCGTCGGCGTCGCTCGAGTCCTCTCCGTTGGTCTCGTCCGAATCCTTTCCATCATCATCGACAAAATCGACGGCTTTGGATAGTTGCTCCTCGGTTGGCTCGTGCTTGAGCAGCTTGCGTGCAAACTTGTGCTCAAGCAACTTGGCCGCTGTGCTCTCGTTGGTATTGATAAGCGTGTTGGAATTGATGGCGGTCGCATCGCCAGCGAGTGAGGTCAGTAGTACAAGTTGGATTGGTAGCATCATAGTGTTTACGCCTGCGGCTGACTGTTAAACGAATGGTCTTTCAATGCCGCGAGCCACCGGGTTCAAATCGGTGGCTGCGGTGTCGCGAGCGAGGATCAAACCTCGCGACGTCTACTACAGGCTGGCAGCCTGTACTACGCTTGGGTCATGCGTTTGACAGGAGCGACGGCGGTGTTCGTCCAGGTTTGGAGCCGTCCATCGTAAGCTTGGTAGGCCATATAGCCCGTTTGCAATTTCTCAATGAAACGCTCGACCAACTTCATCAACATGATCTGACCGACTTCACGGGCCTTGTAGTATCGGAAGTCACCGTACAACATGGTGACGTTCGTGGTCGCGATCGTGCTGGCCATGTAGTTGTTGTTGATGATTCCCTGACCGAGCAATCGATCTGGTACTCCGTCCTGCAGGCCGGATTGCCATAATGGCCTGTTCTGCGAATCGTTCAGCAACCGCAAGGCCTGGACAATCAAATCGTGACACATGAATCGAGAGTTGGCTCGATAGGGCTTGTCGACAGAGTGCTGCAGCATGATCAGATCGGTGGGCGAAATCGCGGCTGCCAACGCTGTCGTGCGACCGTTGGGAGCTTGAATGGTCAAGCCGCCTGGCTGAGTCGTTCCGTTGCCGGTGGTCGATCGACGGAGCTTGATCTTGCCAAGTCGTTCGCCCAACATTGCCGCGATGATCGAGTCAATGTTTGGCAGGCTGTCTCTCGAAAGTTGCAAACTGACTTTGACGAGGCCGGAGCTAAAGTCGTAAGCGCCTAAGGTCAATTGTTGCAGAGCGGCATCGGGTTGCGCGGCGGCATTGATGTCCTGCTCTTCCGTGATTTGGATTCCTTCGTTGGCGGTGTCGTCGCCGATCGGCCATTTGATTTGTTCGCCCGTGGCCGTTCGCATCATGTCGACATACAGGAACAACTCGGCCGTTGCGATCATGGCCATTTCGAGCGTTTCCAAGAATGTGACCGGGATGACTTCCGCACCGACCCCGACACCGCCCTTGGTCATCGATCGCATTTCCGATCGCGCACTTGGATGTGCGCGACGCAAGTTGCGTTGCATGCTAGCAAATTGCTCCGAATCGCTAAGCTTGATTGTGAGGTTTTCGTTGCGGTTGCCGATTTGGAACTTCAATCGTTCGCAGCTCTCTCGGATTTCGTTGCTGATTAAAGCACCGTTGTCGATGTGGCCAGCAAAGAACATTCGCATGCAATTGCGGCGATCGCGTTCGCCTTTTTCAAAGAGGGCTACGCTGCGGGAGTCACTGAATCCGCGATCGCCGTATGTTTCGTCGTCGCCGCCAGGGAATGCATCGTCGAGGCCAGGTTTGTTATTCGTGCGAGAACGGTTCTCCCATTCAGTCAGGGAGGTCATTCGCGCACTGATCGATTCGGACTTTTCGAGAGTCTCGATTTCTTCCTTGAGCGTGTCGTACTCGGTGTTGGCTTTGTCCCAATCGGATCGGGTATTGTCTGGCCAGAGATTGAAGGTCGGATCCGCTTCCCGTTTCTTTTGACGCTCTAGGTATTCACCGCCCAGCTTGCGAATGTTGGCGACTAATTGGCCTGCTTTGCTGCGGAGTTCTGCGATCTTGCTCATTTCGATTCCTGAAGTTGGACCCACTGAGAATTGACGGTACAAGCCTTATGGCATTTGCTGCCCACCGTCGCGTATGGACGCTGGCAAAAGTGAGATAGTCCAACGTGCCAGCGTCAAGACGTCTGGCCCGTGAAGAGTCACTGGGCATTACTAGGGCAAGTGTACTGACGGGCCGAAAACGTTTCAGAGTACCCAAAGAGGCTTCATGCGAGAGACTTGAGGCGGGAGAGCTTGTACAATCAGTTCAGCATTTCGCTGAGTGCTCAAAGACAAGGAAGACCTGTGAAACTCAGGCAAGTCTCCGTACGGAGTAGTGGTGTAGCGGCACGCCTTGTTCAGCTTTTAAGGCAGAGGTCGCATCCGGCATATGCGACCCACTACACAGCGGCGTAGATGAACTGGATGGTGCCGTAGTCGAGCGCGATGTTGGTGGTGGGATCGCGAAAGGCGAAGTTGATCGTCCGCTGTTGCGTGGTGAGATTCCGCGGAATCACTACGGTGTAGGCGGCACCGGTAATGGTCGGGGTGAAGTCTGCCAGGTGCACTTCGTTTGCATCGGTAAGATGGAAGATACAACCAGGCGGCAGCGTGATCTGATTGCCTTCCGAATCGACAACGACGCGAATGATGGTGTAATCGGCATTTATCGGTAGAGTGAGCTCGCGAGTTGTTACGTCATAGTCGCCGAGGCCGACCGATGGGGTAACAATTACCGTCGCATTTGATTTGATGGGGAAGTACTCGATCGAGTTTGACCAAGACGTGGGCTGTGTCGCACCCTCGAACAATCGCCATAGGCCGTCGACGGTGTCGTCGAGGTTGGCCGTGTACCGGCCGACGTTTGCGCCGGTGCCTTCGGTGAGGAGTACTCGATTGGTTGTCCAGGTTGCCAACGACGCCCCATCAGGGTACGCATAGAGGACGCGTCCGGTCGGTCTGATTGTGCTGATGGGGATTAGCATTGGTACGGTTCTTTAAGGTGAATGTGGCCGTGTAGCATACGTTGCTACACTGGGTCGATCGTCGGATACATTCCGCCAATGGTTTCGGCGAATCGCTCCATGATGGTTTCAACGTTGATTCCTGCGTATTGGTAAACGCGTGTCTTGAGAGTACTGTACATTCGCGAGACCATGACGGCCACGCCGTTTTGAACTGCAGGGGTGCCAATGAAACCACCGAGATCAAACATGTCGTTATTGGCCATGAAGGTCGCGAGTTCCGCGGAGGACGGCTCCCGTTGCATTGCTTCCCGGAAGACGCGTTCGGCGAACTCTGGCGTCACGAAAGTAACGACAATGCTAGAATTGACCACCTGTCGGTTGAAGTCCTTATCCTCATACAGGCCAGAAATTACGGTGATGGAGTGTTGATCGGGTCGATTCCATGGCAGGTTGACTTCAATTCGATTGACGCGAATGAAGCCCTCTGGACCACCGGTCTTTGCATCGTCAGATTCGTCAGAGTAAAACGGGAGCTTTTCGTCAATGATTGCAGCGAGTTCGCCAAGCCAGGCGTCCAATACTTCGGTCGGTAATAATTCCGACATTGGAGGAAGGCCTTTGTGCGAATCCGTTGGTGTGGTGTTTTTGGAGGTGAACAAATAGTCCTGACTGCCGACGTCGCGTGGGTTCGCTTCGTCGCCGATGAATAGCGTCAGGCCTGCCTGCAGTACTGGCGACTGCTTGCCAAGTGCAGGCCTCTGATTACCCCGTTTATCCTCGGTCGTGCCGATGAACTCGAACGAGTTAAGATTGACATTGAAGCGGGATAAGTAGGTGCGGAAGTGTGTCTTGGACATTGGATGAACCTTAGTTAGAGAATCCGAAATTTAGAAGCAACGAGCGAATCGCGTTGCACAGTGTTTGGGTTGTCGCGGCATCAGTTGCGGCCGCTGGGAGCGTCTGTTGGATGATGGGTGTCGCGCCGAACACAGACCATTTGGCACCTGTGGGCGATGCCTGCGATCTCATGGTCTCTTGCCATGCTGCGAGTGATGTGTCGAAACATTGGGTCTGGAGTACTTGGGCCGATGGCTGCTGGAATCGCGATTGTGAAAAACCGATGGTGCCGGTGAATGTAGAATTACCACTAGTGTCAAAAGTCGCAGCCAAAGTATTCGCAGGTCGAATGGTGATGGCTACGCCAGGATCGCTGAACACGTCTAATCGTCGTCCGTTGGCATGTCCAACATCGTATTGCTGTAAACCAGCAAGCTTGCCTTCATAAGTTTTTGTTTGAAGGATCATCGACTGAGCAGACTGGTTGGACTGAAAAGTGAACGTACCAGCGTAAGGAGTCTGCCACCTACCGCCGCCTGTTGTTGGGTTGTCGAAGTAATTAACGGTGGAACCACCCGCAAATAGATTGCCACACGTAATCGGACCGTACGCTGTGTTCAGTCGATCCCTTACCACCAGACCCGGATTACCTGCGTAGACGTTGACCCCGTAGGAATTCAAAGCACATTGCAAGGTCAACCCGTAGTCAGGCATGAAATATCCGCCATTTACGGACTGGAATCTAACACCAGCGTCGTTGCCTGCGTATATTGCACCTCGTTCACTACCATCTAGATAGTAGTTTAGTTGAATCCCCTGGCCGGTGTTTCCATTTGAAAATGCCCCTGTACCAGTGATCTGTTTTACGACTACCGTGCCGAGAGGATAATTCGGGTTTGATGACGTAAATGTTGCGGTATTTACGGCCTTCGCAAAGAAATTATTGAATCGATAGTCTGCTCGCCCCAAGGAGACGGTATCGGTAACAGGTAGCGTCCCGTTACAAGGGAAGATTATATTTGCAACGGGGTAGCACAAGCCGAAACTCACGGCACTGATCGTCGAAGTCAGGTAGGCACCACGAGAAACATCTTGACCTAGGTTGAGGGGGTAGCTTGAGCCTGATCCAAAGACGGCGTTTCCGCTGGCCGTCACGTTGCCAGAGTTATCAACATCAAACTTAGTTGCATAGGCACTGCCCGAATCTCGATACGAAAAACCTGCCGTACCGTCGATGTACGTCCTACCTACATTCCAGCCAATCGAATTAGCTGCTGTTGCTCCAACTCTTGCTAAAAGCAGGGTGCCACTAGCGTTTGCTGTTCCACCGCTTCCTACTTGTATTCCACCTCCACCCGTGATTCGCGAGACAGTCGAGTCAGTGGTGTTCGCGTCGACGCTGCTAGAACCGAACCCAATCAGTCCATTGGACGAAATCAGCATCCTTGTGCCAGTGCCACCGTCAAACAAGATACCGGTTCTGTTTGTCCCGCTGTATACGTTGACCGCGTTAAGCGACAAACCACCATACGCACTATCAGCCAAGTTTCGCAGCGTTAGCGTGTCGGCGGTTGTAGTGTCTAAGTACACTCCGCCCGTGGCAGCATAATTGCATAACCTGGCTTTTCCATCGACTCCAAGATTTTGGAATCGAGTACCAGCGATATAGCTGCCATTGGTCGCCAGAAGTAGCCCATTACCAGAACTCGTCCGAAGTCCAGATGCCGACACAAAGCCCGATGCCGCGAGCGAACTGCCAATTGCCGCCCCAACATCACCGTCCTTCACAACCGGCCCACCAACCGATCCGATTGCGATCGCCAGCGCGGCTGCAACGCCGGTACCGAGACCGGTCACATCGCTCAATGGGTGCGAGTGCGAAGACGGTGGGAACACAAGAGGCTTGTTCGCGAGACTAGCCCACGTAAAGTCGCTGGAGTGTACGACGTCTGTTGGTGTTCCTGGAATCGTCATGGTCTACTCGAAATTCAACAGAGCCAAGCGGACGGCTACCGAATCGGTTGGGTCATTGCATCCTTGTTTGCGCAGGAATGCGTTGCGTTCTTCCAGCAACAACGCTCGCTCTGGATGCTCGACGGTCATCGTGCTTCGGCTCGATGTTGCTGCAGTGAATGCGGGGAAGGTGACGGGGCCTACGTCGTAGACCATGTCGACCGTCTTGATCCAGCGAATCCAAACGTAGTTGTCGTTGGCGTCCTTTGTCTCTTCCCAAATCGTCGATCCAGGGATGAAACTGTAGGAGCTGCCGTTGACGTCGCCTCGCGTGATCTTCTCGGCAACGCGTTGCCAATCGGGATCGTTGGGCGATTCGTCGCATTCGTAATAGAGACCGACCGTATCGACGGACAGGCGGCAGGTACCGGCCGTTGTGCGACCGAGGACGTAGTTGCTGTCGTGATTGAATAGGCCTCGGACGTCGGGGTTGCTGGCGAGAAGCTCGTCGAATGCGCCGGGCATGACTCGCTCGACGATGTCGGACCAAAGCCAATACTCGGTGCCTGGGTCGGACTCGTTGTAGAACACTGAGCCGTAGCCGCGAATGAGTTTGCTTTCGGCGGTACCGCCGCTGGCTGCTCGCTTGTCAACGCTCAGGTGATTGCGATTGTTGGCGAGTTTCGACGGTGCGAATTGGTTCGAGCTGCGTTGAGATGCGTGGCGTTGCATGGATTATGCTTTGACCGGTGGAAGGATCTTGAGTTTGCTGGCGGTCGCTTTTTCAGCGGC
Organism: Pirellula sp.; assembly: GCA_031424235.1. Taxonomy (GTDB): domain Bacteria; phylum Planctomycetota; class Planctomycetia; order Pirellulales; family Pirellulaceae; genus JBKCUI01. The sequence continues at coordinate 19,765 of JANPHB010000001.1, forward strand.
CGCAACTTTCAGTTCGTTTGTTTTTTCTGGTCCGCATTCGCGAAGGAACTCGTCGGCCCACTTTACGGTCGCGCTGCCATTGACCCACGCGAAGGTGTAGCCGTGTCGAATAATGGACGGCTTTTTGCTGTCTTTCAAGTCTCCTTCAAACAGTTGCTCGAGTTGGGCTTGGCGATCGCGGAGAGTTTTGGCTTCGCGTTCGAGTTTGGCTGCTTTGGTCTCGAGGTCGGTGTACTCGATCAGGTTTTCTTTGGTTACTGCTGTGGCCATGGTTTATAGGGTTGGAGTTGGACGTTGGATTGACAGGACTCGATCGAGGATTCCGCGGAAACTCGATTCGGCTTGGGCGCGAAGGCTTGCCGCGTCCAAGCCGATGATCGAGTCGAACCACTCGGTGGCGACTTTGCTGCAGTCGGTTTCGGTCATGATGCCGATGTTGCGCATCGTGCTGTCGATGATTTCTATGATGCCAGCTTTGTCGCTGGCTAAGTCTTTGTTTCGATTGAGTCGAATGGATGCGCGGTTGATGGCTCGGGTGAACGCCAATGTTGCTAGCGCCCGGCAGGATTCTCGGGTGGTTTGGGTCACCGCGGCTTGAGAGGGTATCCACTCGCCCCCATCTTCTCGCGCGTTTCGCTTGGATCGCTTGCGGGATTGGCCAACGGGCTGGACGTTGAGGGGGGCGTAGTAGGTATCGCCACCTTCATAGCCATCAAGGTTTTCCCATGACCGGGTCTCATTCGGTGCGAATCGGCCAGATTGAATGCCGCTATTGGCGATGATCGATCGAGTGATGGCGTCTGCCCACAACAGGGCGTTGATGTTGTGCTCGATGTATAGGCCGTCATCGCGTTCCTTTTGCGTGAGAAGCTTCGTTGTGCATTCACAGCTAGTCGCCAAAAGCAAGTGAGAGAGAGCACCATCGTGATAGTTTTGCCGAGCCATTTCCTCGCTGTTGAACGAAACGCTGTCCTTCAGGCCGAGACGGCTCGGGGCGATGTTGAACATTCTCGCGACGTCGCGGGCTGAGTTCTCGTTGATGTCCGATAGCTGGGCCTTTTGCGGATCGACTTGCGTGGCGTGCCAAACGAAATTGTCGCGGAGTACTAAGGTGCGGAATGCTTTTTCGGATCCGCTGAAGTTCTCTGCGATCCGCTTTTCCATCTTGCGGATGGTCTCAGGCTTGGTGCCTGGCTTGGCCTGCAGGACTCCACCGGCAGTCATGTTGTTTTTGAAGAACCTGGCTAGAAAATTCTTGGAGGACAATGCGACCGTGAAGTCTTGCCGGAATGTGCGTATGAGGCTTTCGGCTTGAATGCCGTCTATGGACAGGCCCTCGACGTGAAGGACGTCGGCCATATCAAATGTGCGCGTGCCGCCAGCGGTTTGATACCGGCAATACAGGACGCCGCCCTTTCGCTCGAGGTAGGTGCGATCGGGGAGCAATTGGTACAGGCCAATCACATCGCCTCGATTGTTTCTGTCGATCCAAGCGTAGGCGTTTTGCCATAGGCATGCGCTCACGTAGAATCGTCGCCAGAACTTAAAGCCATTGCACTCGGGGTTGGGCATGCTGTGCATCCCAATAGTTTTGTGCGTTGGGTGATTGCTCTCGACGGTGCGGCCGGTCTTGGATCGCCGGTAAACGTTGAGCGGCAGTTTGGCGCTGTCACCACTGACCATCGAGACGCATTGGAATAGAGCTGCGTAGCTTAGCGCGGTTCGTTGGTTGATGGTGACGGGGGCGACGTCAGAGTTACTCGTGCCGAACGCTTCGTGGAGATTGGCGAAAGTTAGGGGCGTGTTGGGATCTTCGAGGGACGATCGCGATTCGGCGTCGTCGTCGACCTCTCCTGCAGGAGACTGAATCGTTGCAGACTCAGGGCGGGAGCGGAACCAAGTTAGTGGGTTGATGAACTTCACTACTTAGGCTCCGTTGGCTTTGGATTGTCTGCAGGCTTGTCTTGCTCAAGCTTGGCCGAAGCCCAAAGGATGGTGAAAGCGCCAATGAGGACCAATGGTATCGATCCAAACAGCGATCCAACGAGCAGGATCCCGAAGCCGCCGGTGATCATGCCGCGTCGTGTGGCGATGATCGCGAAGAAACCGGAGGTTGCGATGCGGGACATGAGAGTGATTAGCCAGCTTGGCATTTGTCTTGCTTCGCTTTGAGGATTCCCCGTGCCAATTTCCTGCAGAAGTAGAGGAACGCGATGACGGCTAACACGATTGAAAGCCCTACCGCCTGCAGGAATCCGAGGAAGATCAGGCCGATGCCTAAGCCCAATAGCCCAATGACAAAGGCGAATATGAAGCCGACGACTGCGGCTCCCGCCATTTCTTCGTTATCTAGCGTTGGTTTCATTTAAGTGCTTTCGATAAGTTCTGTTCGGCGACTGCAAAGCAGTCTGGTGAGAGCTCGATTCCGAGACCGGTTCTTCCGGTCTCGATCGCTGCCTTGATGGTCGTTCCCGATCCGCAAAACGGGTCTAGTATTCGCGAGGCTGGCGGCGTGCAGTCGACGAGCTCCTTCATGAGCGCGATCGGCTTGCCAGTCACGTGAAGCTTTTCGGCCGGATTGACTCGCTGCGTATAAACGCCTGGAAATGGTCCGCCGTGCGTGGCTTTTTCACAGCGGCCATTGGTACCCCAAACGACAAATTCGCTTTGGTGCCGGAAGTAGCCTTTGTGAGCAGCTCGAGCGGAACCGGTTTTGTTCCAAACGACGATGCCTCGCCATGTCCAACCGGACATTTGGAACGCATCGGTCATGGTTGGGAGTTGTCGCCAGTCGATAAAGACCAACGCGTAACCGCCGGGGCGTACGACTCGAAGGGATTCCCGAAGCCATTCGGTGCACCATCGAAGCCATGATCGCTGGTCAAGCCCATCGCCTGGAAAGTCGCCGCCTGGATACTTCTTTTTGGTACCAGAGTTCTGGTACTTGGCCGAAGTTGGAAGTGACTTTGCCTGTGTATGTAGTCCTCCGCTTGAATACGGCGGATCGGTTACGAGAGCGTCAAAGCTCCCCTTGTCCAGTGTCGGTAAAATGTCCAATGCATTGGCGCAAATCAAGTTCTTCATGTGTGGTTAAAATGCTCATGGTGTAAATCTAGATGTCAATTATTTCACTGTCGTCTTGCATCTCTTCGGCCCGGACGCTGTCTCGCAGCGACATGAGCAGAGCTTGCACGCCGTCAACCTTTTTGATTGACCCGCGTTTGATTTTGGTGATTCGTTTGCCGCCGTTGGCGTTCTCTTGTGCGATCGCGTTGGCCATCTGCCAAGTGAGAACCGGATTGCCGTTGTGGCGAATGGTCTTGCTGAGAATGCGACGCTCGCATTCGGCTACCATCGGGGCGTAGTGGATGAACTGCTGCGGGAACTGAACTCGCTCGGCGCTGGTGTTGGCCTCGAGTTCCTGCGTGAGTTGTTCGGATTGGAACAACGGGTCGTAATAAAAACGCTGGACGCTGAACTTTTCACAAATGTCGATTAGGTCATTGAGCAACGCTCGGTAGTCGATGACCTCGCCCTCGGTGAGCTTGATCGCGCCGAGGTCGGACCAGGCTTGGTAGTTGATTCGCTTGCGTTGTCGTTGGGCTTCGGCCTTTGGGAGCCAGAACCATGGCCGCGTCCAAAGAACTTGCTGGTCATCCTGGACCGTTAGGACCGCTGCGACGGTGTCCCGGACGGATGCTAAGTCCATTGCTAAAGTGCATGTGACCGAGTCGCCGTCATCGTCCTTTGCATTCCGCTTGATGATCTTTAGGAGGTCATCGTCGGTGAAGGACTCGAAGCAATCGATCCGGCTGCCGGATGTTTTGAGCCTGGTCTTGCGTTCGGTCGGTCCGCTGTCCCAATCGTCGATGCCGCGTGGGCATGCTGTGTCGAGCCAGCCGTTGTTGCTGCAGTTCCATAGTCCGAGTCGCAATCGCTTGAAAGTGGTCCATTGCGTTGGGTTGGCTTTGGCCGCTTCGTAGTCGGCTCGAAATGTGCTGAGCTTGATGGGAGCGTCTGGTGTGATTCCTAGGCTGGGATTCGCCTTGAACCACGTTGACTCTTCATTGGGATCGTCGAGTTTGTCGGCAGCGTATATGACACCAAAGAACGGTTCATCAAGCACGCGGCCCGCGTTGACGTCTTTGCAGTGATCGTGTGTGTACTTGCAAACGTTCTCGCCATCTTCACCAGCGGTGGTGATGCTGGCGAAAAGGCCCTCGGGTTGCGAGGCCAGCATCCAAAGCAGCGAGTGATAAAACTCAAAGCCTTTCCAGCGGTGGAACTCGTCGGCTAGGCAATGGCCGTTGACGCCGTCGGCTGATTCGGGATTGGCGGCGACGACGGTCCAATTGTTATCAATGTACTGAACGCTGTAAAAGCCGTCATTCTTCCGGACCGTCGATTCTTCTTGGAGCTGCGGGTGATTCTTGATTTGCCGAATGGCATGGAGCAGGCATCGCTCGGCTTGCTTCTTCGTTGTAGCCGCGAGGAACAAGTTGATTTGTCGCTGCGTCTCAGTGGCGCTGATGCAATCGGCAAACAGTAAGTAGTTTCCCATCAATGACAAGAGCGGTGTCTTGCCGTTCTTCTTTGGCACCTCTTCGTACCAAAATCGAAAGCGCCGAACGTTGTAACCCCATTCGTCACTGAACCTTTGCCAGCCGAACAACCGTGAAGTGTCGGTCGCTTGCCAATCTCGCAATCGGAAGGGTTGGCCGTTGAAGGCTCCTTCGGTGAGTGTGCCGTACTCTTCCGCGAAGTTTAGCCAGTGGTCCGCGCGCCGTTCGTCGAAGTAGCAACCGTTGAGCATTGCCCTTTCGTCGGCTTCTTCGCCTTCGCCTTGGCGGATCCATTTGTGCCAGCCTTCTCGCTTGGCTTTGGCGTGGGCTTCGATGAGGCTCGTGCTTGTGGGTTTATGGCTTTGCAACTGAGTCTCTCATGTGGACTGTACTTGGACTTTGCGAAGTCGAGCAGGCTCTTTGCACTGCCGGTACCAAGGCCTCCATGCTTGCGCATTTGGCCGAGCGAATGAGGGTGCAGACCGAACTTTGGCCATAGCTTTTGCAGGTTGGCTAGGGCTTTGTCTCGCTGCGTTACTTGTGGAGATGTCTGCTCGTAGCCGTTATCTCCCATGGCAAACGTGCCTCGCGCGGCATCTTCCTCAAGCCAAATCGACAGCTTCAAGTACTCGCTGTAGGTTCGGCACAAGGCAGCGAACGTGTCGAGGTGCAACGCTGTGAGTAGGTTGGCCTCGAAGAGCTGCGGTGCAAGCTTGAGCCAGTACTCGCGTCCGAATTCGTCGAGGTGATAGCCGTCCGGCGATGGCACGTTGCTGAGTGGCTTGGAGCGGGTTAGCTCGGCGCTTGATGGGACTCGGTTGCTGTCTTGTGATCGTGGCATGGTTTACAAAGTGCTTGCCAGTTGTCGGTGTCCCAAAATAGTTCTTGGTCGCCACGGTGGGGCGTGATGTGGTCGACGACGCTGGCCGTGATATATCGGTCAGCTTTGGCACACGTGACGCAAAACGGATGCGATCGGAGGTATCCGACCCGGGCGTTTCGCCATCGTCGATCGTAGCCTCGCTGTGTGGAGTTGGCTCGATCGAGTCGCTTTACCTTCTTGCCTTTCGCCTGGCTTGATTGGCGACTGCCAAGTTGTTGGGCGCGGGCGGCTCGCTTTGGCATTACGCTGGGGGAACTGGCCGCGTGGGCTTTGGTCGCGTGATACCTAAGTCCTCGAGCGTGTCGTTCATGAGGCGTTCGTCGGCGACTTCTTGCAGCTTTTGGGATAGGAGTTGAATGCGGCGTTCGGGCTTTGGTTCGTCGGCCGGATAACTTGGGGACGACCTAAGTAGCTGAGCGACGTCGAAAATTGGCGAATGGCCACTGGCTGCCGGTGGCTTCTTGCTTGTGGCGACGTAGAAAAGGACAGCGACGCACAGGGCAACGATGGCGATGGTGAACATTTGGCTTGCCTTTGATGGGGCTTTGATTGGGGTGGTTTCCGCGGAAACGATTTGGAACTATCGTCGCCGTGCGAGAATCATCAAGACGATGATGAAAAGAAGAGCGAAGGTAATGCACATCCGGCTACCGTTGCTTGAATATCAAGACAATGAAGACGATAACGATGGCGAGCAACGCGACGGACTCGAAGCCAATTCCCTGGGAACGAAAGAAGCTGGAAACTAGATCGCTCGCATCAGGCTGGCGATTTGGAAATAGGCTTGTCTCGTCGTGTCGATCGCGATTGAAAAACGGCGGCTTCTTACAATTCCCATCGACACAATCGGGGCTACTTTCGACTGGGTTACTCTGCTTGGAGAGCTGCTCCGCTTTGATTGAAGCCTGCTCAGCATGATAAATTGCGGTGTGGAGTCCATGGGCCGTCGATGGAATTTCGGATTTGCTGGCAATATAGATGTGACCACCGTCCTGACGTGTCATCACAATCGCGGGGAACTGTGACGCAGGGATCCATGACGAGTATCGTTGCTTGTAGAGCTCGTCGCCAGGTGCGTAGACTTGGTAGTTGCAATTGGATTTGAGGTTCTTTAGCGCTTGGTATGTGCTGAAGAATCCTAGTATCGATTTCGATTGAGCATCGTCATTGACGAAGATGTCCAGATTAACCGATTTGCCACTAGGCTTTTGGCCTTTGATTTCAACGGATGGTTGCTGAGGAATCTTGCTGCAATCGACGCAGCCAGGTTGCTGGTGCTTGACCTCGTCGCGTGCTGTTGCATTGACACGACTCGACGCTGGATTCGCGAGGTTGTTCTCGATTGTGTCAAAGCTAAAGGACTGAACGCGGGATTCGCGTTGAGGCATGTCGGGCAATGGAGCCCGGAGCAAAATCGCATGCATTGCTACCAACGCAAGCAGGCCAAACGAAATTGATATTTTGCGAGTTTCCATGATGCGTTTCACTAGTCAAAAGTGTAAGAAAGCCAAGGGCGGGGAGATGCTGGGTCATAAAGCAACGTCAATCCGAAGCCACCGAAGCCAGTCCAACCGCGTATGAATTGAGACCGTTCAGTGAATTCGAAGTACTCGGGATGGTTGTTGTCGATGATCGCGGCATAAGTTTTGCCATCGTTCATTCGAACCCAGCCAGCAAAAGTGCAGCAGTGGGATTTCTTCCACCACAAAATACATCCGTGTCGATGCTCGCTGCACCAATCTAGGAACTTGACCGAGGCGTTCTCGGTATAGGTGTATGGGACGTCGGCCTGATCGAGGTGCTCGCGCAGTCGCTTGCCGTACTCGCCCCCACCGTTTTGGCTTGGATCGCAAAGCCAGGCTGCCAACTCAGGACGATGGTGCCATCGTGCGACCGTGGTTAGCGATGCATAAACACAACTTCCCTCGCCTCGTACGGTCCAATTCTTCTGCCGCATTGGAGCGGGCAGTTGCACGACCGGTTGTTCAAATGCCGGTGGCGCGATCGGCCGGACGTTGGGTGTCGCCTGATCGCAGCCAATGCAAACCATGCCGAGCAGGAGCATGATTGGGATACATCGAAGGATCCGCCAAACTGTTGGGCGCGAAACGTTGTACCGTTTCGTGAGCTCGACCGGCTTGGCTCCCGCCAATCGGTCAGCGATCATGTTCGCCCGCGAGTTCAAGGTTAGTTGCTTCTTGACAAGTCCGGCCTTGAATCGACGGTACTGCTCCGCTCGCATGCTCACTCACTCGCTCAAATGTTTTGCGTTTCGATTGGTCCTGCGATAGTGTACTGACGACCGAAAAGTGTTTCAGAGTACCTTTTCGCGAGCCTGAAAAATTACTTGCGTCCGGCAGATGCAACATCTAAAATAATGAGAGGCCTCAATTGGCAAGTGACTGGATATCGGGCGTGACCGGTCAAATGCTGAGCGAGGCTTTTTTCGTAAAAATCCCTACCGAAGACACCCCCCCCTGAAAAACGCGCCAAAAATGTGCGCGCCTGCTACGCGGTCTACGCTAGTTGGGGTGCGCAGAATTTGACCGCCCCCCGTCCGTCGCTTGCTGGGTGAGCTCGTCGATTGCTTCAACGCGCTGACGCATCGCGTCTCGCGCGTGGCTCGGTATCCACGGGTCAAGCTGCATCCCTCGTAGGAAGTTGGCTGCAGATTCCAATGCCTCAATGAGTATCCTTATCGGATCCGAACGTAGGCAATCTTCGCAGACATACACTCCATCCACCATCGTGTCGCACATGATGCTTTCGCAATTCTTCCTGCTGCATTGCTTAACTCCCATAACGTCCCCTGGTTTCTAATTCCCTGGCGAATCCAGTTGCGATGCAAATGTCAACAATATCGCGTATTCTTGTCGCGTCGCGTCGCTGGTTAAAACTTCCAATCGATACAACTACCATGTCACGCAGTCCTTCAATCGCTTGGGGGCTTGACGCGTACAACCAACGATTGGATCTACGCGGCCATCGTGACAAGCCTTTGTCGATGGCCCATTCAGCCGCTTCTTTCTGACTACCAGCAAGGACAAGATAACACTCAGCGGCAGAGAGGTCGGTAATACTCATGACTCTCTCTTTTCAACGAACTTGACCTCAACCGCTGGCCATTGCTTAACTAGGTAGAGGCTTGCTCGCGAAGCCCAATAGACTGGCCAGGCCGCTGTTGCACATACAATCTTCGTTCTAGCGATGGTTGTTGGCTGTGTATCGATGACGCGACCATACTGATTGACCTGTTCTCTCTCAACCTGCCGGTACCATTCGTCCCATCTGTGGACTTGGCAATACGCGTTGGTAAAGAACATCATCAGGATATACCCAATGACCCAGAAACATCCTTTTGACGAGCTTTCCACTTGATTCATTCCAGTGCTTTCTTCTAGGGTTGTCATGCTTTCACCTTGAGCCTTTTCGGTAATGGGAGCTGATTGGCCGCATCGTGTTGTTCAAGCAATGCCAAGGCGATGTGGCCGTGAGTCTTTGGCATCGTTGCTCTGATCTTCAGTTCCGACCAAAGAGCTGTAAGTTGGTCGGTTGTGTGCCGCTGCAGCCAAACGTTCAGCAGTTCGCGCTGATGGCCGTTTACCAATGCTGACTTCCAAAAGTCTATGAGCGTCACATCGCATCGGCTAGCCAATAGGTGTAGCACTTCACGGTTCATCGAGTGACACAATCGATCTAGATCGGGAAGTACTTTGTCATCGGCTGGCCAAAGTATGCGGCCGAACAGCGAATAAACCAACTGGGCCGAATCGCCGCCGCGAGCCGGGATGACAGCATGCCGACCAGCCTTGGTCGTTGGCACCTTGTCCTTGAGTTCCCGGAGAACTTCCTCCAGCCGTTTTCGATAGTCGCCCACGTCTAATTCAATCAAGCTCGGCAACAATAGAGCTCGTTCGGAACCCTCGACTTGCGTCGCCAGCTCACAACGAAGGGCACAAGGGATCCATGTTGTGGTGGTCCACGTGTCCAGGCGTTTGTTTGCGGCCTTCATCCTTTCGGCATCGCTTACCACCGGAGCTGCCTTGCTGCCCTTATCCTTCGTACTGGTCTTAAAATCGCGTTGGCTTTTGCCGTTTAACTCTAACAAGACGAGTGGAGCCTGAAGCTTTTCCCATCCCTTTATGTCCGTGGTCAGCTCCCAATCTTCATTGTCCACGTTGACCCCTCGAACAATCAAACCCGCGTCGCCATTGAATAGCTTGGGATAAGACGTATGACGGTTCTTGATCAACTCGCTTGACCTAAACTCGCGTTTGTCCATCGGCCGAGTTGTGTTCTCAATAGCCCGTCGTATAAACCAAGGAAACTCGTCTTCGTCAGACAATTCAAGCCGCAATCGATCGTCATTGACCAATTCCTTCGAAATGATCTTCATTGCTTCCTCCAACTCGCAAAACGGTATTAGCCGCCTGGCAGCTCGTTCGCTGATCTTGCCGTCGACGATCAAGTCTTGGATCGACTTTGGCAACTTGAGGAATCGCAACGCGTTCTTGGATCCGCTGTCCGACATCAAGCCGACAGACTTTCCCGCGTCAATCCGACTCAATCCGGATCCGCCTTCGCTTTCAGGCTTCATCAACCTTGCCATGAGTTGAGCTCGAGCGATCGCATTGAGATCTTGCCGGTTCGAGTTCGCGGCCGCGAGTCGAACTAACCCATCGGTCGCCGAATCGTTGATAACTATAGCCGCAAGCGTCGATTTCCCGGCAAGCTTCAAGGCCCGGAACCTTCGCTCACCAGAGATCAATTCGTATAAGCCTTTTGGCAAAGGTCGAACCGTTGCCGGTTCAAGTTGACCGAGTTCGCGAATCGAAGCCGCTAAGTCGGCAACGCTCTCGTCGGTTATTTCGCGGTTATGCTTGTGCGGCACGATCGACTTGAGCGGGATATCGATCACCTCGCGTCCGGTCTGTAATGGCTTGAGGCCATTCGCTCCGTAGGCTTCATCGAGTTCGCTTGCCACATCAACGGGATTCGTGGTAGTTCGTTTGCGTTTAGTAAGTGTTGTAGTCATAATTTCTCTCGGTTCGTGTTGTGCCATCGGCAGTCGGTAACGAGGCTGCCGATGGCTTTTGTAAAAATCATTTCAGGCTTAAAAGGAACGATTGAAACTCCTCTGGTGACAAAGGCTTCGCCCGTTCGTTCTCTGGTACGCGATTGCGTTCCAGCAACTCTTTCGTTCGTTGAATGCTGGTTTCACGCTGTGTAGCGATCTCGGTCGAGCGAGTACTCGAACCAAACCAACCATCAACGACTTGCTGACTCGGAGAAGCTGAGCGGAACCGGCAAAGCAAGACGTAGGCGGGTACCTGCCATCCGTGCTGTCCGGTTGCGAGTCGCTCTCGGTAGTACGCGATCAATTCCAAGCAGTGCTCGAGTGAGCAACCGCGTTGCCTTGCCGATCGCATAGCATCCGCTGCTTTTCCAACTCCCAATTCTTGAAGAGACTCCTCCACCTCGTTCCAGCTGTTATGAGGTGGAGTTTCTTTAACATGAGTATTATTAGCCCGCATCTGGGTGCGGGGTTCCTCGGCATTCCGTGCGGGGTTCGTCGCCTCGCCGTGCGGGGTTCCTTCCGTCCCCGTGCGGGGTTCGTAGGCATTCCGTGCGGGGTTCGTCTGACGTTGAACCATCAACTTCAACTCATCGAAATTGATCCACCGAGGATGTATCTTACGGAAGGATCCTTTATGCCATTCCGGTCTATCGCGTTCTAGCAATAGATTCAGTTTGCGAAGTGCCGCAAAACTGCGTTCGACTTGATCCTCGCTAAGCTTGCAGAGCTTCATGAGCGTGGCCACACTCTCATAGCATCCATCAGGCTGACCGTGATACGAGGCGATTCGATTCATGACGGCCGCAAGCTTCGCGTGATCAATCTTGAGGCCCTTTGGGAAAACAACTTCCTTGAGATAGTATTCCCGCTCGCTCTTCGGCCAATCGAATTCGAGCTGCTTAAACGGCTGTTTTGTATTGTCTGACATCGTGTCACCCAAAAACTTGTTAGACCGGAGCTGGCAAGCATCGCTGCCTGCACGCATTAAGCCGAGGCCGTGTAGTTGGCCCGTCAATCCGATGAACGGCAACGGCGTCGATCGTCGCTTTGAACTCCGTCATCACATCGCAACTGACAAACGTCGCCCATCGAACACCGCGATAGATGAAGCTCACGTACAGCTCATTTATCGAACCCAGTTCCGTGATATCAAGCTTGTAACGGGGAATTCGTTGTTGCCGGAAGACTCTCGACAACGAAACCGGCTTCAGCCGAAACGTTGTGCCGCGGTCGTAGATGTCGACCGACTCAATATCGTTGTTGGTTATCCCAACGCTCGTCGCCAGCTCGGCCGCTTCGAGTAGTTTCTTTTGAACGCTCTTCATTTTTGGTCTCTTGCTTGAGAAGGTTGATTTCATGCCACGATTTATGCCAGGTTTTATGCAGTTGTGGCCAATGCGCTGGCTCGATGCTCAATGTCGGAGCCAGACTCCCACGCTACTGGCTTAAAAATGTTCTCGCCTGTCAGCTCTGCTTTGACGAAAACGTAAACGCCCTTGCCCAGCGAACCAAACAATCCGTAGACCCTCCAATTGCACGCTAACGCCTTGCCGCCCGAATTCAGAAGTGGCAAGTTGACTCGGGAATCACACTCGTACGGATTGCGAGTTACGCCGTTACAATGCGGACATCGAAAACCATCCTTGCCGATCGATTCGATAAGCTCGTCCTTTGTCTCGAAGACTCGTACAGAATCGCCTTCAATCTTCGGTTGGTTCGCATCTTGGTAGTAGTTCATATACCATTGGCTGCGTCGGGTTTCCCATGCTGTTAGAATCTCACCCGCTGGAATCCCCGTTTTTTCCTCGTAATGCTTTGCTCGGTCGACAGCGAAATCTAACTTCTTCAATCGCTCTTGTTCCGTTCGCCCGCTTGTGGTGTCGCCAAGAATTTTCTCTCGCAACGACTTGTATCCCTCACACTCTTCAACCATTTTGAGCCTCAAAAAATTGTGTTGTAAATCGTGTTGTAAAACAGCGATTTTTGGTGGTGTTTTCCCTGTAAAAAATAGTCTTAGTAAGACTATCTTTTCCAGCGTTTTTCAACGCCTCTAATCATTCGCGAAATTCAGTCACGAGCGGCCCCGGAGTGATCAGACTCCAGGCGTTCGCGCGAACGTTCCACGATCGCCGATTGAGTCGGCGTTTTCGCAGTTTCAAATTATCCAAGCCAACACTGTCACCGATTGAACAGCCTTCGAATGCAATTCAATCAGTCTCAATATCGATGTTGGCTTGTCGGTAGATTTGCTCTATGGATCCACGACGGCACCTCCATCTAGCTTTCGAAGACAGTCTTCGCAAATATCCAAAAAATCCAAGCGGTCACCCATGCGAGCACGCTTGCAACGTGGGCATTGGATCGCCACAAGTGGGACGCATCGCGGGCACTCAGTTGGCGTCGATCCATCGTTGCAGAACTCGGCGTTGCACTTCGTGCATCGCCACGATGGCCACCGGTTACCGACGAGGCCGTCTCCGCAAGTCATCTTGCCCATGACAAAAAGCGGAGGTTGAAGCACTTTAAGCGACCGCTCATACGCTTCTTCGTATCCCGATCCAAAGGGCTGGTATAGGCTCGCGCGGAGAACCGTGTCGAGCTTGAAGTAGCATTTGCTCCATTCGATCGACGACATTTTGTCCGAAGTCATTTCGTCGGCCTCATGTCATCGACAAAGAACACGATCTGCTTCTTGATCGCGCAGTATCCAATCGTGCGTTCCAACCGCACATCAAAGCTGTCACTATGTAAGGCCTTGGCAATGATCGTTCCTCGAGCCGTAATCCTTCGCAACCCCTTTCCCGATCGAACAAACACGACGTCGCCGATTTTCGGAGTCCAATCCGGCAACGGCGGCCGATTGAACGCGTTAACACGTGGGCTACTCATGCGGCCACCAGCCTTTCAATCAAGGCGTCGTCGACGCTCAGATAACTCTGCCTCGCCACGATCGCAGAATGGCCCATAAGAAGTCCAGCCTGTTGCTCATTTAGCGACGCTGCGAGCTGGTTGGCTCGCGTCGCGCGGAACGAATTGTACGGTGGCGACCAACGCTCAATTCCAGCCAGGCTTTGCAATCGAGCCAACCCCGTATAACAAGTCGCCGCTGTCACATGACGCAGGATCGGCAGCTCCGGATCCAATCCTGCCAAGTCCGGCAGGTACTCCGCGATCGGCGGATAGATTGGATTAGCGCGCACGCAGCCTCGCTTCGTGTCAACGATATTGATTCGCCGCCGTGCCAAATCGAAATCACATGGACGCAGCGACAACCCCTCGCGCAAACGGCAGCCGGTCCACTGGACCAATCGCAACCAATAGGCCCACTCGCGATCGCATACCATCACCATCGCATCAACCCATTCCGGCTTGACCTCGGGCTTATCGCGACGCTCGATCGACCTTTTGAGTCCACCGGCCGGATTACTTGGTACCAATCCCTCTTTGGCAGCCCATCGAAAAAACGTGTGCCAACGTCCAGCGTATTTCGCTAACGTGTTGGCGGCTAATTCCTGCTCGTCGCCAAGTCGATCGAGGAACGTCTGCAGCGACTCCTCATCGATGAGACGCAGCGGCATGCCTAGATCGAGGAGCAGCTCGACATCACGCAACAACGCCTCATCTGTCGCCCATTTCGACTTGTCAGACCGTCGCCTCGCGTCAGCAAACAAGTCGATAGCGTCAGCCAGGCTCTCGACTGTCTGGTCGCGTTGGTACCCCGGATCGCATTGCAGGAGCATTCTCTCGAGGTAGTCCCGGAGCGGTTTCCGCGGAATCGATTCCAGCCAGGCGCGTGTCGATCGAATGTGATCGATGCCGCTGGCTTGGGCCTGTAGTACGCTTTCCACCCGCCACTGCAAATTGCTAATCGCGGGCAAGTCGTCGCCAAAAAAGCTCTTGAGCGACAATGTAAACTGTGGTCGGTACGGCGATCGACAGATTATCTGCCGTTGGGCGATTCGGACGTGGGCCAACATCATTGCCCCCCTTCGATGACGGAAAACAATTTTCTTGCGACAACTTCTCCGTCAATCGGAACACCAAGAGCAGCCGCACGCGCACCAACAGCTACGCCCACAACCATGGACGTTACAACGCAGAACGCTTTTCGCTCGTCCAAACCATCAGCAACACAATGTCCAACGGCCAACGTAATTAGCTCGCGAACAGCGACACCCAACTTTACTAGATCTTCTGAATTGAAATGTGCTTCAGCTACCATAATTCGCCCCGCTCCAAGCTGCTGGCCGCTTGCGTCGCTTCAAAGTACATCTTTGCTTCGTCGCGCATGCGTTTAGCGGTTCGAACGTCCTGATCAATTGCAGCCCTGCTGCGCCAGATTTCTCCGTGGACGTGTTCTTCAAGTCCCAACAGAACCACATCGCATAACCACAGAACACACAGAACAGTGCGCAGAAAATACCGGCGAGAAAAAACGCCCTCAACGAGAATTGCAAAGCAGACCGATTCATGTTTCAGTCTCCTCATTCGATCCATGGCCTAGATGGCGTTCAACCGGCTTCGGATCGAATTTTAGCTCAAGCCGCATTTGCGATCGCAATACATCATTCGTCTTGGACACCTGATCGCAAAGTGCATTAAGCGTCCAAGTGTTGTAAAGGACAGCAATGCCTAACAGGCACAGACAAATCGGGAACAAAAATCCCGCATTCTTGGAGGTCAAGCTGCACCTCCAATCCCTCTATCGATCGCGTCTTGCACCTCGCGACGATTGATCGAGACCTCTTGGGGAGCCTCAACTCCAAGTCGAACTTTGTCGCCACGAATTTCGACCACCGAGAGAACAATCTGGCCTTCAATCCCAGGGCCAGTGATAACGATTTGCTCGTTCTTTTTACGACTCAGCACCAACATAGCGCAGCCTCCGCTGGAAAGTGTCTAAACTCAAATCCTTAAACAAAGACACGTTGCGGCCTGTTCGCCCGCAACGTGCCAAACCTCACACCCACCCGTCGCATTGCTGCAATGTGTAGTGTTCTTGGTGCACCTACAAAGTGCCCAGCAGAGGGTTCGAACCTCTTCGGCGTGCGTTATCGTCTCACTGCCTGCAAGCAAGCCGAGCGAATTGCGACCGATCAACCGTGACGCTGGACAGAAGCGATTAAGCTACGTTCGAACCTTCGACGTTTCGCTCCATGCGCTCTCGCGTGCGAGCGTGCAAAACGTCCATTGCTTCAGTGACCGCGTCCAATGCCGTCGCGTTGGCGTCGCATGCGAATGGCCCGCTTTGAAATCCCTCAAGCCGATCGCGCACCACCGCTAACAAAGACTCGTTGCTGATGCCGTTAAAGCCAGCCTCTTTGACTGGCCCTTTCTGAAACCGGATATCGCAGCCAAATTGAAATCCGACAGGATCACCTCCCCGGATGTTGTATGCATGACAAGCGTTACCTGGCCCTGGCTCATCAAGCACCGTTATCTCGATGGCATCATTAAGACCGTTGACTTTGTGTGTTTCAATTTTTCGCACGTTCACCTCCAAAAGTATTGATAGATAAAGCTGATCCGTCTCTTAAGCCTGCATTTCTGCACGCATTCGTTCGAACTTTTTGCTGCATGATGCGCACTGCTTTCGCTTCCATCTCACGATCGTCGTAGACTCACGTGTGAAGCCGCACGACCAACAACGAGTTGGCCGTCGCATTCGCCTAGTTCTGGCTGTTGCCTCCGTCATTCCAGGAGCGGTCCGCATCAGCTTTTTTCTTGCACTCTTCGCAGCCACATGGCACCCCCGTCAAAAGCCCCATATCAACAATCGTATCCCTGACTGCCGTGGCCAACGCGTTTTGATCGTCGACCCATTCGATGTTCCGATCGACAATCGTCGCCAGCTTATTGGGAACATTGACACCTGGCCGAACGATACAGATGATCGGCTTTCCCAGTGTCAACGCTCTTCCAAGAGCCTCGCATACATCATCGGGCGGATCACCATTCTCAATTGAAATCACCAGGGCAACTGACCCTCGAACTACATTGCTAATACTGCTCATGACGTCCTCACTTCAAACGGTACGCTGGCTTGGATCAACTCCGCATCACGAGCAGCACTTGACTCGGCGGGCACTTGGCAGACGCGGTCGAGATCCACCATGCTGATCAATCGATACTCGCTGAACGAGGTCAGGTAGATTAAATGCGACTCGTTGGAACCGACCAAGTACTTGCCGTTCAAGATCCCGACCTTGTCCGGCAAAGGTTGAGACGACGACAACAACGACGGAAGTGTCCTAGGCCGGATCGCCCTTTTTGAAAACGAGCGTTTTGGATTTCGTCGAAGCCGATATCGCTTGCGGGGTCGCATGTTTAAGGTGGAGCCGTCTAGCATGATGCGGCCTCAAACCAGTCGACTCGCGTGCTTTCGCGCATGGCGTCAACCCGAAAACCAAGTTTGCGGAGACGCTCACAGGATGCTGGCGTCAACATGTCTTCACGTCCGAGCGTCAAAGCGCTAAAGCCATTTTCGGCGTGTTTCTGAATTAGATGCTTCGCCCGTTTCAGCGAATGCTCCTCAAGCTCTGTGAGAGGCTTCGCTTTCGCTGCCAGAGCAATTGCCCTTGCAACCGTTGCAGTAAATTCCCCTTCACTTGTCGAAGCGGTTGAGCTTGATCTCTTTCGAGGGGTGCTCTTTTTCTTCGCCATTGCAGCTCCTTCTCGCTGAATGGTATCGGGGACCGGCCCTTACACAGCCGCGACCTCACGCCCGATCAGTCACGGCGGTGTGACCGTAGGGAATCCCCGAAACGATTCAGCGCAAAAGCGGCTTGCCGGATCCGGACCAGTCAAAGAGGACTTGGCAGACCTAGATGATCCGAACCCGGCAAAGCCACAATTCAAAAAAACGTGATGGGCAACCCGCGTCAACATGATCGCGATAAAGATGCTCACCGACTCAGCGGTGGCAATGATCGTAAATTTACGATCATTCGTCAAGTAGAGATGATCGTAATTTTACTATTTATTTTCCGGAACGATTTCGAGACGAAATCCCAGGGCTTTTAGAATGGATTCCACCCGTGCGACGGTCGGCGTCGCTCGATAGGTGCCGTTTCGGAGTCCAGATATGAGATCCTTTTGAACTCCAGCCCGTTCAGCGATAGAAACATTGGAATCGCCTTGTTCGCACGCATCAGCAATCATTCGACCCAATTCATGCATTAGGTCTTCCCCGGTCGATGTTGGCATTTCAATCATTCCTTCACGTTAATCGAGTGCGTTTGTTGTGTCTACAGATTTTTCTACTTTGAAGCCTTGTGAATTCCTCGAAGGCGTTCTTGAAGCGATTCGATCTTCTTTTCAGCGGACTCAAGACGTTTGGTGACTGCGAGCAACTGTCGAGAAACAGTGGCCAACGTCACTGGCTTAGGGTTTGCAGCTGCCTTTTCTGGACGCGTACTCCGATCGATTTTGCCCGCGTCAACGGTCTCTCGCTTTTTCTGCGAAACTTGATCTGGAGTTCCAGAATCCGGCTTTTGCGTTGAATCGATTTTCTTTGGGTCGACGATATCCCTTTTGCTATTGGTGATTGAATCGATTTTACTTCCGTCAACCGTGTCCCTTTTTTGCCCTAAAACCATGTCAGGAGTTCCATGATCAAGGTTCGATTTCTTCTTTGCCATGTTGTTTTGATCCTTCTAGGTGTTTGATGTGTCTACAGATTTTGCTACGGAGTGAATTGAGCTCTAAGTCGTGGCAGGGCTTCGCCGGTTCCTATCTATAGCTAGGGTTGCCCGTCGCCTCTTTTGAGGGGATTCGACAAACTCAAAGCCCAATCCATTGCGTAGTGAAAATCCAAAACAGCTGCCTCTACTTGCAAAACGATTCTGATTCCGACGAGAGCTCGAAACGACCGACTAAGCCGTTGCATGTCGGCGATGTCTATTGACGTCCATTCCTGAAGTGATCGATGAAAATCAAGCACGAGAGGAATAACCCAAGTCAATCGCTTGACTGGCTTATGTTCGATGATCTTTTGGAAGTCGTAATACTCCTCCAGATTCCACTGAGTCAACTTTGCAGTCTCCGATGGAGGTAGCCAACCTCCCTTTATGCAGAGCAATGTGCCGTACTGGCGAATGACCAATCGGATAGCCCGGCCGTAGGATCTGGGTCGACGTAAGCCGTCGCCTTCAAGTACTCCTCGAAATGCGAACTTCGTCAGTTCAGAACGGAATCGCGAAGTAAGCTCGTGCACGCATGGGCATTTGGACGAACGCATGTAGTCGCAAATATTCACTTTTTCCCGCACAGTGAATTCGCCTCGCGATCGTGAGCTCATGATTCTGCTCCGCATAATCGACCCGCCTGCTGTAGAATGCATCCGGGCTTGGCAGTTCGAACGATACTATTCAAGCAATGGAGAAAGCGATGAGTGAAATCTGTTTGTGGGTATTGGGTGCCATCATTGGGGCTGGCGTTGGATGCACTGTCGGTACCTGCTTTGCGTTCTGGCAAATATCTAGAGCCAAAAAACGCGAAGCCCGAATGAGAGCGGACGTTGCAAACTCCCGCAAAAGCGGAAGCGGTCGCTTTACTCCCCTTGAGGTAATGGAATGGCCAAAGCGAGATAGTGGTGTGATTGGACTTCCAGAGGCGGAACGAACAACCAACGATCTCTTCGCCAAAGCGTTTGCAAGCATCAAGCATTCTGTGCCGCGAAAGTTTTATGAGTTGACTGCTGAACATCACGAGCAGCGAAAGAGGATGCGTGAGCAATACGAGCACTACTCGCGCGAGATGGCAAAGATCGTGGCAACGTACCCTATGTTCCTTTGCGAACAAGTAAGTTACTTCCCGTGTGATATCCCCAGGGCAGAACGAATGCGGCCGTACAACCGGGAATACCAACACAACGGACAAATCATCCGAGTTCAGATCATCGTCGACGATATCGAAACGGCACCGCCACTGTTTTGACATCGCTTTGGCTTAACCTCCAGCCTTGTGCATTTCCTCTTGTCCGAATTCGTACAAGAGGTCGTCAATGTCATCGAAGCCTTTGGTGGTCGAGAGAACTTTCTTCTCCTTTAGCAAGTCGATGAGCGAAGCCAAAAGTGCACAAGAGCGCCGTACCCTATCTTCGGTACCGAGTGATACGCCTTTGTGGTCGAGAGTCAGCGTGTAGTAAACACGCTGCTTAACGGTATCCGTTCCCTGGTTGGTGTACTGCAGGACGTCTTCTCTGTTTGGCATGCGACGCTCCAAATTAGTCTCAGAATCTTCTGGCAATCCTCCGGGTGGCCAATTAGGCTCGACGCCTAGTTCCAGCGTGAAAGATGAATGCGGCCGAGAGGACTCGAACCTCCACACCCTTGCGGGCTCTAGGCCCTCAACCTAGCGCGTCTGCCAATTTCGCCACGGCCGCAGAATTCTTCTTTCGAGGACTTAATGACGAAGTTTAGGCGGATTTGATTCCTCGTCAAGTCGCCATCCCGATTTAACGCGTGGCCACCGAGAAAAGTCTGGCTTTGCTAGATACCCTAGTGTTCGCCGTTCCGCTTTGTTTGGGACGAACCGGGCCAGTACGCCCAGTACGCCTTCGGCTGACTGTTAAACGAAGGGCAGGACTTGGGTGAGGAGCTGAATCTCATGCTTCCTCGCTTTCGCTTCGGGTTACCAAGCGGCGAGGCTTACGCCTCGGGAAACATTAGGACAAATTAGCGATAGCGATTCTTGACGTATTTTTGGGTGACTGGCTGTTTTGTGGTCATGGCTTGGAGCATTTCGACCCGGTCCCGGTGGCTTGGAATCACGGTTCCTCGGTAGTGGTGGCGGCGGGTCATGTTGCCGTAAACGTGCAACGGCCGGTAGCTGCGTTCCAGAATCGGAATGGCTTTGTTGGCGTCATTTGCGCTGCCTCTTAAGACACTTGGGCCGGACCAACTAGGCTCACCTTTCACTCGCTGAGCATTGAACTTGGGCTTCGCGACCGCAAATGAACCAAGGCCTACCAACAGGACTGCAATGGCTACCGCTAATGTTGTCGACAGTTTCCTCATTTTGTTCTCCCTGATCGGTGGTGATTGTTGGTACTACTCAATCTCAAGGCCGACAAAGTAGCAGGCACGCTCCGCCGTGCCGTCCGCCGGAGTGAATTGACAGTGATTCCCGGTGAACGGCACATGGAATGTGCCTACTACTTTGACTAATGCCATCTGTGTCAATCTCAGGCTAATTGGGCCACACGATATTTCTGCAACGAACGCAGAAAACGCAATCGGCCAGCGAAAGACGGCACGTTAGCATCGCCCCCTAAGTCAGAAGCTGCCGAGAAGCTAAAAAGCACTCAATCCTCACAACCCGGCCCGGCCGCAATTGCGTTCATTTGCCCTCGTGGTTGCGACGAGAAACCCACAAGTTCATTTGCACTTTTGGGAAACATCGAAATGCTATCCATTTCAAAAATCGGTTCGGAAGACGCAGGCTCCGACGAACCCAATGTCTTGCTCGCTCCAGATGAAATTGCGACGCTCACCGATCTGATGGGCCGGTACGATCAAGTGCTGGCAGATATCGAGACGCTCAATAGCCGGCTCGAAGAGTTGCTCAAAATCGAGAGTCCGAAGAAGGAAGAGGAGCAGGCTAAACGCTAACCGTATAAGGCATTCTGCTCGGCGTTTGACTATTAACTATTTGCTAGGCTCGAATAGCTGCATTTTGTATTCTCCCTCTGACATCGAGACTAGGACGTTGTATTTTTCGGTTTTAGGGAATTCAAAGGCGAAAACCGTATTGAGCGTGTAATCCATTGGTCCAGCGCTGATCAATTCAAGCCCTGTGGAACTAAGTATTCTTACCCTAGGCTCAGAGTCCGTCCCTCTTACCACGAAGACGATCAACTGTCCTTCTGTACCTTGGACCAGCCATTGATCATCACCCCCCGTGCTTTTACGAGTGTACGTAGGGCCGATCTCGATGGTTTTGGCCTCCTCGGTCCTAAGGCTCAATTGGAATGCACCGCCACCGCCGTTTCCAACCGACGATACTGCCAAGAGCGAAAGGTCTGGTTTGTTAGATGAGTGAGTGATCTGACTATTGAGCCCATCAGCACCATCATCATCCGTTTCAATAGGCTCGCCAGCAGAGTCGAACAATACAAGCCTCGTATCAAATTGGTTCGACTCTGCTTTGATTACCAGCGTTTTGCCTTGCTCGCGTTTCAATTGATAAAATCGTGTGCTGCCAACAATAAGTTGATCCTGGACGATTTGGTCGGTGTTTAGTTGTGTCACAGCATCCTTCATGACGACGTTTGCCGTGGTTGCAGCGTTGGAACTCAGCTGAAGTTGAAATCGCTCACTTCGTCCGAACATGATTGCGTAACGCGTAACCAACCCTTTAGAACCAATGGGCAAACCATGAAACGGTTGGACGGCTTCATCTAATTCGATACGGTTCGCTTCCTCCCGCTTTCGAGGCGAGTAAACCAGATTCGAGGCTATCGGACGCGTGGATTCGATTTCGATGACTCGGAAAGTCCCTTTTTTCGCTTCGATTTCAAAAACACACGGAGATTTGGCGGCTAGTTTTTGACTCAGTTTCTTGTCGTCCGTCAATCCTTGACGGGGTACAGCGCCCAAGACGAATTCGAACCTTGCGTCTGGTGCTCCGCTTAGTTCGAGAAATTTCTCACCACCTTTTTCGAATGCCAGTAAACTCTGCCAGCCCTGAAGATGAATGCCTTTGCCGTCTTTAAACTGCGAACCTATCGACGCCCCCTGGAGCTGCAGAGATACAAACGAATCGTCTTCGACGGTGAAATAAAAATGAGCTTTGCCTTTTGGATCCAAAGCTCCAAGGACGCGTTCGTTGATGAGGATGGGGGTTGCCTGGAATTGTTGCAATTCCAATTGGTAATTCCCGCCACCCTTGTTCTCATATCCATGCACCCTTAGCTTGTACTCCCCATCGGCAGGCAATCGAAATCGCATTGCACAATTGCTTCCAGGGTCATCCAATTCGAAAAGGACATCCTCTTTTTCACCATCAACTTTGACCAGCTCAACGACTGCATCAAAATCATTCGTCGTCACGTTGGCAATGATCGTTTGTTTTGCTTTTCCTTGAAAGGACCAGCGATCCGTGAGGCTCGGCGTTAATAGTTTCTTGAACCGTCCAGGAGCCTTAACGGTCTCGTTGGATCCTTGCGCGTGAAGTTGATTCGAACTCTGCATCGACGCTAGGGCGGTGGCGAAAACGAAACACCAAGACAGAAAACAACGGACCATTATTTTTTCGATCGGGAGAAGAGTGGTAATCGGAAACGGTTCAAGGCCATTTCGGCATTATGAATCAAAACAGTAGGTGCTTGGGGGCCTGTCTTAAACGATTCACGGAATAGGCGAGAAATCGCCCCATGCTTTGCGTCAGGAAAAAATCGACCACGATTCGTAGCTGGATTCGCAAGAATTCAGCAAGTTCTGAATTCTTGCGAATCCAGCTACGGTAATTTTCATTCCGCCCCTCGACTCTCCGCTCTATCCTCAAATTGCCCTTGCGGAAATTATCGCTGGCGCTCTATGGTCGCTGATTGGAAATTACTGAGTTGTTCCCTCGGCGATCTTGCGAATGGATTCCAGAGCCGCACTTTTTCTTGCTTTTCGGTTTTGGCCGGGTTTTCAAAAACTCTGGCTCAAAGGCGATTTTCATTCGCTGTTGGTTTCTCTCTTATTTAGCTGGGTTTTCGTTATCGCTTGGCTGGCCACTTTCGTTTGGCCCGAATGGCTTGTTGGACTTCTCAGCCCGGTTTGGCTAGCAAAAGCCGTATTGTATGGGGCTTGGCTCGCGATTTTCGGCACTAGCTTGCTTTCGGCTACGGGTGCATTCTTTCGACTTTCGAGTTCCGGGGAACTTGGAGCCACTGAACGGCAAGAAAATCTCCAAAAAGCCCAAGAACTTTATCTGCAAGCCAACTATTTCGACGCGGAACGTTTGATCCGAAAGAACATGTTCGGGATTTACGAAGATATCGAGTCTTTGCTCCTCTGGATTGCGATTTTGCGGCGAACGAGGCGAATTCCGCTGGCGTTGGAATTGATTGCCCAGGTCGACAAATTGGATGCGGCGGCCCCATGGCTGTCGGAGTTGCGAACCGAAAAAGAGCAATGCTTGAGAATCAAGATTCAAACACCCCCTGCACACGACTGACAAAAGCGTTACGATCGGATTGTTCGGAATGGTCGCCCCTTTCCCTATTTGCGAAAGAGTAGTAAGTTCCAAGCAAGCAAGACGTCTTCTTTACCAAAATCCACCCATCCCTTCCTCCAGCAATACAATGCTGGAGCAAAGCTATGGAGGATAGAAGTAGCAAGACAAAATGACAGGTTGTTGAGTTTGGAACATCATTTGCATTGTCCAAGTGCAATTCGGTGTTACTAATTAGGACAACCAACCAATAACACGAACCACGTCTCATTTCCCGAGGTTGGTTGGTGTACCGCCACTTTGGCACAACACCCGATCGACCACGAAAGAAAGGTTTGCAAATGTACGAAAGATTCACAGACCGCGCTCGCAAAGTCATGCAGCTGGCAAACCAAGAAGCGCAGCGATTTAACCACGAGTACATCGGAACCGAACATATTCTCCTCGGCCTCGTCAAGGAAGGCAGCGGCGTTGCAGCCAACGTCCTCAAAAACCTCGACGTGGATCTTCGAAAGATTCGGCTCGAAGTTGAAAAGCTAGTCCAAAGCGGACCTGAGATGGTGACCATCGGCAAACTGCCACAAACACCACGCGCCAAGAAAGTCATCGAGTATTCGATGGAAGAAGCGCGTAACCTCAATCATAACTACGTCGGCACCGAGCATATTCTCCTCGGTTTGCTCCGCGAACAAGAAGGCGTCGCTGCTCAGGTTCTGATGAATCTCGGCATGAAGTTGGAAGACGTTCGCGAAGAAGTCCTCAACTTGCTCGGCCATGGTATGGAGAGCGCAGAAGTTGGCGAACGAGGAGGTCGCGAAGGTACCGGCGCTGGCGCGGAACCTGGACAACCAGCCAAAGGTGGCAAGAGCAAGACTCCAGCCCTCGATAGCTTCGGGCGAGATTTGACCGAGTTGGCTCGACAAGGAAAACTTGATCCCGTCATCGGCCGCGAACGAGAAATCGAACGCGCTACCCAAGTGCTCTGCCGACGAACCAAGAACAATCCTGTTCTTTTGGGCGAAGCAGGCGTTGGTAAGACGGCTATCGTCGAAGGATTCGCACAACGCGTAGTCAATGGCGAAGTGCCAGAGATACTTGCCGACAAACGTATCGTGGTCCTCGATCTTGCGATGATGGTCGCAGGCACCAAGTACCGCGGTCAGTTCGAAGAGCGAATCAAGGCTGTGATGAACGAAGTTCGTCGCGCCCGCAACACGATCCTTTTCATCGACGAATTGCACACACTCGTCGGTGCCGGTGGTGCTGAAGGTGCAATCGACGCCGCTAACGTGCTCAAGCCAGCCCTTGCTCGTGGTGAAATCCAGTGTATCGGTGCAACGACCCTCGACGAGTACCGCAAGTACATCGAAAAGGACAATGCGCTCGCACGCCGATTCCAAGAGATCATGGTTGAGCCAACCGGCAAGACCGAAACGATTCAGATCCTTAAGGGACTCAAGGATCGTTACGAAGAGCATCACCGAGTTCAAATCACCGACGACGCCATTGTGGCCGCGGTAGAAATGAGCGAACGCTACATCACCGCTCGTTGCTTGCCTGACAAGGCCATCGACGTGATCGACGAAGCCGGTGCCCGAGTGCGATTGCGCACGATGAGCAAGCCACCCGATCTTAAGGACATCGACGATGAAGTCGAACGTCTGAACAAAGAAAAGGAAGATGCTGTTGCCAACCAGGATTTCGAAAAGGCAGCTAGCCTGCGAGATCAAGCGGACAAACTGCGTCGCAAGAAAGAACAGATCACTCGCGATTGGCGAGAAAAGAGCCGCGAAACCGATGGTGTTGTCGACGAAGAAGTGGTAGCCGAAGTCGTCTCCAAGATGACCGGTATTCCATTGACTCGACTGTCCACCGAAGATTCGTTGCGGTTGATGAATATGGAATCCGAGCTGCACAAGCGAGTCGTTAGCCAAGAGCAAGCGGTTACCGCCGTTGCTAAGGCTGTTCGACGAAGCCGAAGCGGACTCAAGGATCCGAAGCGTCCAACCGGTTGCTTTGTTTTTGCTGGACCGACGGGTGTTGGTAAGACATTGCTCGCGAAAGCACTTGCCGAGACTTTGTTCGGTGATGCCGAGGCGCTCATTCATATCGACATGAGCGAATACATGGAAAAGCACAACGTGAGCAGACTCATCGGTGCACCTCCAGGATACGTTGGTTACGAAGAAGGTGGTCAGTTGACCGAGAAGATCCGACGTCGACCTTACGCGGTTGTCTTGTTGGACGAAATCGAGAAGGCCCACCCAGACGTCTTCAACATGCTTTTGCAAGTCATGGAAGAAGGTCGTTTGACAGACAGCTTTGGACGCCAAGTCGACTTCCGAAATACGATCTTGATCTTGACCACCAACGCTGGTGCGGACGCGATCAAGAACGAGTCGGCGTTTGGTTTCACCAAGCCGGACGGGGACGCTTCGTACGACAGCATGAAGTCGCGAGTGATGGATCAGATCCAACGCGTCTTCCGACCTGAGTTCCTGAATCGTCTCGACGATACGATTATCTTCCGACACCTGAACAAGGAAGACCTCAAGAAGGTTATCGACTTCGAAATGACCAAGGTTCTACAACGCTTGCACGAGCGTGGTTTGGAACTGATTTTGACCGACGAAGCCAAAGAGTTCATCATTAAGCAAGGTTCCGATCTTGATTATGGTGCACGTCCACTACGACGAGCCATTGAACAACGAGTCGAAGATCCACTCGCCGAAGAACTGCTACGAGGCACGTTTGAAGGCAAGAATACGATCACAGTGGAAGTCATCAAGGGTGACGACGGCAAGGTAACACGGCTTGATTTCAAGGGTGAAGTCCGAGATCAAAGCGAAGCCGCAGAACCAGCCGCAGCCGCTGGTGCCTAGTTGCCAGTTGCTGTGTCAATTGTTTAGAAATGGTTAATTCAAAGCAGGCCGGGAAAAAATCCCGGCCTGCTTTCGTTGGTGATCCATTTCACCATTCGGGAGGGTGAGGCTCCTGCCGAACCTTGGCGTTGCAAGCTCGGAGGAGCCTTGAATGGCGTTGAATTAAGCCTGTCCTCGTAGTGGAAGTTGTAAAACTTCCAGGAGCTTGAGGCACTGCAGGAACTCTTACGAGATTCCGCTACTTGCAAACTCAACGCCATTCGGCAGGAGCCTCGCTCTCCCAGCCATTCACTCTCCGTTAGTAGTAGATTCAAAAGTAATAGATTCAAAGAAAAATCGAGACGCAATCAAGAAGCTCCCAAACGGTTGAACTCTTGGTATACTTCGAGGGCAGTTTCGAGCCAAAGTCTGGCTCGTGCAGAAGTAAGACAAGCAACGGCGGGGTGAAATGCACCGCTTGAGCCTGGGGCGCTAGCCGAGTACGCCGCGAGAAATCGGCTAGCGCCTCAGGCTCAAGTAGCTCTCGCTTGGAAGATTTCGATCTGCAGTTCGACTCGTTTGCAAGTTCACCTGTTCAGTAGAGGGTTTATTTATGTTTCGAAGAGTGTTTTGTTCGCTATCGTTGATTGCCGCTTTTGCGGTTCCTGCTTTTGGGCAAACATTGAAGGCAGACAAAGAGAAGTCCAAGATTGATTTCGTAGGAAAAAAGTCAGATGGCAAGCACGCCGGCGGATTCAAAGACTTCAAAGCCGAGGCGAAAGTAGACTTCGAAGCTCCTGACAAGAGCTCGTTGACGATCGAGATCAAGACGGACAGTCTTTGGTCAGACGACGAAAAGCTAACGGGCCACCTCAAGAACCCAGACTTTTTCGACGTAAAGAAGTACCCAACGATCAAATTTGAATCGACGAAGATCGAACACAGCGATGAAAAAGCGACGATCACGGGCAAGATGACGATGCTGGACAAAACCGTCGAAGTCAAGATTCCGATCACCAGCGAGCTGAACGACAAGACGTTGAAGGTTGTGGCTGATTTTAAGATCGATCGTACCAAGTGGGGAATGAACTACGGCAAAGGCAAAGTCGACGACGAAGTTGAGCTCAAGGTTGTTTTGATGTTCCCTCGTTAGTCCGAGGTAGCGCGAGCCAGCTCGTCTGATTTCTTCTCCCCTTCTCCTCCCTAGGAGGAGAAGGGGCCCCAGGAGGAGAACCGTCGTACTTTCCTTTTGGAATTGTTTGTAATTTCAACGGCAGGGCTAGGCCATCTTAGGGAGGGCGAGGCTCCTGCCGAGCCACCGGTGTAATGGTTCGGCAGGAGCCTCACCCTCCCAATTTTCTCTCAGGCACACCTCCTCATCCCCAACCCCTTCTCCTCCTGAGGAGGAGAAGGGGATAAGAACTCTTAAGTATTAGTCCCCAATGACATTTCCAGATTTTGAATTGCCATCCACGCTCGTGAAAGCGTTGGATGGTCGTGTAGCATTTGCTCTATCCTTGGCGATTGCAGCCAGTCGCGAGACTCTGAAATTCTTTCGGACAAGCGAGTTCCAAGTAGAGCGTAAAAGCGATAAATCTCCGGTCACCCGAGCAGACAAGCAGACTGAACAACTGGTCCGTTCTATGGTCGAAAAAGCCTTCCCCTCCGATGCAATCTTAGGCGAGGAGTTTGGAAGCGTGGCTGGTCAATCCGAGTTCGAATGGATCATCGATCCGATCGATGGGACGAAGAGTTTTATTTCTGGCGTGCCGCTTTATTCAACGCTTGTTGGAATGACTGTGGCCGGGCAGCCTCAAATCGGCGTCATCACGATTCCAGCGTTAGGCGAAATCATCATCGCGGCCAAAGGCTTGGGAGCTTGGTATGGTCAAGCGTTACCTCAAACGACGGGCAACAAACTCAGTCAAGCTCACGTCTCCAAGCAGTCGAGATTGGAAGATGGCTTAATGGTCACTTCCCAAGTCGATAACTTTTCGCACCGCGAGGCTGAGACAGCGTATCGTGAGCTCGAGGCCGAGGCTTACGTTTCAAGAACTTGGGGCGATGGTTACGGATACTTATTGGTAGCAACGGGCAGAGCGGAGGTCATGGTCGATCCGATCGTCAACCCCTGGGACGTCGCTGCGGTCGCACCTGTGATCGAGGAGGCGGGTGGGCGTTTTTCGTCTTGGTCCGGCGAGTTCAACATTCGTGCAGGTCATTGCATCGGCAGCAACGGCTTAGTGCATGAGCAGGTGCTTTCTCGACTGCGATCCTTCGCCTAGTAGGACAGTGCATTGTAGAACAGTTGTTCTAAACGTTGTCCTCAACTGTTCCAGCCCTACATTCTGCTACCCCGATACATCGAATCCCACAGGCTTGCCCTGTGGGATTCGATGTCCGCAATTTTTAACTTTCGTGTTTTTTGTGTCCTTTCGTGGTCAAAAAACCAGTATCTCGTCATTGTCAGGTGGCGATCGTCTGCTCCGAATTCGAATAATTGATATACTTCGATGCTCCAAAACTGGGCTGAGGAGGCTAGCAATTTGCTACGTTCGCTTTACGCTCAGGGTCCAACGATTCCATTGCCCCTCGAACTTGGTTTTCACCTCTCGGAATTTGAATGCAGCAAAAAGTCTTTGAACATCGCTTATCCAATGGAATGGTTGTGCTAGGCGAGCCCATGCCGTGGTTGGAGTCGGTGGCTTTCTCCTTGCTGTTGCCAGCGGGCACGCAAAACGAGCCGAATAATCGGTTGGGTCTGGCCGGAATGACTTTGGAAATGTGCCAAAGAGGTGGCGGGCCATATAGCAGTCGCGACATTGTCGAACGATTGGATTTTCTAGGTGTCGATCGGTCGAGCAATGTGACTACCTTTCACACCGCGATGAGCATGGCCGCGATGTCGCGTGTGCTTGAGCCGACGCTTGAGGTTGCCGCCGCGATCGT
Organism: Pirellula sp.; assembly: GCA_031424235.1. Lineage (GTDB taxonomy): Bacteria > Planctomycetota > Planctomycetia > Pirellulales > Pirellulaceae > JBKCUI01. The sequence goes on from JANPHB010000001.1 coordinate 49,261, forward strand.
GCTTGAACCACATTTCCCAGAAGATGAGCTCGAAGAGGCCCGACAATCCGCGTTGCTGGAGTTGGCATCCATCGACGATGACCCGGCTCAAAAGTGCTTCAAAGAATTGAAACGCATGCGATTTGGAGAGGTCTTTGGTCGCTCCTCGCTTGGCAGTGAATCGGGGCTGACACAGACGACGCTGGAGGACTGCAAGCAGTTTCATCGCAATCACTACAACCCCGACCGAGCCATCCTCAGTTTGGCTGGGAATTTTGACTGGGACCGATTCTTAGTGATCGCTGAGCGTTTGTTCGGCGGATGGAGGGGGCCGGCTTATGTTGGTCCGAACAGCGTTGCTTCGATTCCTGGAAACTCGCACTTAAAACATGATAGCCAGCAGACTCACATCGCTTTGGCGTACGATTCGGTGCCGTACAACCATCCAGAGTACTATCAAGGCCGAGGGTTGGTTGGCATCTTGAGTGACGGAATGAGTTCGCGGTTGTTTGCCGAAGTGCGAGAGAAGCGTGGCTTGGTCTATTCCGTTTCCGCGTCTGCCCACTCGCTTCATAATTGCGGCAGCGTCCTTTGTTATGCAGGGACGACGGCACCTCGCGCACAAGAAACGCTTGACGTCACCGTTCAGACGATTCGTTCGTTAGGGAACGGGATCGATCCGAATGAGCTCAAGCGGCTCAAGGCTCGCGTGCGAACTTCGTTGGTGATGGAGCAGGAGAGCAGTTCCTCTCGCAGTTCTCAAATGGCTCACGACTGGGCGTATTTGGGCCGCGTGCCATCTCGCAAAGAATTGTTGCAGACGATCGAAGCGTTAACATGCGATAGTTTGCTCAACCATTACAAAAATCATCCCCCAGGTCGTTGGTCGTTAGTGACCATTGGTCCGGATCCTTTGGAGTTCACAGATGCAGTTTCGTAGCGAAAAACTTTCCAACGGCTTGGAAGTGATCGCCGAGGTCAATCCAGAAGCGTTCAGCCTGTCGCTTGGTTATTTTGTTAAGACTGGCGCACGCGACGAGACACCTGAAATGGCGGGTGTCAGCCACTTCCTTGAGCATATGATGTTCAAGGGAACGGCTCGTCGAACGGCCGAGGATGTCAACCAGGAACTGGACGATCTTGGCTCGCAGTCGAATGCTTACACGAGCGAAGAGCAAACGGTCTATTACATGAGCGTCTTGCCTGAGTTTCAGCATGCCGCACTCGACTTGCTCAGCGACATGATGCGTCCAGCTTTGCGTGACGAAGATTTCCAGACGGAGCGACAAGTCATCCTTGAGGAGATCGCGATGTACGATGATCAGCCTCCGTATGGCGCAATGGAACGGGCAGCGGAAGCTTATTTTCGCGACCACCCGCTCGGTCGGCGCGTGCTTGGCACTCGCGAGACAGTCAGCGAATTGGATCCGGAAGCGATGCGAGCTTATCATCAAGCCCGCTATGCTCCTGACAATTTAACTCTCGTCGCATCGGGAGCGGTCGACTTTGAGCAGTTGCTCAAGTCCGCCGAAGCGATGACAGCTCAGTGGAAGCCGTCGCAAGCTAAGCGACAGTTGATTGTGCCGATGTACTGCAATGATTCCGTTGAGATGGTGCATCCACCCGCAACGCAGCAGTATACGCTCCAGTATTCGCCGGGGCCGAGCTATTGCGACAATGCTCGTTATATCGCAAGGATTTTGGGAACCATTCTCGGAGACGATTCGGGCAGTCGACTTTTCTGGGAATTGGTTGACACAGGTATGGCGGAAACGGCTGCTACCTTCACTCAAGAGTTTCAAGAATGCGGTTTGTTCTGCACATTCCTGACTTGTGCACCTGAGCAAAACGAGGAAAACTGGAACATCATTCAAGAGATACTCAGCCAAGGAAAAGAGGTGCCTATCACAGCTCTCGAATTGGAGTTAGCCAAGAACAAGATTTGTTCGGGTATGATTCTTGGCTCCGAGCGGCCGAGCAATCGATTGTTTTCCATTGGCAACGCTTGGACCATTCGTCGCAAGTATGAGACGATTCAAGATGCGTCGGAACACTATCGGCAAGTCACTTTGGAATCGGTGCAAAGTGCGTTCGAAGCGTTGGCGAACAGAACCAGCGTGACCGTGAGCGTCGGACCTGAGTCGTAAGCGAGTCGGTACAGACCATCACTGCGATTGAATCGCGAATGCGATGGCAGTTTATAGCCTGGGGTGAGTTCGCGCGGCGAACGAAACCCCAGGTAAGACGTGCCCATCGATTCCGAGCTCTAAAGGAGCGGCATTCCCCTCGTTCCAGGGCTCTGCCTTGGAACACACTGCTTTCGAGGCTCCGCCTCGCGTTTGCTATCGAGCGGTTGAGTTCAGGAGGCAGGAGCCTCCGATGCATTGCGTTCCCAGGCGGAGCCTGGGAACGAGTTTCAAAGCGGTGCAATCCTAGCACGGATTTCATCCGTGGCTATAAAATGCCACTGCTCCGCAGTTGAAGCCATTGGTTCTCTAGTTCGCCAATGGCCAAGGTAACACGCCTACCCGCTCAGCCCATTCATTCCAAAGGGAGCTCATCCCCTCAACGCGTTGAGGTTGCTCATGAGCCATGTTCGACATCTCCGTCCGATCCGATTCCATATCATAGAGCTCCCATCCACCTGGGTGTTTTGAAACCAGTTTCCAGTTGCCGACGCGCACTGCACGATTGCCCTCGTGCTCCCAAAAAATCGGTTGCGCACGAACCGGATCATTTGCAGTAAAACTTGGTACCAAACTCATGCCTTGCATTGGTTGGATTGGATGGGCACCAAATTCGGTCGGGTACACTGCACCGGTAACATCCACGCAGGTTGCCATCAAGTCGATGAGATGGCTTGGACGCGAATCCAACTTCCCACGACGTTCCGTCGAGATTCCCTTGGGCCAGTGTGCGATAAGCGGCGAGCTGATTCCTCCCTCGTGCTGCCAATGTTTGTATTCTCGAAAGGGAGTGTTGCTGACGTTTGCCCAGCTTTGGCCATAGCTAATGTAAGTATCCGCTGCACCTGGCATGACTCCCATTCCTTGTCGAACCGGAAAGCCGTCGCGAGTCTGCTTGGGGATCATGTCTGGTTGGAGAGAATCGTTGGCCATTCGTGGAAGAGTCGGGCTATCGGCTCTCGGCTGAAACCTTCCGTTTCTGCCTAGAGCTTCGGCGCAGCCACCGTTGTCTTGGAGGTAGAGAATCAAGGTATTCTCGTACAGATCATTTTGTTTGAGCGAGCTGACTAGGCGTCCAATGGATTGATCCATGCTGTCAAGCATTGCGGCGTAGACTTCCATGCAGCGGGCTTCCCATTCTTTGTTTTTAACTTGATCCCACTTCCCCGCTTGTTGCGAGATTTTCCAACGCGAATCGAGTAGCCCGAGTTGTTCCATTTTTTGCAATCGCGCCGCACGGATCGCATCGTAGCCTTGGTCGTATCGCCCTTTGTACTTTGCGATATCGGTTTCCTTGGCGTGCATCGGCCAGTGAGCTGCCGTGAAAGCAACGTACAAAAAGAACGGATTGCCTGTCTTGCTTATTGCGTGATCGGTTATGAATTTCGAAGCGTGGTCACCGATCGCATCCGTGTAATAGTATTCGGCGGGATGGTAATCCGAGTCCGCGAATGGGGAGATGCTCTGATTGTCACGCGTGAGTGTATTGGGATCGAAAAAGCTGCCGGCTCCATGAATGGTTCCGTAGAACCGATCGAATCCGCGTTGCAAGGGCCAATTGTGTTTTGCGTTGACATGGGCAGGTGCTGTCTTGCCGGTAACATGCCATTTGCCCGAGAGATAGGAAGAGTACCCGGAAGGCTTGAGGACTTCCGCGATCGTGACAGCCTGATGGCTTAGCTCGCCAGAGTAAGCAGGTGCACCTAGTTTAGGTCCAGCGCCGTCCACCATGTGTCCAATTCCAGCTTGATGGGCGTAGAGTCCAGTCAACAAAGCCGCACGCGTAGGACAGCAGCGGGCAGTGTTGTAAAACTGAGTGAAACGAATTCCTGACTGCGCCAAAGCATCCAAGTTTGGCGTTTCGATTTCGCCCCCATAGCAGCCGATGTCTGAATAACCGACATCGTCGGCCAGGATGATAATGATGTTCGGACGGGCGCCAGCCAACTTGGGTTGGTCCGCTTTTGCGATACTTGCTTGATCGAGTACCAGCAAGACGGACAGGACCAGAGCTAGTTTCATCGTATTTGCCTTTTGGAATTTCGAGCCAAGTTTGCTTCCGTGTCAAATGGATCATAACAAAAAGAAAGGTTGGTATACCGGCTTCAGCCGTCTAAAGCCGGTATACCAGTGCCCGATCTCTGTTTTTTGGACTTAAGATTTTGGCCAAAATTTGATCCCATGTACGAGAATCTAAAGCGGTAATACTGTGTTTATCATTTTTCTGCGTTCGATTTTTCTGCCTATATCAATGGAGCCGCATAGGGACACACGACTTCGACTTTTCTGGGATACTTCTTGCAGCTACGGCAGCAAAATCTCCATTGAATAGCGATGTCTGTTCCAGTGACACCTCGATTGGTTCATAAAAGGTCTGCGTTCCCTGGAAACCACCTTGGTGTTACTTGGATCGGCAATTCTTGGTCCGATTGCATTCCTTGCGGGTCCGATGTATTCTCTTCCTGTGGCAATGGATTTCTTGAGCGTTGCGGACATGCAAAACCTAGTTGGCCCTCCATTATTTCTATCCCACCACACACGTGCGTCACAATGGAGCAGCTAGAGCGATGAGATCATTCATAGCCGCCGTTTTGATCTTGTCTTTATCTGCTGGCACATGCGCGGCTGATACACTAGAACAGCCGACACCTACAAAATCGAACGTCTCCTACGGACCTAACGAAAGAAATGTGCTCGACTTTTGGGAGGCAACCGGCGACGGCCCACGTCCACTGCTGATTTACATTCACGGAGGTGGTTGGCTGACGGGGGATAAGACTAAAAAAGGGCCGGCGTTCGAGCCGTTTCTCGAAAGGGGAATTTCGATTGCCGCAATCAACTATCGATTGACTCCCCAACATCCGCTGCCTGCCCCAGTCCACGATGCGGCACGAGCCATCCAGTTTCTTCGTTCGAAGGCAAATCACTGGAAAATTGATTCGAAACATATCGCTTTGACCGGACCAAGTGCCGGGGCGTGTACGGCAATGTGGCTGTTACTGCATGATGACATGGCTGACCCAAAAGCGACGGATCCAGTCCTGCGAGAATCTACACGGGTCTGTGCCGCCTCGGTTACGGTCGGTCAGACCTCCATCGACCCTGACGTCATTGAAGGCTGGTTGGGTCCGAATGTTCTGAAGCATCCCATGATCGCCTTTGCGGTAGGCGAAAATGAAATTGCGAATGTGATTAAGAAACACGACCAGTACCGTGATCTCTATGTCGAGTTTTCACCAATCAATCATGTCGACTCCAACGATCCCCCCTTGTTCATGACCTGCAGCGCCGAGATGGATCTTCCATCAAGGGACTCCAGTCACGGTATCCATCACCCGGTTTACGGCGTAAAACTCAAGGACAAATCCGACCTGGTCGGACACGAATGCCATCTGGTGGTCCCAGGCTATTCGGAGTCCAAGAAGTTCTCCGATGGCAACGATTTTCTCTTTCATGTGCTGCTGTCGAAGTAGAGATGACGATTGCTCCAAAAATCAAAGCCAAGAGATGTCCTGATCGATAATTTTAACAGTCCGATTTGGCAGAAAGATCGAACGCAGAAAAATGTTGGAATCAATCTTTCTGCGTTCGATTTTTCTGCCTAAATCTGTAAGGAAAGAATTGCTTACCCAATTCTCGACGTGCCCGAGCAAGATGGGATTCTGCTCCGTTACACGGCTAGTTGGACGATTCTAGCTGCTTACCTCGTGCTCCAGTTGGACGAGCCAACTGGGGGCAGGATGGAGTCAGATTTGCACCTTCGAAAAACACTTTTAGGGCGTCCTCCACATGCCGTTTGATTTTGGCAGGGCTCAGTTTTCTCTCCAGCCCCAGCTGCTGTTTGAACAGCCAAGTTCCCTGCCAAAGTGCGAGCAGTTGAGCCGCTGAAAGTGAAGTGTCATGAAATTGACACCAGCCGCGCGTTTGGCCAATCTCCAGGAGTTGGACCAGCAGCTTTTCCGTCTGCTTGGGGCCCCATTCGTAAAACTGCCGAGCCATCTCAGGATGCCGTCCAGACTCGCTGATCATGATGCGGCCAAGACCAACGATGGATGGGTTCGTGAGCAGCCCAACCAAACGCTCACCAAATGCCTGAAGGCCAGCCACAAACTCGACCTTCGTTGTTATCTCCGCTTCAGGGAATCGTGGCCGCAACCGCTCTCCTTCCTGCTGAAGCACCGCGGCGAGCAATCGCTCTTTGCTTTCAAAGTGACTGTAGACCGTTCGATTGGACACCTCCGCCGCAGCCGCAATCAAGTCCATCGCTACCGTTTGGAAGCCATGCTCCAGAAATAGATCGCGTGCCCGCTCAAGGATCCGTTGCCTCAGCGCCGTATCCTTGGGCCGTCCCCGCCCTCGCAGGCTGGCAAAGACCGAGAGGTCGCCGCCGGTTTTTTCGGAGATTTTTTTGGAAACTGTCATCTGATGTTTTTGAAAAACCGTATTATGTTACAAATCGGTGTAGTAATTAATATCCTAACGGAACCGGGGAGCACAAGCAATATGTGGCGAATTGCCCTGAAAATGCTCTTCAACGACCAAGCCAAGTATATCGGCTTAGTCATTGGCGTTGCATTTTCAACGCTCCTCATCAATCAGCAGATGGGAATCTTCTTGGGACTGCTTTCGAGAGCGGGGGCCCTGATCGACGATGTCCCTGAAGCCAACATTTGGGTGATGGACCCGGGCGTCAAAAACCTGGATACCGTGTTCCCTCTTCGCGATACCGAACTGAGTCGCGTTCGCGGTGTTGAGGGAGTGCAATGGGCTGTCCCCTATTTTAAAGCCATGGCAACCGTCAGAACGCAAACGGGGCAATTGGAATCGGCTTTGCTGGTCGGAGCCGACGACCAATCCATGGTCGGAATCCCTTCCGTGTTTGTCTTGGGTTCGGCAGAAGACCTGCGCAAGCCCGACGCGGTCGCGGTCAACGAAGATGGCTTCGGCAAAGTCTGGCGCGGTGAAAAGATTTCGCTAGGTAACACCGTTGAGCTGAATGACCGAAGAGCCGTTGTCGTGGCCATTATCAAAGACTCCCCCAAGTTCACTTCGTCCATCACCTTTTACACGCGATACTCCCAAGCGCTCGCTTATACCAACAACGGCCGCAACCAGTTGTCGTTCGTTCTCGTTCGAACGTCTCCCGACTACACGGAAAAACAAGTAACCGAGAACATTAACGCTCAAACTGGATTAATGGCGTTATCGTCGTCCGAGTTTCGCGCCAAAGCAGTTCAGTACGTGATCGATAACACTGGTATCCCTGTCAGCTTCGGCACTGTAATCGCCTTAGGGATTATCGTCGGTGTCTGCGTCGTTGGTCTGATGTTCAACCTCTTTGTTCTGGAAAATCTGAAGCACTTCGCCGTGCTCAAAGCAATCGGGACCAGCAACTTTCGATTGATAGGCATGGTTGCCTTGCAAGCATCTGTGGTCGGATTTGTTGGATATGGAACCGGTTTAGGTGCTGCAGCCATGTTCTTTGAGTTTGCCGGCCGCAATCCTAACTTCGCTGGTTTCTTTTTGCCTTGGCAAATCGCAATCGCTTCCGGGGGTGTCGCGGCCGCAATTATCGCGCTGGCATCCATTGTCGCGCTGCGACGAGTACTATTCATTGAACCAGCCATCGTGTTCCGAGGATAATGCTTATGTCTATGCCACAGACACACGATCAAGATCCATCGACCAACGTTTTATCAGAACAACGTACTCTTGCAGTCCAATGCCGTGGCGTGATCAAGGAATTCGGGTCGGGACAGGCTCGAATTCGAGTCCTGCGCGGGATTGATTTGGATATCTTTGCCGGCGAAACAACCTTTCTGGTGGGCCCGAGCGGTTGTGGAAAGACAACGTTGATTTCCGTTATCGCTGGTTTGCTTCGCCCCAATGAAGGTACGGTATCGCTATTCGGCGAAATGACGAGCCAGATGCGAGGTGGAGCTCTTGTTCACTTCCGTGCCATCAATCTTGGCTTCGTGTTCCAGCAGTTCAATTTGCTACCGGCCTTAAACGCCGCGGAGAATGCCGCCGTCCCATTAGTCGTTCAAGGAATGTCACTCTCGAAAGCCGTTCGCAAGGCGAGCGAGTTGCTTGAACGCTTGGAAATGGGCAAACACAAGAACAAGTATCCAAACCAACTATCGGGCGGCCAGCAACAACGCATCGCGGTCGCAAGAGCCTTGGTCCACAATCCGCGATTGGTTATCTGTGATGAACCAACCGCATCATTGGATGCGCAAACAGGACATGCCGTCATGGAAATGCTCCAGGAGTTGGCCAGCGCACCAGATCGAGCCGTCATTATTGTGACTCATGACTCGCGAATTTATTCCTTTGCCGATCGCATTGCGACGATGTCGGATGGACAAATCACATCCGTAAAAACAAAACAAGAATCCCAACTTACCAGTGACGGGAACCACTAACATGACCGCGCTACTCAAAAAACTATTTGCAATTGGATCCGTTTGCTTGGCAATCGCCATGTTGGCTTGGGGAGCGATTTTGATTCGAAAAAACTCGCCCAAGACCAAGGAGGTTGATGTTCGGTTTTCACCTCCAACGCAACCTAGCAATGAGTCAATGGAAATCGCCAAAGGAAAGCGAGCCTCTCCCTCCGATGGATCGCAACCACGCTACATCGGCGGGATCGGCCTCATCGAACCCGCCTGCGAAGCCATTTCGATTGGCTCGCAAGTGCCAGGCATCGTTACGGAGGTACTTGTAAAGCCCGGTGAGCAGGTAAATAAGGGAGATCGGCTTTTCGTGATCGATTCGCGTGCGTCTCAAGCGAACTTAATGGTTGCCAAAGCCGACCTCGCGGCCCAACAAGCCAAACTTCTGGAGCTCAAAGGCCAAATCGCACCTGCCAGAGCAAGATTGGATTCGGCACAAGCATTGATAGATCAATCGCGAGCCTCTCGCACCAATGCACGACAGGAGCTTGCGAGGGCCGAAAAAATTGCGGGCGCTGGACTTTCGCAGGAGGAAATTGAACTGCGAAGGCTAAACGTGCTGCTCGCTGATTCGAAGGTAAACGAAGCCGAGGCCAATTATCGCGACGCTCAAGGTAAACTCGATCTGCTCGCAGGAAAAGAGTCCGCACCCTCTATTCTGGTCCAACAAGCGGCCGTGGACCAAGCCGTCGCCAACGTAGCGAAAGAACAGACGCAACTGGAATTGCAAACCGTAATCGCGCCAACAGACTCCACCGTCCTGCAGGTCAAAATCCGCGTCGGTGAATTTGCTCCAGCAGCCGTCTTAGCTACGCCGCTCATGATTCTAGGCGTGACGAACCCTTTGCACATTCGTGTCGATATCGACGAATCAGAAATACCTCGCTTTCATCCAACAGCAAAGGCTTTCGCCTCGGTTCGAGGACGCCCGGAGGTCAAAGTGCCGATTCAATTCGTTCGCTCTGAACCCTATGTCATCCCCAAAAAGACGCTTAACGGCGGTGTCAGTGAACGCGTCGATACTCGTGTGCTTCAAATCATTTACTCGGTACTGCCAACCAGCATCGACGCGATCACCGGTCAACAAGTCGACGTCTATATCGAAGAGCAAATGCACAAGTGAAGCTGCGTTTCGCAGTCTTGAAAGTGGCATAGGCTTCCAGCCTATACTCTTCAACTTCCGAAGCAATTTGTTACTCGGGAGGGTGAGGCCACCGCTGTAAACATGTTTCCAACGAGTTTACCTAAGCACTTCATTGCTCGGGAGGGCGAGGCTCCTGCCCAACCTTTGCACCGCTGGCTCGGCAGGAGCCTCGCCCTCCCGAAGGTTTTGACTGGACTTGCCTTTGCCATGATGTTTACAGGGGTGGCCTCGCCCTCCAATGGGTTTTTAAGGGCGCTGATATTGCAAAGATGATGAAAGCGGTGGGCTAGAAGCCTATGCCACTTTGATCGTTTTTCGTCTGCCGCAGGCCTATCAACGAACAGCGTTGGCAGAAAGATCGAACGCAGAAAAATATTTTTGAATCATCTTTCTGCATTCGATTTTTCTGCCACTAGAACTTTTTACGCGTGTTCGTCGAGGAGAGTCAGCTTTCCTTGGCGACCCGAAACCAAGCCGATCTTTTGTGCCCTCTCAGACAACTCTTTTAAGGCCGATTGGCCCACGGTTCCTAATTGGATAGTCCAGTCGTTGACGTACAAATCGACATGCTGCACGAGCACGCTGTCATTGAACTCCTGTGCGTAATACCGCATCGTCGGAATTGTCTCCTCACGGTGGGCCAAACCGTAGTTCAACGAGTCGTGAATGACCGACTGTACCTTTCGCAATGTATCGAGACCAAGCGAACGCTTGCCAACGATCCCCCCCAAGGGCAATGGGCACTTCGTTTCAGCCTCCCAACGTGTCCCGAGATCCTCGACCAAAAACAATCCTTCGCTCTGCCAAGTAAACCTTCCTTCGTGAATACAAACACCAAAATCCGCAGTCTTGCTCTTCAATCGGGGCATGATTTCTGAGAAGACAACCTGCTCAATACTCGCCGTTTTAGGATAGAACAGCCGGAACAAGAGCGTGGCTGTCGTATGCTCCCCAGGACACAACGCGATCTGCGACGAATCGGTCGGTCTGTCCCCCTCTTTAGCTGCCAAGAGCAATGGACCAACACCGAACCCCAAGGCCGAACCACTTGGCAACACCACCATCTCGTCCGCTAGAAACAACGCAGCGTGAAAGCTGACTTTGGCGATGTCGAGCTCACCTTGAAAAGCACGCGAATTCAATTGCTGAATGTCGAGCAACTCGATTTGGAAATCGAGCCCTCGCCAATCGACCTTCCGATGCATCAACGCATAAAAAGCGAACGTGTCGTTTGGGCATGTCGATATCCCCAGTCGTAACGGCTGCGTCATATCCATGCCTCATCTGAAATTGTTTTTTCGACCGCAAGCATCGCGTCGCGAAGCCGCCAATTGTTTTTGTTGCGATCACCAGCGAAATTGGAAATCCCACGGATGATGCGCAAGGGAATTCCCGCAAACCGACACGCGACCGCAACCGAAAATCCCTCCATGTCCTCCGCCACTGCTGTGGGATACTTCTCAAGCCGCAATCGAGCGTCAAACTTGGTGGCCGAAGCGGAACAACATGTCAAAAGGCAATTCCCGTTCATTTGCCCATCGTCCGCCAAGTGGATCGAATCGGCAATTTCTGTCCCCCCCGGCCATTGCTTCCACCCCATTTCACTTGCCGAGATGAACGCGTCCCCCGAACCAGTTCCAATTCCATAACAAACGGCTTCACCGAACTCGACCGCATCACCCACCTGCAGTTCAGGACTCAATGCCCCTGCAATGCCAATGAGCAAGACCCGCTTCGGTGCAAACTCAGCGATCAATTGCGTCGCTCGAATGCCAGACACGACAACTCCAAATCCGCACAATTCGATTCGACCGTTGTTCTCCTCGATTCCCTTTTGGAAGCGATCGGAGAGACAGTCTAACTCCATTTGGGTGGGGACAAGGATTAGCGTGGTAACCACAGCGGCTCTTTGGATTTGAACTTGGGACTACTGCAGGATGGTCGCTTGGAACTCGGCTTTGCATGCAGACAACGCGTTTTGCATAACCGCATCGGCTTGTTCGCTCGTCAACGTTTCGGTCGGGCTTCGCAAGTGCATGCTCAAAAGTACTCGCTTCTTCCCGACGCCGTCCTTCTTAGTATCCCGGTAAATCTCTCGGAACAAAACATGAATGCAAAGAGGTCCCGCCGCCTTTTGAATCGTCGCCGAGATGGACTGCCACTGAGTCGCTTCGCCCAGGATCAAATTCAAATCGCGTTCGATCGTCGGGAACGGAACAATCGGCTGCAACTGTGGCACCAATCTCGCATGCTCCAGCAGAATATCCAGGTTCATTTCCCCGACCGCCGCCGCGCAGTCCAATTTCATCGAATCCACGACTCCGCGGTTCAATTGCCCAATCCACGCAATCGTTTCGCCGCCGATCTGCCAAGCAATACCGCTGAGGGGTGCTAGGTAATTCCACGACACGAGAGTTTTTGTCAGTTTCGTCTGAATGAACTCTGGACCACAAACGCGATGCAAAATCTCTTCGAAGGTTCCAGCGACGCGTCGAATTTCGGCCAGTCCAATGACGCCCAGATTGAATTGCTGGCCGGGCAGCCCCGATGTGCGAGGCAAGTAAACATTGGCGGTTTCAAACAGTTGCGAATCGCGGTTCGTCTGCGATTGGTTGTAAAGCCGTGCAGCGATCAAGCTCGGAATCAGCGAACGACGCAACTGATTGGCCCCTTCGAGCAGCGGAATCAATGTTGTCATCGGCTCTTCGGCAGTCCAAGGCGAAATCGGGGACACTTGCGATTTCCCGATCAAGCTCGGTGTCATGGTCTCATCGAATCCCGCGGCGCAAACAACGCGACGAACCGTGTCCATGACGATGTCTTTCGGTCGCTTGGCAGAGGAGACCAACGGCACGTCTGCGTCCTCCGGGATTTGCTCGTAACCATGGATGCGAGCGATCTCTTCGATCAAATCGATCTCGCGAGTCAAGTCCATGCGATAACTCGGCGGGATGACGCGTGCATCTGCGTCGCTAGGTTCGCCCGATACTTTGCAACCAAGATGAACAAGTATCTCAAGCGATCTTTCCCAAGGCACATCGATCCCGAGAACGCTTGCAACCTTGCTCTCTCGAAGCACAATCGGTGCTTGATCAGTTGGTCGCTCACCGGTATCCACGGAGCCGGCCAAAAGCTGACCTCCAGCGGTTTGCAAAATGAGCTCGCAGCAACGACGCGAGGCCCAATCCATGTTTGCATGATCAATTCGCCTCTCGTAGCGATACGAAGATGGCGAATGAAGCTTCAGTTTGCGAGCGGTACGGCGAATGGAAAGGGGCATAAACTCGGCCGCTTCCAGTAACACGTCAACGGTGCTGTCAGATACCTCGCTTTCGACTCCACCCATGACGCCACCGAGCGCGACTGCCCGTTCCGCGTCTGCAATCACCACCATTTGAGAATCCAGTTGATAGGATCGGTGATCGATGGCAACGAAGGTCTCTTTGTCTCTCGCTGGCCGAACGATGATTCGACCACCGCGAATGTTGGCAAAGTCGAACGCGTGCAAAGGTTGGCCGCACTCGAACATCACATAGTTGGTCGCGTCGACGACGTTGTTAATCGGCTTGACGCCGATGGCGATCAGCCGCTTCTGCAGCCAAGCTGGGCTCGGGCCGACTTTCACTCCACGAATCACACGTCCTGTATAACGAGGACAAGCTTCTTCGAACTGGTTCTCGATTGCCAGTGCTTTGGAAGTAGGTTCGTCTGAGGTCTTAAGCTGTGGGGCCGGGATTCGAAGTTCCTTTTGCAGCAGCACGGACGCTTCGCGGGCGACCCCGATGTGACCTAAGCAGTCGCCGCGATTGCTGGTGATCTCGAGATCGACCACAGGCACTCCGTCCACGATGACGGTGCTCTCGTGGTTGAGGCCAGTCAAGGCCCATCGCGCGGCCATGTCCTCGTGGCTCACATCGATATCAACGTAGTCCGACAACCATTCCCATGAGACTAACATGAACTTCTATTCCCCGTCGTGTGTGATTCTTACGATGCAAACTGGCGCAAAAAGCGAACGTCGCTGCGATAAAGATCGCGTATATCCACGATCCCGAATCGCCTCATGCACAGTCGTTCGACTCCTAATCCGAAGGCAAAGCCGCTCCACTTTTCCGAGTCGATCCCTAACGCTTGAAAGACATTCGGGTCGACCATCCCAGCACCGCCAAACTCGATCCAGTTGTTGTTCCACCAATAGTCGACCTCAACGCTCGGCTCAGTGAACGGAAAGAACGATGGTCGAAAGCGAACCTTGACATCGCTGCCAAGATAGCTCGTCGCAAATAGTCGCAAAACGCTTTTGAGCTGCGCCATGGTTACGTTTTTATCGACCCACAATCCTTCCATCTGATGGAACATCGGAAAGTGCGTCGCATCGGGCGCATCAGGACGATAGACTCGACCTAACGAGATGATCCGAAGGGGCAGCGGTTGTGTTTCCATCACCCGAATCTGAACGGTGCTCGTCTGACTTCGAAGTAGCATCGCATCGCGGTCGGTCGGGTTGTGCATCTGCTTGCTAGCAGTAGCCAAATAGAAATTGTCCAGCGGATCACGAGCTGGATGGTCCTCAGGAATATTGAGGGCCATGAAGTTGTGCCAAGTGTCTTCGATCTCGGGGCCCTCGGTGATACTGAATCCCAATCGGCCCATGATATCCTTGAGATGCTCGATCGTCTGCGTGATCGGATGAAGCTGGCCCAAGACGGGTCGAATGCCGGGGAGCGTCGGGTCAACGAGTTGTTCGTTGGAGACTTTCTGCGAACCGCCACCGAGTCGGTCGGAGGCGGATTCGAGGGCAGATTGAATCGCGTCGCGGACCTCATTGAACCGTTTGCCGGCAGCTGGGCGATGCTCCGATTCGATGGCTCCCATCAACTTTTGAACAGCTTTGATCGCACCGTTCTTTGCACCGACGAACTTAACTCGGAGCTCTTCCAAATGCTCGGGAGATGCAACCGAGTCTAGCGACTGTTTGGCTTCGTTAAGCAGACCGTCGAGCGAGTCGACAAAATTCTGAAGGGACATAGTAGGTTCTCTGACTTTGTTGTCACACTGACTCGTTTGTCACTCTATGCAACGAGCCCACGACTACTAAAGTCGCGGGCTCGTTAAATTGTAGCAGGCACATTCCATGTGCCGTCCGCCTAAACGTTGGGTTCCTAAACGTCGGAGAGTCTGCTATTTGGCTACGGCACGCGGAGCGTGCCTGCTACCTTGGCTGGTCTCCTAACTAAGCAGCAGCTTTGGCTGCGATTGCTTTCTTAACCGCGGCAACAACGACACCGAAACCAGCTGCATCGTTCACTGCCATTTCAGCAAGTTGCTTTCGGTCGACTTCGATCTTGGCCAAAACGAGACCATGAATGAATTCGCTGTATCGCAAACCGTGCATACGGGAAGCAGCGTTCACGCGGATGATCCAGAGGCGTCGGAAATCGCGTCGCTTGCGACGTCGATCTCGGTACGCAAACCGTCCAGCACGTACTAGATTTTCTTTGGCTGTTCGGTAAAGACGACGGCGTCCACCGACGTAACCCTCAGCTCGTTGAAATAGTCTTCGCTTGGCCTGCCGACGAGCTGAGCCTTTTCTTGTTCTCATGTCTAAACAATTCTTCGATTCAAATGGCGTTTCAGGTCATCGCAAAGGGCTGCTATGAAAGCAGCAACGGCCCGTAAAAGTTGGACTTCGCGACAGTTGTTACCCAAACGCCTGGTGATAAAAATGGGCCAGGTGTTTCAGTCAGCTTTAGTAGCTATAGCCACGCAAAGCGTCATGTACAGCTCGCTGGAAGTTGGGTTCCAGGACTTTGGTGCCACGCAATTGTCGAATCTTCTTCGCCGATTTGCTGATAGCTAGGTGGCTCGTGCCCGCTTTGCGGTGCTTCACCTTGCCGCTCGCAGTGAGTCGGAATCGCTTCTTGGTGGACTTGTGAGTCTTTAGTTTGGACATTGCAGCACTAAGGCATTCTAAAAAGTCGGTATATAAGCAACGTTAATAACGACGTCCATCGTCGTCACTCTCGGTACGGTTCCGAAAATCAGGGGGCGGCAAGTTTAACGGTCGCACCCGATTCGTCCAAGTCTAAATCGGACGTTAATTCTCCAAATCCTTAGGTCGAAGTTTTTTGATTGCGATTCGGACCTAAAAAGCTATGGAATAATTCAATAGTCAACCCTGTTTGGTGAAACGGAAAAAAGGAAGTCACCCTCCCTCTGGGAGGGTCGGGCCTTCGGCCCGGGGAGGGTGAGCTGACTTGTGCTATAACTGTTGGCACTTCACCCTCCCCTCGTATCAAAAAGCAAAAGAAAACGCGACCTTCTTCGATTTCTTTAACGAAAAGTCTATTCCAAGGGTTGACTGAGGACGGTATCAAAGTTTGGATCCGTGAATCAAGGTAGCGAAAGTCGTCAAGACTTTCGGCTGCGTCGTGTGAACTACCGAAACTTCTGACGAGTTTCGCTACGTGATGCTTCACAGCGTTGCGTCTTTGGAGGGGGCAGAGATCAATCATCCCAGACGCTACTCTTCCTTGTTTTCCTGCCGTACTTTATCGAGCGAGTTCATGATGGAAATGGGACGCCGGATCTGTGGGTCGGATGCAGTTCCATTCACTTCAATTTGCCATAGCGCGGCTGCTTTGGAACTGGAGAGTGGTCCGACCACTGTGCCTAATAGGCTGCGGCGTCCCACGTTCGCTAACAAGTCCAAATGCAGCTCGCGACGCAGGTTCACCCAACCTGAGCCTCGCATCGACACCAAATCGCCATCCAGCACGAGTTCGTGTATCGGCAACCGATCTCCATCGACACCAAACTCAACATCGCCCGAATCGAAAGCTCCCTGACTTGGACTGACCGACAGCAATCGAAAGAGTCGAATCATCGCTGGTAACTCGTACAAATTTGCGTCCCGCAACCATGCTTTGCCTTGTCCTTCTAACGAGGCTGTATTGCTCAAAGCACCCGTTAAATCACACTGGATGGAAAGTTCACCTCTGGCTTGCGTTGCGGTTTCGCCAATGTCCACCAGCATTCCTTGCAAGTCGGCTTTTGCCAGCCTTAGCCGATATTTGGAACGCTGTTGGCTATCGAGCGACTCAACGCCGCTTACGAAGATCGTGCCGCTCAACGCCCGAGCTCGAATATCCGATTCCATAACATCTAATGGAATGTCTGTTGTGTTCAAACGCACTGCATTCGGATTGGTGGGCGGTGCATTTGGGAGCCTTCCCATGGAATCGACACGATTGGACAGAGCATCGCGAATCGGGCCGCGATGCGATGCTTGCTGGACGTTGTTGTCGGGTGCTCGTTGAAGCCACGTCTGAAATACGGCGGTAGATACTGCACCGTCTTTTGATGCACCCTCTTTTGAAATCGGGGGGACCGAAAGCAAGTTGTTTGATTGCATCCACGCCACAGCATCGCGTCCAAAAAGTACCTCGCGCTGATTGAAAGCAAATGGGCCATCGACTCGCGTTACGGCAATGTCCTTAATCGCCAACGCGTCGAGATTCAAGCGTCCAAAGGCCTTTGGTCCGGTTGGGGTGTTTTCACCGCGTAAAGAGACAGCTCCTCGAATACCGGACGCGATTCCCGCACCGAGTCGTCCGTCCTCAAACTGGAGGTCCAAGTCCCACTCGCGAACAATGGACTGAGTTGCAGTAGGAGAAGTAACGCGCGTTGTTCCAGTGATATTGACTGGTCCTCGAAAATCTAGTTTGGCAAGCGGGTCTTTCAAGTAGGGTGGCAAGCAAGCGAGTAGGCTTTGGTCCACGTGCAAGCGGGTTAAATCCTCCCAAGTCACAAGTCCATCCCATGTTCCATCTGGATGCAAGCTGCATTGCCCATTGGTGAAAAGTCGACTCGACTCGTGTTTGCCTGAGAGAGATTTGATATCGATGTGTCCAGGCTGGTAGATAATGTTGCAAGCGACATCATTGATTTGATACGGCAGAGACTCGGGACGCATGGAAACAGCGCCTCCAGTTCGCACACCCAACTCCCCTTTCTCCGTAATCGCCACACGCATATCTAGCGGCACATCTCCCCGCATTCGCGATATGTTCATTTGGACATTGTCGATCACACCGCTGGGGCGCAACTGATCCCACAATCCACGTACGTTCCTTGGCAGCGCTTGCTGCAATTCGTCATCTAGGCTGACATCATACGCGTCGAATAAGAGATCCATCGATTCTAAATTGGCATTGCGGCTTTGGCATACGCCTGACGCCTTGATTCGAGCCCCATCGTTCCGACCGATAAAATCTTTCAGTAGTAAGCGATCGTTGTCAATTGTCGCAGCACCTTGAATATTGTCGATTGGATAGCGAAAACCATCGTATTTGATGGAGCACTCAGAAAAGATCAACTCGAGCGATCGCGATAACGTATCAGGCTGGTTCGCTTGCCTCAAAAAGCGTCCTTGTTTTAAGTGGACCGTTCCGGTCGGATGCAACGATAGTACGAACTTTTGCAGACTGCTCTCCGGTGCACCTCGGGCCGAAAGTGCCTTGAGAAGCCTTTCATCAATCGCGATCGGGCCGCTTGCTGCTAGTTTCAAATCCATTAACCAGCGAGGTTGTGCACGAACTAGAGTAAGTGCTCCATTGATCTCCTGATCCCCCGCCATAGCGGCCAGCGTCTTTGCCACAATAGCATCGTTCTCATAGAGAAAATCGCCCGAGAGATTGCGAATTGGATACGGGAAAAACTCCGGTTCGATTCCCGCATTCTTGGCGCGCACCGCCACTTTTGGAATCCAGCGATTGCCGTCAAATCCCAGCTGGGCGTGTGCATCGACCAAGCCGCCACTGACTCCCATCTTTTGCCAAATGTCTTGCAATGGCCCTGGCAAGGCCTGGTAGAGTCGCTGGTCCAAAGAAAGGTCCTGCACGGTAATCACTGCGGTAATGGGCGCGCCGGCTACGAAACCATGCATATCGCAATCTAGAGCAACCGAAGTTGGACCACTTGTCGCTCGAAATTTTCGCAACTGCATTAGCCCATTGGTCAAGAACAACTCTCCAGACAGTGATTCCAATGGATAAGGGACTTTGGGATGCATCAAACGTCCATCCGCGATTTTAGCTTGCGCCATGTAGTGGAGTTTACCTTGATCTGAACCTGCAAAAAAGTCACCATCCAATTCGCCGCTAAAACCTGCTGCATGGACAAAATACTGTTGCAGTTGCGCTGGAAGCTGACCGACCAATCGCTGCGAGAACGCAAGTTTCGTCACCTTGCCGGCTGCTCGCCATGAAGTCTTGTCTTGATTGATCGCTCCCCTAACCGTCACGTTGTTGAAGTAACTGCTAGAAACACTTGCGTTGACATTTGCAGAAAGTGGCATGACTCGGCCATCGACCATTCGCGGCGCCAGTTCTGCATGTCCCCTTAAATCATGGAGGATGATCTCTCGCTCCTCCCGTCCCGTCTCGCCTCCGAGTCGAATCAAGCCAGAGCGAATATCGATCACTGGAAGGTTTTCGCTCAGAGGTTTGGAACTCGACAATTCTTGAAGGCTGAACTTGCCGTCGCTGGTTGGCCACACGCACAATTCAACATCGTTGGCTTCAACATTTTGGACCGGTAGTTGCCCTTGAACCAAGCCTATCATCTCAATAGGCCCAGAACATACTATTCGGCCGCAGCGAACCACGTCTCGAAGCCCAGAATCTGTCGGCTTGGCAATGCGAATCCCCTCGATCGTTATCGACTTGCCAGCAAGAAAGTGGGCCCGCTCTACCGTCACGAAGTGAGCCGGAAATTCCTTTCGGAGCAACTTGACGATTTCCTGGGTCAGCTTCCCATCTACACGCCCCATTAGTGAGAAGTAACACCATAGCCCGAGTATCGCAATCAAAAGCAACCAAACGAGACGATGTTCCCAAACACGATCACGGCTCCGGCGAATGGAATCCGCGGAGGTTTCGGTGTTGTTTTCTTTTGGAACAGCTGTCTTCCGTGACATTGTCTTTGACTATCGATCCATCAAATTTCAGTCCAAACCCAATCGATGCAACAAAATTAGCTCGCGTCTCGTTTTACCACTTTGGCATAAATCCATCTTGCCAGTGCGGTACAGCCGACTCCACCAAGCACACAAATAGCCAAAATCGCCGGCTGCCGATATCGCACAGAGCCTATGAAGAACATATGCAATAGGGCAAAATACAAACATGGCATCGCATACAACCAAGCTCCTTTGCTGAATCTGCACTGCCACATGCCAATCGCTGCAAAGGCCATGATTGCCGTGTAGCCAATCGCTTCCATCCACCTCACAGCGTCGCCTCCGAGCTCGCGAGCTACCGGAAGCGGTGACCACGTCTTTGACAATTTTACCAATCCAAGCTTCACAGCGTCAGAGGAGTTTCCTAAAGCCCAATCAATAGCAGCATTCTTTAGTCGTTGGTCCACTCGCCATTCCAAAGTACTTTCGAGCTTTTTTCCAGTCAGAAGCGTTCGCTCGTCCTCTGCTTTCTGCTCAACAATGAAAGCATTTACAAATTCCATGCCTTCATCACTGCTTCCGGACGCTCCGGGATGCCAGCCGTCGTAGAGGCTTGCACCAACCTGAAGTGTAGTCGGCACAAACTTATCGGTCTCCATGTAATTGCGCACCCACCAAGGGCTCATCACCATGCAGACACCCAAGCAGAACAAACCGCAGCCCGCCCCCCAACGCCAACTTTGTTGCAATGTTCTCTGGCCAGCGTTTTTTTCCCTCATCGATTGCCACATGAGGCAGAGCAAGTAGGCAAACAATATTGCCGGCCAAAGACTCCAGCTCGGCCGAGCCAAGCAGGCCGCTCCGCTTACAGCTCCTGACATCAGCATCCAACTCCACGCGACTTCCCATCGTTCTTTTTGCTTCGCGTCGATCGCTAGGGAAGTAAAACCTAAACTCAGCAGCATGAGCGGACAGAAAATGGCTTCGCTCAAAACGAAAATGCTCATGCCTATTGCGCCAGGATAGAGTACGGCAAGCATGCCTGCCCAAACGCCGAACAAGAGCTGTTCACCCTTCGTCGAATCAGAGGAACGCGTCAGCCATGATGCAAAGAGCATCAGCAGATAGATACAAACCGCCCCCATCGCGCAACCGGCGACTCTCGCCGCAAAAACACGATTCCAGTTCCGTTGCCCTTCCCCTTGCTCCGACCCAGTGAACACGGATAAGAAAATCGGATAAAGGGGTGCTCGAAATACGCGGGAGTCCGGACTGCCGTACTGATACGGGAGCCCTTGCCTGATCTTACTGGCCATTAGCCAATAGGAATCGCTGTCACCAAAACGGAAATGCGATTCCCCAGCGACCGAACTCTGCCAATAGTATGCCGCAAAAACGCGAAGCACAAAACCGACAAGGAGGATGGCCCCCCAAACTGTTACGCGACCTTTCAGGGACCAACCTTTGGCTTTTGGCGATTGTTTTCTTGGAGTGTTCAATTGAAATGGGGTTAGAGTGGTTTAACTTCGATGTCGAGTCCAGGCAAAAGCTTGTAGACTTCGAGTATCTCCAAATAGGGATTCTCAGCATTGAAGTCCGAATCTCGAAACTTGATGCGGTCAATAGACGACGGGAGCGATTCCTGGCTTGAGTCCATGGCCACCCAACGCGGGCCATCTTGAATCTCCACCCAAGTGTGAAACTTCATCGCAGGAGTTTCCTTGGAGTCGTTCCATTTGAGTCCAATGGCAATCCTCGTCGGAATGCTTAGCGAACGACAAACCGCTGCGAGCATGGTTGCATGTTCAACGCAATTGCCTTTTCTTGACTTTGCAACGAAGGGTACGGGGCGAATTTGAACATCATATTCTTTTAGGATCACCCGTTTTTGAATCTCCCGCTGACACGCTTTTGCTTTGTCGGTATTTGAAGTGTCATTCGACAGCGACTTGTCGGCCGCAATCACCCCTTTACCAAGTTTTTGGACCGAGGGTATGTCTTTGGGCACGAAGTCGGAATTAGCTAAGTAAGCTGGGTTCTCTGCAACTGAGTTCGATGCCAAAGTTTGGTTCAGCTCGATTCGATTTCGGTATACGGTAACGTCTGCCGTTCTTGGATCGACGGATTTCACGCTTTGCCCGATCTTGTCGGCGAACATGGGATAGACTTCCGCAGTTTTGTGACTAACCCGGAAGGTGGCTGAAGTTAACTCACGGTCATTTCCCAGAATCTTCTCGATGTCCCCTCGGAGCGGAATGTCAACTGTAGGTAGCGCTCTCAGGTTAGTACACGATTCAAATAACTGACCAGTAATCGGCGTGGAGCGAAACGAAAGGATGTCGTTTTCCTGAACGAAAGACTTCAGGCCTTCTCCCTTTTTATCAACCCACAAAAGCGATTGCGAACCACCCTCGCCAATCAATCCAACGCTGCGCACCTCAAGCAGTTCCTGAGAGCCACCAAGCATCGTTGGAGTCGGGATATAGGCTTTTGCGTCCAGCGCGCCGTCAACCAATTTGCGTCGCAACGGGTCGAAGTACTTCAGCTTTCGCAATTCACCCGGCAACATTGGCTTTCGGAGCATCGATTGTTCAACGGCGAATGGCCCGCGATAGTCTTTCTTCCAATCCAACTGAATATCAAATGGTTTGCCGTTATCATCACCGGAGAGTCTGAGCACTTCCTGGTTAACGCGTCCCGAGAAAGTTTGTTTGTTTTGGCCCATTTCAAGGGAGCCTTCTATCCAAATCAGTTCGCCGTTGTCGCGTTCAAGGGTCCTGATTTGAATGCGTTGCTCCTGCGGAATGTTCCTCACCGAGACACGGATGCGACTATCAAGTTCATGCCGAATATTGCTTAAACTTTCCGCAACTTCAGTTGTTTTGTGAGAAAACCCTACTGGAGCGTTTCCTAAATACTGAACCTCCCAGAGATCGCGAGGTAATTTATCCAATGTCGTCCATTTCTTACTGGGGTCGTCTGTCGAAACTTTCTGTCGCTGCGGTGCTCCCGATCTCGTCGAATCAATGCCAGCCGCGTTGGCCTCTTTCGATTGGTTTTCTGCAGCTTGTTTGACGACGGAAGGTCCCATTGGCTCTGATGTTGTTGGAGCAATAGGGTTTTCTGGGGGCTTTACGGGCCTTGACGCGACCCCAACCTCCCGAAGGACTTTTTCTGTCGCTGCAACCTGATCTGCAGGCGGAGAGGGGGTACAGCCAACGCAACAAAGCAATGGCAAAAAGAGAAGAAAGTAGCGAAAAGGAATTTTGGTTTTCATGGCTTGTTTCAAGTTGTTAGGGCCAGCAATCCCTGTCCATCGTAATCCATTTTTGGAAAACCCCCATCCTAGCTCACGAGACAATTCAGGTTGTAACGATTGTACAGCCGGGAAAACGCCTGGAAATATTCTGAAATTGAACGGCACGTTGCGGAGGTGACCTAATCTTGGTTGTTCCGCAAGGGTCCTTGTGGGAACTACGCCTATTCGTTTTGAGTCAACCGATCCCTTTTACCCTAGAAAAGCAACAGCTATTCCTATGGGCAACGCTCCCAAATCCCAGACTAGCAAGTCAGCAAGCGCACACGAAAACAGTCCGCGGGCAAATCCGACGTCAAGCTTTCGCTCCCTCGAAGGCGATGACCTAGAAGCCCACATGGGCGTGTTTCGCTACGGCACGTTCGATTTGACGGATGCAATTCGTCCATCCTACGATCTGCAAGTGATTCCACGTCAAGGGTTTCGCTATGACTGCTACACCGATCCCAAAACGAACTCCCAAGTTCCAGTCATCATGGCTGCCGCCTCTCGCGAACGACTCTTCGATCTGTTCATGGACTTGATCGATTGCCTCGGCGACGAAGTCGACTTGGTTCTTGAAACCAGCCACAGCGGTTCCTCCGACGAACACGAAGACCTCTACCGCGAACACATCGACGTTCCGGTCCTAAAAAGCGTACTTTACGACTTTGAAGATATGCTTTTGAACGACGGTTGCACGGGAGTCGCTGTCCTTAATCCTCGGAAGCAACAGGAAATCCAATTCGACGAACACAAGATGCTAATCTGCTACGGCTCGCCACTTGAATCGTTTGAACGGGTGCTCATCAAACACGATGTCTACCCGGATGATAACATTCGCTTCATCACCGAAGCGGAACATGTGCATAGCAGCACGGATGTCTTAGCTCGCGAATTCTCAAGGCTTCAATCTCGATTGGGAATCGATTTCGAATATGACAACAACGACGACCACTCATTCGAATGCTAAGAAAGAGTAAAGCGATTGTCCTCAATGAATCCTGTAAAGCCGTCATTACCTTGCATTGAGTAGAGCTTGAGTTGCGACGTGTCTTGAGCCGTTGAACTTGCGTTTTGGCCTGGGTTTTGTTGGCCCACGAACATGCTTTCGATA
>JANPHB010000002.1:0-15026 GCA_031424235.1 Pirellula sp.
CTTGGCGTTAAACATTCTGCAAAAGGACACTACGATTAAAGATGCAATTCGAGGCAAGCGTAAGCGATGTGGCTGGGATAACTCTGCGATTGAGAAGCTACTCGCAGGTTATTCATGCTGCTAACGTGCGATTGCCCTGTGCCGGGCCCCAAGTCATCCCAATCCCAACTAAGGTAAGTGCTAATAGGGAATTGCATGAACTTTCGTTTGTATCATATTTGTCATTCGGCCATTTAGCTGCAGCGTCGAAAGCCGTGTCAAGCAATTTCTGAGACGCATTGTATCTATCAATCGCGGCTTGTTGGCATGGGTTTTCCATGGCAAATGCAAAGCTGAACGGCTGAAATATGCTCAACAACAACATAATAACACCAACGTCTCTTCGAACCCAACCACATTTGAAAATCATTTTTTTCCCCTTAGAAGTAGTAGAATCTTGCGAGTTCGCAGATTCAAGTAAACAAATAGTGCGATGAAAACGGTAACAGACAAAATAGTATTGCCAAAACCAAATGGAAAACGTCTGGGCTGAGGAAGATCAGAAACAAATTTCTTTCGGGCTCGTTCTTTGCTTAGCTCTACGTTTCTGCGGAACTCAGCCTCGTCAATTCCAAACTGCTCCCATGGTCGATCAATTGCGTTTCGATCCACTTGTAACGCGTTTGAAACTCCAGAATAGCTCATCTTGGTGGCACTTTGTCTCAACACGAAATACTCTTCCTTGCTTTGAGGAATGAGCAGCGTGTAAGATTCCGGAATCAAGAACAAATCGTCTGGTAGATCAGGAGCTTTTTGGATATCGCTGTATTCTACCCGTGCTATGGATGTTCCGCTCTTCGCATTCATTTCCGTCATTATAAGTAAATAGTCAGTCTTCGAGACATAAAACTTTTGCTCGAACGGAAATCGTTCCGGGTCAAGTCCAGGACTTAACGTCGATAATCGATAGAAAAGATCTGACGGAAACCTCGTAGTCAAGACCCAACAATCATGTCCTAAGTGCTTTGCCTCTTCGGCAGAATAGAATTCTTGACCGATTGTACCGGTGTCATTCGTCAATGCATCGCGCATAATTTTTCCAGCATTTTCCATCATCCCATGAATTAAAACAGAGGACTCAATAGCTTTCCGTTGCTCTGGAAATAGTTCAAATGACTGGTCACCCACAGTAATGTGCACGATCCCTGATGAAGTCAGGTTTTCCGTCCTCGCTGCAACTACATTTCCGGGAAGGATCTTCCTGTAGGCTAAACTACTAACACCGTTGGTTGAAATAGTCATTTGCACTGGTGGTTGCATTGTGGCGCGGCATTTCGCCATTATCTCGGCACCCGTATTGTCCATTCCAACAGTTCTGCTAACGCTCAAATGCACCATCAAATATGCAGCTAAATGGAACGCCAAAATTCGAAATAAAACGATAATTTTCATAACCGCCTCGGCTGAATCGTATTCCGAATTAGCTCGGTGTGATAGGGAACTCGAATATCATCGAACTGAAATATCGCAAAAAAGTTTGCCTTTAGTACGTTATTTGATTCCGAAGGCTCAATTTTGAATTCCAAGAATTCCTTAGACGCCGATTCACTAACAAGTATTAATGACGCTACCTCCGGCTTTACCGCAACTGATTTGAAACCAGCCAGTAATTCCGGCCGCGTGGAATATAACCTTACAAAGACGCCTTCTTCTGCATTATTGAACGCAGAAGAGTCGCGAGTTTCGACCCAAAACATTTTTGGAAATTCAGCCGATAGCGTCAATTTGCAACTCGCTACTTTCATTGATTGCGATGTTGTCTCAATCCAGAGCTCCCCAATTGCGAGTCCGCCGCTGGATTTGCCATGAAGCGTTATAGAAACTGGAATTTGTTCTCTGCATTTTAAGGCTCGACCTACTTCAAGGTTTGTAATTGTACAGCCACAGTTCTTGCGAATCGAAGTGACTACCATAGGATCGCAATCCGTATTCCTGAAGCCAAACTCGTGGGTAACACTCGATCCCTTTACTGCGCCAAGGTCTTTCACCTGATTTGCCTCGGTTGATTGAATCGTGTTCACTGGTAGCCCAGGTCCAAGTCCGCGTTCACAACCGATAGAGAGAATTCCGCCAACAATGAAGACCCACAATCGCATCAGCATGGTGGATGTTAAAAGGGTCGGAGGTTGACTCATTTTTTCTTCCATCTCTAAACATTTGCTGACAAATAAATGACGCGAAACCGCTGTTGTTGATTTTTGCGATTGATTTAGTAAAGGTCAAGAGGCTTACTTGTTATTTTTTAGTGGTTTGCGTTTTTGTCTTCTCGACCCATCTACTACGTTGATTTTTGTCTGCTGTGTCCTGCTTACCGAACAAAATACTTGACGCATTCCGATTTCAATGAAAAGCTTGATCAAATTTGAGACGGTCTATTGGTTCTCTTCGCAGTTTGGCCTGTCATGACGGATAGTATGTTGAAATCGTGAATTGGGATCCGAGTGAAATCTGGTTTGTTCATCGTGAGCAGATTGACGATTGCATTTCGCTGCATTGATGCAACGAGTCGTGCGTCGTGCGCGATTTTTCCAACGACGGTGTGATCGTGCACGATTGAAATTAGTAGTTTAGGGTCAGACCCGGGTCAGATCCGGGTCAGATCCTGTTTTCTGTTTTCTGAGCAACTCTCGCGAACGCCGTCCCTGAGTCCAAGTTCGCAACGGGCTTAAGCGTGCTAAAAGATAATCGCTCGCTCTGACGTTTAGCACGCCAAGCATTTGCGACTTCGGTGGGGCAAGCCCACCGGTCGCTGCCCGTCGCAAGCTCGGGCTTCATGCACGGCAACGAAATTTCTTGCTTACATCGGCTGAAGAAAGAATCGGACCAAAATCAGCAAAATTACAAAGAGTGGCAGGTGAAATGCGTAGGCCTGGATCAATTTCTTGCGATATTTCGGGCGAATGGGCTCTTCTTGAAGGAAAATTTGAAACAGCATGTAGGCTACCAGCAATGCAAGCGGGAAAAAGAAGACCGAAACGACTGAGCCTTTCAGGGCTCGGTCGATGAGCAACTCTCTCGAGTTTAGCGTTTCTTCTTCGTCGGCGTCCTTGAGACCGTCATCTATCCCCGTCCCGCTTGCTCGGTTCTGTGGCTTACCGTCTTCTTCTCCGTCGTCAACCCGGAGACGGATTTGGCCCGCAGCCTCGCCCAATTCCCATGCATTTTGAACGAGCGATTCATTTTCTATGAAGGTCTGAATCTCTTCGGATTTGAGTTGATTCAAAGCTATCCAGGCAGTCGGCGAGTCGTAATAGACTGCGACCGTAACTAGTTTCATATCTATTTCCTTGAGGCGGGCGTAAATGCATTCAGTAGGCATTCTAGCAAACACGAACTCCGATCTAACCAAAAACGGAAGAAACGGTACAATGACTGCGCCATAAATCGACGATGGTTTGTGCCAGGATTCCGCACTGTGAATGCTGCAAGTAACGTTTTTACACCCTTGGAGAGCAAGTTTCGATGCATTACTCGTTTGAAGGCAAAAATGCCCTGGTCACTGGTTCGTCTAAGGGAATTGGCCGGGCGGTCGCCATTGAACTTGCCCGAGGCGGTGCCAACGTCACCATCAATTGCAGCTCGAGCCGCAGCGCCGCCGAAGAAGTGAAACAGGAAATCGAGAAGCTCGGGCGAAAAGCAATCATCGTCACTTGCGACGTGTCGGATCAAGCGGCCGTGGAATCGATGGTGGACCAAACCGTGGATGCTTTCGGTAGCCTCGATCTGTTCGTCTCGAACGCCGCGTATAGCGATCGGCAGTTGATGTTAGAAGCCGATATGAAAGGCTTCAAACGCACGATCGACATTTCTATGTGGGGGGCTCTGTTCGGCTTGATCGCCTCCTCGCGACAAATGGTCAAGCAAGGCAAAGGGGGAGCGATTACCATTGTCAGCTCGCCGCATTCCAAAATCGCGTTCCCAACGGCCATGGCTTACAACATGGCCAAAGCTGCCATCGATCATATGGCCCGTACCGCTGCAATCGAGTTGGTCAAAGAAGGAGTTCGCGTCAACGTGTTTCACCCCGGCTGGATCGACACTCCTGGCGAACGAAAATTCTTTACTGAAGAGCAATTGGCGGAAGGCGCCAGTGGCTTGCCACTCAAGCGGTTGGGGACCTCGGAAGAAATGGCGCATGGCATTTGCTTTACCCTGAGCGATGAAGCTTCGTACATGGTAGGGAGCACGTTGACGATGGATGGTGGCGTTCAACTACCTTGGTGGTCAAAGCGAACCGAAGGCGGCCAGTAGCAAGCCACGGTTTTCGCCTCCGATCGACTTGGCTACCGTCTCACTTTGTTTTTTGAATTGCTTGCAATTTCATCGGGAGAGCGAGGCTCCTGCCGAGCTTGCGACGCCATGGTTCGGCAGGAGCCTCACCCTCCCGAGTAATAACTTGCTTGCCTGAGAAACCGGATGAAATGCAATGGTTCTTGAACGCTGGTTTCTCACGAAACCAGCTACATACATGCCCCTTCGCTCTCTGTCTAAAACAGTTCTGGCTGAGTCCACACAGTAGAAGACTCGCTGGGGCAAGGCAAAGATCGTCTGGTTTGCGACAAAGAAACGAAGTACGCTTTTTGGATGGCGTCATACTGTAGGTCGATACAGCCACGTGCATCCAGCGATTGCAGTTGTTTTAGGAATGCGTCTTCGCTTTGCAGATCCTTCAGTAATTCGGGACGATTATGCGTCAGCTTTTCCAGCAGCTGATCCCAACGCATGCGATCCTGGATCAAATCTCGCATTAGGGATACGAGTTCCGTTTCTTGTTCTGACTCCTCATCGTTTCTCCTGTCGCTTCCGGTTTTGAACCTAGAAGTCTCCGTTTTCGCGATCGCCGAGATGCCTTTGGACGCATGGACAAGATAGATTCGACTGCTCGATCCGTTCGTCAATTCGATGCGCAGAAATCCCTTGGTCACCAAGTGCGCTACCAACGGTTGCAAAGCCTTGAATCCATAGTCTTTCCAATTGAGACCAGGTTTCGCCCTTCTCAATTGCATGCCGAGTGCGGACAAGTTGAGCGGTAGCTCTAGTCCATAGCTTTGCCACACCTTCAGAATGAGCTCTTGAATCTGCCCCACCTGTTCGAGAGTAGGTGACTGAATTTTGGGCTCGTCTCTCGGTGGCGGTGGAGTGCGCATCGCCTTGCAGTGTGCATTGGTAAGATAGGCATCGCCATCAATAAACTCGTCGCAATGGGTCCGCAAATACGCGTGCAAGTTCTTGGTTCTGGAGACGACGATCGTCTGCTTGTTGTGTTCTCTCAATCGACTTAGCAAAGGTAGGAAATCTGCGTCGCCAGAAACGACGACGAAGGTGCTGATATGGGGTTTGGTAAACACGAACTCCATGGCGTCGACTACCAATCGTATGTCCGCGCTATTCTTCCCTTTTGTCGCGCACGGCAACTCAATCATCTCGACTTGATTGGCCAGCAGAAGTTGCCTGGCGGCCGGAAATCTCAACCAATCCGCATAGGCTCGCTTGACCGCCAATGTTCCGCGTTGGGAGAAGTCGGCGAACAATCGATTCAGCCCCTCAGGGGGGCACGGGAAGTTCTCGTAGTCGATGAGTATGGCCAACTTTTGCATACTCGCATCCTACCGCTTCAAAGGTTTTCGAACAGCCATTATTGATCTGCTCGAACCCAGATTTGTGAGTTTTGAACGTGTTGACTCGTCGCAAACTAATTGGTCCTGTCCGTCGGTTTTAGTTTGCCGCGCCGCCGAACAAGCGTAGTCGCGGAACTTGGGAGGTCACCGAACGCGTCCTTGGTGGCAAATTTGCGATGGTTGTTGTCGCAAATTCCATGTCGTTTTTTAGTTCTTTGGTTTGATCATTGGTCCAGCAGTTCGCGCCCCAGCCTGCTAGCAGAACTTGCTCGCCCGGTTCTGCGCTTCGGATCGCGAGTTCGATTGCGGTCGCCCGGTTGGGTACGATTTGAATCGAGGCTGGGTATTCGCAGCCATCGAGAACTTGCCACATCGCCTTCTGGCCGCTTCGGTTGGACTGGCGACTCTGCGTTAGGATCACTCGCGAAGCTGATCTTTCAAGTACTCGCCCATAAGCGGCCATTTGCTCAGGTGTCGCAGCCTCGGGAACTTCCGCGACGCAGATGATAGGGTTTCCATGTCTAGACATCGCGTGCAGCGCAACTGCTAAGCGATCTGCTTGATCGGCGCTATCTACGATGACCGGGCAGTCAACGGAGTTGGGGACGCGTTGCATGCGGCCCGGGATCTTTCGCAATCGCTCAATCCCTTGGACGATTTCATAGAGCTCGAGACCAAATGCGTAACCGACCGCCGCTGCCCCCAGCATGTGCCGAGAATTGTGGTCGCCAAGCAGAAGACTAGTCAGAGGCATGACGCAATTGCCTGCGGAAAGCATCAGCGACTGTTCTCCAGGCATGCTGCTAATGCGTTTTCCGCGAACGTCTGCGACGGCATCGAGTCCGTAGCCGATGGAGTGCGGTTGATGGCGTTCGATCCAACGGTTGAGCCGGGCATCGTCTGCGTTGTAAACCACGATACCATGCTGCTTCAATTGTCCAACAATTCGGTGCATAGCATTTTCGACGCCCCGAGCTTGCAAGGAATCGATACGTTGCGATTTTCTCAGTCCAGTAAACAAGACGACGTCAAACTCAACGCCACTAGCCGAATGAGAGCGCAACATTTCGTCCGACAATTCGATAACAGCCGCCGGAGATTGATTGTCGGCGCTCGACTTGAGCCATTGGGCAAGATGATTGGCATTTGCATCCTGGTGTGCCACCAAGCCCGCGTCCTTGCCGTTGCTTGCTCCAAGCGAAGTGTAGTACGCCACTTGATTCCCGATTTTCTTGAGCATCGAGGCGACCAGCAAAGCGGCTGTGGTCTTTCCGTGCGTGCCGACAACTCCGATAGTCAACATTTTTTCGCAGGGCTTGCCGGCAAGTTCCTGGCACAGTCTAGCATAGGCTTCACGAACATCTGGAACGATGCATTGTGGAACGCTCGAGGGGAGGAACTGCTCGGTCAGAATGGCTTTGGCTCCGCAATTGATCGCTTCGATCGTATCGCGTGCTGCATCGGATTCGCTATCCACTCCAATCGCAAAGACGCAATCTTGGACAGCCTCGTCAATGCTAGCAAGGCAAGAGTCGCAACGAATATCGTCGGCACCGACGATTTGTGCGGACGGGAAAAGCTTGCGAAGTGAAACGGCAGCAACAGAATTTCGCGACATGCTTGTGGCCTCCTTGCCAATCTTTTTGGGTTTGTATTCAAGGATCATCCTGATCCAAGTTTCGAGTATCGAAGCCAGTCACTGCGGGGGACAAGATTCGAAATCGAACTATGTAACAACGTGTCCCAAACCAGGGGTACCCGTCAAGCCGAAAAACAACAAAAACTCAGGCATTTGCTAGCATTCGAACGCCAAATTAGCCGCTGGACGCTAGCCCCGTTTTGTTTTACAGGGATTTAAAGTCACCCTCGGGAGGGTGAACTGACTTGTGCAATAGTTGTTGGCACTTCACCCTCCCCTCGCTACGCTCGACCCTCCCAGCGGGAGGGTGTCTAGACCGATCTCACTTCCCTTGAAGGCTAAAAGGGGCGAGGGGAGCAAAGTCAAAAAAACGTCGCAAATCGCTTAATTCGTGGCGACGCCAAATCAATGATTATGACGAGGTACTTTGCTGCACACCGATCGGAAGCCGCAGGCGAAATCGAGGCACGCGCCGGTGTGAAGTTGCCCCACATGGTTTCGATACATTTGCTGCCACGGGGTTGCGTTTTCGGGCGGGACGTCAAATGCGGTCGTGTCCCGTTGATACCATTCGGCCTCAGGGACGAGTGCATTAACGCTGCGCTTGGGCAAGTCGACGCGCACGCGATCTCCTGTTCGCAGTTTGGCCAAGCCGCCACCCGCGAACGCTTCTGGAGATGCGTTCAAGATCGATGGACTGGCTGATGTTCCGCTTTGTCGGCCGTCTCCTAAAGTCGGAAGCTCGCCGATCCCAGAGCGAAGCAGCGAGTTGGGTGGTTGCATGTTGACCACTTCGCCGCTCCCTGGAAAGCCGATGGTGCCGCAGCCTCGAATAACCAACATGGTATTGGCGTCTATGTCGAGAGCAGGATCGTTGAGTCGCGCGTGATAGTCTTCGGGGCCGTCGAAGACAACCACCTTGCATTCGAAGCAATCTTCATCGCCCGGGTTGCGCAAGTACCTATCGCGGAAGCTCTCGCTGATCACGCTCGTCTTGATCAAGGCCGCTTCGAATAGGTTGCCGCTCAAGACCAGGAAGCCGGCTTTGATTCGCAATGAATTCGCTACACTTCGGATGATATTTCCGTCCGGAGGCATTGCTTCCGCAAGGTTTTCACGAACGCATTTGCCTGTTGCCGTGAGTGGATCACCGTCCAATAGCCCTGCATGCAGCAGCTCCTTCATCACGGTCAATAGTCCACCTGCACGATGGAAATCTTCGGCGAGATGATGGCCTGCCGGCTGGGCATTTACGAGGAGCGGTAAGTCATATCCCGCCGTTTCCCAATCTTGGATCTTTAGCTCAACGCCTGCATGTTTTGCGATTGCCAGCAAGTGCGGCGGGCAGTTGGTACTGCCACCGAGCGCTGTGTTCACGCGAATGGCATTTAGCAACGCTGGTCGCGTGATAATTTTCGAAGGGCGAAGATCCTCACGAACCATCTCGACGATGCGTTTCCCCGTTGCGTAAGCCGACTGACCTCGCTCGCGATACGGGGCTGGGATGCTGGCTGAGCCCGGAATCGCCATCCCCATCGCTTCGGCCAAACAATTCATCGAAAGGGCTGTTCCCATGACGTTGCAGTGTCCTGCGCTTGGAGCGGAAGCAGCCAGCAAGTCCATGAATTTCTGCTCATCGATAATACCCGCACCCAATCGGCGCCGAGCTTCCCAAATGATCGTCCCGGCTCCGGCCAACTCGCCATCGAGATAGCTGTTGAGCATCGGTCCGCCATTGAAGATAAGCGATGGCAAGTCGGTGGTGGCTGCAGCCATCAGGGCCGCGGGCGTCGTCTTGTCGCAACCCGTTGTGAAGATGACGCCATCGAGTGGATAGCCATACAGAATTTCGACGAGCCCGATATAAGCAAGATTGCGATCCAGCGAAGCCGTAGGTCGCCGCACAGACTCTTGAATCGGGTGCATCGGAAAGACCATCGGAATACCACCGCCATCGCGAACGCCATCCTGAAGCCGCGAGACGGTTTGCAAGTGCGCCCGATTGCAAGGAGCAAGGTCGTTCGCAGATTGTGCGATGCCAATGATGGGGCGACCGCTCTGAAGCTCTTTGGGCGTTAGTCCATAATTGAGAAATCGCTCAAGGTACAATGCCGTCATGCCTGGATTGGTGGGGTCGTTCCACCAGGATTCTGAGCGCAGTGATTCGGTTGGCAATCGATTGTTCATTTGTTGACTAGTGCTTTGTTCAATTTTAGGGCAGAGGTTGATGGACTAATTGAAGCGTAGCGAAAGTCGTCAAGACTTTCGGAAAATTGCGGACTGCCGAAACTCTTGACGAGTTTCGCTACCCAAAAATCGAATCTGGACTAAGAATTAGGTTCCACGGCGGTTACCGAACCAGTAGATGTGAGCTCGATCGCATAACTTTAAATCATGGTCACGGCACCACGAAGTCAACCAAGTCGACTGCAGTCGCAAGTCCTCAGCCGTTGTGCCGCGCGGCATGAGCATGACGCGGTCTCGATCCCAATCGCCAAGTTCCTGCAAGTATTCAAGCACCTCGGCTGCGTCTAAGATCGAGCCAACCACAAATTTAAGTTGGTAATCGCCGAGGGCCATCAGGCTACGAACGACCTCTGGGCGATTGCGGCGCTGGTCATGTTGTTTGACCCATTCCTCCGTTGTATAGCCAACGGGTGTTGAATTACTAAGCTTGGGGCTAATCGACCAAAGATCGCACTCCAGGTCCCGATGAATGGTGCCTGCCGTTTCGATGGTGATGTGGCGTTTTTGTCGACGAAGCTCTTGGCAGAGTTCCCCAAGCTCTTCAAAGATCATGGGTTCGCCGCCGGTGATAACCACGTGCGAGGTTGGCCATTTGGTTACGGATGCCACGATGGTATCGATGTCCCATGAGTCCCCTTCGGGTTCCCATGAGGCATATCGAGTATCGCAAAACCAACAACGAAGATTGCACCCGCTGGTTCGAATAAAGACGCTGGGAGTCCCCGTAAGCCGGCCTTCCCCCTGGACGCTATGAAAAATCTCTGAGATCCGGATCACGCTGGCCTCGAATTCGCGTCTTTTGACCGATCAATCTGCCGTTCCGATGGCAAAATGCACTGTTATTCTAGTGCCAATTCATCAGAATACACAACAACTGAATCCACACGTACCCCGAACTGCCGTTATCCCTGGGAGAATTTCCTGTGCCAGGCACACCGTTCCAAGATCAACTCGAATGCTTCGACAACTCGTTTCCAGACCGTGAGTACCACATCGAGATCGAGTGCCCTGAGTTTACCTCCATGTGTCCCAAAACTGGCCAGCCCGACTTTGGCACCCTTATTTTTCGTTATGTACCGGACGCAAAGTGCGTGGAGCTCAAGAGCTTGAAGTTGTATTTGCAGAAATTTCGCAACGAAGGCATCTTCTACGAGAACGTCACCAATCGCATCCTCGACGACTTTGTGACCATCGTCAAGCCGCTGCGCGTGACGCTCGAGAGTCGGTGGGGCGCCCGTGGCGGCATCACTTCCGTAATCACCGTCACTCATGAAAAGGCAAAGTGAAATGTCCAGCGCAATCCTCCCCAACGCGATGCCTCCGGTGCTCCTAAGTGGTTTTTCCGACGAAGCGGCTAACCAAAAGACCGCGGAGCAGCAGTTCTGTGCCTTTGCCGCTTTGGGGCTTCGCTATTACACATTGCGATTCATAGACGCCGGGGCGGGCATTCAAAACGCCATGCTCTTGGCACCTGAATCGATCGATCATATCTTGGCTTTGCAATCGGAATATGGGCTTCAAGTTTCCTCGCTCGGCTCTCCAATCGGCAAGGTCAAGCTATTGGATGTCGAGGATGGAACCTCGAATCGTTATGTGCCCTTTGATGAGTACTTGAAAAAAGACGTTCAACGCGCTTGCGACTTGGCCAATACGTTTGGCACGAAACTGATCCGAGGCTTCTCGTTCTATCATCCGCGTGGAACGGATCCAGAACTGCACATTGCTCAAGCGGTCGATCAACTCGGTGCGATTGCTCGATTGTGCGATTCGCATGGGCTGACGTTCGGGCTTGAGGTCGAAGCCAATTTGATCGGGCAAACCGGCAAGCTGCTTAAAAAACTTTACGACGGCGTTGCCGATCCAGCGATGCTACTCATTTTTGATGGCGCCAATCTGGTGTGCCAAGGAATGTCTACCGAACAAGTATACGAAGAGTACTTGGCGATGAAGGAAGGGATGGGTTGGCTTCACGTCAAGGATTATCAAAGACCATTGACGCGTTCCTCGCACG
This sequence comes from Pirellula sp., assembly GCA_031424235.1. Classification (GTDB taxonomy): domain Bacteria; phylum Planctomycetota; class Planctomycetia; order Pirellulales; family Pirellulaceae; genus JBKCUI01. The sequence continues at coordinate 11,555 of JANPHB010000002.1, forward strand.
TGGACGAGGAGTCGCTCAAGAGCTTCGTTCCAGCCGATCAAGGAGACTCAGGGCACGAGGCTATCTTCCGCGATATCAAGCGGGACTATGCGGAGTTGTTGGCCAAGCTTGCTAAGCGAGGCATTCCGGGATTGTTTATGGATCTCGAACCGCACGTCAAAGGTGGCGGTCAGTTTGGTGGCTTCAGCGGCCCAGATGGCTTCGGGGTTGCGATGCGCGGTCTGTGCCGCGTGTTGGACTACGTCGGCTTGCCTTACGATTTGCGAACGTTTGCCGACATCCGCAATAGCGTAACGGGAACGAACGCTGCGAAGGCAGGCGTCTAGTATCGGATGAGCGATTCCCTAAAAGCAAGTGCTTGGCGAGATGAGTATCCCTTTGTATCCAACTTTTTGGAGTTGGAGCCAAAGATTCGCATGCACTATGTCGACGAGGGGCCGAAGGATGGGGCCAAGTCAACGATCTTGTGTGTGCACGGTAATCCGACTTGGTCCTTTTACTATCGATCGATTGTTTCGGCGTTCCGCGATACGAATCGGGTTGTGGCAGTGGATCACATCGGTTGTGGGCTGAGCGACAAACCGCAGGAGTATCGCTATACGCTGGCTCAGCACACCGCCAACCTTGTGCGTTTGATAGACGTACTGGATTTGAAGGATGTTACGCTCGTGGTGCACGATTGGGGCGGAGCGATTGGGCTCGGAGCGGCTGTTGAGAGAACGGATCGGTTTAAGAACGTGATGGTACTCAATACAGCCGCGTTTCCACCTCCTTATATTCCTCGTCGCATTGCGGCCTGTCGTATTCCAGTGCTTGGTTCGTGGGCAATGCGGTACGCGAATGCGTTTGCCAAAGCGGCCATTTACATGGCCATCGATCGACTACCGAAGTTGAGCGATCGAGCACGAAACGGATTGTTGGCGCCGTATGATTCGTACCGAAATCGGGTTGCGATCGACGGTTTTGTTCGGGACATACCGATGTCGCCGAAACATGCGACTTGGGAGGTTTTGGCGAAGTTAGAAAAGAACTTGCCGAAACTGAAAGCGTTGCCAATCGAGTTTGTTTGGGGGATGCGCGACTGGTGTTTCAGGCCTGAGTGCATGGAACGCATGAATCTCGCTTGGCCGAACGCAACACGGCGCGAACTTGCTGACGTAGGGCACTATGTCATGGAAGAAGCATCGGCGGAGGTTCTCGAAGAACTGAGGAAACTGGTGGATGCCAATGTCGGTCGGTGATCGCGTCCGAATTGCGATCGAGACAGAATGCTCGTCGATCAAAGCGGGCAATGTTCATCCGCATGCTGGGTTTCACGATTTGACTCACGAGCACTTTATGGTGGCAGCCAAAGCTATTGGACGGGCCATTGACGAGCATGTTGGGGAATCGGTGGGGCAAATCGTATTGCAGTCGGTAATAGCCATGATGGAGTCTGCCGGAACCAACACCAGCCTTGGTACGATTCTGTTGATGGCACCGCTTGCTGTTGCCGCAAACCGAATCGGAAACGACGAGTGCGGTTTCTCACATGCTTTGCAAGGTCAGGTTCGCGAAGTGCTTGCGGCAATGGTGCCCGAGGACTCGGTTGCGATCTATGAAGCGATTCGAATCGCCAAGCCGGGTGGCTTGGGGGATTCGAAGTCCATGGATGTGCGAGAGTCTGCGCCTGAGAGCATCCTCGACGCCATGAGAACGGCAGCGGGTTGGGATGATATTGCGCTTCAATATGTTAGCGACTTTGAACTCGTTTTTTCCCTTTCCCAGCGAGTGAAAAGCAGGCAGATATCCGGTGGCCAAAGCAAGTTAGATGCGATTCGATGCTTGCAAATGGAGTTGCTTTCGGAACGTGTCGATAGCCTGATCGCTCGAAAAAATGGCTTGGACTTTGCAAAGGAGGTCAAGGAAAGGGCGGGTAAAGTGATCGCGGCAGGGGCGTTTGGAAGCGACGAATATGAACGATCTTGGCAGGCTTTTGATCTGTTTTTGCGAGACGCAAGCCATCGGGGCAATCCAGGTACCATCGCAGATTTGATCGCGGCTTCACTTTTCGTAGCACGACGCGCAAGCTAGTGAAACCGATGCTCCATCCACTAGCTTGCGCTTCGTGCTAAGTAAATCGGCTTGCCGCGCCTGCCTATCACCACCTATTCGAACCTTCTGATATTATGGGAGGTATCGAACACCATTTCCTCGTGCCTTTCCCTGGTGTCGGACACTCAACTCATCGAGATATTATGCAACCCATCGATGTCCAGTCAGCTGGAGTTACAGACACTGGAAAAGTGCGATCAGACAACCAAGACCAATTCTTAGTTGCAGAGCTGAATACCAGCCTCAATGTTCGATCCGGAGGATTGCAATGTGCGGCAGGCTCGAGGCTATTCGGTGGGCCCAGAGGCTATCTATTTATGGTCGCGGATGGAATGGGTGGTCATCGAGGAGGTAGCGAGGCCAGCAGTTTCGCGGTTCAGTATTGCGCCAACTCGATGCTGAATGGCTCATGCTGGTTTGATCGAGAAGACGATGCATCCGAAGAAGCGTTCATCGAACATCTCAAAAGTATCTTTGAAAATGCGCATCGAGCCATTGAGGAGCGATCTAAGACTGCCGAGGCTTTTCATGGTATGGGTACGACGTTGACGATGTCCTACGTCGACTGGCCGCAGATGTTTGTCGTGCATGCTGGGGACACACGATGTTATCTGTTTCGCAACAACGAATTGCAGTTGATCACGCGGGACCATACAGTCGCAAATGAAATGATGCGCAAAGGCCAGCTTGCCCCCGAAGACATGGAGCGATCGCATTGGTCGAATGTGCTTGTGAATGCCTTGGGTGCGGGTGCAGAAAACGTCGTTCCGGATTGCTATCAAGTCGATTTGCAAAAAAACGATTCCATTCTTATGTGTAGCGATGGACTCAATAAGCATGTATCGGATATTCAGATTTGCCGTGGGCTTTCGGATGCAAAGGGGCCGCAGAACGTGTGCGAGTTGTTGGTTGAGATGGCGAAACAAGGCGGCGGTTCGGATAACATCACCGTTGTGATGGCGACTTTTCATGCTCAGCCAAGCCATCGCATGCAAATGTTTATGTCTCCGCCAGTCGGTGACGCAATGATGCAGGACGTCGAGATCCCGGCAACCGAAATGGACACTTGCGATCTTGAGAATACACCATTGGGAGCCGCGACAGCTGAAACGAATGGGGAGCAAGGTGACGGAAAAGAGACGCTGGATTTTAGTGACTACGTCAACCCAGATACGCTTTAAAGTCACCCTCCCCTCGCTACGCTCGACCCTCCCAGAGGGCGGGTGGGACTTGCCTCAGAGTAAAGCGATTGTCCTCAATGAATCCTGTAAAGCCGTCATTACCTTGCATTGAGTAGAGCTTGAGTTGCGACGTGTCTTGAGCCGTTGAACTTGCGTTTTGGCCTGGGTTTTGTTGGCCCACGAACATGCTTTCGATA
>JANPHB010000003.1:0-3124 GCA_031424235.1 Pirellula sp.
TGCATTTGATGCTGGCATTGAGAGCCTTCTCACCGCCATGCTCGACCTTGGTGTTGACCGGGATGGAACCAGTCCAGGCGCCGAAGAAGCCCTGGAAGCCCTTCAGTTCACTAGACGCGGTCATGTAGCGGAAGTGCTCACCCACCCCCGTTCCGACGACACTGAAGTCCATCTGGAAAGTGCATTTCTCCGTTAAAAGGTTCCCTCTCCTTCAGCCTACGTAGGTAGACCGTTGAGTCCTTGTCAAGCAACGCTTCCGTCGACAATTCGAATGCAGCACTGCGGACCGGATGCAGGTTCCCATTTGCGGAATTCACAGCCTGCTTGGAATCGATGAATGCCAGCGATTTGCTAACGAGCGTTGCTGTGGCGAGGCCCTGGTCCGAGATGGCGAGCATGCGTTCGAGCAATACAGCCTGCACCCCGACAGGGAACGATGGGCCAGGCGGGAGCGGTTCACGTGGAGGAACGAGAAAGTTCAGAGTCGCGTTTCGTTGACGCGATTCCGCGATGGAAAAGTTGTTGTGTCCGGTGAGATAATCCTCGGCTTGTTTTCGTCCGCTGGGGAATCGCACAAACAGCAAGAACTCGCTGCGGCCCCGACGGCTCATCTCATGCGTCAGGCCAATTCGATTGATGTTCTTGTGCGTGAGCTGCAGCCACTCGCCGTCTGGTTGAAGCAAGTCAGCGGGCAGATCAAGATCAAACGCGGGATTGCGTTTCTTGTCATCGTCAATCGCCTTCCCAACAAAGGTGTTGGGCAATTGCTTGATCTCGTCGGCAGACAAGGCAGAAGCCGCAATCACTTTTGCGAGTCGCAGCCGCAAAGCTTGGTTCACTTCGTCGTGATAATTGAGATCACTCGCCAGGGAATCGAAGCAGTACCACGCCGCACGCTGCATCAGCAGCCGGACAACCGGATGTTGCGATCGCAAAGCATCAGAGTCTTTTAGGGCTGTATCAAGGATGCCTTCTACCGACGAATCATATTTCCACCTCGACAATTCATTGTTGTCTTTCGGACGAACTGATTCGTAGACAGCCTTCCAGGCCGCGTGATTCTCGAACAGCGCAGTGTTTTGTCGTGTTCCTGAGTCCTGGCCAAGTGCGAGTTGACTGCAAAGCCATGAGACAGCAATCGCCATGATCATGTTCCGCGTGGCGTCCAGCGCGTCATGTCTCTTGAGGAAAGGCGACAAGGAATGGTCCTGAATCATGTGTGGTTATCTGCGAGAGCAAGGGGTGACAGACAGGCGGAAGAGTAGGTGACAACTTTAGTGTGGATCATTGCTTTCGCTGTCGGTATCCCCATCGCAGTTGTTTGTCGGAGGTTTGAGTTCGATTTCGCTCCTTGAGTCTCTCCATGGCCGCAGGACTAATCCTGACATCAAAGAGACAAAGTGATTCAAGGTTCTCGAATTTGAGGATCATGTCGATGGCATCATCAGTCACTTCGGTGCTCGTCAGGTTCAGGTGTCTGAGCTTCCGGCAGGCCGTCAGCTTTTCCAAATCACCGTCGGTGAAGCCTGTCCGAAAAAGAACAATGGATTGAAGATGTTTCAACTTGCCGAGGTCGGCCGCATCCTCGGGCGACAACTTCATGTCGTTGAGCGCGAGGCGAGTGATATGGCCGTTCTCATCCCGCACAACTCGGGGCTCAAGCTTTCCGCCTGAGCGTTGCAAATTGGTTGCCTCAGCGCGCGCAACAATTCCCAGCGGTACTTCCTTGAACCTCTCGTCGATGATCGGGGTATCTGCGGGTAGAGGAATGCGGTTCAGGTCGATGATCTCGCTGTCCACAATCAGCTCGATGTAGATGGTCTTTTCCCAGTTGCCCTTCGCATCCTTGCCGTCGGCGATCGGGGCTTCGCCCGCAGGCGGAGTGTGGACGCAAACCCCTGCTGTGGCCTTGTCACCCAGCCAGAAACTCGGAGCCCGCCTCAGAACGATCGGAGCCCCCTTGGACTTGATTTTCAGGAGATGCGGCCAGGCTGACTCAAACTCATCCCGCTTGGTGAACGGGATCGCGTAGTGCTGCGGGGGCGGCAGGGATTCCAACGGATCCTCGAAAGTGCGCGCTTGCTTTCGCAGCGGCTCCAGTTCCTTCGGCCAACTCTTGGGCCATGTCCGGCTATCGGTCACGGAGTAATCCGCATACGCGCAGCAGACCAAGGAAAACACGACGGTGACCCGACCCGTGCTAGCTCCGTCGAATGAGTGTTCCTCAACGGCGATGTCGTACTTCAGTTTTAACTCCTCCTTCGTCTCGCCAAGGCCAAAGTCGAGGCCCCAAGCCCGACCGGCTATCCCAGCAACGACGACGGCGGCGACGAGTAGAGCCGTCCTGCGAAGCGTTCGCGTTGTCACGTCAACATTCTTTTCCGTTCTCTTCATCGAAATGACTCCTCAACGTGGTGGAGGTTCGGCCGTCACTGCCAAACACCGGTTTCCCGATACCGTTCACGGACGAGTTGGTATACGTCGTATCCGTTGTCAGCCGTAGACTCGAAACTTGTTGGACGAGCTGGATTCAGGAATGTGTAGCCGTCGAACAGCTTGCCCGGAATTGCGATTTCGCACCGACCGTACGACGTCCGCACAAGCCCTTGACTGTATGTGATTGCCCGGACCGTTGAACCTCAAAGTCAATCCACGCAGGCTCTTTTGACGCATCAATCGAGAATGGGCCATATTCATACGAGGACACTTCTGGGCCAAGGATGTACCGATTTGATCAAACATCAGTCGAAAGTCGCCAGGCCACTTCGTCGCTTTGCTCCGCTTTTTCCCCTGCCACAACCCGCGACTCCTCTACCCAGTAGTGACCAGAAAGCGATGAGACCATCTTGTCGTTCTGGATCTATTGTCGTAGTCGGGCGACCGTTTTCTCAAGTGCAGCAACTTTCGCGGCGAACGAGTCCTCGGTCTCGATCCCGGAAACGTTGTCCGCAAACGGTAGATTGAAGCACGCAACGCAGGCCAGCGCGACAGCTCACTGCGTCTTCGCCGGCTCATCCGCTGTCGACGTCGACGTCTCCTGCGGTTCGGTCGGCAGCGGTACGTAGTGATACGTGCCGCCGTTCTGCTCGGCGATTCTCCGCAGCGACTGGTTGTCATCCTCGAC
>JANPHB010000004.1:0-24854 GCA_031424235.1 Pirellula sp.
GGCTCCTGCCGAGCTTGATGCGTAAATGGCTCGGCAGGAGCCTCGCCCTCCCAATTTACCCCAAGCGTTTTGTTGGGTTCAAAAGTGAGACGGCGTCCAAGCGCACCGGGGCAAGTAGCAAATTCAAACCGACGCAATGGCACCCGCTGTGACAACTATTTTATTTCGGCCATTTCCCGTCGACGTATGCTTTTGGCACGATTTTCTTAGGAGCTAGGACGATATGCTTGATTTTCTTGCGATTCCATGTGTAGGTAATATGGACGAGGCCATCTCGCGTCTGAATGATTGCGGGATAACTAAACTCTTCCTTGGCAGCATTTTCAAGCTCCAGCGCCGCCTGCCACGTGACGCCGTCCATGGAAATCGCAACGTTGAGCGGAGATCGATCCTTCCAGACACCGGGCTCTGTCAGCACGTGATTGTAGACCAACAGGTGTTTTGAATCGCTGAGCGTAACGGCGTCGATACCCGAGTTTGGGTTGGGTAGTGTACTTGCCTGCATTTCCCCCCAAGTACGACCATTGTCTTTCGATCGCATCTGGAAAACCGAACCTTGTTGAGTCCTACCAACGGCCAAAAGTTCCGTTCCTGCCAGTTTCAATAGACTAGGTTGGATCGCACCAAAGGCGACGCCATCATTCAGCGCCTCCGATCGTTTCCAAGTCCGGCCATGGTCGGAAGTGACTTCCATGTGCACTTGCCACAACTGCGTCGTGGGTGACTCGGTGCTACTGGAGCAAAGGATATCTCCGTTGGGGAGCTCGTTAGGCTTGTTCTTGATCGGCCCGAGAATCCCTTCAGGCAATTGTCGAGGCGCAGACCATGTCTTTCCTTGGTCTGCAGACTCGGTCATCATCCCCCACCAACGTTGAGGGTCAGGCCCGGCTTTGTAGAACAAGAGCAGAGGCCCGTTCTTTGGCTGAAAGAGAACGGGATTCCAAGTTGGGTGGCGTACAATTGTCCCTTCGAGTTTTTGATACTGCACGCCATTGGCGACTTCAACTGGAGCTGTCCAAATTTGATTGACCTTTCGAGACACCCATATTCCGACGTCGGGTGCCTTTTCGTGTTGACCGCCAAACCATGCGGTCACGAGTGTCCCATCATTCGTTTCAACAATCGTCGACGCATGGCAACTTGGGAACGGGGCTTTCTCGTAAATAAACTCGGAAGCCAAAATGGAGGATTCCTGAGCATTGGAAAAGCTTCGAAGAGGACCTGCTAATAAGAAGAATCCAATTGCTATGCACCGAAGTCTATGTGTGGAAAAACGAGAAACGAGGAACATTGGAAACTCCGACGTTGAGAGGGCACTGAAAACCAAACACGTTCTTCAATCAGTGCGTTACTTTAGCTCAACTGTATCTGCTTCGCCATCGGCAAAGTAGTTGGCACCCCGACGCGTTATCGAGGAACATTGCCGAGATCCTCGCTTCCGCGTTCTGAAGTTGCGCTATTTGATTTAGGGGCAAAGCCCCGGTCGTTTACATAGCCCAGCCTGAAGGGCTGGGTCAAATCAAGCACAGGAATTGATAGGGCCAACGGCCCGGCAGTTTGCTTTGGTTAGAGACGTCAGCTAACTAACGGTCGGACCTTTGGCCCTTGAAAGCAATGGCAACGAATACCCAGCCCGTTGGGCTGGGCTATGTAAATTGCTGGGCCGTTGGCCCGGAAGCACAGAAAACTCGCAACGTCAAAATTTAAGCGTCGCCTTCTTTTTCGAACAAGTCGTTGCGCTTGAGCTTGGTTTTATTGAGAGACTGTTCAGCTCGCCAATTTGCGATTCGTTTGTGATCACCGCTCAACAAGACGTCTGGAACCGCGTGCCCTCGAAACTCAGCAGGACGAGTGTATTGAGGAAATTCCAGCATCCTGTTGCCGCGTGAAAAGGAATCATCCCAGCTGCTTTGCTCGTCCCCCAGAACACCAGGAATCATTCGCACGGTTGAATCCACCACAACCATCGAAGCAACTTCACCGCCATTCAGGACGTAGTCGCCGACACTGAGCTCCAATGGATTAAGGATATCGATGACGCGTTGGTCGAATCCTTCGTACCGACCGCAGAGCAAAATCATTCGATCGAAGCGTGCGATTTCCTCCACACGACGTTGATCCAGACGATCGCCTTGCGGAGTCATCATGATGACTACCCCTGGTTTCTCCGACATTTGCTGGACAGCTTCGACGCAGAGAACCACCGGGTCAACACAAATGAGCATGCCCGGTCCACCACCGTAGGGTTTATCATCAATCTTATGATGCTTGGTGTCCGTCGACCACTCTCGCAAATCGTGGATATGGATTTCTACCAATCCACGATCGATTGCCTTGGCAAGCAAACTTTGGGTGAGATATCCCGCGAAAATAGGCGGGAAGAGAGTGATAATGTCAAATCGCACAGCGGTCGCTATGACGCGGCAACTGGCTGCTTGGCGACTACACCGATTCGAGCTAACGCATCGGATTGCTGTTGCAAGTGAGTTCCCTTGGAGCCGTACTTCTTGATGAGTACCTGAACGTTTTCGCTTGGCTGAGCACCAACGCTGAGCCAGTAGTCGATTCGTTCACCCTTGATAATGGCTCGGGCGTCAACTTCCTTGCACATTGGGTCATAGTGGCCCAGTTCTTCCAACACTCGACCGTCGCGTGGGCAACGCTGATCGATGGCGCAAAGACGATAAAACGGGCGATTTTTTCTGCCCAAACGCTTCATTCGAATACGAACCGACACTGTGCTAATTCTCCGTGAAAATTGAGTTTGCGAGGGTCGAAATGATAACGACTCCGGTTGAGCATGTGGAGACGTATTTCCCCTATTTTTTAATTTGAGTGGGTCTTAGCCCCGTTTTTTCTTCCTCAGGAGCCTTTCTCGCTCCTTTTGCATCTTTTCCCGCTCTTTTGGGGTCAAGCGTTTTCCGGTGCTTTGCTTAACCCGCATCCCTTCCATTGGGTTATTGGGGTTATTCGCCATCATTCCTTGCATTTGCTGGAGCATTTTCATTTTGTCTCCCATGCTGCCCGAAGTCGCCATTTGCAGCATTGGAGCCAGCATTTCGAACTGCTTGACCAAGTCGCTCACTTGATTTGGTTGAACACCGCAACCGTTGGCAATTCGGTTTTTTCTGGATGGATCGATAACCTTTGGGTTTTTGCGTTCCTCAGGGGTCATTGAGTCGACGATGCCCGTGAGCCGACGCATTTCTTTGTCGCTATCGGCGTTGGCCATCATTTTGGACAGATCGCCCATGCCTGGCATGAGGGTCAGCATCTTGGTCATTAGCCCTGGTTTTCTGAGCTTTTGCATCATGTCGCGGAAGTCGCCCAGAGTGAAAATCCCCTTGGACATCCGCTCTTCGAGCTGCTTTCGCTCTTTTTCATCGATGAGCTTGTGGGCTTCGCGGGCAACTTCCAAAATGTCGCCCATTTCTAGAATTCGGCTCGCCATACCCTCAGGTCGGAAGGGTTCCAGAGCGTCCATGTGCTCGCCCGTCCCGATAAATTTGATCGGAACTTGGGTCACCGCTTTTACGCTCAGTAGTGCTCCACCGCGAGCGTCGCCATCCAGTTTGGTCATGATGACGCCATCGAGCGTCAAGGCTTGATTGAATGCCTTAGCGCTGTTGACCGCATCTTGGCCAGTCATACCATCGACTACCAAAAAAACCTGTTGAGGTGCAATTTGCTTGTCGATTTGTTTGAGCTGGTCCATCAATTCTTGATCGATGGCCAACCGCCCAGCAGTATCAAAAATCGCAACGTCCGCTCCGGCGGCCTTGGCGGCAGCCAGCCCTTCGCGGCAAACCGCAACCGGATCGATTGCGCCGACTTTGCTAAAAACGCCAACGCCTAGCTGTGTCCCGAGCACATGCAGCTGCTCGATAGCGGCTGGACGCTGCAAGTCGGCGGCGATGAGGAAGGGCTTTAGCTTCTTTTCTTTGACGAGGAGGGCCAGTTTTCCGCAAGTTGTTGTTTTTCCTGCTCCCTGAAGGCCACACATCATAATGGTGGTGAGTTCGCCGCGCCGCATCGGAATGGCGTTGTCTACGGGGCCGAGAAGGGCGACCAGCTCTTCGTAAACGATTTTCACCAACTCTTCATGCGGTCGTAGAGAAAGCAGGACTCTTCGCCCCGCAGCAGCCTCCGAGACATCGGCCATGAATTTCCGAACCACATCAATATTGACGTCGGCCTCAACCATGGATTTTTCAACCATGGCCAGACCGTCACGCATGTTGGCTTCCGTAAGTTTCCCTTTGCCTCGGAGCGATTGGAAAGCGCCTTGTAGGCCTTCTTGAAGCGACTGAAACATTTTTTATTGATGGTTTTGCAGAAGGGAATGTGAAGGAATGAGACAGATGCCAGCTGAGACAGGAGAGCTGTCCCGCCGGTAATCATGTTGTCTTCCTGTAATTTGTATTCGGGTGCAGGAATCTCCGAAAGACTCGAGAACGAATTTTGAGCTCTTTTGGCGTTTTCTGTGAAAACGAGAGCTACTGTTAGATTGGAAATGCTTCTAGACGTGGCGAAAAATGGTTCGATGAACCGGAAAGAGCGGGATTTTGTGGTGAAGAAACTATACGAGTGGTCTAGGAGCGAAAAAAAAACCGACTTGAGCACTTTTTTGCGATTAGGGTCACATCGGGCCCGAAAGGGGAACTTTTGCAGTGCACCCCCCCTCCAAGCCAAGCATTCAATTGTGTGGATCGTGCCAGTTATAGGGCTTTTGGGTAGCAAGTAGTGGATTTAAAACGACTTGCATGCCAGGAAGTCGGATCTAACTGCACTTGATTCGTTGCAATGCTTGCGACGCGAATTAGACTCGAAATTGCGAGTCACTATTGTTTCGCTTATTGTTTTGGCCCTTGTTTATGGCACCTGATTGAGGTTTGTCGATGACCACCGTCGGTTTCGGAAGTGGTTCTTTTTCCAACAACATCCCCCGAAAAGATCGCGGAAGGAAGCGTAAACAGCTTTCCGTTCGTCAATCGCTTTTGGAATCTTTAGAAGCTAGGCATTTGATGGCTGCGGGACCGCAGCTCATCGGTGTTCAGCCGAATGAAGGTTCCTTGATCGCATTGGGGAGTACGGGCGCAAACGCGACGGTGCTGAACGTCAGCCCTCGCGAAATTACGCTGCGCTTTGACGACACGACGGCGTTGGATGCCAATACGCTCACTGGGATTCAGGTGAAACGAGCCGGTGCGGACGGCATCCTTGACTCCGCATACTTGAGCACTGACTTGGGTACCAATGGTCAGGTCGTATTGGACTTCAGCGCTTCGCTCCCTGGTCAACAAGGGAACGGCCTGGAGATAGTATTCACGCAAGTCGCGAGGCAAACCAGCATTCCTGGCAAGCCAGCGAGCTGGCCAATCCTGAGCGTTGCCTCAGGACGAATCAATATCAATGTCAATACGCTAGCCGGCAATAAGACAACTGCATCTGATTTGATTCGGGCGATGACGGAAGACGCTTTGGTTTCGTCTAAAGTGCTGGTCAAGCGACTTCGTGGTGTTGAAAGCACGGTGATCGCCGACACGGTTCAAACAGGAAGTATTTTGACACTCCGTGGAGCGGACTCCGCTCGCGTTTCGTCGAACTTAAACACCGCAAACAACACCCTCCAGGTTGAGTTCCTCTCAACGCGACCAGGTTCATCGGGCGCCAATAGCCGAATTGAGTTTATCTCTCGAGATTTCGGTGGACAAGCGATCCCAATCGTTTCGGTCACAGGCCAGACGGTTCGTGTCGAGGTGAACAGCAACACACGATTCTTGACCACAGCTCAGGAAGTGATCGATGCGATCAATCTTTCGACGGACGCCGCTCTTGTTTTGCAGGCACGTCTAATAAGCGGTTCGCCATCGGCTCGCGTCGGTGGCAACTTCACTACACTTACGCAACTCACACTTTTAGCTGGTGATGACGTGGCAATTACCCCAGCCTACATTGGCTTGGGTGACACGAGTCGTGAAGTCATCATTCGATTTGCCGAGAAACTCCCTGACGATTTCTATCTGATCGACATTTTGGGGAATGGTCCATTTGCGCTTCGCAATGCAACCGGCCTTAACTTCAATGGCGGTGTAAGCCAGAGCGTTCGCTTTGATTTGGATTTGGGGCCGACCATTCAAGCAGTGGTTCCGCAGCCAACGATCCGCGCGGCGAACGGAACACTCAGCCAGGTTCGCAACCAAATTTACGTTTACTTCAGCGACGACAAGTTGAGTTTTGTTGAGGCGGTAAAGCCAGAGTACTATCAACTTATTTATACCCGCAATTCGTTAAGTGGACTGGATGATTTGATATTCCAGCCCTCGTCGGTTAGTTATGACGCTTCGCTCAATCGTGTCGCGTTGACGTTCAACCGAAATCTCGATGCCTTGGTAGATCCAACGACAAACGCGGCGCTTCCGATAGGTGCATTGCGTTTGCGAATTGGCAATAGCGAGTCACCAGTGGGTTCGGGTGTGACGGAGTTCAATCCAGCTACGGATCCGCAGGGGCGATTCGACAATGCAACGGATTTGGGAGGCGTTTGGCTTGCGGGAACAGGGGCCAAGGCAGCGATCATCAATTCAGAGATCCGAAACACAACTCCTTACACCTTGGATTATCCTGGTGCAAACAATGAGCTTGGCAATCGGGACAACCTATACCAGCACCACGTGACGCGTGTGGATACAGATGGGATCGCCGTCGTTAGCTACAACTTCGCTTCCCAACTGGGTACCGCGAATAACAGTGTTCAACTCAACGCGATCACTGAAACTCAGAAAAACATGGTGCGTCAGGTAATGTCGCTCTATGAGCGTTACCTTGGCGTCCGCTTTACCGAAAGCGACAATCTCGGCTTCACAGTCGCGGTAGGCGATATGCAAGCTATCAATCCGGCGACTTCGTTTACAACAGTGGAAGCCAATCAAAACGGTGGGCTGACGTACGCAGCGGGGCCGTTGTTGTCCAATGCAGCGCAGACTGCTGTTGTGATCGATATCCAAGATTTTAATTCAGCAGACGACAATCTCTTTGGAACCGAACTCTTCCGTTCCTTCATGCGAGGCATTGGCGTTGTACTTGGTTTGGGTAATGCGGATGAGCTACCTCAAGCTACTGTTCAAAGCAATGCAACGATCACCGATCCAAACGTTGAGAAGGTGTTCCCGGGTGTCGCAGATATCATCCACGGCCAGTTTGTTTTGCGACCTGAAGGCAAAGACATCGATCTCTATCGATTCTCAGTTCCCGCGCAAGGCGGGAAATTGCAACTGCAAGTAGCGGCGGAAAGACAAGCGAATTCAAGTCTCTTGGATGCATCTTTGCGCCTCTATCGTAACGATGGTACAAACACAGCTCCTGTTTGGACTGAGATTTCCGCTAATGAAGATTACTTTAGTGAGGATCCTCGCATCTCCCTCGAATTCGCCCAAGGTGGCGATTACATCGTTGGCGTGAGCGCAAAGGGAAACACAACTTACAATCCAAACGTTGAGGATTCTGGTCTAGGTGGGAAGTCCGAAGGCAAGTATCAATTGCGCATCGACTACCGTCCACCAGCCCCATCGACTCTTGTTGACACGAATGGAACACCTACTCCTTTGGATGGGGATGGGGATGGACGACCAGGCGGAGTCTTCAATTATTGGTTTGTTCCCTCCCGTCCGGATCGGGCGACCGTCGTAGCTGGCACTCCTGATACTTCGGCATACACAGTTTGGGTGGACAAGGTTGCGACAGCGGGCGGTAATGGAACTCTCGCCAGACCGTATAACACCATCGCAGCAGCATTGACAGATGCAGGCAATGTCGCTCGCGCAGACGCTTCGGGTACTCGAGCCATAACGGTCCGGATTCTAGGAAATACGACCAGCCGGGCTTATGAGATTGGATTCAATCGATTTGGTGCTGGTTTGGCTGACGGAACGACTTTTGACGTCCCGAAGAATGTCACGGTCATGATCGATGCCGGCGCCATTATTAAGCTCGGTCGCGCTCGCATTAGCGCGGGCAGCTCGACGGTTAGCGTTGATCGAAGCGGCGGTTCGCTGCAGTTATTGGGCATTCCAGACACCAAGGTAATCATCACGTCCATCAACGATACTGTTGGTATCGGCGTGAACCCTGACCGAACGCCACCTGCTCCAGCCCCTGGCGATTGGGGTGGAATCGATTTCAGGAATCGAATCGACGGAGGGGATGAAACGAGAACCGACAAAGAGCGAAACGGTTTGTTCTTAAACTCGGTGGTTCATTCGGACATTCGATTCGGCGGAGGTCAGGTCGTAGTTGATGGTGTTTCGCAGATCATCACTCCGATTCACATGGTGGATTCTCGTCCGTCGATTTACAACAATTTGATCACTCGCAGTGCGGATGCAGCTCTCGCGGCAACGCCAAACAGTTTCAAAGAAGATGACTTCCTCGATCCGCGATCGCAATCAAACGGGTTTTTCATTCCCGACTATGATCGAGTTGGTCCTGATATCCATGGCAACAAAGTAATTAACAACACACTCAATGGGTTGTTTGTGAAGACCCGCACCGGTGTGGCGGATACGCTCGAGACTCTAACGGTTACCGCGAGATTTGACGAC
Organism: Pirellula sp.; assembly: GCA_031424235.1. Taxonomy (GTDB): domain Bacteria; phylum Planctomycetota; class Planctomycetia; order Pirellulales; family Pirellulaceae; genus JBKCUI01. The sequence continues at coordinate 8,601 of JANPHB010000004.1, forward strand.
ATCGACATCACTCACATCATCGGTGAAAATTTGGTCGTTGCGGGAAATCCGGGCGGTGGAATCATCGACGTCGCTTCGCCACCTACGACCGTGGTGACGTTGACCAATGTTGCCGGTGGTTCGTTAGCTGCTGGAACTTATAACTATCGCCTCGTTTATGTGGATTCTGCAGGCAACGAAAGTTTGGCCTCGATCCCGACTTCGTCGCTAGCGGTCGGAGCAAACAGCTCCATCTCGTTGCAAAACCTGCCGCCAATCAGTAGCGGGCTTCCGTATGTGGCTAGACGTCTCTATCGAAGCGATGCAACAGGAGCGGGTACTTACCGATTGGTAGGGCAGCTGAATGCGGTTGCGATTTCATTTGTCGATAACGGCTCACTCTCAGGCTCTCCGCTAGTCCCGTTGACAGCCAAAATTCGCTCTCGATTGGACGGTGGCCTTGTCATTGACGCCGGTTCCGTTCTGAAATTCAAGGGATCGCGTATCGAGGTTAGCAATGGAGGCACGTTGATAGCTGAAGGAAAGGATGGATTGCCTGTTGTCCTTACCAGTCTAAATGACACTAAGTATGGGTTTGGTGGAACATTTGACACGGCGAATACCCGCGGCACGCGTGATCCTGCACCGGGCGACTGGGGCGGAATTTTCGTTGGGCAAGGTAGCTCCGCAGCGCTCGATTTCAATCGGCTCTCTTACGGCGGTGGGTCGACTCGAATTGAGGGTGGATTCGCATCTTTCAATGCGATTGAAGTTCATCAAGCCGATTTCCGAATGACAAACTCGCGCGTCGAAAACAATGACGCGGGAGTAGAGAGTTCCACTTCTGCAACGCGCGTTGGACGTGGTACCAATTCGGCAGCATCCATTTTCGTTCGAGGCTCGCAGCCTATATTGCTTAACAATCGAATCAACGATAACGGTTCGGCAGCAATCAGTATTGATGTCAACTCTCTCGGGCCTGATCTTGTAAATGATCCTGGTCGCCAATCTGGTTTGCTAGGACGTACGCTTGACTACCCTGAAAACCAGGGGCCATTGATTGATGGCAATCGGCTATCGCGAAACAGTATCAATGGCATGGTTGTGCGTGGGCAAACGTTGACAACAGAGAGTGTTTGGGACGATACAGACATTGTTCACGTCGTTCAAAACAATATTGTTGCGGACAATTTCCACACTTATGGAGGATTGAAACTCAAGAGTGCGTCCGCGGAGAGTTTGGTCGTCAAATTTAGTGGTGGTGCAAACCTTGCAGGTCTCAATGCCACAGGAACCCCGTCGGATTTCGATGGGCGCATTGGGGGTAGCATTCAAGTTATCGGTCAACCCAACTTCCCGGTAGTGCTGACGGCGTTGGCTGATGATACCGTTGGAGCAGGATTCGGAATCGATGGCCGCTCGGCTTTTGACACCGACAATAATAGTACGACGACGACCAAAGGCTCTGGAGTCATTGTTTTGCCAACCGGCCCAGAAGTGGACCGTGGAATTTTGATCGACAATGATGTGGATGTGAATCGTCCCGGTTTCTTTTCCTTTCAACCGTCGGTTGGCGGCGATGCAACGTTTGGTGCGGGAGCGGGCATAACAGCCCAAGGAACCACACAGTTATTCTCCAACACAGATGTGATCTTTGCCTTCAACAACTACATCGACGTCGGTCCAAACGGCGGGGCGATACAGCTTGCAAACACGACGATTACCCGTCAACCGACCCTGGTGTCGCCGGACTTGGTAGTCAGCGAAGGTACGTTCACCGGTAATAACAATGCCGTGGTCAGTTGGCGAGTAGAATCTCGCTTCGACAATGGTGTTTCGAAACTTTTCAATACATTGATTCTCAATAGTACGCAGCCTCTGGGTGCGATCAATTTCATCAACTATCTGGACGAGGACATTCAGTCGCCATCCGACGACTTCCTGTATACGACCGGAACACCGGGCCAGTCAGATTTCCGTGCCTTCACGATTGATAGTAGGGAACGATTCGGTTTCTCGCACGGCGGTATTTACGAGCAAGGTATTGACTTGCAAAATGCGACTTACAACGGATGGGCGGCCGATTCCTTTCCGAGGCTGGACACCGCCATCACAGGTGCAGGTACGACCTACACCCCTGCTGGCAATATCAACACAACAAATCTCCCGCCTTTGATCGATTCCGTTTTGGGTCCGGTCAACGGACTCGCAGACGTCACAACGGCTTTTTCTTGGAATGTCGACCCAAATTCTACATCCGCTAGAATTACCAGTTTCTTGGAGCTTGTTCCAACGGCGATTCAACCTGCTGCGGCGCCAGGCGCTTGGAATGGTGTATCCCTTCAAACCTATTCGAATGACCGCAACGTGGCTGTCATTTCGGAACGCGAATCCGCACGAGCAAGCGCTCCGTCGGTAAACGAGACGCCATCTACGTCGCAAAGTCTTGGTCAGTTATCTAAATTGGCGACGAGTGGTGATGAAAATGCGCGACTAGGCTTTGAGATTCAAGGTGTCATTAACAAGCCGTCAGATGTTGACGTTTATAATTTTACTGCGAACGGGGGAACTGAGGTCTGGCTTGATATCGATCGAACCAAAACGGGTCTCGACACAGTCGTGGAGCTTGTTGCAGCGGACGGTACGATTCTAGCGTTGTCCGATGATTCGTACCTTGAGGAGATTCAAGCGTCGACACATCCCATCTATTCGATCCTGTCTGGAAACAGTGCGAATCCATTGCGAAAGAGTTCATTGATTCAAGTCGCGACCACGACCCGCGGAGAAGCTCGTGACGATTACGGCACAAATCCCAAAGACGCCGGGATGCGAGTTTTGCTGCCGGGCAAAGAGAGCCAGACCAGCTTGTACCATGTGCGAGTTCGAAGCAGTAACCAGTATCCTGGAATGGCGGCAGGAACGCCGGTTCTAACCGATCCTGCATCTGTTGGAAAAGGTCGTTCTAGCGGTTCGTACCAATTGCAAATTCGTTTGGGCGAAACACAAGAAATTCCGGGTTCCGCGTTTAGCTTTGCGGATGTTCGATTTGCGTCCAACGGTCTTACTCTTTCTGGGGTGCCTCGACATTCGCCATTGGTAGGCGAAAACGCGGAAGTCTCGGTAAACAACAACGTATTTGCCAATGCGCAAGAGTTGGGCAATCTTCTGCAAACCGACCGTCGAACCATTTCAGTATCTGGAGATTTGACCACAGCGTCGGACATCGATTGGTTCACCTTCACCATCGACTACCAGTCCCTACTAAGCCCGTTAGCAAAGTATTTGTCGACCATTTTCGACATTGATTATGCAGACGGAATTGGACGTGCGGACATGTCCATGTACCTGTTTGATGCCGCGGGTAGATTGATCCAGTTTGGCGAAGACAGCAACATTTTGGACGACAGGGCAACTTCGGCACGGGGTGCTGACAACACCGACCTAGGTCGCGGCTCGACAGGAACACTAGATCCCTTCATTGGTGCGGTTGAATTGCCTGCTGCTCGATATTTCCTAGCAGTAACCAGTCGAAATCAAGTCCCCACGGTTCTAGCAAACAGATTGAACACAACGGGTGTTAGCGACGCGGCGATTCGAGTTCAGCCGATCAATAGCAACCAAAACATCGTTGAGGATCGCGTTGGCACCGACCGATTGGGCGCCAATGCTGTGGGGCCAGTCACTCCGACGTTCTTGCCATTGTCTTCGCGAGTCGATTACACATTGGCAGATGTACCGCTCTACTTGAGCCGAGACGCTGGCATCAGCGTAACCGACGTATTTATGGCGAATTCCTTTACTGGAGCGTTAACTAATTTTGTCGGCACGGCAAACGCAGATATCCGAGATATTGCAATCCGCCCGAACGGTGACATTCGTAGCTTCAACAGCCGGGACGGAGGCGGTAGCGACGCGACCTCAACTTATCTGATCATAAACCCTGGCACCGGCCAAGCAGTTCCCGATGGGAGTTTTGGAGTAATCACCTACGATTTTGGTAGGACAAATGCGTTAGGAAATCTTGGAGTCAATATCGAAGCACTGAGCTTTATGGACTACGCCGATCGCAATGCAAGTGGCAGCGAAACTGGTTTCCTAGTCGCTAATAGATTTCCTGGGGTCGGCGTCAAATCGACGAGAAATATTCTCTATCGGTTCGACGCAAACAGTGGCAGGGGGGTCAGTTTCCCAGCGTTAGACAATCAATTTTCACCCATTACGCAAGGTGGAGTATTAATTGGCATTACTGGGGCTGGAACCAACTTTTCGGAACGAGGTGTCATTAAGACGCAATCACCAGCCGGAACTCTCGCGACGACGATTGCAGTGACAGAAGCGACTGAAGTGCTCGCATCATCGCGTTCGCTCATTCGCGATGGCGATACCGTCACCCTTCGCGCTTTCCCTAACACATCCGTGACCTTTGAGTTTAACTCTGGGCCAGAATTGTTGCTCAAATTCGATCCATTCGCGATCCCATCGCGTGCACTGAACAATGGAGATCGATTCACTCTCGATGGTATCAGCTACCAAATCGAGACCGGAACAGTGAGCACAGCGCCTCCAGGCGTGCGAACTGTGTTTTACAATGCTTCGATGACCAATGAGCAATTTGTCGAATCGCTCCGCCAAGCGGTCCCATCGACGATCCAGATCGGATTCGACGGCAATCGATTGAACTTCGGCAAAGCAACGACCGGGAACTTCGGTACTTTGGTTGCAAGAGGTGTTGCCACAGACGTTGGTTCGAACGGTGCAGTCGGAAGCGGACGAATCGCCGTTGATTTCTTGGCTGAAGACACGGCAGAGACTATTGCAGTGCGTTTGGCACAAACCATATCGAATGCGGGCTTTGCAGGCTTGTCCGCTGCTCCAAATGGAAATCTAGTTCAGTTAATCGGCGCAGAAGTGACAGCGACCAATGGCAGCGCGCGTCGGGTCGGGGTCGCTCCAGGCAATGGAGTGGAAGGCACGATTACTGGTGTTGCGGGTGTCAACGGCGTCCTGTACGCCGTCAGTGATCAAGGTGGATTGTATTCCGTTTCCAACAACAATTTAACTTCCAACGCGGACAATGATACGAACATTGGCCAATATGTGACGAGTTCCTACCAGCTCCAAGGCATCCAGTTTAGCGGATTGACAACCGGTCCGAGAAACGTAGCCAATGGCCAGTACGCGGAACTCCTCTTTGGCACGGCGGTTGATGGAACGATCTATGCGTTCAACACACGCGGTGAATTGCAGAATGTATTCGCAAACGGTGCGTCGTCGATTGCGACTGGCGTCTTTGGTCTAACCGGACTAGCGTTCTCGAATTTGGACTATAACCTTTTCCACCAGACAACGACTCGCGGCGCTGATGTTGGACATGGTATCAATACGCCAAACGACCAAAGTGACTCGGCGAGCCCAGGGACCACTAGTTGGTATTTTGGATTCGAAAATGGTCTGCATAGCAATGCACCCATTGTAAGCTCATTCACAAATCCGCTAGCTAATCCAAGGTCTGGAAACGCTCCACTGCAGGGGACGTACAATTTCCCTGGCGGTGCTCTTGGAGTTCTGGAAAGCAAGCCATTCTCACTCTCTGGAATGACCGCCCAAGATTCGCCGACGCTTTACTTCAATTATTTCTTGGACACCGATGACGGCAGCTCCAACGCCTTGAGCGGTGCGTTGACGACAGATTCGTTCCGCGTTTACGGAGCAGATGACGCGGGTGTGTGGCACATCCTAACAACTAATAATAGTGCGGGTGAGGGCACCGTAGAAACCACGGTTGACAATGTTCCCGGCTCCACAACAACTCCAGGCCGAGCATGGCGACAAGCTCGCGTTGACCTTGGCGTTTTGGCAGGGAGCAAGGATGTTCGTTTGCGATTTGAATTCAATACTGCGGGAAGTATGGGATTCGGAACGCAACGCGGGCGCGGTTTAGAGATGCGTGTTGTCGCCGGAAGTCAGCTTCGGGATGGGCAAACGTTCTCGATCAATGGGCGACAATTCGAAATCGAAATGGGTTACACGTTGGTTGTCCCGTCAGGAGCAAACGTTTCCAACGGAGATGCATTTAATGTTCTCGGAGTAGACTTTGTCTTTTGGAACGGTGTCGGTACGTCACCCGTCGGTAACGTGATTCGATTTACAGCTGCCGATTCCCCCGCAGCGCTCGCTCAGTCGATTTTTGCTGCGATCAATAGTACAAGTTATCCCAAGGCAATTCTGACCGCGAACACCTCGGACCCAGCTGGCGGTACAGACGTCATCAATCGAGCTGTCTCGATCGGCGTCACTGGTGGAGCAGTTCGTGTTACCACAATTGGTGCAATTGGCGACAACCCGAACCTGATAGCCGCACCAGATCGCGATATTGACTTGGTTCGACTCAACTTAGACGCGGGCTCGCGATTGGTTGTGACAGCTTCGTCAACGGCCGTTCCTGGTTCTTTGTTGGATCCGTACATCCGCTTGTTCGATGAGTCCGGAAGCGAAGTCGCATTCAATAATGATTTTGGTGGCAGTCGCGACTCCAGGCTTGTCTACACAGTACCGCAATCCGGCCGATATTTCCTCGGCGTTTCAGGCTCCGCGAACTCCCGCTACAACCCAAATGTTGCCGGCAGTGGCGCCAATGGCGGCTCACAAGGACAGTACGAATTGGTGGTCGATGTAACACCGCGACTAAACTTTTCAGTAGTCGGAAATCGAATCCAAATCGATGGAGCTGCATCAGTCACATTGCCCGCGAATTCGCCGTTGTTTATCGAAGGAAAATCGGGGCTAAATGATGCTACAAACGCTCCTGTATACATTTTGCAGAACATGACGGAAGCGGAAGTAGCAAAAGCAGTTACAAATGCAATGGAACGGTACCTCGCTGGTGGAACCGACGCTTACTCTACATATAGCCAACGGGATGGTTACATCGACCTAACCGGACTGACAGTTAATTCGCCAGGCCCATTTATCGTATCGACACCGAGGGCAGAGGATGCTTTCTCGGAATACGGTGTCAGCGGCCTGCCAAGGGCTAATCGAGCCCAAAACAATGCCTTCGAAGGACTCTACCTTGACGACTTCATCATTGGTCTCGCCGAACGAGGGGAAACGGTAACAAACGCTCGTGCAGACGCAACTTTCACCACGGTAGCTTCGAGTGGAAGTGGTGTTTTGGTCGGCCCGTACCAGCTTGAAATTCGCGGTGGTCAGGAATATGGGCAACCGCTGCCAATCACCCAGGGTGGCGGAATTAAGTTAGTCCGTAGCTTCGCACCAAACCAACAGCAAAGCCGTTCGCAAACCGTTCGGTTCAACGGTTCTTCTCAAATCTCCGATGGTCAAACCATTGCGTTAAACGACGGAGTAAACTCGATTACCCTTGAGTTTGACGATCAGTCATTGCTTGCGAATTCTCCATCGCGAGGAGTGCGTCCAGGAAATCTGCCAATTCCGTTCACTAGTGCACTCAGTGAATCGGCGAAGGTAATTGCGTCGCGAGTTCGAGACCTGATCAATTCGCCATCCATTCAGAGCGTTTTGAAAATCGCTGCAATTTCAACGGACGGCAGTTTGACTGGTCAAAACACAGACGAGCTTTCACTCGTTGGTACGATCACCGTAACTCTCCCGGCTTCGGTTGGCGTTGCAAGGTCACTTGTTTTGGATGGAGATAGAAACACGGTTCGAGAACAAGGCCAAGTGGTCATTGAGAACTCTCGAATCTCGAATTCTGCAGGATTCGGTATTACGTTGCAAGCGGATGTGCGAGATGCAGTATCCAATGCACCAAATCCCGGCGCAGTACGAAACACCATCACTTTAAATAACCAGCGACTCGTCCCAGGTGCTGTTGTTATTAATAACGAGCTTGTGGGGAATTTGGGTGGTGGGATTCGTGTTGTTGGGGACACGGTCAGTGGTAATGTTCCCGCTGCATCGGTTCCATTTGCCCGAATCGTCAACAATACGATTCTTGGTGGTACGGTCTCTTCGGTTACCGCCCCACCTGCAGCAACCTTCGGCGACGACTTCTATGGTCTAGGGATTATCTCCTTTGCAGATGGCATTAAGAGCTACGATGCAACGACCGGTGGCGGGCCGCTGCCTGTAGTTGGGCTACAAGTCCCAGGAAACGCAATCGGCGCACCCAATTACTCCGGAATCGGCGAACCGATCCCAGGACAAGGAGCCGTATCTCTTGGCCGCGGCGGCACAATGGTAGTGCAGTTTACCGACAACATACTTACTGGTTCCGATGATGCTCGACCTGACCTTGCGATCTACGAAGTAGGCTCGCCGGAACAAGTGCGCGTCGAAGTTAGTGCTGATGGTCTGAATTACACTCCAGTCGGAACCGCGTCGTTTAACAACCGCTATATCGACTTGGACGCATATGGCTTCAATTCACTCAGCCAACTCTACTTCGTGAAACTGATCGACCAAGTGAACGAAGGTGCCCTCAGTGGAGATTCCGTCGGTGCGGACATCGATGCCGTCGGTGCACTCTCGAGTCGGCCTGGCCAAATCTTTGTACCACAAGGGACCGGTATCCAAGTCGGTGCAAATGCAAGCCCGACAATCATCAATAACATTGTTGCAAATCATACAGAAGGCATTTTTGTTGACAGCACCAGTTCATCCACCGTCATTGGTGCAACGCTGTATCAAGGAAACACGCGAAACGCATCCTCGTTCGTAGGGCAGTTTCCGATCACCATTACCAACGGAGTGCCGTTGTTTACCAATCCCGTCACGGGAAATCTATATCCTGTTCCTGGCTCTCGAGCCATCGATGCATCTATCGATTCGTTGATTGATCGATCCGCTCTGTTATCGGTAAAGCAGCCTCTAGGACTAGCAGCCTCGCCGATTATCGCACCAGCAACGGATATTAACGGGTTGGTTCGATCAGATGATCCAAGTGTCGAAACTCCTCCAGGACTTGGGGAAGGGATATTTAAGGATCGTGGTGCTGCTGACCGGGCAGATTTTGTCGGGCCAAGTGCCTTTGCAATCTATCCGATTGACAATGATGCGCTCGGAACTGACGCCAATCCAAACATCGGAATTGTCGAACTGGCGAACAAAACGTTGGCGTACTTCGACTTCCAGATCCTCGATACTTCCCAAGTTGGCAATCTTTCGCAGGGGTCGGGAATCAACGACGATACGGTCGTTTCGAATTCCGTTCTGCTGTACGAAAACGGCCAAATCCTTGTGGAGGGCTTGGATTATCGGTTCGGATACGATTCCACTAGTAGTATCGTTCGACTTACGCCACTTGCTGGAATTTGGAATAGCGAGTCGGTTTATCAAGTCCGATTCATCAACACCAATGAGTCCGCGATCCAATTGGTCGCTCCCAAGAGCGTAGTAGATGGAACCATCTACACGGTATTGGACTCTTCCAACCGAGAAACCCAGTTTGAGCTCGATACTGGTCTTCGATTGACGGTGCCGTCGTCGGTCGATGGTTTCACAACGCGGGCGGTTGACGGAACCGTATTCAGCGTTGACGACGGATTCCGTCGTGTCACTTTCGAATTTGACAACAATTCGAATGTACGCTCGACAAACGTTCAAATCCTAATCAACTCACAGGACCAGCCTGCCGTTTTGGCGGATCGTATCGTGGCTGCGATAACAGCCTCTGGCTTGAATTTAACCGCCAAATCCATCGGTGGTGGTGAATTGCAGATCCTCGGAAGCAATCTGGTTTCCGTCCTTCCGCAAGACAGCCAGATTTCCGTTGCAGGAAAAGCCGGTACAACTCCGACTTACGGACTGAAAATTCCTACAGCAAACGGAATACCTGTCGGAGTCAATGACGGCCAACGATTTACCATCCAACGCGGCAACACCACTTTGGTCTTTGAGCTGGATGATAACGGAACGACTGGCGCAAATACCATTCGTGTTGCATTGAACAAAGATTCAACAAGCGGCTTGGCTGCAGGAATCGTGAATGCAATCAATGGTGCAAATTTAGGTTTGACTGCGGTTGCATCACCCGGCGGACTTATTGCCGTCGGGACCGACGCGGACTTGCGAATCCAAGCGACCAGCACGGTGCTCCAAGTGGTTGGAACGCCCGGACGCGTGGCGACTACCCCTGTGACAATTGACCTCGCACTGACGCTCACTAGTTCACAATTGGCGAAACAGCTTTTAGATACGATCGCAGCAAGCAATTTGCCTGGCGTTCAACTAACACAGTTGGATTCAAACATTCTGATCGAAGGCGCTCGCGGAGTTGCAGGTTTGGGTGCTGTTCCGGTAAATGGAATTCGCGATCTGGCCGGCAACGCGATGCGAGCAACCGAAAACGACGGGAAGACACTTGTTACCATATTCTTGGGTGAAGGGCTCGATTACGGTGATGCCGCCGATCCAATCTACCCAAGCAAGAAGGCTAGCAACGGAGCTCGGCACACTGTTGTCAACGGATTCTCCATCGGACCGACGGTGACAGCGGATGCAGATGCCCGGGTCATCGATTTGGATACTGATGATGGTGTGACGGTCCTGCCACTGACGGCTTCTTTCGGTGGTTCAATTATTGTCAATGTACAAGGAATCACCATCGCGAGGCCAGCATTTATCAATGCCTGGCTCGACGCGAATGGGAACGGAATTTTCGAATCTACCGAAAAAATTCCAGTCTCTGGACGAATCGGTAATGGTGACAACTCGATCGCGATTCCAAGAACAATCATTCCGGGCTCTTCCAAGACGACTGCACCTGTCGTTTTGAGAGTACGAATGAGCTCGCAAGAAGTTCTTGGACCTAGCGGAGCGGCACCGGATGGAGAAGTCGAAGATTACTACGTCAACATCAATCGCAATCCATACAACAACCCAACGAATCGCTTGGACGTTAACGCCGATGGAGGCGTTTCGCCGCTGGACGTTCTCCAGTTGGTGAATTACATCAATGCAAACGGTTCAGGACTGTTGCCATTCCCAGCACTCAACGCGCCTCCTTACTTGGATGTGGACAGTGACGGATTTGTCGGCCCATTGGACGTCATTACCGTGATCAACTTCATTAATTCTCAAACTTCGGGTGGTGGAGTTGGCGGCGAAGGAGAAGGTTCCGCTTCTGATCAGTGGATTTCTGCATCAAGCTACGCCGCTCCAGAAGTAACGACAAAGTCTTCGAACGAAGCGAGAACATCTTTGAGGATGGAAGCCTCGAAGGCGATCCAGACTCTCGATTCGTACCTCGCGTCTGTGTCGTCTGACATTGGTCCAGCACTGGCCGTCGATCAACTCGACTGGTCCAGCATTCTGCCAACGGAAGATGCGACCGAGGAAGACAAGGATTCGGGACTCGCCTTGAACCTTGCTATCGACGATATCCTGGGAAGCCTTATCTAGACTAGAACTTCGACTTAGTCTCAAAAAGCTGCGGCCGCGTTTGCAAGAACGCGGCCGTTTTGCATTCGAATAGAGTACGATGTACTCGAACTGACTGCACAACCATCCAGTAAGTTCAACGAAACGGGCGACCAATCCGGTTTAAGTCCGAGATATGTCCATATTCCCCCTATTCGTCCCAATTGGTACACCATTTGTATATTCCCATCTCGTCCGCACTGGACGATGACTGTTGACTGGGCAATGCAATTTTGGGGGATGGATGATGTTTTCTTGTATTGGGTCTGTTTATAAAAGAATCGTTGCAACGTTTTCTGCTATCGCTTTTTTCGCGGCCTTAACTCCGCTGGCACTTGCAAACCCTTGGTCATGGGCGTTGGGAGATGCGCGATCGGTGCAATGTCGAACGAAAGACATCGCCGAACGACTGAACCGAGAATTCCCCTACAGTCAAGCAACCACAATTGCGCTCTACATGGACAATGCTGCTTGCCAAATGGTCGACGACATCAAGTCCGGGGCATCTTGGGAACAAGTTCAAGCGTCGTTGTCACGAACATGCGATCTTGCATCGCAAGTCAATGAAATGGCAAATGCAGACTGTCACGTACGGAACGACAACCGGACTCGCGATTACATCAATGATCTATCAAAACGAGTAGAACGGCTCCGATGTAACTTGGACAAGGCCTATGCAAAAACTCAGCCCAAGTTCTGTCCTCAACCCATTGTGGCGCAACGACCTAACTGGAACGCACAACCCCAAGTGGATCCGTTCGCAAATTCGCACAATGGAGGCTGGAACAGCAGTTTCCAATTGCGAGCAGTACCTAGCAAGCCGTCACACGTTGAGCGATGCCAACCAAACGACGAGCCTCGGTTCCAATCTCAGCCATATCCAAGGGACACTTACGAATTTGATTCTGCACCTTACAGCGAACAACCAAGTAGACCCGTTGGCCCGATCGAGTATCGGGTTGAAAGAAACGTCCCCTCGCACAATCCTCGAGCAGCAGCCTTCGTCCAGCTGGGACTACAGGCCATCAAGCTAATGGCGGACAACCGTTAGGTCAGCTGCAGGGAAAAACATACCACGATTCGTAGCTGGATTCGTGAGAATTCAGTTGGTTGTGAATTCTTGCGAATCCAGCTACCGTAGTTTTCATTCCACCGCTTGCCTTAAGCGATCGGCAGACCTGGAACTACCGTAGGATGGGACCATTGTCCCGTACGTTTATTCGTTCGGGACAATGGTCCCAAACTACAACTGGTAGTTTTTATTCCGCCGCTCGCATCATTGCAAATTCAGCATCTTCGCAAACGCTTGCAGCGCCGTTTGCCAAGCAGGCCTAGTTTGCAAGTAGGTCTCCCACCAATCCATCATCACTGGAACGATCTCGGAGTGAACATCTCGATCCTGTGGGACGGGGATGTGCCAATGTTCGATAGCGAGTTCGACGACAGCTTCATCACAGCGTCCCAATTCCATTACTTCGGCCGCTGCCAGAATCGGCGGCAACATCGCTAGTGGAGCAATGCGAGCCAGCAGGTTAGTACCGATAAAGTCGCTATGGACCGGCAAGTCGAGTTGGAGCTGGGACAATAACCAAGCCAACCGCACAACTTCGGGCAGTTCGACCAAGGGATTGGTCAACACCGCCTCGAGCCGAACTAAATTCTGGTCGATATGCACATATCCAGCCCCGCCAAGTATGGGCTGCAGCAGCACAATACGAGCTTCGGGAACCAGAAGGTCTTTTTGCGTCAGACGGCCCAAATGGGCAAGCAACCCAGGTCCAAAGCCCAACCAATGTTCTTGGATCGGCCTCGCTCTCAGCGGCAGCTGCTCCTGGAATTTTGGAAAGAGTTGATTGTAAGCCGCTTCGATATCGGAAATGAAACCCGACAATTGCGATGCGGCTGACTTATTGTCGATGCGAACGGCAGCTTTTCGCACGACCACTTGCGCAAGCTCCATGTTCGAAGCGATCAATGCCGAATGGCCGATCAAGAGAGACCAAAAGCGGGCAGTATCAAATGGGGCTGCTGTTTCGATCCACTTTCCTAAGTTCAGTGCGTATTTGCCTATGGATTCGGCGACCCGCGCGTCCGCCAACTTGTCCCCATACACGCAAATAGATTGCGAAGCGTGCAGGGCGCTGGCCGAAGCGTTGGGAGTCCAGGTCAAGTGCATTATTCAGCAGGCTTGCTTGCGTCTCGCGAAACGACCTGCTCGCTGATCCATTGTTCGAGCTCTTTCCAGTCTACAGGTGGCAACTTGCTCAAGTCCGGTCGGAGAGCGACCGCATCATGAATGTAAACGTGTTGGATTTCTTTCTGCGTTTTGGTAGTGTTCCAATGGAGCAAAATGCGAACGCAGGAACTTAGCGAACCTTGGACCTCCACCTCGTAGCCGCAGAGCAAGGGGACGTCCAGCCACCCAAACTGCCGGGCCGCCAAAGCCGGGAATTCTGCGTCCAAGTCCCGGGTTACCGTAAAGACAGCGCTGGCCACGTCGGTAGAATCTATTCCGTTGCGGCGGATAATTAGTGCCAAAAGCTGACGAGTGGCCTTGAGAATCGCATCACGCGTGTTAGCTTCGACGGTGGTTGCACCGCGAACTCCACGGCACACCGTGTTTTCCGACATCCATTAGTCCTTTTCAAAACTGAGCAATTACCGAAAATCCAACCATTTACGGACGGCCCAACACGGTACCTGTTTTCCTAACAGCCGCAATACCTTGAGCCATTTTTCTCCGCCTTTGCACCCAATCCAAGCACAAACCACCCCCGAATTCCCGTACTTATGCAAGCTGACGAATCACTCGTTAACACCCCGATTCCGCTCGACTCGACCGTCCCGCCGGAGCTCGATCCGAAGTTATTTTCGATCCTAATCGTCGACAATGACCCTGCCCACGCACGAGCGATGACCGAGAGCCTGGAGCGAACAGGCTACCGATGCACCGTTGCGACCAGCGGGCCCGAGGGAAAGCGGATGCTCGAGCAAAATACGTACGACGTCGTCATTACCGATTTGATGATGAACGATTTCGACGGAATGCAAGTTTTAGCCTTGGCCCGCCAACTTTTGCCAGATTGCCAAGTGGTCATGGTCACCGGCCACGCCACGGTGACCAAAGCCGTCGAAGCCATGCAACTCGGTGCCTTTAACTTCCTTGAAAAACCCATCACCCCAAACCGGCTCCGAGCAATTGCCGCCAAAGCGGTCGAATCGGTCCAGCTCAAGCAGACCAACATCGAATTGCGTCGGCGCCTTGACGAAAAGTTCGGTTTCGAAGGAATTGTTTACGCGGGCCCACAAGTGCAATCGCTCATCGACCGGCTCAAACGCATTGCACCCACCGATGCGACCGTCTTGATCACGGGCGAAAGCGGGACAGGCAAAGAATTGATCGCGCGAGCCATCCACCAAAACAGCCCCCGCAAAAACAAACGCTTGGTAGCTCTCAATGTTCGCGCGGTTTCTGAGAACTTGGTCGAGAGCGAAATGTTTGGGCACGTCCGCGGGGCCTATACTGACGCGGTAACCGATCGCGAAGGTGCGTTTCAATACGCAGATGGCGGCACTCTGTTCTTGGATGAAGTTGGCGATATGCCGATGAGCACTCAAATCAAACTGCTGCGTGTCCTCGAAGAACATCAAATCACACGGGTCGGCGACAACAAACCGATCAAAGTCAACGTGCGATTGATCTCAGCTACCAATCGACCGCTCGAGAACATGATCGAGGCAGGCGAATTCCGAAACGACCTTTATTATCGCTTGAAGGTGGTGACGGTTCATTTGCCGGCGTTGCGTGAACGCCGCGACGATATCATTCCACTGATGGACCACTTCCGAAAGACGTTCATCAAACGACACAGCCATGGTTCTTGCAATTTTTCGCCCGCCGTCACTCGGAAGTTTTACGCATACGATTGGCCAGGCAATATTCGCCAACTGCGAAACTTCGTCGAGACGATGGTCGTGCTCGATACCGATGGGCGTTTGGATCTCGACGATCTACCACCGGAATTAATTGAACCGGGAATGGATGTTTCAAGCGAAGTGCTTGCTGGAGCAAAGATCGAGATGGGAATGACCGAATCGGCATTGGGCCTTCAACTGCCCGGCGAATTGATCGGCAAGACCATGGATGAAATCGAGCGTTGGGCCATCGAGGAGACGCTGAAGCTAACAGCAGGAAACCGAGAAGAAGCGGCCAAGGTTCTCGACATTGGGGCACGAACCCTGTATCGCAAACTCGACAAATACCGTCAGGATTAGTCAGCATCATGGAACCGGACGACGAGCTCTGTTTGTGCTTCCACATATCCTGGCGCAAGGTGATTAACTACATTCGCATTCATCGAGTGAAGAAACCGAGCATGCTCAATGAATGCGGAGGAGCAGGCACCGGATGCGGCTGGTGCCGCAAACAACTCGAGAAGCTAACAGTTCAAGTCAACGAAGTCCCACCCGAAGCCAGCGACATCGAAGCGTGGCTCAAGGACCGTTCACCCAACAAACAAGTCTACGCATCCGGCCGCGAAAAGTACCGCGAATCGCTTTAGGCACGTACGCAAGAGTTTTTGGGGCAATTGGTAGCGTAATACCTGGGGTTTCGTTCGCGGTGCGAACTTCACCCCAGGCTGAAAAATCCCATCGCATTCGCGATTCAATCGCAGAAGGTTAGTACCACAAAAAACTCATTGCGACCCGAGAACCTCCCGAGGAGCCGTGGTAAGTGTAAAGCGATTGTCCTCAATGAATCCTGTAAAGCCGTCATTACCTTGCATTGAGTAGAGCTTGAGTTGCGACGTGTCTTGAGCCGTTGAACTTGCGTTTTGGCCTGGGTTTTGTTGGCCCACGAACATGCTTTCGATA
>JANPHB010000005.1:0-4529 GCA_031424235.1 Pirellula sp.
TCCGCAAACTCCCGTTTGGGGCTTGTGGAGTAAATACGATCTATGTGGCTGCGTTGACAAGCTGCTGCAGGCAACTTGACAACATCAACGTCCTAAGCTTCTAAATTCGCTTAAAACTGTCAACGGAACAGATACTAGGAGGTTCGGGTATTGTCGCATTGCCCCACCGAGAAGTCGCCCGCCTTAGCGCACCAAGCATGTTGCGAACGTTGGGCTCTAGGCCCAACGTTCGCTATATATTCAATAAAAATTCCGGCTGAAGCCGGTACACCAGCTTCTAACTCAGGGCTGGATGGGTTGCTTCGTATTCGGATATCTTGCTTTCGTTTTCCAGCGTGAGGCTAATGTCGTCTAAGCCATTGATCAAGCAGTGACGCCGAAATGGCTCGACTTCAAACGATGCCACGAAGCCGTTCCCATCACTAACGAGACACTCCTCGAGGTCGACCGTCAATTTGAATTGTGCTTGGGCCGCATGTCGCTGAAAGAGCTCTTCGATTTGTTGTTCCGAGAGCTGAATCGGCAACGTTCCGTTCTTGAAACAGTTGTTGTAAAAGATATCGGCAAACGAAGGAGCGATGATGGAGCGAAGACCAAAATCGGCAATCGCCCAAACCGCATGCTCGCGTGAAGAGCCGCTTCCAAAATTGCGTCGCGCGATCAAAATCGATGCATCCCGGTTACGGGCAAGGTTGAGTTCAAAGGTTGGATTCTGTGTTCCGTCCTCGTTGAAACGCCAATCGAAAAACAAATATTGTCCGAATCCGCTTCTTTCAATCCGCTTTAGAAATTGCTTTGGAATGATTTGATCGGTATCAACATTAGCGCGGTCCATCGCTGCGACTACGCCGGTTACTTTTGTGAATGGTTGCATGGTTTGTGAGGTGTTTAGGTTTGGTGAATGGATTTGTGTGGACTTAGTCGTTTAACAGTCAGCCGTAGGCGTACTTCACTATAAAGGCGGTACGCCTACGGCTAACTGTTAAACGAAAGCACAGTTAAGCTCGGTAGTCCCATTGGCGGATGTCGACGAAGTGTCCGGAGACAGCTGCTGCCGCGGCCATGGCTGGAGAAACGAGGTGCGTTCGGCCTCCCTTTCCTTGTCGACCTTCGAAGTTCCGATTGGAGGTCGACGCACAGCGCTCGCCTGGTTCTAACCGGTCTGGGTTCATTGCCAAGCACATGCTGCAGCCGGCTTCTCGCCAGTCGAAGCCCGCTTCCTTGAAGACTCGATCGAGTCCTTCAGATTCCGCTTGGCGTTTGACTTGTCCGCTTCCAGGGACCACCATCGCATAGACTTTGTCGCTGACTTTGTAGCCCTTGACGACGTTGGCGGCGGCTCTCAGATCTTCGATGCGCGCGTTGGTGCAGGAGCCGATGAAGACGCGATCGATCGAGACGCTGGTGAGGGGTTCGCCCGCTTTGAGTCCCATGTACTCCAAGGAGCCAGCCGCGGACTTGCGTTCGGTTTCGTCACCGAAATCGGAGGGGTTAGGTACTGGCGATGTGATCGAAGCGACTTGGCCTGGGTTCGTTCCCCATGTTACCTGTGGTTCGATGTCTTGCCCTCGATAGACGCTGACTCGATCGTAGGTCGCATCAGGATCGGAAGGCAATTGTCGCCAGAGTGCTTCGGCGGTTGCGAAGTCCTTGGGCGCGAAAGGTCGGCCCTTGAGGTAGTCAAATGTGGTTTGATCGGGAGCGATCATGCCAGCTCGTGCGCCTGCCTCGATTGACATATTGCAGACCGTCATGCGTTCCTCCATGCTCAGTCGTCGGATGACTTCGCCGGTATATTCGAGCACATAGCCGGTTCCACCTGAAGTTGTCAGTTTGCCGATTAGGTACAAAATCAAGTCCTTGGCGGTGACTCCTGGGGCCAGTTGGCCATCGACACGGAGTTCATAGGTCTTGGGCAAGTATTGCAGGAGTGTTTGTGTTGCGAGAACGTGTTCGACTTCGCTGGTTCCGATACCGAAGGCCAGCGCACCAAATGCGCCGTGCGTTGCCGTGTGCGAATCGCCGCACACGATAGTCATGCCTGGTTGGGTGTAGCCAAGTTCCGGGCCGATGATGTGGACGATACCTTGGTGGATGTCGTTCAGGTCGTAAAGTCGGACGCCGAATTCCTTGCAATTTTCGCGAAGCTTGTCAACTTGCTGACGAGCGATAGGATCGGCGATGGGAAGATTGCGATTGTCCGTTGGCACGTTGTGGTCGGGCGTAGCGATCGTTCTTTCGGGGCGACGCACGGTGCGTCCTGCCAATCGAAGTCCTTCAAAGGCCTGGGCGCTGGTTACCTCATGGACCAAATGGAGATCGACATACAGCATCGTCTGCTTGCCGGTTTCGCTGAGAACATTGTGATTGTCCCAAATTTTTTGGAACATCGTGCGGGGCGTTTTGGTGGCCGAAGACATAGAAATGGTCTGAATATGTGGTGAGGAATTGGGAAGTTTTTGTTTGGATGACGGGGAACCCAAGCGCCGGGGGTGTTAAGGTTAACTTTCCCCGGCTATCCTTTGGTCTTAAACCTTATTTTCCTCAATTCCCCATTTCAGGATAGGCGAAACGATGTCCAATTCCGATTCTTTGCACGAACGCGGGTCGGCGCTCGAAAACCAGTTTTTTGCAGAGCTCGACGCTAAACTATTAGAGGAACTGAAGTCCCGGCAAGATCAGGAAAATGCAGTTTCGGAGTTCGCCCGCATCACTGGCATCAAGGACACGAAGATTCTGGAAGCGGTTCACAAGCTGGGAGTGACCCCGCAAGCTTTCTCGGCCTTGCGAGTTTTTCCGTTGGTGGCGGTTGCCTGGGGGGACGGAGTACTTGAGGAAGCAGAACGTTCGACGATCAACACTTTGGCTGCGGCTCATTTCGATCTGAAAGGGCCTGCTGGCAAACTGCTCACCAACTGGCTTGAAACGAAGCCTTCGTCAGAGATGTTCACCGCCTGGGAGTCCTATGCCAAGGCGCTCGTCACAGCCCTGGCAGCACACGATGCCGAAGAGCTCAAAAAGGCTCTCGTGAATGAGATCAATGCGGTGGCATCTGCCAGCGGCGGACTGCTCGGCTGGGCTGCGATCTCGCAAGGTGAAAGCAAAGTCATGAAACGCATCGAGTCTGCACTGACTCGATAAGAACTCGTAGTACCACCCATCCTTCTCTTTTAGCGGAACGGCGCAAGCCGTCCGGTAAATGACTAGTAAATACCGCAACACCGGAGGGCTCGCGCCCTGCCGCTACAAAAACCCAGTTGCTTAAACCACTCAAATCTCAAATCGAAAACCTACGGAGTCCACAATGAAATACGGCATGAATCTTTTGCTTTGGTCCGGCGAATTGAATGACGGCTTGCTACCGACGCTGGAAAAAATCAAGGCGATGGGCTACGACGGCGTTGAGATCCCGATCTTCAATCTCGGATTGGATTATGCCGCTTGGGGAAAACGACTTGATTCGATGGGGCTACAACGGACAGGCGTGACCGTTCGAACAGAAGCGGACAATCCGATCAGCCCTGACGCGGCCGTTCGAAAGAAAGGGGTTGAGCTGAACAAGCAGACACTCGACTGTTGCGCGGCCGCTGGCGTGCAAACCCTGGTGGGGCCCTATCATTCCGCTCTTGGATACTTCACTGGTGCTGGACGAACTGCGGACGAGTGGAAGTGGGGCGTGGAAAGCATGCGAGCGACTGCGGAGCATGCAGGTAAAGTTGGAGTGATGCTCGGAGTGGAACCGCTCAATCGCTTTGAAGTCTACTTCTTAAACGCACATGCGGACGCAGCTCAGTTTTGTCGCGAAGTGGACCATCCAATGTGCCGCATGATGTACGACACATTTCATAGCAACATCGAAGAAAAGAACGTCGGCAAAGCGATCCATGATATCAAGGACATGCTATGCCATGTGCACATCAGCGAAAACGATCGCAGCACACCTGGCCAAGGAAACATTCGCTGGAAAGAAAACTTCGACGCACTTCGATCCATCGGTTACGATGGCTGGATGGTGATCGAGGCGTTTGGATTGGCACTTCCAGAGCTTGCTGCAGCCACCAAGATTTGGCGTCGTATGTTCGACACCGAACTGAAGTTGGCCGAAGAAGGTTTGAAGTTCATGAAAGAGCAAGTTGCTCTACGAGCTTAGGTAGCCACTACATTAAACTCGTTCCCGGGCTCCGCCTGGGAACGCACTGAATCGGAGGCTCCTGCCTCCTGAGTTTACAACTCGAAAGCAGATGCGAGGCGGAGCCTCAAAAGCAGTGCGTTCCAAGGCTGAGCCCTGGAAAGAGGGCATTCGTCACCCTCCCGCTGGGAGGGTCGAGCGAAGCGAGGGGAGGGTGAAGTGCCAACGGCAATTGTAAAGGTCAGTTCACCCTCCCCGGCCTCTGGCCGACCCTCCCAGGGGGAGGGTGACATTGTTGGAAACATAAAACAAAAATCAAGAAACCAATTTTACTACGACGTTCCTTTATGTGAGGGTGTTTCGCCCTACTGGCATTCGTCCATTCATCGCGAGCGACTTT
>JANPHB010000006.1:0-29745 GCA_031424235.1 Pirellula sp.
GGCGCTTGTTTTGCGAACTGCCCTACGATTTTTGCTATCATTGCCAGTCTCCTCGTGCGATGGAAAGGTTACCCTTTTCATCATACGCACCGATGGAATGACGGCTTTACAGGATTCATTGAGGACAATCGCTCTACTCTAGGCTAGTGATCTGGCTTGGAGGGATTCGCCCAGTGGCCACCGACATTCTCGCCACGCACGACAAATCCCTTCTTGTGCCAATCGTACCAAGTGGTCACATCGGCTGCAGCGTATCGAATCGTCAGCCCGCATCGTCGCCGATCGGACACGTTTGCTTCCGAGCCGTGTAGAAGCAAATCTGAATGCATGGAGAATTGGCCTGCCTTGAGCGCGACGTCGACTTCGGCGTCGCCATACGAGGTGGGATTCTTGACCGCGAGATCCAATACGGTATCTGCCTCATGCGTCTCGTCGTAGTCGATCAGTCCATGTAGATGAGAACGTGGAATGAACTTCATATTGGCGTTCTCAGGATCGGCGTCGTCGATCGCAAGCCAGACCGTGACGGTCTTGGTTGGACTGAGCGGCCAATAGGTACTGTCCTGATGCCAAGGAACGCGTTTTCCATCGCGTGGCATTTTGCAGAAAAAATGGGAGCCCCAGCACACGACGTTGGGCCCCAACAAATCCGCGACCGCGTCGACAATTTTCGGGTGCTGAACGAGCTCATAAATGCGAGCGAATCTCAAGTGAGCTGTATTGATCGAGTAGCTAGTCCGACCCAGCTCAATAAAAGCGGCAAGCACGCCATCAAAGAACGCACGGGTTTCTCTCGCTTCGGCGGGGTCCAATGCATTGAAGGGCATCAAGTATCCGACTTCGTTGTACAGTTTAATCTGTGGCGGGGTCAGAGTTTTAAGCTGCGAGCCAGTAGAAGGTACAAATCCGATTTGACGTGGCAATTGTGCTAATTGCGACGGGGAGGGGTTTGGGATTTCGTCAACTTTCATGCTCATCGGTTCTTCCTTATATCTAAAAACAGTCTGCGTTTTGTTATCGAGCATAACAGGCATTCGCAATTTGCCAAGAAGTGGCAAGTGTCAAACGTGAGAGTCGAACAATTGTCCTCAATTGTTCACGCCCTGTACGAACCGCCCGCAAACATCCGGCGCCGTCCTACTGGCGGTGTTACGAGCGGGAAAACACAAGCAAACTTTTCTCGCTTTTGGTATCTTAGGACCTTAGCACGACGCGCAAGTTAGTGCAATTTGTGGCGGATTCACTAGCTTGCGCGTCGTGCTAGGTGTTTTGGAACTCGCTGCTCGCCTAAGAGCTCATTCAGCACGATTGTCGTCAAGCCCGAAGCTGCCAGGAGCGACCAGCCATGCAATTCCCCAAAATTGGTCTTTGCCCACTTTTCTTAGGGTTCTTCCTGCTCGCCCCGCCATCGATCGCATACTCTCAAGACGAGGACGCGGAAGAAAAGCAGGCGAACTTACACGCCGCACGTTTTTTATCGATCCTCGAAAAAAACCCTCAGCGTGGAACCGCACTTGAAAAAGTCTTCGTGCATCACTTGCAACGAGGGACCCTAGATGCGTTTATTCTGTCTCTCGAAAAGAGAACGCAAGTAGACCCAAACGACGGTACTGCTTGGATGTTGCTTGGGCTGTTTGAAAGCCAACGACGGTTCGACGCACAGGCGATCATCGCATTTGCACAAGCGGAGAAACTGCGCTCCGAAGACGCATTGCCCGCATTTTATCGTGGCCAATGCTTGCTTCGAACGGGCGAGCCCACAGCCGCTGTAGAGGCATTCGAAGCCGCGGTTCTACGCAAGCCTACACGTATCGTTATACTCGAGTTGTTTGAGCAGATCGGACGAACACACCAACGCCAGAATCGCAACGATCTTGCACTCCAATGCTGGAAACGCATGGAAGACATGTTCCCAGACGATCTGCGTGTACTAGAACAAATTGCCAACATTCAAAAGCAAGAGGGAGGTTTTCAAGATGCATTGCGTAAGTACGAAAGACTGATCGATCTAACCAAGGACGCATATCAGCGGACTCAATTGCGAATCGAAGCAACTCAATTGCAAATTCAGTTGGGCGAGCGGGAGAAAGGGCTCGTTGGATTGACGAACATCCTTTCCGAACTCAAGCCAGATGGCTGGTTGTATCGCGATGTTCAGCGGAAAATCGAAGAGGTTTTTCTAACAGTCAATGACCGAGTTGGGTTGATCCAATTCTATGAACAGCGGCTTCAGCAGTCGCCGGATGATATCGAGTCGATGATTCGATTAGCGAAATTTCTGTCGCATGCGTCGCGCGTAACAGAGTCGAATCAATGGATGACCCAAGCTATCGAGCGTGCTCCCTCCCGATTGGAGTTTCGACGTTCATTCATTGATCAGTTGATTTCCGACCAACAGATCTCCGCGGCCATCGAACAATATCGCCAACTCTCCAAGCTCGATCCATCGAACATGGATATCTTGCGAGAATGGGGGAAACTGGTGCTGCTTGATACCTCCACTGCGATAGAAGACAACAAGAAAGAAGCCGCACGCATATGGAACAAAATGTTAGAGCCGCGGGCGGATGATGCTCTTGTGCATATCCAAATCGCGGATCTTTTCGTGTCAGCTAAAATGACCGACGAGGCGGAAAAGTTATTTGAGCGAGCGATACAACTCGCCCCGGATGAAACTCAATATCGCGAGTACTTAGGCGACTTTTTGCTTCAGCAGAATCGACGGGAAGAGGCTTTCGCAGTTTGGGACGCGATTGCTCAAGGGGAACGTCGCAGTGGCCAATCTGTAATGCGACTTGCGGAAATCTATCACCATGCCCAACAGCACGGCAAAAGCGCGAGCCTGGCGACCGAAGCATGTAATTTAAACCCCAAAGATCCTTTGCTTTTTATTCGTGCCGCCAAAATGCAAGCCAAGGCAGATCGCATTGACAATGCCCTAAATAGTTTGAGCATCGCTGAAACCCTGGCGGATAGCGAAGAGCAGCGAGAGTCAATTGTCCAGGACCGAACGGACATTCTCGAGAAATCGAATCGGCTCAGACAACAAGCCGACCTACTTCAAGGCCAACTTCGGACATCCGAAAAGTCAGATAAGACGCAACTCTCGCAAAAGCAATTGCTTGTTCGCTACCTCGTGCGTCTAAGACGCTGGCCCGAGGCTCAGATTGCGGTGACGGAGGCGCTTCGCTTGGAGAGCAAAAGCTTGCCCATGACCATTGCCGCGTCCGAGATCGCTGAGGCACTTGGGGATATCCCGCAGTCTATCGAAACTCTTCGAAAATTAGCGGATATGGATCGTAGAAAGCGCCAAGAGTATCTGCAGAAAATTGCGAGGGCTCAAATTCGGTCGGGAAAGCCAATGAATGCCGTCGAAACAGCCAAGGAGGTTGTTCAGGCTTTCCCCTCGAAGGTGGAAGGCTACGAATTCATGGCACAGATTTGCTTCCAAGCAAACAAACGGGACTTGGGAATCGAGTCACTCCGCAAAGCCTTTCGAATTGACCCTGGTTCAATGGGACTAACCATTGCACTCGGCAATGCGCTCGTAGAAAGTCAAAAACACTCCGAAGCCATCGAACTTTATTGGCAGACACTCAACAAAGCGACCAAACTTGACGACAAACTAGACCTGACAACGAGGCTGACCAAGCTCCATCAAACGCAAAGCGGATCCAATTCTGCAACGAGAAGCGTAGAAGGAGTATTGCCTCTGATCGAAAGATTCGAATCGGGCAAACAAGATCCTGCGCAGCGTCATGACTTTACTCTTTGCCAGTCCCAGGTGTATCAATATGTTTCGGATTTCGAAAATGCCAAACGGGTACTAGAACAGCTCCCTTCAGCCCGCGTTCGTGATTCGAATGTGCTACAGCAACTTTCCAAGGTCTGCGCTGCTGCGGGTGATCTCGAAAAAGCCATCGAATACCAGTATCAACTAGTCGCCGTGGTTCCAGGACACGAGACAGAGTCGCAGCTCGCCAACTTGCTCAGGCAAAACGGAGAGTGGAGCGAAGCCAATGCGATTGTGGTAAAGCTCTTGCAAAAGGAGCGTGATCCGGATGCCGTTTTGCAAAACATCGATTCATTATTGCAGAAAGGAGAACGGGAGCTTGTTCTGCAAACCCTGGAACCGATGCTTCGAAAGCAACCCGAAAATTGGGAACTGCTTTTCCGAAAGGGACTTGCATTGGCAGGAATCGATGAATGGATTCAGTCACAAGCAACGATGGAACAAATCTTGGAGCTTGATGCGGAACGTAGCGACACAACCTTCCGCGGTTCGAATGCGGCGGAGAAAAAGAACAGAGTGACATCGGACTCTGCCGTTCCGAACTCAAGTACGGTGCTTCCTGCAGCAAAAGAATTTGAGACGATTGAGCGCTCCGAACTATTGGACATTGCCACCGGCCGAGGAGGCTTTTCAGACATCGGAGTACAACGCGGAATTGGGAGCAGATGGTCTCCGAAGACTTACGGTGAGGTACGATGGGCGTGTGTCGCATGGCTAGTACGGGCAGAGGCAAAGGGAGTGCAGCAATCCTCTTCTTGGATAGCGAAGGCCAGGGCACAAACTGGCAATACGGCTTCCCACGCGGCCTGGATCGACGCTTTGGCGATAGCGAAGTATCGGCAAGACTTCGAAGTGCAAATACAAGCCCTTTGTTGGCTGATCGAAAACGGCGAATCGGACCTGAATCAAGCCTTGCTGGAAACGGTATACAGTCGCCAGGTTTCTGACGATGCGTCCGAGAATAAGACTCAGCGTCCACTTACTGCTGCGCAAATCGAGACTTTAACAACGGCTTACGCGTCATCCAAAAACATGCCTACGATGCCATCGGTGTCACCAAAATTTGCCGGTGGGATGAATCCGCAGTCGCCGTCCTATGCTTGGCCGACCTATGGCGCAACCAACTCGCAATATGCGAACGTTCGTCAAATCCGAAACGTATATCCATCAACCCCGATGGGCAGTCATCAAGGCGTAGGGGTACTGCAGTCGGTTATCAACGAACTCAGGTTTGCAGGGCAGGCAGACGAGGCGGAAGCATTCCTGACGCGACTTGGGAACACGACTCAAGTGAAGTGGCAGTTAGAAAACCTGTGTGAGTATTTTTTTCGGATGGAACGTTTCAAAGAAATCGAACAACCTTTAGTGCGATGGTTCGAGCTTCAGCTAGATGAATTAAAAGTTAACGGTGGATTGGGCATTTCTCCAACGCGAGGCTCGACTTCGAGCACTTCGGGGACTGCCCCCGCATTGGGAAATCCAACGGAATTTTCGGGGCGACTCATTGAAAAATATGGCGACGAGATTTCCACGGATTTCGTAGTTCGTTGTGTGGAGCTGGCTATCGATACTTCAATTCAGCAATTTCGCAATCGAACATTCACGCCTGTGACCCCTGCTGGTCTGTCTTTCAGCGCAGTAATGAATATGCCCCAAAATCAAAATCGCGGAATAAATAGCGGAATCGTGTCACGAAGGGCCAATTCAACATTGGCGAGCCAACCCTGGGCGGCGAATTTTGTCTCGGAAGACTTGGACGAATTACTTCTCTCGGCGGGCCAAATCAAAAACGTTTCCGACGTTCTTCAGAATCGCATCGATAGGGCAGAAGGGATCGTCAAGCCTTTAGCGATGCTTCACTTGGTCGTTAGTCATTCTTCAAAGTTTCAGCCTCAAGTAGACGAAAAGCGGATTGTCGATGCTTTGCAAGAGATCAGCAAAGAGCCTGAATGCGCGTTGATTGCAGCATCTGGATTGATGGATCACAAAAACTTTGTCGAGGCTCGTCAGATTGCTGAAATTTTCGAGACAGCGAACCCTCAAGATGCATTGTCGCGCGAATTGATTATTTTGTTTGCTTCTGTAGCCTTGGACGAAAGTGCTCGTGTGGAAGCATCCTTGAAAGTGCTTGCGAACCATAAAATTGATAATCAAACGGCCCAGTGGATCTATTACGTGCTTCAGCAGAGTACGGCCAAGGATATGGCGAGAAACTCTGGATCACTCGCGAAGATATTTTCGCGAGGTACGATAGTCAAACCGCAATCACGAACCGTTGTGCCAGTTCAGCCTAAGCCTGCATTGAGTGCACGCGAAACCCAAGTCCAAGAAATGGTTCGCTTGTCCAGCGCCGGCAAAAATGAGGAGGCCCTAAAAATCGCTCGTCAAGTGATCAGTCAGCCGAGAGTTTTCCCATCGGAAAGGATTCCTATGGCCGCCACGAGTTTTGCCTTCCAACAAAGACAAAAAGTTTTGACGATTCAATCAAGAGCAACAAATGCATCCGAGAATCTTGATCCCAGAAAAACAGCTTTCGATATTTTGCGAAAGCACCTTGACCTAGAAAAGCTCATTGACGAGACAAAACTGCGTCTCGAGGCTGATCCGAAGTCGTTTGTTCTCCTTGAGCGGTTGGCAGAATTGTACGAACATATGGAGCCAAACGCACAAGCTGACGCAGAGAAGTTTCTGAACGAGGCACTACGTGTTCGCCCCAATGCCAACCCGTTGCGTTTTCATTTTGCGGAGTTTTTACGCAACTCACGCAAATACTCAGAAGCAAGTGACCAGTATATGGAGCTCATTCGAAGAGATGCATCGCTCGGACTCATGACGGTTGGCGAATCTCAAATTGCATTTCAAATGTGCGGAAGGACCGAGGAGCTACTCAAAGCGATTCGAGAGGCGAACTTCCATTCCGTTCGCGATCGGCAAATGTTGCTTGGAGTTGGTAATTTCATTCTCAAGAGCGGAAAGTGTTTCGAGGTTGGAGCAACCATTTTAGAGAAACTTGTTGAGATAGATAACACGTTGTTGCCACATGCTGTTATGAATGCCTACTATCCCAACGACATACTCTATCCAAGACTTTTGAAGTTCACCCGCGATGCTTTGATTCCGAACGAAAACGATGTCCGAGGCAATCCTTGGTATGGGCTAAATGACATCATGGCTCAACGCGTCAGTGAGTCTTTTTTCCTTCGGCGTATACTCTTTAGTCATAGGAAAGAAGATGTTGCGGGTGAGCTTCAACGTAGCGTTCAAGTGGCAGCGGATCGATTCCCAAGTTGGCTTGCAGGGCAGGTCATGATGGCAATGATTGCAGAGCGAATAGAGCAGCCCGACGAAAGCACAAAGATTCTGACTGCCTTGTCGAGGAACAAACGACTCTTCGTGGAATGCCCGGAGACAGTTGCACACGAATTGGCGAAGCTCTTCATGGATCGTCCAGAAACGCGAATGACCGCAATCAAATTGTTAGAACCTCTTTGCAGCAGTCGGCAATTCCAAGGCTACGATGCCAAAGATAGACCAACAATACTCCTCGCAAAAACGTGGCTAGCAGAAGGACAAAGGTCAAAGGCGGTTTCGGTACTGATGGATGACACGCAAACACCTCAACCACGTTCAGGGGCCTTGATTTTGAATCCAAACTCTATCGATCCAGTTGCGGTTGAAATCTATAAATCCGAGCAGATGTTGCTTCTAGGGTTGCCGATCGATAGCTATCGCCTAGTCGACATCCCCAAAAGCGATCTACCGCAAGCTTGGGATACCCGGCAATACTCCGCTATTTCAAGTGCATTCAAAAAAGCAAGGCAAAATGCAATTGATATTTTGGAGAGGATGCCGGGGCAAGCTGCCGTTGCGGAACTACTGATGGACCGGACGATCGCCGCTAGAAAACTGCCCGCCCTCGAATTGATGTTTCATGCGCCATCGTTCAAAGAGGTCGCAGGGCAGTCGGCTTGGATCGAAAGCGTACTGCAACACGTTCTTGTTCGGCATGCCAATGCCGGACTGCTGCCTTCGATCGAAGAGGAACTAAAGAAACTTGCTACGGCCCATCCAACGGACTTGACCGTATTGGCCACTGATGCGCTTATTCGACTGAAGATGGACCGCTCCAACGCGACGGAAGCCCTTAACGAGTTGGAACGAAGCCTTTCCAAGTTCGATCTTCAAATCAACGACTGCGTCGCTCTTACAGACCGAAGTGACTCCATTCTGCGGGTGACAGAACAAATTCAATCGATTGCTGCGACCTGGCTGGTCGCTCGACAGTGTTATGTTTCGGGCAAGCACTTCGATGTTGCCGAAAAGATCGGCAATCGCGCCGTCAAGGCTGCGAGAATACTTGATGAATTCGTGATTCGGTCGCGGCCGACACCTGCAAAAAATAATCCTGTCGTGGAACTTGGGCCGGAAGCCGAGCTTGCCAGCATCATTTTGTTCGAATGGGGACGGACGGAGATTCAAACAGGCAGAATAGAGCAAGGGACCTTAAAGTGGACGGAGTTGGCAGAACGAGTTTGTTCTATGAATGATGGCAAGCTTTCGGCCGAGCAGGCTGATGCCCAGAGTGCTTCTGCAAAGGTTTCCCTGGAGCTCGTTTGGCAACGAGAGCCCTTTGAATGGATGATGTTGTTGGCCAATTCGGCATTGGACGTGCAACAAATTGAATTCTCAAAAGACATTGTCATGCAAGTTGCCAAACGACGTTTGCCAATGAATGCTCCGTTCGTGACCGGCAAAAGAAAGGCCTCGGAATTGGAGGCTAAGTCGGCTGCGCAAATGTTTCACCGGCTTTTGGGCCGATGGCCGAACGACAAGGAATCAGCTTCAAAGCGGTTTGCCGCTTTGCTTCCGGTTTTTTTACCGGGAGACAGCGACGTCTATCTTTTTGTTCAGAACAACAACTTGCTCGACGAGAAACCAATCTCGCTTGCCACTAGTCTTGTCGAATCCGCCTCACAATCCGATCGTTTGTTGGAGCTTCGGGATATTTTGGACCAACGTGAGCCGCAGGGGGCGA
Organism: Pirellula sp.; assembly: GCA_031424235.1. GTDB lineage: Bacteria > Planctomycetota > Planctomycetia > Pirellulales > Pirellulaceae > JBKCUI01. The sequence continues at coordinate 8,829 of JANPHB010000006.1, forward strand.
GCAATTTGAGTTGGCTGATTTTGCGTGCTCAGGTTGCGGTGGCGGCAAAGGATACGGATGGTGCTTTAAAGCTCTTGGGACGCATCAAAAAGCATATTCATGGTGAAAAGCAGCTCACCAATATTGCTCATGCATGCCACGCGGCAATCCCTGCTTTCCATGTCGAAGAACTGCGAGAGGCTGCTTTGCCGATCCTGAACGACTACTTGGTCGCATCTAAACGGACGGGGAACTACCCTGATGTGGACTTCAGTCTTTTCCCATTGGTGCGTGAAGTGAATGAATACCTGAAGAAGAATGACAAATAGGGCAACCGACGCGGGAGCGAGGAAATTACTGGTATCCCGAAACGTACGTTTTGGAGTTGCGCGTTTTCTGTGTTTCCGGGCCAACGGCCCAGCAATTTACATAGCCCAGCCCAACGGGCTGGGTATTCGATGCAAATGATCTTAAGGGCCAAAGGTCCGACCGTTTGTTGGCTAACATCTCTAATGGAAGTAAACTGCCGGGCCGTTGGCCCTATCAATTCCTTTGCTTGATTTGACCCAGCCCTTCAGGCTGGGCTATGTAAACGTCCGGGGCTTTGCCCCTAAATCAAAATAGTGCAACTTCAAAACTTGCGCGTCACAATCCCTACAACCGTTGCCTCAACTCTTGGATTGTCATAGCATTCGTGTAGTAAAACTAAGCTTTTCTCATTATTCTACTGGGGGTAGCCTGTGTTTCTGGGCTTTTCCCCACTACTAACTCCGTCCGTCAATTGTTGTTGTCAACCATGGAAATCAATCAAGCTCTCATCACTGCCGCTGGGCCAGGGCAATCGGCTCTGCCCCTCCAACGCTTAGTCGATCGTGATGGTATCGAAAAGACGGCCCTCGAGATGATCTTGGCGAAGGTGGTCAATGCTGGCATTGAATCAGTCGCCATCGTCATCAGCCCCGGCAATGAGGAAGCTTTTCGACGTGCGGCTGGCAGCCACAGTGACCGTGTAACCTTCGTAACACAATCCGAACCAACTGGATACGGTCAGGCGATCTTATGTGCCAGGTCATTCTTGGGCGTCGAACCGTTTCTGCATCTTGTTGGCGATCACCTATACTTGAGTTCGCAAAGCAAGGGATGTGTCAAGCAACTCATCGAGGTGGCAGCTGCCGAAGGTTGTTCAGTATCTGGAGTGCAAGCGACTCGAGAAACGATGCTTCCGTTCTTCGGAGCGATCGGTGGGGTCCGATTGCCTCAGACGGAGCGCCTTTACGAAGTCAAACGGGTCATCGAGAAACCGACTCCCACCAAAGCAGAACAAGAGCTCAACATCGCCGGTTTCCGAAGCGGGATGTATCTTTGTTTTTTTGGAATGCACGTCCTAACGCCAGCGTCGCTTGAAATTCTAGATCGCTTGGTTGCAACCGAAAAGCGGCCTGTCTCGTTAGCGGAAGCGCTCAACGAACTCGCTGACCGCGAACGCTACCTCGCACTTGAAATCCAAGGCCAACGCTACAACATTGGGGTCAAGTACGGGTTGTTGAACACTCAGTTAGCGCTATCCCTTTCTGGAGTTGACCGCGATCGCGTCCTGAGCGATATGGTCGAATTGCTTGCCTCGCAAAAGTTGTCGTAACATTCCATGAATTCGCAAACATCAACCGCAAACCGCTGGATTGAAACGATTCTTTCGTTGGACGAATCGGTTCGGCACCGAACACTTGAGTCACTCTGCATGGGACTTGATTCCGATGCACTACTGCATGCGGTCTGCGAGCTGGATGTCTTCCGTCGCGATGCCGACAATTTGTATCATCGCGTCCGAGCTCATTTTTTCTTGTCAGCCATTTATCGTTACTATTTGCCGAAGACGTTTCCAGAGACGCAAGCGGGACTATTGCCGTACGAAGCGTACCAACATATTCTTTCTCGGCGTTTCCCTGAGGCGATCGATCAACTGCTCGCAGTTCAAAAAGAACAGGGCCCGACGCTGGTGATCGCCAGCGCGCTTTCGCGAGCTTACCATCAGCTAGGTATTCAGACTTTAGCAGATCAAGTGCGCCGCAGCGTACGAACCGTTCGCGGAAACCAATGGATGTTCCGAATTGGCCATCCCAGCGAGCACCCGCTTCGTTTGAACAAAGAGTTGCACCAACGCGATGCCGCGACAGGAGACTATCCTATCCTCTGCGAGAAAACGAGTGTCCGAATGGATTTCTCGCACTCTGGCTGGAGCGATATTTTCTTTCTCGGAATGGATTATCCCGAAGGAGCTCGTGTACTCAATGCCTCGATCGATTTGGGGGTTTATGGGCGAGATGCCACCACGCGGCCGCCTGTCGAAGCTTATCTACGGGTAATCGATCGACCTGTGCTGCGACTGGTTAGTACCGATCTTGGAGTTGAAGCAGAGATCACCGAAATCGATGATGTGTTTGATTTTGCCAAGGATTACCTGGGGCTACTTAAGTCAGCGTTGATCGCTTCGGGCGTTGTGCCTCCCGCCATGGAAGGTTGCCATCAGAAAATGTCGCAGTTGCTCAAGTCGTTGATTGGCAAAGAGGGCTTGGGGTTGGAATTGGTCAGCAAAGTGAACGACATTCCCAAGGGGTCTCGACTGGCGGTTTCGACGAATTTACTCGGAAGTCTGATCGCTGTTCTGATGCGAGCGACCGGACAAGTTTCCGCATTAGTAGGTGGTTTGGAGCTGCAGGACCAGCAGTTGATCACGGCCCGCGCGATCCTCGGTGAGTGGCTGGGTGGATCTGGCGGTGGCTGGCAAGACTCGGGTGGAGTATGGCCAGGAATCAAACGGATTGAGGGAATGTTGGCCGGCATCAATGATCCTGAATCCGGCATCAGTCGTGGTCGCCTGCTTCCTCAACATACGATTTTGCGTGACGATCGAATTTCCGAAGCATCGCGAACTGCGTTGCAGAATAGCTTGATCCTTATCTACGGTGGAATGGCGCAGAACGTTGGTCCAATCCTAGAAATGGTTACCGAAAAGTACTTGGTTCGGGCCGAAAAAGAATGGGATGCTCGCCTAGACGCTCAACGCATCTTTGAGCAAATTGTCGTTGCACTCGAGCAGGGAGACATTCGCCGTGTTGCTAAATTGACAACCGAAAATTTCACAGGCCCGTTGCAAACCATCATTCCATGGTGCACCAATCGCTTCACCGATTCGATGATCGAGCAATGTCGAGAGCGTTGGGGCGGACAATTTTGGGGTTTCTTGATGCTAGGTGGAATGTCCGGCGGTGGTATGGGGTTCTTCTTTGAGCCATCGGTTCAAGCTGAGGCAAGGCAATGGTTGTTGCAAACCCTCGTCGCAACCAAACGCGAATTACAGACGCGTCTGCCGTTTGCCATGGATCCGGTCGTCTACGACTTTGCGATCAATGACCGTGGATCTTGGTGCGAAATGCTTCGTTCCGATGAAGCCACGATGCCGGATGGTTACTATGCGATAGTGGCTCCCAAACTTATTCGACAGGACATACGCGACTTGAGCGAGCAGTCGCAACGCGAACTGATGCGATTAAATCGTTCTTGCCGAGAAGGAGATGGACGGGCACGATGGTTGCTCGATCGGCTTCTGCCGCAAGCGCAAATCGATAGCGATGCAAAATCGCAATTGCCCGAAATGTTGCGAGTCAATGGGTTCGACAAGACGCAACACGAACAGATTCGAACCGACTTGTTGTCCGGTAGAATTGGGCTTTCGGAGAATCGACTGCCTCGGCAAACGGTGATCGAAGATGTTTCTCTCGACGACATGATCGATCTTCGGGAAATTGGAACAAGTAATTCGCGTTCTTCGGACGAAGCATTTCTTGGTAGGCGAGCGATTGAAGCCGGACAGGTCGCAGTGGTTTCGCTGGCGGCGGGTGTTGGTTCGCGCTGGACCGGTGGTGCAGGCGTGGTAAAGGGGCTGCATCCGTTTGCTAAGTTCGCAGGCAAACATCGCAGTTTTATCGAAGTGCATTTGGCCAAAAGTCGCTTAACGTCCGAGTTGTATCAGTGTCCAGTTCCGCATGTCTTCACGACTGGCTACATGACGCACGCGCCGATGGAGAAACACTTAGCCAGCGTGAACAACTACGACTACCCGGGCCAAGTTCTCTTGTCCAAAGGAATGTCGGTCGGATTGCGAACGATTCCCACGGCTAGGGATTTACGGTTCTTTTGGGAGGAAATGGCTCACCAGGTTCTCGATGAACAGCAACAGAAAGTACGCGAGAGCGGACATGCGGCCATCCTAGGCTGGGCTAAGTCGGTCGGTGAAGCGAGCGACTACACAGACAACCTACCACAGCAGTGCATGCATCCGGTTGGGCACTGGTATGAGATTCCAAACATGCTTCGCAATGGTCTGTTGCATCGTATGCTTAATGAAAGGCCCGCGTTGAAGTATCTGCTGTTGCACAACATTGATACTCTTGGAGCCAACTTGAACCCACTGGTCTTAAGCAAACATATTGAGTCCGGTGCTTGCTTGAGTTTCGAGGTAGTGGGAAGACGTATGGAAGATCGCGGCGGAGGTTTGGCTGTGGTTGATGGTAAACGTAGGTTGCTGGAGGGCATGGCGATGCCAAACGATCGAGACGAGTTTGGATTGACGTTTTACTCGTCGATGACCACTTGGATTGATATCGACCAGCTCCTGAAGGCATTTCGTTTGGATCGGACCATTTTAGGCGACACCGCGATGGTCGAAAATTCGGTACGGGCCATGGCGGCGAAACTACCGACCTACATTACGATAAAGGATGTGAAGAAACGCTGGGGGTTGGGGCAAGAGGATGTTTTCCCTGTGACCCAGTTTGAAAAACTTTGGGGAGACATGAGTACGTTGTCTGACATCCGGTGCGAGTACATCGCGGTGGAGACGATGCGAGGTCAGCAAATGAAAGACCCAGCGCAATTGGATGGTTGGGTTCGAGATGGGTCGGCTGAGTACATCCATTCGCTGTGCAAGTGGAGTTGATAAGCACATCTTCGTGTATTTTACCGGTCAATTAGTCGGGGGCGTTGGCATTGTCATTACCCATATCTTTGCACGTCAAATTCCAATTCTCCAGGGTTTTTCGTACTCGTACTCCGCCCGAAGGGCAGTACTCGTACTCGAGAGGTACGGACAATCGAGTACGAGTACGAGTACCATTTCATTGAGTACGAGTACGACGTAAGTCAAAAAGTTATGGTAATGACAAGGGGCGCTAGCTAGCCCCAGTTTTCTAATTGCTCGTTATTCGTCGAGAACCCGTGCGAGCGCCCAACGGCTATTGGTTTGTTTCGCTCGAAGACTCATGCCGAAGTGCTTAATTCGAATCCAGCTACGGTAGTTAATACTACGTCACTTTAATCCTTGGCTGTCTGTTCCATGCGTTTCAGCGCTCGCGTTGTATTCATCTTTGGCTTTGGCACCACCGACTTGCTGGCTGCGGCGTTTAAGACGGTATCAATCTGCTCATTGATTTCCATTTGAATCTGAAGTTCTAAACTGATTTCTGACTTCTCTGTTTGAACGGCAACAGACGCAGCGGGCGCATACCGTGCCCTGGCTCGGATTTTTCTAAGGAACACCGACCAAACTTCACCGATCACATAGGGCACCGTAAGAAGCAAAATCTTGATATCGCGAAACAATGTGGCGGACTGTATGTAGGCTACGTCCAAGGATACTTTTCGAGAAACATCGCCCAAGCAAGAATCGTAGCCTTGCATGACCTGAGCGAGTCCGGTAATACCTGGTCGAACCAAGTGCCGGCGATGGTATCCGGGGATGTCTTGACTCAAGTTCTCGACAAACTCAGGGCGTTCGGGTCTTGGGCCGACAAGGTGCATGTGGCCAGCAATCACGTTAAACACTTGCGGAAGCTCATTTTAGATGTGTTGCCCTTAGCCATCTTCCGATACCAGTGACCCGGGAGTCGCTTTTAGAACTCCAAACTGGCCCGGTTTTTTTTTCCGCATTAGGCCGCATCGTTCGGAATTTCCAAATAAGGAAACGAGTCTGATTCTTACCCACCCGAACCTGTCGGTAAAATATGGGCCGTCCATCCAAAACAAGGATCAGCAAGGAGATCGCAGCAACGAGTGGCAAGATGAGCCCCAAACACAATAGGGTCAGCCCCAATTCAAAAAACGGTTTCACTCGAAAGTACGCAGTCGGGATGCATGCATCTGTGGCTTGCAACGGAACTGCTTGAACCTTGACAGAATCAAGCGAAGGCCTTCGTCCAATCACATCAGAACGCTCGCCATGCAGGGAGCCGCATGCGGAATCAACTAGGCTCATTCTATGGTCCTACTGTTCTTACTAGGGTGTTTTTGTTTTGGCTTGGGGGAAAGATGCGGAAAGATTGGTGATTGGGCTGCATCAAATTGTTTGATCTGGCCATGCAATTCAGCAACGCTTGCCAACACTTCGGATTCGACATCGCTACTTCTTGTGTCGGTGGCAAATGGATCCGACTCTGAGTTCTCGAGAAGTTTTGTATGGAATGTTGCACGCCTGTCATCGGGCACTAACACAGCTCCAAGAATGTTTACGTTTGGTAGCTGCAATCGATTGCGTGCCGCGATGAGTTGGTCCATTCTGGATTGTCCAATCTGAACAATTAGAACTGCAACGTCGAGGCTGGATGCAATCAATACGGATTCCGCATTGGATAGAATTGCTGGCCCGAGCACGATCAGCGAATCGTAATGATGATTTGCTTGGCTCAAAAACGCGGTCATCGACTTGGATGAAATTTCCTGAAGAACAACCTGTCCAGTACCTAGGTTCAAGTAGTCGAATCCATGTTCCTCAGATGATCGTATCTCGGTGAACCAATCGGTTGCTTCCGCCTTTCCGAGTGTGCGACTATTACTAACGGAGGCTGCTGGGCGATTGTCGTCGCAAATTACGAAGAGCACTCTTCTGCCTGAGGTAGCGACCGCTTCCGCCAAATCGATCGCAAATCGCTGGCGAGGCTCTATCGCTGACGCGCTGGTGATGAAAACACTTGGTAGGGAACCATCTGGATTTGCACGGAGAATCAGTTGGGCCACCATCCCATTGGCGATTTGTTCGCCGTTTTTGTGAGTCATGGCATCTATTACGGGAAGCCGAACTTGCGTGACTACTTCGTCAGCGTATCGGATTCTTCGGGACGACCATTCCAGAAAGCCAATCGCCAAAATCCCTAAGGCTAACCCAAACGCAGATGCGCCCGAAACAGCTTTCCATTGTTTGGCGCGACTTAACCGGCTGGATGAACTTGGCAGCGATCCCATGGCCACTCTTGGCTCGGCCCTGGCTTCGATCCGAAGCTCTTGGATGGTTTTCCAGAGGCTATCGGCAAGTCGCTCTTCGCGTTCGATTTCGTGACGAATGATTTCCAGTTCGACTCCGCTTGGCCCACTAGCTTCGACGATACTGGTTTCCAATTGAGTCGTTGTCGTCTGAAGTTCCTTGATTTCGAGGTCGATCAAGGCTAGCTGGCTCTCCAGTTCTTTGGCCTTTGCACTGGGGCTTGGATTAGCGAAATCATTGCTCAACTTTTTCCGCGTGAAGGACGCAACTTTCACCTCGGTTTGATTGAGTGAATCCTCGTAGAGTTTTCGTTCATTCTGCAGACGGACCATTTGCGGCGCGGAATCGGTCTGAACCAACTGCTTCATCTCTAGGATCTTCAAGTCAACTTTTCTGATCTGGTCGCGCAGTGAAACCACTTCAGGGTGTTGACTGATCGCAGTTTGGATCTGCAACTCGTTTAAATTCTCGGCTTTTGGCTTCGCGTTTTGTTCGGCTGCGAACTGCAACTCGAGTTGCGAACGTTGAAACTGCAAGCTTCTCAAGCTCTGTGAGTTTTCGCGGAAGCTTTGCAACTTAAGTTGTTCGCTAACAGTTACCGACTGCGGGTTTCCTGAACCAATTTTGCCTGATTTGGATTGCAGAAGCCGCCATTGCTGCATTAGTTTTTCATCGACTTCCGCGGCTGTATTTTCAAGCTCTTTGATCCGACGTTCTCTGCTTGTGCGAAGTTGCTCCGTGATAACCGCAAGATACGCTTGAGTGACTGCTCGAGATACTTGAACCGCCAGTTCTGGGGATGGATTGGAGGCAGTGATCGTCATGGTTTCCGAACCGACTGACATCTCGGCCTTGATCTGGCTTTTGATCCAAAAAACCGGATCGTCCGTTGATATCGGACCAACTAAATCGTTCAGTTCTTTATCTTGCAATGCAGTGCTTAGCGTTTGGTCCTGGGTGACTAGCGCTTGTTGCGCTCGAACAAAGGACGCATCCTCGGCCCGGGTTTGTTGAGTCGTTAGCAAATAGCCTTCTCGTTGCAACACGCGAACGGTCGAGCTTCCCAAAAACTGCGCTGGTACGAAGTAAAATGCGGTACCGGCAGAAAGTATTGAGAACGCGATGGAGCAGACGAGTGTCGTGCGAAGTCGATGGCCAGACGCTATAACCAGTTGACTAATTTCGGGAAAGGAACGCGACTCGAGGATTGGGTCAACGAGATTGGCCCCCGAATGGCCGAGCACATGGGATGGTTGTGCTTCCGATGGTGTCGACGGATTATTTAGTAGCGTCATGCGTCGAGCGGTTGTTTGCTTCCGTGCTTGAATCAGCCCGCTTTGGTGGTTGGCAAATTCCGATTGCCTCGCCGCGTGCTCTAATAGGGGATACCCTTAGGCTGTCTTTCGGAATGAACTAATGAAAGCAATCAGCCAAACCGAGGGTGAGCGCGTTACGAGCACATTCGCTAGCACACTGAAAGACGGAACTATTGCGCAAATTGCGACATATCCCCAGATTGCACTCAATGCAGTTTGGCAGTCGGCTCAATTGGAATAGTCGTAAAAGCTTCGCAATCGTGTTAAGCACAGTAGTGGAATCTCGTTAGAGTTCCAATAATGCCTCGAATTCCAGGAAGCTTTACAACTTCCACTACGCGGAGAGGCTTAATTCAACGCCATTTGGGATTCAGCGGTCGGCTTCGCGGCGTGTAGAATAAGGAATCCTGCTCCGACCGCAATGAACTTTGACGTGTTATAAAATCTTCGATGAATGGCCAGACGTTTCTTCCCGCCCACCCAAATGCGTGTCGCTTCCGAAATGAGATTGAGGAAATCTACCGCGTCGATTCGAGGCGTATTTTTGCATCCCTGGTTCGACTTTTGCGAGACTTCGACGCAGCGGAGGAGGCCCTGCAAGAGGCCTTTGCTGCCGCCTTTGTCCAATGGGAGCAAAGCGGTATCCCCTCCAACCCTCGCGCTTGGTTGATTTCGACAGGGAGGTTCAAAGCGATCGATTCGATGCGCCGTCGTCAGCGGTTTGGCAACTCGGCTTCAGAAGTTGCAAAGCGAATCGATGAAATTGCAACATTGAACGCGGCGAAAGAAAACGAAGACATTGAGGATGATCGATTGCGTCTCATCTTTACATGTTGCCATCCTGCAATCGATCCAAAGGTGCAATTGGCATTGACGCTTCGAGAAGTTTGCGGGCTCACGACTGAAGAAGTTGCGAGCGCGTTCCTTCTCACTCCGTCCAGTATGGCGCAACGACTAGTGCGTGGCAAAGCCAAGATTCGTGAGGCTGGGATCCCTTTTGCGATACCATCCGCGAGTGACTTTCAAGAGCGACTTGATTCCGTTTTGGCTGTCGTCTACCTGATTTTCAACGAGGGATATTCGGCTTCATCGGGCGATTCCTTGACGCGTGCAGAACTATCCTCCGAAGCGATCAGGCTAGGTAGATTGCTCGTCGAACTTTTGCCAGACCCGGAAGCTGTTGGCTTGTTGGCTCTGATGTTGTTTCAAGAATCTAGGCACAAAACACGTGCAAACCGGGATGGTGACATTGTCTTGCTCGAAGATCAAGATCGATCGCTGTGGGACGCAAAGATGATTGCGGAGGGATTGCAACTCATTTCTCAAGCTCTCTCGACTCGGCGATTCGGAGCCTATAGCATCCAAGCCGCTATCGCGGCCGTGCATGCTAGCGCCAAACAGACTGCGACAACGGACTGGGCTCATATTGTGGCGTTGTATGAAGCCCTTTTTTCAATCAATCCTTCTCCAGTGATCGAGCTAAACTGGGCTGTCGCTATCGCAATGAAGGACGGGCCAGCGGCGGGAATTGAAAAGATTGAATCCATCTTTGCCCAAGGCCATCTGGAAGACTATCATCTAGCCCACGCCGCTGAGGCGGACCTGCTTCGGCGGCTCGGACGAAATCGAGAAGCCAAGATCGCATATGAAAAAGCACTTGCTCTTGTCAAACAGGAGCCAGAACGCCGATTTTTGCAGAATCGGTTGGCGAATCTCTCGGATTGACTTCCGAAAAAGCATCCGAAAATTTCTGCCGAAGGTCGATTTCGGCAAGTTTCTAACGACCAGTCTAGAGAACCAGAGCAGTAAAGTATTTCGCCTCATTTAAGTCCTAGTTGCCAAGAGAGTATCGCAAATGAAGTACATGTTCCTGATGTATAGTCCTGAAGACGCTTGGACCCCCGATCAATGGAAAGAGTGCGTGGAAACTTCTATGGGGATTTGCCAAGAACTTGCCAGCAAAGGTCAGCTTCTTTCTGCGGCTCCTCTTCATCCTGTTGCAACAGGAGAAACAGTGCGTGTTCGCAAGGGTCAAAAAATAGTTACGGTTGGGCCGTTTGCCGAAACGGTAGAGCAACTAGGGGGGTACTATATCATCGACGTCGAGAATCTAGACGAAGCGATTGCGATCGCTTGCCGATTGCCACCTGCACAAAAAGGAACCGTTGAGATTCGACCGATTCGAAACATAGACGGACTACCAAGCGAAAAGCTTGAACTGAAATCAGCGGACTCGCTTACAAAATTTATGTTCCTTTGCTATGACGACGAGCAAGCCTGGGCTGAGGCTGGTCAAGACGCCCATGAAGCGGCAATCAGAGAGGCCGTTTCTTTGACACATCGATTGGATGCCAAGGGCCAATATCTTAGCGCCGCTCCCCTTCATCCCTCATCGACCGCAACGAGCATTCAAGTGCGAAACGGCAAACGACTCGTTACCGACGGCCCGTTTGCAGAGACCAGTGAAGTTCTCGGAGGCTACTATATTTTATTAGCAGAAAATCAAGCAGCAGCGATGGCCATTGCAGCCCAACATTCTGGTGCTCGCCTAGGATCCGTTGAAGTTCGCCAGGTTTTCGAACTTACTGGGACAACCTAAACAACGATTCAATTTGCCAATTCGAAGAAAGGTCGGCTCAATCCAGCAGGGCGTTGAATTAGCAAGTAGGGGAATCTCGTAAGAGTTCCTGAAGTGCCTTAAACTCCAGGAAGTTTTACAACTTCCGCACGGGGAAAGACTTAACTCAACGCCATTCGGCTCAATCACCATGACACCTCAGCAATTTCGAAAGATAGTCCTATCGATTCCGCGGATGGTTGAGCAGGAGCACATGGGGCATCCTGATTTTCGACTCGATGGAAAGGTAGTCGCTTCGCTCGGCGCTCCGAACGCGGAATGGGGAATGTTGCGATTGACGGCTCCGCTTCAAAACGAGTTCTGCGATTCCCACGCAGAAGTCTTCCAGCCTTGTAGTGGTGCATGGGGACGAAGCGGTTGTACCAACGTCCGACTCTCAGTCGCAAAAACCGCAGTCGTACGAAACGCGTTGGAAATGGCCATCAAAGAATTCTGTGGTTCAGGAGATCCGAAAAAAGCGAAAACCAGTGAAATCAAAAAAGGAAAAGAAAAGGAAAAAACGGTAGTACGTAGGAATTCGAAAACTCCAATCGCATCCGACTCGGATGCGGTCGAAAAGCTACTGAGCAACGTCAATCATTCCAACATCAAGCTCATCGAGTGGATGCGAGCCGCTATTCTCCAATCCAATCCAACCGTTTTAGAAGGTATCAAGTGGAACTCGCCAAGCTTCTATTGCAGCGGTTGGTTTGCGACATTCCATTTGCGTTCGAAAACAGAAGTTGTTTTGGTGCTACATCACGGCGCTAAAGTGCGTGAAGGTGGAGGCATAAGAGAAGCGATCTCGGACTTGGAAGAATTGCTTGAGTGGAAATCAGCTGATCGCGCAATCATTAGCGTAGCAGATGCCACAGCTTTCGGTCGCAAACAACAGGCGGCCTTCAAAGCGATCATCAAACAGTGGGTCCAGTTTCAAAAAGGGGGCTCTTAGGTAAGCTGCAGCATGGAAACTACCATAGCACGACGCGCAAGTTTTGAAGTTGCACTATTGTGTTTTAGTCGCAAAATTCGTGAGAATTCAGGCCGCGTCTTGATTGCAAAGCGTCTGAATTCTCACGAATTCAGCTACATTTATCAATACAGTGCAACTTCAAAACGCGCAAGTTAGTGAATTGGGTAGTAGATTCACTAGCTAGCTCTTCGTGTTAGGAATCAGGTCCAGCGAAACCATTTTAACGCGACGGCAAAGCTGACCAATGACCACGTTGCGAGGATTGCGAGTCGCATGAGCTGCGCTGGCTCAAGCAATCCAGCGCCTTCTAAAGTAATGGCACGCAGGGCGCCGATCAATGGCGTCAGCGGCAGAATCTGTACGATCGGCTGCATTGCATCCGGAAATCGATCCGTAGAAAAGAAGATGCCAGAAAACAACCACATCGGCAACATCACCAGATTCATGAGACCAGATACCATCTCGATGGAATTAGCTCGACAGGCAACGAGCATTCCGATTCCCGAGAAGGTCAGAGCTCCCAATAGAACAACGGCTAGCGCTGCCATCAAACTTCCTTGAGATGCCACTCCAAATGTTAGCCAGGCGAATCCCAAGATGATAACGACCCCTGGGATTTGAAAGACCAATCGACTTGCGAGCAACGACCAAAGAAAATGGCTCTTCTTCATCGGTGTGGCCACGAGGCGTTTAAGCACTTTACGAATCCGCATTTGCACAACCGCAAACCCAACACCCCAGAGCCCGCCACCCATGATGTTCATCCCAAGTATTCCAGGGACGAGAAAGTCCACGTAACGACCTCCAACATCGCTACTAAAACGATCGCTGACCTCGACGGCGTCCTTGCGACCAGCCGATCTTTGCAAACTGTCGTCTACCAAGGAACGCGCCGAAACGCTTTCCGGTCGGAGCGGATCAAAAACATAGACGTGCCCGGCACCCTCGGTCGCTTTCTCAATCAACAAATCGGTTCGGCCAGTTCGCAATCGAATATTTGCTTGTTCGATGGAGGTGTTCTTTAGTTGGAGCCGAGGGTTCTGCTTGAGTGACTCTTTTAACTTTTCATGAAGTTGTGAGTCGACAATATCCACGAGCACCGGTGGTTCTTGCCTTTTGTTAAACGCCAATCCAAGCGCAAGAACCATCAGCACTGGGAAGAAATAACTCCAGAATACCGCGTCCGGTTGTCGCAAAAACTCCATGATCCTTGCCATGGTCAGATGGTAAATAGGATGTTGGGGCGACGATGAACTTGAGGGCTGGGAACTTGAGGGCTGGGTCATGCTGTTTCTTCTTCCTTCAAATTGCGTCCTGTCAATTTTACAAAGACATCTTCCAAGCTAGCTTGTCGTGTCGTTAGACCAGCCAACGCAAGAACTTCGGCCTCTAGATAAGTCAGCAGCGCCGGGATTGTATGGTGAGCCATTTTTGAGTTCAGCGACCATCGATCCACTTCATCGCGGACGCTCGTGACATCGACCAAGGAATTGAGTCGGGAGGCATTCACGAGCGAGTGTTGTTCGGCTGCGACAGAGAACTCTACGATATGATCACCGCCAACACTGGCGATGAGTTCTCGAGGCGTTCCCAACGCGATAACTTGCCCATGATCAACGATTGCGACACGATCACAGAGCCTTTCGGCTTCGTCCATGTAGTGCGTTGTCAAAAGAATGGTCTTTCCTCTTTCGCGGATCGCTCGAAGAATCTCCCAAAGCTGTCGCCTAGACGTAGGATCGAGTCCGGTGGTCGGCTCATCCAAGAAAAGCAGCTCGGGATCACCCACAAGGGCTGTGGCTACCGCGAGGCGTTGCTTTTGACCGCCAGAAAGTTGCGAGATACGGGCGTCTTTTTTCTCGTCGAGCGACACACTCTTCATTGCCACATCGACGGAGATTCCAGTGCGGTAGAAGCTTCGAAACAGGTCGAGGGTTTCATGGACCGTCAGTTTGTCGGATAGTTGCGTTTCTTGCAGGGTGACACCGATGCGCTGTCGGATCGCTTCACCATCGCGAGTCCAACTTCGCCCAAGCACTTCAACATCACCGGATGTCGGCTGCAGGAGCCCTTCGATGATCTCAATGGTGGTCGTCTTGCCGGCACCGTTGGGCCCCAATAAGCCAAAGCATTCGCCGCGATTGACTTGGAGATTCAAGCCTCGCACCGCTTCGACAACGGGTTTGCCTGGATAAGATTTCCGCAATTCGCGGCAAACAATGGCTGGTTTTTGTTGGTAGCGATCTGTTTCGTCTTGGTGGTAGCTCATGGGCGGCTATTATGAATGAAGAATTGGTTTCCTTACAGCCGACTTTAATTGACTCTCTATGAATGAATCTCGAAAGCTAGTTCGGTTTACATTGAAGCGAGAATCACGAAAACTTTATGTGTTCTCGCTCGACGACGGTACAGAAGTTCAGTTTCTAGACCTGCTTCGGGGTGCAAATCGCGAATTCGAGGTCGTGTATGGCTCAAGCCATTTTCGACTAGCAAGTACAGGGTTTCCTACTGCGATAACATTGGCGGCTCAGGAGGGATATCTTTGAAGGTCACATTCCAATTCCCCAGGGGGGCGTACTCGTACTCCGCCCGAAGAGGCTGTGAGAAAATGTAGGACGCCCTTTTTAGGGCGTCGAAATTGGCCGTTTTTTGCAGTAACGACGGCCTGAAAAGGCCGTCCTACGAATAAATTCACGGCCTCGAAGGGCAGTACTCGTACTCGAAGGGTCGGACAATCGAGTACGAGTACCATTTCATTGAGTACGAGTACGATGGAAGTCAAAAAGATACTGGCAATGACAAGCGGCTTAGCCGCGGTTCTCGACGAATGTCGAGCACTCTGGAAAACCGGGGCTATGGCACTATGGCACTCACTTTCGATTGTGTTTCTGTAGCGGATGGGCGCCAGCCCGCCGGTTTCGCGTCATTGACTGGCCACTCACCGGACGGCTCGCGCCGTTCCGCTAACAAAGTGAGTGCCATTTGGCTAGCGCCCGCCGGCTAATTTGCCGTTAACACACATGGCTATGTGTTTCGTCTACTTTACGTCGAATAGCTCGACGATAAAGTGAAGGCTGGCTTTCGGTGGAATGGCTCCCGGGCTTCCTCGTTCGCCGTAACCAAGTTGGTAAGGGATGTCCAATTCGATCATGCCCCCTTCGCCTACCAATTGCATTCCTTCGGTCCAGCCCTTTATAACTTGGTTTAGACCGAACGAAATCGTTTCGTTGCGACGATACGAGCTGTCGAAGATGGTTTCGTTATCCAGCCAACCTTTGTAGTGAACCGTTACCCGGCTGGTTGCCGTTGGTTTCTTGCCGTCTGTCTTGCGAAGAATTCGATACTTAAGCCCGGAATCGGTTACGAGAAACTCCTGTTGTGCATCCGCATCGATTGCACCTGGAGCCATTTTTTCTTGTTTGTCTTCTGGACCTGTCGTGAGTGGCATTCCGGCTTTCTTTCCCTATTTTTGGTTGAAAAATTTTGAATTTGAACCTTTGGTTCGTTCCAGAATTTACTCGACGGATCCGCGTTTGGCGATAGTAAACTAGCGGGCTTGCTTCTCAAAGGCGACTGCATGGCCGCGAAAGCTAAGTGCGTGATTCCGATTGCTTTTGAAAAAGCAGTTACAATAGAGTTCCCCCAAATGTTCCGTGGCCTGGAAAATGCCAACATGGAGTTCCCTGCAATCAATTCTACCCACCACTTGCATCACAAAACTCTCGCCGGCGCCCCCGCTTGGATGCTAAGGCGAGCGGCGGGTTCCAATTTACCTAGCACGACGCGCAAGCTAGTGAATCTACTATCCAAATCACTAGCTTGCGCGTCGTGCTATGGTACTTTTCATGCTGGCGCTCGCCTAATGGCAGTTCTACTCTTAGGGGCTCTCGGTCGAGTCGAAGCAGACGGTCCCGTCGACTTTGTTCGGGATGTCCGCCCGATATTTGAGAAGCATTGTTATTCCTGTCACGGCGCAACCGAACAAGAATCCAGCCTCCGCTTGGATGTCAAACAAGCAGCGATGAAAGGTGGCGACAATCATGGGCCCGACATCGTTCCCGGTCAACCCAACACGAGCCCCCTCATCCGATTTATCAACTCGGACGACAAAGACAGTCGAATGCCGCCAGACGGCAAAATGTCAAACGAAGAAATCGCAACTCTGACTCAATGGGTTGTCGAAGGGGCCGTATGGCCTGACGGCGTGGATCGAGTCAAACTTACAGATGCTCGAGACCACTGGAGCTTTAAGCCGCTATCGTTGGCCCCGCAATCTGCACCGCCGCAACCAAGCGATTCCATCGATGCTTTTATCATTGCCAAGTTAAAGGAGCGCGGCCTTGCAATGTCCCCTGAAACGGATCGCGTGAGTTGGCTTCGACGCGTCTCATTTGATCTCGTTGGACTCCCGCCGACACCGGAACAAGTCCGAGCCTTCACTCGCGACCAACGAGCCGATGCTTTCGAACGGGTCGTCGCAGAATTGCTTGGCTCGGAACGCTACGGTGAGCGCTGGGGACAGCATTGGCTCGATGTCGTTCGCTATGCTGACACACATGGATTTGAAGTCAATACAGAACGTCCGAATGCTTGGCCCTATCGCGATTACGTCATCCGAAGCTTCAACAACGACACGCCCTACGATCAATTTATCCGAGAACAATTAGTAGGCGATGCGTTGGGGCAAGACGCTGGAACGGGCTTTCTGGTTACGGCATCGGTTTTGTTACCTGGTCAAATCGGCAAAGATGATGCCTCGATTCGACTGGCTCGACAAGACTCGCTCGATGAAATCGTGAACAATATTGGTCAGACATTTCTGGGGCTCAGCATTGGATGCGCTCGTTGCCATGATCACAAGTTCGATCCGATTACGGCCAAGGACTATTACGCCATGCAAGCCTTTGTTGCGGGGGTTGAATACGAGGATCGCGAACTTCGGTCGGAAGAGTCGGAGGCACGTAAGCTGGCCGTTGCTCCGCTTAAGCAAAAGGTCCAAGCGGCCAATGAACAACTAGCAAAGCTAATACCATTCGCTCAGCCAGGGACCGTTCGTCGCATTACCAATGCAAAGGAAAATACGGAGTCGTTCGACGCCATTGAGGCCAAGCTGGCTCGCTTCACGATCCACGATTCGAATTTGCATCCGACACTTGGGCTCATCGAACCCTGCGTCGATGAGTTCGAAATCTGGACGAACGAGCCGGAGCCGCGGAACATTGCTCTCGCGTCAAGCGGAACGAAAGTAACGGCATCCGGCAGCAACGAATCGGACTTGCATAAATTAGTGCACATCAACGACGGTCAAACCGGCAACGCCCATAGTTGGATGGCATCCACCAAAGGACGAGGTTGGGTACAATTCGAACTCCCGCAGGCCACCAAGATCTCAAAGGTCGTTTGGAGCCGCGACCGCACCGGCCAGTTCAGCGATCGACTACCAACGTCGTTCACTTTGGAAGTAGGACCTGCCAGCGACTCACTAACCAAAGTAGCCGAGTCGGCTCCATTGCGTCCAACCGCCGGGGCCGGTCCACTCAACACCGATCGGATCCATCCCGTTCGAGCCTCGCGATTGCGGTTCAAAATACTCAACACCAACAGCTTGGAACCCTGCTTAGATGAACTCGAGGTCTTAAACACGGCCGGAACGAACATCGCACTAGCCAGTTTGGGATGCAAGGTGACTACATCGGGCGACACTGTGGTTCCCGACCGTCATCAACCCAACTTCATCAACGATGGCCAATACGGAAACGAACGAAGCTGGATGTCCAACGAGCCAGGAAAAGGCTGGGTAGAGTTCGAGTTTGAGGAGCCTCAGGAAATCGATCGCGTTCTTTGGAGTCGAGATAGAACCGGCAAGTTCCTCGATCGATTGCCGATCGAATATGCAATCGAAGTAAACGTCGACGATCAATGGCAACTCGTTGCCGATTCAACCGACCGCCAACCGCATATCGCCGGACTACCCCGTGGTCCCGAATTCACTTTGGCTGGTCTTTCACCCTCCGACGCGGCGCAAGCTAATGTTCTGCTGAAGCAAAAAGCCGAACTAGAAAAACAAATCCAGTCGGCCGAAATGGGGCAACAGGTCTTCGCAGGTAAATTCCGAGCCCCTGACGTAATCCGGTTGCTCAATCGAGGCGATCCAGAACAACCCAATGGAGAAGTCTTGCCTACTATCATCTCAGCGCTGGGCGAAGTTCAACTGAGCAAGGAGACTCCCGAACAGGAGCGTCGTCGCTGTCTAGCTGACTGGATTGCTAGTCCACAAAATCCACTAACGGCCAGGGTTATGGTGAATCGCATCTGGCAAGGACACTTCGGGATCGGCTTGGTCGATACACCAAGCGACTTCGGCAATAACGGCATGTCGCCAACCCATCCAGAACTTCTCGATTGGTTGGCATCGGAGTTCATTCGTGCCGGATGGTCGATCAAACAGATACACAGAAGAATTGTTCTGAGCGCGACCTATCGCCAAAGCAGTCGATCGGATGCGTCGAACGCAGGCGCTACCGCTGATGCAGAAACGCGACTCCTGTGGCGATTTCCGTCCCGTCGTCTCGAAGCTGAAAGCCTTCGCGATTCGATGCTCTCGGTGAGTGGGCTTTTGAATACCAAGATGTACGGTCGAGGGTTCGACATGTTCGACAAACGAGGGGGACTTTCCGGTTTCGCTCCTGTCGAGAAACTAACCTCGGAAAATCAACGTCGCATGATCTATGCCCATAAAATCCGGCGTGAAACCGAGGCGGTCTTCGGAGCCTTTGATTGCCCAGACGCAGGACAGAGTACGGCATTGAGACGCCATTCGACGACACCGATCCAAGCGTTAAACCTTTTGAATAGTCGCTTTACGCTGGATGTGTCCAAGGCATTCGCTGAACGGGTCACGCGCGAAACTGGCAGCAAGAGCGAGGAACAGATCCAACACGCGTACCAATTGGCTTTGAATCGCAACGCGACCCTCGAGGAACTCAAGGAGAGCGAGCCAGTTGTGCGTGAACATGGCCTCGAATTGCTTTGCCGCGTCCTTTTCAATTGCAATGAGTTTTTGTTTGTTCCATAGCGAAATATCACCGCAGCCATGAACCCTGAATCGATTTCCCATACCGGCAGACATCTTCTCGACCGTCGAAGCTTTCTTGCAGAGAACGCCACGTCGCTCGGTTCGATCGCTCTTGCAAGCTTGCTCGGTGGCGATCGATTGCTGGCATCAGCCGATACTCAAACGATAATCGATCCGGCTCGTCCGTACGCTTCGCGTCCATCGCATTTTCCAGCCAAAGCCAAGAATGTCGTCGTCATCTTTTGTGCTGGTGCTGTGAGTCAGCTTGAAACTTGGGATTACAAGCCGGAACTGATCAAGTGGGACGACAAGCCTTTGCCGGGTGGCCCTTCGGTAACCTTTCAGGGCCCAGCTGGAAATCTGGCTCGACCGCAATACGACTTTCGGCAACGTGGTCAGAGTGGCAAATGGGTGAGCGATATGATCCCGCATCTGGCTGAGCTCACCGATGAGATCGCGTTTGTTCATTCATTGACGAGCAAGTCGAATACGCACGGTCCTGCCGAAAACTTTCTATCGACCGGTTTCGTGCTCGATGGCTTTCCGTCACTTGGTTCTTGGGTAACGTACGCATTGGGGAGCGAGAGTCAAGATTTGCCGGCTTATGTTGCGATCCCTGATCCGCGTGGCGTGCCGCAGAATGGCTCCAACAATTGGGGCCCTGGATTCTTGCCCGCAGCATTCCAAGGAACGACCATGAGTTCTAAGGACCCCGTGCGGCATCTGCAAGCGACCGGTGTTTCCAAAGATGCGGATCACGTCGCGCGTTCGCTTTTGCGGGAGATGAACGCGCGTCATTTGGAGGCCAACCCAGGCGATAGCAAATTGGCGGCCCGAATAGCAAGCTATGAACTGGCAGCACGAATGCAATTAAGTGTTCCGGAGATCGCCGACTTTAGCACGGAGCCTGAGCACGTTATGAAGATGTACGGGGCGGACGACACCAAGAATCCCGACAAAGTTGCCTTTGCCAAGAACTGTATCCTGGCTCGCCGCCTCATTGAAAAAGGAGTTCGCTTTGTGCAGCTCTTTAACGGAGCCTATGCAAGTGGTGGCAAGCTCAATTGGGATGGCCACAACGCTTTGAAGGAGCAATACGATGTCCACGCAGAAATTCTCGATCAACCTGCCGCTGCACTCATTCGCGATCTCAAACAACGAGGATTGCTCGAAAGCACTCTTGTTGTTTGGTGCACTGAATTTGGTCGCATGCCATTCTTTCAACAAGGGGCCAAGGGTCGCGATCACAACCCGGACGGCTTTACTTGTTGGATGACAGGAGCTGGAGTGAAGCCAGGAGTAAGCCACGGTGCGACGGACGAACTGGGGCAGAAAGCAATCGAAGACGTGCATCCGCTATACCATTTCAACGCCACGATTCTCCACTTGCTAGGGCTCGATTATCACAAGCTAAGCTTTGAGCACAATGGAATCCAGCGTCGACTGACGAATGTAGAAGGCAAAATCATCCGTGAGATTTTGGCTTGATGGAGCTTTAGTAGCACGACGCGCAAGCTAGTGAACAGAGTAGCCAATTCAATAGATAATCGGTCTTGCCTCACGCTACCTTCGCGGAGCGAGGGGCGACATTGTCGCGGGGGGCGCCGCGGCGATTGCGAACACATCACACTCGTTCCCGGGCTGC
>JANPHB010000007.1:0-52196 GCA_031424235.1 Pirellula sp.
GAGGATCGTATACTTCGATTCATCGACTACTATAATGAAACTATGGCAAAACCATACCGCTGGACCTGCGATGGAGCACTATTGTGCAAATAGGCAGGATGTCGCTTCCATCAAAGGCCAACTACCAATTCCGGCACTAGATAGAAGCGGGCCATTCGTTCGCGGCCCAACGGGCAATCCGTTCTAATAGCCAGGGCCATCGGCCCTGGTAAATCGGCCCGCACATCCAACAAAGGCCCAACGGGCCGGCCGTTTTCGTTCCCGTCAATCACGAACGTCCGGCCCGTTGGGCCTTCAAGCGATTAAATTGATCCATCAACCAGGGCCGATGGCCCTGGCTATTTGAATTGCTGGGCCTTTGGCCCGTTAACGTGGGACTTCGCCCCTTCGGTGCGCATCGTCCCGTACGTTCTAAAGGGCCATTCGTTCGCAGCCCAAGGGCAATCCGTTCTAATAGCGAGATCTGGGCTATGTGTATTGCTTGGCGGTTCGCCCGGAAAACGCTTAGCTTTAAAACTTACGCGTCGCGCTATGGAAGTTTTCAGGCTGCCGCTCTCCCTTCCGATCAACATATCGCCCTCTTGCGCAACTTATCGGTCGAAAATCTTTTTGATCGCGTAGACGGTGGCTGCTCGACCTGCTCTGGCGATGGAGGTGGTCAGCGGAATCTCCTTGGGGCAAACTGCGACGCAGTTTTGTGCGTTTCCGCAGTCCTGAACGCCACCAGCAGAAGTTAACGCGTCCATTCGTTCACTGGCCATGTTCTTGCCAACCGGATGCGCATTAAACAACATGGCTTGCGAAATCGCGTGAGCCCCCACGAACCCCTCGTCGAAGGATGCGTTCTTTCTGGCCGCGTAATCCTCTTCCGATTCGCCTGGCTGACGTTGGATTTCGATTTTAGTGAATTGGGGACATGCTTCCAAGCAACATCCGCAACTCATACATTGGCTCAATGGATAATTCTGCTCTTGCTCCTCACGCGAAATGCGAGGACCTGCTCCCATGTCGTAATAGCCGTCAACAGGCACCCAAGCCTTAACACGTTGCAGTGATCGGAAGAGGCGTGAACGATCGATGACCAAGTCACGAACGACAGGGAACTTTGTCATCGGACGAAGCTCGATTTCGTTGGCGTCGTCTTCCAAAAGTCGGTCGACCAGCGCACTGCAGCTCTGTCGCACGCGACCGTTGATCACCATCGTGCAGGAGCCGCAAACCTCCTCTAGGCAACCGCAATCCCAAGCGACTGGTGCTACCTTTTTGCCTTCGCTCGTCTTGGCTTGTGCAGCGACTTTTTGCAAGACGCTGATCACGTTCATGTCCGGTTCGTAGTCGACCTGATGCCGCTCCCAATACCCTGGGAGTCCTGGCCCGTCTTGTCGCAAAATTCGGACATTGACTTTGGATGGGCGGCGTTTTGCCGAAGCTTCGTTTCCTGGTGCAATCATGGGAGCTATTGGAATTGGAGTGAATTAAATATTGAATTGATAAGCAAACAACGGATTACCGCGAGGCCTAGGTGACACCCACCAACTGTTTCGGTCCGGCATCTTTGGCCTTGGCTGCGGAGCGTTCCTTCCAGACCTGTTCGATGACTTCGGCGCCAACCAAACCGTAAAGGCGAGGACGTGGAGCAAGCAATCGAGTATCGATGTCTTCGTAAGTAACAACAGGATCGGAACCATTCCAAGTGCAAATCGTTGACTTCAAGAACTTCTTGTTGTTCTCTTCAAAAGCATCGCACCATTTTTCGGCTTCGACACGTTTGGCAGCAGGGTCCGTTGCACCCAAGCTTGGCATGCTGAACGCAGGCTTGAAGTGTGCTCCGCGGCTCTCGTCTCTTTGCAATGCCCCCTTGAGAATGCACTTGGCAACCGGGAACATGTCTTGAACGGCCTTGGTGAAAATCACGTTTTGGTTAGTCCAGCTACCCGTGTCCGAAAGACCGCACTTGGCAGCTCGCTCACTCAATTGCCCGATCTTTTCTAGAGATTCTGTAAGCTGCTTGTTATCGCGGACCACCGTGGCGGCACGGGTCATGACATCACCCAGTTCCTGGTGGATCAGATAAGGGTTCTCGTCGCCGGAGGTATTGGAAAGCAGTTTCTTATGGCGAGCTTCCTGGGTCGCAACCGCTTTGTCATAAATGCTCTTGGGCAAGTCAGCCGCTGCTTTGTTCCCCTTCATCCAGTTCACAATACCAGGGCCCATGAAAAGACCACTGAAGATGCAGCTCAACAGCGAGTTCGCACCCAACCGGTTCGCGCCGTGGTATTGATAATCGCATTCCCCGATCGCGTAGAGTCCAGGCACGCTAGTCGATTGGTTCTTTGGTGAACCGGGCAACAAGCCGCCGTCCGCGTTCGCTTCGTAGTTAACCCAAAGGCCACCCATGCTGTAGTGAACGGCTGGGAAAATCTTCATCGGCTCTTCGCGAGGATCGACTCCTTGGAACTTCTCGTAGATTTCCAGAATCCCACCGAGCTTTCGGTCGAGTTCCGCTCGCGAGATATGCGTCAGATCCAAGTATACACTCATTCGATTTGGATCGACCGAAAGCCCTTCGTTGACGCAGATGTTAAAGATTTCCCGAGTCGCAATATCGCGAGGCACCAAGTTACCGTACTTGGGGAACCGCTCTTCCAAGAAGTAGTAGCGTTCCTTTTCTGGAATCTCTTTTGGATAGCGAGAGTCGTTTGCCTTGCGTGGAACCCAAACGCGACCACCTTCACCGCGAGCCGACTCGCTCATCAATCGCAATTTGTCAGCACCAGGAATGGCGGTCGGGTGCACTTGGATGAACTCTGGGTTACCCATGTTCGCGCCCGCTTGGAAGCAGCGACTTGCCGCGCTACCCGTACAGAAGACAGACATGGTTGAGCGGCCATAGATCAAGCCATTGCCGCCGGTGGCAACCACAACAGCATCTGCTGGAAAGGCCCGAATCTCCATCGTTACCATGTCTTGAGCGGTCGCCCCTACACAACGTCCGTTGTCGTCCAAAATAGGCCCCAGGAAATCCCAGAACTCATACTTCTTGACGAGCCCTTCGCTTTCGCGACGTCGAACTTGTTCATCCAAGGCGTAAAGCAGTTGTTGTCCGGTCGTTGCCCCAGCAAAGGCAGTTCGTTTGTACAAAGTGCCGCCGAATCGACGTCGATCAATAAACCCCTCAGGTGTTCGATTGAACGTGACCCCTAATCGGTCCATCAAATCGATAACCTTAGGAGCCCAGTAAGCCATTTCCTTGACTGGCGGTTGGTTTTGCAGAAAGTCGCCACCGTAGATTGTGTCGTCGAAGTGCTTCCACTCGTCGTCCCCATCTTGACGGGTCATGTCGCTGACGCTGTTGATGCCCCCTTGAGCACAAACGCTATGCGATCTTTTGACCGGAGTGAGGCTCAGCAAATCTACGGCAATTCCCAGTTCCGCCAGCTTCATCGTAGCCGCCAAACCAGCAAGTCCACCGCCAACTACCAAAACTCGATTATTGCCCATCTGTCTTTACCAATCGCGAAGTGCGTGTTCTGTGTGTTTGTTTTAAATTCGTTCTTATTTTAACCGGCGTCAGCAAGGGAGAGATAACGCTGAGACCGGTTGGACCGAGGGCGATTTCCATCGAGAAACCGCCGGCCAACACTAATCTACCGGAACCGGCTTTGGCTCATCGACCGTATGCGGGGCAGAGCGTTTGTGATCGTCGGGTGTAATCGAGTGCGCTTGGATTCTCGCGTCGTACATTTCGTTTTCGGTTTTGGCTGCTGCGTCAACCTTGGTGGTCTTGGCCGCAACAAGCGCACTCAATCCCGCGGCTCCAATGAACAATCCAAACAGAGCGCATGCAATACTTGCTCGCCGCTGCGATTTAGGCGTTAGCCAGACCCCCCAAGTGATGCCCGCAGTCCAAATGCCGTTTGCCAAATGGAACGTGCAAGCCAAAACTCCAACCGCGTAAAAGATCGACCAAAGAATTCCAGCAATCACCGTCGGTCCTGCCAATGCAGTCGAAAGGGAGCTCGCAGCATTATAAGGTCGGAACTTGGCCATTCCCAACGGCTCTGCAATGTTCTTGAGCCACCATTCGTTTTGAAACCATCCGTGCAAGTGGAAAACGTGGGTGAAAATGAACACAATCGCAATGTATGCCGTGATTCGCTGCCAAGTGTATCTGCGGTTTCCTGAGAGTCGATATTGCTGAAGATTCGATTTGCCGTTTCTCGAAATCCAGACGCCTACGACCGCATGGAAAATGATTGGCAGGAAGATGAATGTCCACTCAATGACCGGCAAAAGCGGCAGGCTGTGAATGGTGAAAACTTTGTCTTGAAAGACCGAAGCTCCCCCGACCAGAGTCGCATTGGTCAGCAAGTGGACGCACATGTAGGCTCCAACCGGCACCAAGCCGCTTAGAGAATGCAGACGTCGGATAAGGAAATCATGACGGAGCAGAAAGGACTGGACAGGGGCCGAGGTTGCTGGCGAACTCATACAAAAATTTCTTGGTCGATCGGCGAGTAAGGACAGATAGTCGCGGTGGTGGCAAAAAATGGTTTCTCGTCACTCTTAAGACTGTAGAAGATATCCCAGTTTTAACCTGGATCCAAGTGCTATCCCAAATTGCTCCCAATCTTCGTTGCCATATCCTGACCGATACCTTGTTCGAGATAATCAAAACGCCCTCAAAATCCTCACAATCCCTTTGGCTAAACAGCGAATATGGAACTAGAGTTTCTGTCTGCCGTCATGATTTTCGTAGTCCGAGTCCGCACGAAACGACGAAAACCATCGATTTCCCAATCGAAAACGCGATTCTTCCGACGCCAAAAAGTGTTAGCGCCTCGCTCCGGCGAGGATCTACCAATCATGTCAAAATTTCCGCTTTCGTTGACAGGGTAGAATTTACCGAACTATACTCGTTTGCTGGTGAATTGCCGTCGCCCTTTCACCCGACTCGACACCACCGCTCACGCGATGGACAAAAAATCGACTCGCTTGCTCCACCAGCCTAACGCTTTACTTCCAGCGGATGCCAAATGACACTCCTCGGCAAAATCTTCACCCTATTGGTCCTACTCCTCAGCTTGGCCTTTTTCATTGTGTCGCTACTGGCGAACTCGTCCCATTTGGACCATAAGAAAAAGGTTGCGGCTTATCAAACCGAGTCCACCAAGCTGGCCACGACGGTGAAGGAACTGCAGAAGGTGATTGAGCAACTCAAGACCTCACTCGCTCAAGAGCAACTCGCCCGAAAAACAGCTCTGGCTGCCCTCCAAACACAACTCGAAAAGGCAAACGGACAGCTCGCTGACGCCAATAAAAATCTTAACGACAAGGCCGCGACGCTTACCATCCAAACTCAGAAGCTTGGCGAAACCATTCAACGCGTCGCAGATCTCACCAAAGCCAACGACACCCTCAAAATCGAAATTGACAAGATCATCACCGATCGTAACAGTCAACGCCGAACCGTCATCGCTCAAACCGACAAGTTGAATTCGCTGATGAGCGTTGAAGCTGACCTTCGAGCAGAAATGACTCGACTTCAATCCGACGTAACGCTATACCAAGCTAAAGCTGAAACCGCTACTGCCACCCTCATGGCACAAGGCATCAAAGATTACGAAGATGTGCCACCCGCTGACCTCAAGGGCGAAGTTCAAGCCATCAACAGCAAGCAGCAAGTTGTTGTTTCGGTTGGACGTGACGACGGACTACGCGTCGGACATCGACTTCACATCTATCGAGCCGGTCAATACCTCGGCCTCCTTGAAATCGAGTCCCTCAAGGATGACAACGCGATTGGAAAATTGGTTACTCGCAAGGGCTTTATCCAAGCCGGTGACAAAGTTGCAGCCAAGATCAACTAATCGTATCTCGACCGCAAGAGATACGCACTCCTCGTCCCGACTCATTCCTACCTAAATCATCGATCGAATTAGAATGGCCGCAAAGCACCCCATTTCCGTTTACACCATGATGATGATCCTTTCGGCCATCTTCATGTTTTTGGCATGCTTGTTCATGGGCATCGAATGGGCACGCTACGGCTCGTAGGACGGCCTTTTCAGGCCGTCGTTACTGCAAAAAACGGCTAATTTCGACGCCCTAAAAAGGGCGTCCTACATTTTTTCACAGCCTCTTCAGGATGCTTGAGATACCGCTGTTCTTGGTCCGGTGGTGTCGTCGCTACACTCCTCAACCACCGGCTAATGTCTTTCAAGCCTTCAGCTTGACTTGGCCCATGGCGATGCGTCGAATTGCCAACATGCCTTAAAAAAGTTGCGAACAGGTGAAGTCGCAGTTACATTGGGGCTCTTCTATTTCTAGACATTTGGGGCGATTCTCTCCTATGTCTTCCGCCCAAAAACCTATAGGTATCTTATTCGTTGGAGCAATCATCGCCAGTCCGTTTGTGCTGTTCGCGGGTTGCAAGGAGCAACGCAAACAAACACTTCTCGCCCAAGATGCAGGAGCAACACAAGGCATCATTACAGAAGCCTACGAAACACGAAGCCGCCGTGGCTTCAGGTCCTACACGGTCGATGTGGCCTATACCGTCGACGAAACACCTTACGAAGTCAATTTATCGGTGGACAGTACTTTTTTTGCGACTCACGTGCAAAATGGCGCCCGAAATGGAGAGCAAGTGGAAATCAAGTATGCCAAAGCCGATCCTAGTTTAGCGATGATTGAGGGGGGCGGTTCCAACTCCTATGCCGGAATCGGATTTGGCCTATCGCTTTTCGTCTTTGGCGTCGGCGGAATGTGCTATCTGTTTTTCCTGGCAAACGATTAGATCGACCTTTGCCTCGCTCTTGACTTGTAGTGGAATCTCGTAAGAGTTCCTGAAGTGCCTCGAACTCCAGGAAGTTTTACAACTTCCGCTACGAGTTCAGCTTAACTCAACGCCATTCGGGCTTTGCCCGCCGCTCTCGACGAATGTCGAGCACTCTAGAAAACCGGGGCTATCGCCCGACGGCGAATTGATCGATAAAACATATGGCGAGCCGAGATCGCCCTTCAAAAAACTTTGCCCAAAATCCAAGGAAATCTGGTGTCGCAT
This sequence comes from Pirellula sp., assembly GCA_031424235.1. Lineage (GTDB taxonomy): Bacteria > Planctomycetota > Planctomycetia > Pirellulales > Pirellulaceae > JBKCUI01. Next base: position 7,067 of record JANPHB010000007.1, read on the forward strand.
CGCATTCTATTCGAGTCCCACTCCCATACCCCTCTTTGCAATCACGCCGAAGGTGACCCAACGGAATATGCCGCGGTCGCGTTCGAACGAGGACTTCGAGGCCTGATCGTAACCTGCCACAATCCGATGCCCAACGGTTTCTCGCACCATGTACGAATGCGAGAAGATGAATTGGGTGCATACATTGATCTTGTCGCAAAGACACGCGAGGAATGGCTTGGACGTCTCGATGTCCGACTTGGGCTCGAAGCCGATTACTTTGAAGGCTCGGAAGCGTATCTAGAAAATCAACTCGCGTCCGCGGACTTTCATTTCGTATTGGGCTCCGTTCACCCACAGATTTCAGAATTCCGAACCAAATATTGGCAGCCCAATGAATTGGAAGTTCAGCGGACCTATTTTAGGCTGCTCGCCCAGTCGGCTGAAAGCGGTTTATTCGACTCTCTGGCACATCCCGACTTGATCAAGAATGTTACCTCGAAAGTCTGGCAGCCAGACGCAATTATGGATGACATCCGATTCGCCCTTGATCGCATTGCGAGGACAGGAGTCGCCATGGAACTAAATACATCTGGCATCAACAAAACCATTGCCGAGATGAATCCGTTTCCGGCAATGCTGCGTGAGATGCGAGCGCGAAACATCCCCGTCACTTTGGGAGCGGATGCCCATGAACCAGGGCGTGTCGCCGACGGGTATGAAACAGCATTGAAACTCCTCGCGGAATGCGGCTATTCCGAGGTTTGTTTCTTCCTGAACCGAAAGCCTCACGCAGTTCGCATCGATGAAGCGCTTGCGAGCCTTGTCGATTAACTGAATTTGTAGCAAATTTAGTGAAAAATCTGCGTTCAAGCATTTTGTAGTGAAAGTCGTCAAGAGTTTCGGTCGTGTGGGCGATGCAGCCGAAAGTCTTGACGACGTTCGCTACGCAATAGCCTAATGGACAGGCCGTCGTTTAGTCCTTAGCGAAGAACTTTTTCTGGATGGCGTCACTCAATCGATCTGCCGCCATCGAGATGGCTAGTGCGCCCGCTGAACCTGCGGGACCACCGACAACGAAACCGCCAATTGCGCAGGCTGCGTGGCCAACCGACCGACTCGAGCGGTCCGCTTCTTCGTGCGTCATCTTGAGCTTTCGAGCGGCGTAGTAACTTCCGTGCCGTGCGGTTTCACCAACCACGGTCGGCACTAACGAACCTGCCGCAACGAGCACTTTCGATTGGCTGATGGCCGTCAAGGAACCAGCGATGACATATTTTCGCGACGTGCTCGCAAAACCAGAAAAAGCCGCTCGCAATAGCGAGCTCACACAGATGTCCACTTGATGACTTTGCCCTTTGCCGGTTTTCATTTTTCTTGCAAAGTGTTCGCAATTGCCAATCATCAAGTCGTACCCTACATGCCCGACCGCAGCGAGCGATCGCTCGACAACCACATCGGGTGCTAGTTCATCGGAGACCACCTCAACCGAAACTTCCGCACCTTTTGCGAACTCCTCCAAGCTCACACGTTGCACCGACATTTTTTGCCGATCCGATTCTGTCGCCAAATGAACGACAGTGCCATCACCGATATCGATACCATAATGGTGATAACTGACGATCCCTCGCATACAAACGATCGAAATCAAGTCCGCTTTAGCCATAGTTTGTTTCCGTGGTTTTTTATACCTAGTACGACATTTCTAGCAAGACATGCAAGCTAGTGATTCTACTGTCCATTTCACTAGCTTGCGCGTCGTGCTATATCTAACTCATTTGACTTCGAAGTAGTGCCCCTAATTCTTGACTTTTTTCGCCGACAATTCCGTGACTAAGGTTTCGAGACCTGCCAAGTTCTCCTCGAGGCGCTTACGTGCATCCTCGTCTGTATGATTAAGGATCCCAATTGGTCCGGAATAGCCGCTTGCCAAAATGGTTTTCAGAACCTCTTTATCGCGGTCCCCCTGACCGATGGGAAGGATCTTTTTTCCCTGTCGTTCGCCATCGGTTTGCATGCCGTTGATATTGAGCACCAAAAGATGCGGCTTGATCATCTCCAAGATCGCAGGGAGACGATCGAGTTCGTCGTGTGCGTGATGAAGATTGAATATGATTCCGACATTAGGCATCTCGATCCTTCGAATCAGTTCGATTTGATTCTCAGGTTTTCCGAACCAGCCGCCGTGGTTGTACAAACCGACTTTGCAGCCCGCTTTTTGCGCTGCGATTGCAATTTCTCGAATGCGTTTGGCTTCCTGCAACGCGAAAGTCTCGGCCTCGGCTGCATTCATGTTTGGATTCCCTCCTCCCATAACCCAAAGTTGAGGATGGACGTTGTGCTTTTCACAAAGTGCCAAAATCATCTTGGCTTCTTCATTGAGCGAAGTGGGAAACCACCATGCGGAAAGTTCGACTCCGTTCTCCTTCAGGGCGACAATTTCTCGCTCGAAGGTGGGGACATGCTCAGCTCGATAATCGTAAGCAAACCGTTTGATCCCGAGATCCTTAAGCATTGCAGCTCTTTGCTCTGGGCTACGCTTCCCGGCGTCGAAGGGAACAATGCACCATGCCATGAGATTGTCTCTCGCATACAGCTTGTCGTTGATCGGAGCTTGTTGAGCTTCGGAAACAGCGAATGCGAAAGAAACGAAGAGTAGCCATGCGATAACAATGGTTTTGAATTTCATTTTTGCTCTGCTGGAAAGGAATCGACACCGAGGACGCATGCCCCAATGTTGGAAGCAATAGTATACCGAACAGCACAATAGCCGATGCAACAAAATGCCGTAAATCCGTATTGCGATCGGCTAGCCTTCAAAAAATACATCGTCGCCAATTGCCTGCGTTTCTTCGAGGTTATCGACTAGATTTGTCGATGTTAGGCACGTAGGATTTAGGCTCATGTATTCGAAAGTAAACTGAAGAAGGAACCAATCGTATGGAAATTTCCAGGGCCGAAGGTCAGACCATCGCGACGATGCTCCTCAAGCTGCGAGAAGGGGACGAACAAGCTGCATACGATCTTTGGGCACGCTTTTTTCATCAGCTGCTTTCTCACTGCCGACTGCGGCTCCGACCCAACACCAAGTCGGTTCGAGACGAAGAAGATATCGTACTCAGTGCCATGAAAAGTTTTTGCATTGGGCTCCGTCGAGGGCAGTTTCCGGAATTGAAAGGAGAGGAAAGTCTCTGGCGGTTGCTCTTGACCATTGTGGTGCGGAAAATCGCCGACAGCCATCAGTATCAAACTCGCCAAAAACGCAATCAAAACAAAACGCAGTCTCTCGCCGAAGTCGATTTGAACAGCAACGAAATTGCCGCCTTGGTCGATCGCGAATTGTCGCCGCAGTTAGCGGCAGAATGCTCCGAGGAAGTGGAACGGCTGATGCATTCGCTAGAGCATGAGGACCTCAAGACCGTAGCGGTCATGAAGATGGAAGGGTTTACTAACCAGGAGATCGCCACTCAATTCCGATGCAGCCTAACTTCGATTGAACGCAAGCTCCGAACCATTCGACTGATATGGGAGCAAGAGGAATAAAGTGGGGCACACCTGCTGGGTGTGACCGTGAAGCTTGAACCACGTTTCTTAGCCAATCAGCCCAACTTTATTTCGAAATGGTGGATGACTTCTGCGGGAAAACTCGGTCCAATAAGGCCTGTATTCTCCCCTCCTGAAACTCCACTTGAAAAAGGTGACTATTTTGCCGTTACCCCTCCCTGCAAAGTTTTTCATCCCAACACCATCTTTTTTCCCGTATTTGATTATTGCTACAGTACTCGCCATGGCTCCTCCGAGAACATCATCAGCGAGTGATCCGAGCATTAAGACCACACGTCAAACGCCTGTCGTCGGTTTTCAAGGCCAATTTCATCGGATCGAAAGCGCTACAACATGGAGTCCCTCCGAAACAGCGCTCATTATTTGCGATGTATGGGACTCACACCACTGCGTCAACGCAGTTCGCCGTGTGCTAGAAATCGCGCCACGCATCGATGCCCTTGCGACGAAACTTCGCGCGAGTGGAGCGACTATTATTCATGCACCTAGCGATTGCATGCCATTTTACAATTCCCATCCGGCGCGTGAGCGAGCCAAAACCGCTCCAACCGCGGCTAATCTGCCAAAGGATATTTCAACTTGGTGCGACCGCATCCCAAGCGAAGAGGCGGCAGCATACCCCATCGATCAATCGGATGGCGGCGAGGATGACGACCCCATCGATCATAAGCAGTGGGCCGAAAAGCTCGCCAGCGAAGGTCGAAACCCCAGAGCTCCGTGGCGTCAACAGATACCAACCATCAACATCAATTCCGATCTCGATTTCATTAGTGACTCCGGCAATGAAATTTGGAATATCCTCGAGTCGAAAGGAATCAAACAGATTGTTATTTGTGGCGTTCACACCAATATGTGCGTGCTAGGTCGCCCCTTTGGACTTCGGCAACTCTCCGTCCACGGCAAAAACGTCGCCTTGATTCGAGACTTGACCGACACAATGTACAATCCACTGAGTTGGCCGTACGTGAATCACTTCTCAGGGACAGACCTCATCATTGACCATGTCGAGCGATACATCTGCTCTACGACCACGAGTGACCAAATTTTTCACTCTCTTAATTTGCCAACCCCCGCGAAGTACTTGACCCCTTTCCGCTTCTCGATGGACCGCCGACCGCACCTCGCGATCCTCATTGCAGAAGATGAATACGAAACTGCGAAAACCCTGCCTCAATTTGCTGCCATGCATTTGAATGGCCAATTCAAGGTTTCCATCATTCACGGTGATTCCAAGGACAAAACTCTCATTCCTGGAATAGAAGCTTTAAGCGATGCGGATGCATTGTTGGTCAGCGTCCGCCGCAGACCAGTGCGAGAAAGCGATTTGACTACGATCAAAACATTTGTTCAATCCGGCCGCCCACTTATCGGAATTCGAACAGCCAGTCATGCGTTCTGTTTGCGCGACGGGAAGAAAGTAGATGGACTGGTTCAATGGCCCGAGTTCGACGCGTACGCCTTCGGAGGCCACTACACCAACCACTTCGGCAACGATTTGCACCCGAGCATTCGGAAATCAGAAAGTGAAAACCGACAGTTCACAAGCAAGGGCTCTCTCTATCAAGTTAGTCCGCTCCAATCGGGAACCCGCGTCTCGCATGTTGGATCGATCGAAGGGCAGCCGGCAGAACCGGTGGCCTGGACTTATGTTCGTGCCGACGGAGGACGTTCGTTCTACACTTCGCTGGGCCATTCAACGGATTTCGCTGGGCCACACTTTCAAGAGCTGCTGCTGAACGCAATCCTGGATGCCTGTGGATTGGAACGCCGCAACTTAGATCAGATTAGCGTTGAACAGCTGCGTTATTCGACCGGTAAAGGCAGGCAACGAAAGTAGTCGTTCGTTTAACGGTTAGCCGTAGGCGTACCAGCCCGTCGAGCGATCTTGAAAACCGGCTAACGCCCACCGCCAATCACTTTCGATTTCGTTTTTGCAGCGGCAGGGCGCGAGCCCTCCGGTTTCGCGGCATTTGATGGTTACTCACCGGACGGTTTGCGCCGTTCCGCTAACAAAATGAGTGCGGAAAATACATGGCGATGTGATTAGATCTTCGGACCGTAGCACTGGTCAAGCAACAATCGAATGGTATCGGCCAATAGATTTAGACTAAACGGCTTGGAAAGCACTTGATTGGTTCTCAATTGCCTCGCCCTGGTAACGATCGATTCGTCCATCTTGGCCGACATCAGAATGCATGGTAACGTTGAACAAGTGTCGCGGAGCGACTGCAGCATCCCTAGCCCATCCAAGCGGGGCATATGCACGTCCAGCAGTGCGAGATGGATATGCTGACTGCGGATCACTTCCAAGGCCTCCAAACCATCTGCGGCCATGACGGTACGGTAACCGCGTCGGGACAAAGCTTCGCTCAAGGACAATCGAAAATCTCGATCGTCATCGGTGATCAACAGGTTTGGCTCTAGCATTTCCATGACTAGACTCTTACGCTCCAATACCGGTACGGTCTTGCTGTGGAATGAACATTGCAATTATTGATGATACAACCACCCAAATCAAACCCGATTCCCCAATCTACCCATTAGGAACGACATATTTTGACGGATAAATCGTCACATTCTGCCTTTTGGTCCCATTTGGAAGACGCTTTGGCGGCCAGACACGCGGAGTGCCTAAATCGCAAGTGCACCGTCTCGGAGCCATTCGGGCCAACAACCATCTCGCGAAACGGGACAACTGTCGTCAATTTCGGCGCAAACGACTACCTTGGCCTAGCCTGGCACCCCGAGATTCGGCAGGCGGCGTTGGACGCCAGTCAACGGCTTCAAAAATTTGGAAGCGGGGCTAGTCCGTTGGTAACCGGTCAAACCGAGCAGCATGCCAAATTGCGCCAGACAATCGCCAACTTCAAGAGTTGCGAAGATGCGATCGTCTTTTCAAGCGGCTATGCTGCCAACGTTGGGACAGTCGCCTCGCTAGCGGGCAAAAACGACATTATCTTCAGCGATAGCTTAAACCACGCCAGCTTGATCGATGGCTGCCGATTGAGCCGAGCTGCGGTTGTTGTTTATCCTCATTGCGACACGGAAGCCTTGAAGAAAATAGTTCAACAGAATCGGCATCGAGGTCGATTCGCGTTCATCGCGACCGACTCCGTGTTCAGCATGGACGGTGACTTGGCCCCGCTCGCTGAGATCAATCGTCTCTGCGAGGAATTCGATTTGCAATGCATCTTGGACGAAGCTCATGCAACCGGAGTCTATGGGGAAAATGGGCAGGGTTTATTAGAGCATCTCGGCATCGTCTCAGATCGAATCATCAGTGTCGGTACCTTGAGCAAAGCATTAGGGTGCGTGGGAGGGTTTGTTGCTGGACCGAAAGTCTTGATTGAATGGCTGACGAACTTCGCGCGCTCATGGGTCTACAGCACCGCTTCCACGATCCCCAATGCGGCAGCAGCATCCCAAGCGATTTCAATTGCCAAAACGATGACAGCGGAACGTATCCAACTTGCAAAGCAAGCAGTGCAGTTAAGGGCAATGCTGAACAGCCTTGGCTGGCGTGCAGGAATGGGCGACAGTCCCATCATTCCAATCTATATCAACGATCCGAAGCAAGTGCTATTAGCGAGTGAGCGACTGCTGAAAATGGGCGTTTACGTCCCAGCAATTCGCCCGCCAACTGTTCCACGAGACGGGAGTCTCTTAAGAATTAGCCTTTCGGTCTGCCATACCGAAAGTGAGCTCGATCTTCTGACTAATGCACTCCAACGTGTTCATGCCGACGCCCATCAGATTGCTTAAAGGCAAGTCCTCGCTTACGCGTTTTGAAGGTGCACACTTGTGTTTTTGTAGCTGAATTCGTGAGAATTCAGGCCGCGTCTTGATTGCAAAGCGTCTGAATTCTCACGAATTCAGCTACATTTCTCAATACGATGCAACTTCAAACCATACGCGTCGGGTTACCAGCGAAAACTGATTTCTAAGTCATTTCGATAGACGAGCACCAAGTGGCACAAGTTCGTTAAATCGGTCGACTGGCTCGCTGGCCGTCCATGCGATCCCGCGAAGCAATAGAACTCGGAAAATCGGATCGTCGAATGTCCAACTGTAGTGTCCTGGAATACTGACAAAAACTCGCCCCGCTCCTTTTTCGTAAGCCCATACTTGCGGCGTCGCTTCCCCTTCCTCCGTACTCGTGGCGAGCAGTATCACGTTCTTCACGTCTCCTGTGAGCTTCCAATAACTTTCGTCGTACAGTTTGAGCTGATCGATATTGCGCAAGATCGGGTGATCGGTATTATGTATATCGAGCGTCAACGGCCCGTGGCGGTAACCAATGCTGCCACCTTTGGACGCTAGACCGATTCGCTTCGAAAAGTCGGCGACCCGATCGTCTCCGTTGACTGCCCAGTGAATGTAGACCGATCCACCGCCGCGAGCTTGAAACGCATCGAGTTTCTTCGCTCGATCGTCGTTCCACGCCCCCTTCTGAAAGAAGATCAACGAGTCAGCGGTGGCCAATTGTTCCTCGCTAGGGAAATCCCACGCGGCACTCACCTCGACACTGGGTGCCGCTGCCATCAACTGGCCCCATTGAATCTGCCAAACTGGATAGTCGTGCTCGCCCGGGCCGTGATCCTTTTTGCCCGAAACCAAAACGATTTTCAACGGCTTGAGCTCTTTCGGTAATGGAGTCGAGCCAGCCATGACCGCCGCCAATTCCGCTTGGGAACGAACCGGCGGCGCTTTTAGTGGGCCTTCGAGCGGCATTCTCGGCGGCGCTGCCAGCAAATAAGTCATCAAATCGCGCAATTGCTCCTTCGAAAGTTTTTCAGCCAAGCCGGTAGGCATTACCGACAGCTTCGCAGGCTTCATTTGATCGACTTCCGACCGAACGATCTTGGTCGAGTTCCCTTTTTCGTCCCCCAAGATCAACTGCCCAGCTTCATCGCGCAAAACCCCAGTCAGTACTTGGCCATCGTTCATCGAAATCATGTGCCCGATGTAGTCAGGGTTAATCGCGAAGCTTGGGTTGACGATATCTCGCAACACTGAGGGATAGTCGCGGTGAACAAGGTTCGAGAGATCCGGCCCGATCTTCGCCCCCACGCCTCCCATCGCGTGACATTTGAAGCAACCGGCAGCCTCGCTATGAAATACTCGTCTTCCCAGCCCCCAGTTGCCCCCCTCGATTTCGGCAATCTTCATGGGCTTGTCATCGTCGAGCTGGGTCGCTTCTTTGGATTTCACCCACGGCATATAGAATCGATTCAAGGGCAACGGTCGATCGCGGGGATCTTCTGCCGTGTGTACCGAGACATCGAGTTCCGGTTTCGAATCCGTAGACTTCGTTAGCTTGATCTCAAGGTCTACCAAAGCTGCTGAGTCACCAGAGCATGTTAATCGAACAACATGGACACCATTGCTCGATTGCGATTCCATTTTCCCGAGAGAGGATGAAACGGCGATGGGTTGGGGCGAGGAGAGAACCAGCGTGGCCGACTCAGTGGGCCATTCGTAATCGATCTTGGAGCCAGGCTGAACGACAGGACGCAAAAGGTGGTGTAGATCGAGGTTCGTACGAAGATTCAATTCACCTTTCGATTCCAGGGCAGACCACAAGGCTTCGTGCTGTGAACTGCCTTGAGTGTACTCTCGGGCCACCTGCAAATTGAGATGAGGCAACCAGCCGGTGGTGTTAACCAAGGCAATTTGCGATGCATCTTTAGGTGTCCATGTTGCCTGCACGCCAGTCAGCGACAAATCGAGATCGATTTGCGAATGCTTCGTTGATTTCGCATCCGATTTTTCAGGTTCCTCGGGGCGAGGCAAGGTGACTGCATAGTGCGAATTGGCTTTCATGGTTGCCGTGCTTACGATCAAAGTCCGTAGGTCGCTTGTTAGCGACGCTCCCGCCACGGGCAATTCGAATCGAGGAGTAGCAAGTTGACGTTTGACCACGGCGTAAGGAGGAACCAGCGTTTCAAATCGATCGCCAGCTCGCACAAATTCACCGAACTCCACTTTGACTTGCTCGGCCAAATTGCGCATTTTGAGCGGGTCGATCGGGCGGTCGAAGGCAATTCGTATTTCGTTCGGGGATTCCGACCAAGTGGCCACGGGTTGCGGCGCGGATGGGTCGGAGTACTTGATCCGAAACAATTTCCCAATTCCAGTTGGCCCGGTCCCCCAATCGGGAGGTCCACTGTGACATGCCACAACAAAATCGCCATCGGGAGCAACACACCCGTCGATCGTCAACATTTGGACACCAGCAAAAAGCAGAGTCGACGCGACGTATCCGGCCTCGGTTTTGAACAACTTGGTGCGCCAGAGTTTTCCGCGTGATTCACCGCAAACAAGGGCTTGTTTGGCCCACGCGGTAGGTCCGAAGACTGGTCCGCCGTTCACCGAATTATTGAAAACCATGCCGCAGGTTGACTGATGTTGCGGACCGTAATCGAAGGTAGACGGTTCATCGATCACGTCTGGATTATGGCGTGGATGGCGTGGTGGAAATCCATAGTGACGACCGGTTTGAATATGCAGCAGCTCGTCGAGAGGGTTACCGTTGGGCAGCCAAGTTGCACCTTCTTGCTCGGAACAAAACAAATCCCCTGCATCGTTAAAAGCGAACGCAATCGGGAAACGGATACCGGTACAGACGGTTTCTCGCTTGCTGAAATCCGGCGAAATGCGCTGGACCGTTCCACGTTCGCTCTTGATATCGTACTCGGCTTTTCCAGACTCATCGACCATGTACGCATTTGCATAATTGGCCGTCCCGAGACCAAAGTAGATAGCACCCTCGTTGTCCATGGTGATCCCAACGGCGTCGACATTTTGTGCGATCTCCTTCCAACCGGTTGCGATAACGATTTCTTCGTCCGCTTTATCGTCACCGTTGGTATCCACAATAAGGGACACTTTCCCTTTGCTCGGCACAAAGACTCCGCGGCCTTTTGCGTATCCTGGCGGAGTCAAGAGCATTCCAAGTGGTCCTCGCAAGCTACCGTCGTTTTTCCAAAACAACTCGGCCTTGTCTTCCACACCGTCGCCATCGGTATCGGAAAGCAGGTGCAAGTCGCCGTTGTATCCCAACGTCATCAGTCGGCCATCTTCACGATAGCGAACGTTGTTGACGTTGGTCAATTTGACGGGTAACTCTCGGACCGTGAACCCCGGCACGAACATTTGAATCAAAGGCGGATTTTCTGCTTTCACCAGAGTGACACCCGGCATCAACTTCAGTTCGGCCGGTAGCCGATCGGCTAAATTCGCATGCTTCGCTGTGAGGTATGCGCGAACGGAGGCTCTTTCTTCGTTGCTAAGAACGCGATCGTAAAAGAGTACTTCTGCGATATCGCATTTCAGTGGCCCACGCACAATGTGTTCGCCTGGACCATTCGTATAAAACCGGGCGGCCAAAGTCAGTTGTTCAATGGAGAGACCCTTCGAGTCGAAAGACCGCTCGCCGGATTGTTTGCCATCGATCGACAAAGTGACTTTGCGACTTTGTGGGTCGAAAACCGTTTCCAATGTTTGCAGCGTGCCAAAGCGTTGAGTCCCCTTCAATAAATTCCGCGCACCACCGAATCCAGAACCCTCAACGTTAACGTATTCCAGAGAGGCGGTTGGGGCCGCACCGAGATCGACCGTTAGGCCTGATTCGTAGTCGCGTTTTTGGGGAGCATTGGTGGCAAACAGACCGCGAAACTCGCCGAGATTGTCATGCGGGGCTGCCACAATGAAAAAAGTTGCCGCTTCGATCTTAACTGGCACCGATAAGCAGCGCATGTGATCTGACTCGCCATCAAAGCGAACGCTCCAAGCGTCTCCAATCGGAACCAATTGCGGTTGATCACCTGTTGATTCCTGTAGAAAATGCCGTCCATTGCCGGAAGCATCAGACCATTGCTCCAGTGCAACACCGTTCGGCAGCAACGTCAAATGGTTGGCTTTCCTAGCGGCTGGAATTGCGTTTGCGTCCAACCAAAGAATTAGCCCATTGCGAGTGGTCAGCCTCTTGTCGGCCCAATCTGGAATCTGTGCTGAGGCTTGCGAAAAAAAGCAACCCATCGCGAACGCCGCAAACACAGCAGCTAATACAGGCAGGTCGCTGAAAGAGCTGCAACGGAAATGCACACGATTAAGAGAGGCGAGTAAACGAATCATCTTAAATTCAATTCGCAATTTGAGTGAGAGGAATGGTCGGGGAACCTTCCCCCCGAGTTGATGAACCGCGTCCAATAAAGTGGGACCAGGAACGATCTATTGTCAAAACGGCCTTCGCATCGAAAAACTTCACTACTGAGTTGACTCAAGCGGCTTTTCGGCGTCGATTGGCAACCAAGCCAACACGGCAACAAACGACACGACAACAAACGCAATTAGGGTTATATCATACCCTTGCACCAGTGCCGCTTGTTTGGCAATGTCAGACATTGAGTCAACAGTCACTTGATCCGTTGTGGCCCGACGGGCCTTGGACATGACGAGAATCGTACCAATCGTCCAACCAGAGATGGCTCCGCCTAAGTTGCCCAGCATATTCATCCAGCCCGCCACCACTGCCGTGTGCCGCTGACCAATATCTTGGCAGATTGCCCAGGCTGCACCCATCATTAAATCATTGGAAAATGCCGCTAGCGAAATCGCCAATGCGGCTGTCCAAGGTGATTGGGCGTAGATCGCGACCAAGTAACAACAACCACAAAGTCCATGACCTGTCATGGCGGGAATGCGACGAGCCCAGCTGCGATTGCGAAATCTCCGTGTCAAGAAATCAGTCCAGTATCCCCCAAGCAAACACCCAAATCCACCCAAAAGCAGTGGCCCGCCTTTCAAGATTGCACCGTAGAGACTGTTTGCCGCGAGTCCATGTCTCGTCTCCAAATACGAGGGAAAGTAGGTGATATTGAAATACCAGGAGAAGCTAGCGCAGGCATACATTAGTCCAAGCAACCAAGTGCTTCGATTGGTGAGAAGGAGTTTCCAAGGAATCGCATGCACTTCTTTGGTGGCAAGCGGAACGGGATTCGCGGGCTCAACAGTCGGGTGGTCCTTAAAACGCCTGGCAAAGGCAACGCACCAAACCAAACCTATCGCACCAAAAAGCAGGAAAGCACCTCGCCACGAAACGAGTGGAAGTGAGTAATCCGTCCCGATGACCAATAGCGTCCATATAAGAGGTGTTATTCCACCCATGAATCGGCCAGACATCCAAATCCATCCCTTCGCCCGTCCCCGTTTTTCAAATGGAAACCAATTGGCGACAACGCGAGCCAAGTTTGGAAATGCGCCCGCTTCTCCAATTCCAAAGAGGAATCGAACGAGGCACAGCATTCCAAGTCCGCCAAAGGTAAACGCTCCGATTTTCAGTCCCACTAAACCCGTTATCGCTGTGAAGATGGACCAGCCAATCACGATCCGCAGTAAGGTTCGACGGGGCCCAAATGCGTCCCCAAGCCATCCACTCGGAACTTCAAATGTTGCATAGGCGATCGAAAAAGCCGTAAAGGCCCACTTGAGATCGCTGATATCCTTTAGGCCCAAGTCTCGGATAATGAACGGTACCGCTGCACCAAAGCAAACGCGATCCAAGTAGGTAATCATCGAAAGTGTGCAAGCAAAAGCCAACACCTCGAGTCGACCCAATGGACGCTTGACTTGTGTTCTTGACGCTGGCATGAAAAGTTGCGCTTTGCTTTGTCAAATGGAAAGGAATCAAAACACGAGGCAATTGGAACCATCGATTTTAGTAGAGATCGTCAGACCTATGTCAACCAACGTACGTCAGTTGACAATGTTTCTGAGTGGAATTCCAAGCAGCACATTGCGACAGGCTTGAGAACCTTTGATTCGCATGTCCGCGAGCCCTTCTTCGGAATAGAAAGCCGAATGAGGATTGATGATCAATCGGGTGTAAGCCGGATGCGCTGGATCTCTCCAAGCAGCGAGCAACACATTGTCCTTGGCGGGCGGCTCGTCCACCAAGACATCAATGGCAGCACCAGCAAGCTTCCCGCTCGCAATCGCATCGGGGATGGCGGTTACATCCACAACTGCTCCACGTGCCGTATTGATCAAATAGCTTCCGTCCTGCATCGCGTTGAGTGCGTTGGCGTCGATAATGTGCTTAGTCTCGGGAGTATTGGGGCAATGCATACTCAAGACAAACGAACCCTCAAGCAATTCCTGGAGCGATTCGACACGTCGAATACCAAGCGCTTTGTCGAATCCATCTTGTTTGTAAGGATCATAAAAAATAACATTCATCCCTAACGCTTTGGCCCTCAGTGCGGTGGCGCTCCCAATTCGACCAAGCCCCAGGATGCCAAATGTTCGACCTCGAAGACGATACAGCTTGCCTGCCGTCGAATACCTCCAAGGATCTGGCGTCTCTCGCATTCGAACGTTGAAGAAGTTGATACCACGAGTTAAAGCCAACATCATTCCGATGGCAGAATCAGCCACTTCCTCGGTTCCGTAGTCCGGGACGTTGGCGACCGCAATGCCACGCGAGCGAGCATAAGCGTAATCCACGTTGTCGAACCCAACGCCACATCGAACGATCAATTGACATCGTTCCAAACGTTCGATAGTCGGTCTTCGAATTTCAAGATTGTGATACAACATGATCGCATCAGCATGTTCAATTCGGCCCTTCAGTTCGCTTTCACTATTGGCGTCTAAAGCGATCACATCAGCAATGTCACCAACGATGTTCTTTTCTGTTTCAAGTGAATCGTTGATGAAGTCGGAAATGACGATCTGGAAACGGTGGGAGGCCATGGAGGGAGGAGCTCTGCCTGGAGGGATTCGAAAAAGGGGAAAGATCGGTATAGTCTAGCATAGTCGTCCGCTTGCGAATCTCCCCCTGGTTTCAATGGATCTCAACTAATGGCACTTCCACATTCCGACCTGCTCAAACTCAAACGATGGAATACTCCGACTGTCTATAACGGTTGGGAGCAGATTACCAAATCCGATATTGCGGCGGATGCTTTCAATCTCGAAGAAACTCGAGACTTCATGCCACAAATGGGGCCCATGGTTGGGTACGCAGTAACGCTCATTGTCGAACCATCCAACCGTGCACATCAATCTCAACCGAACGCTTGGGCGGAGTATCGTAAATATGTAGCCGAGCAACCCGGGCCAAAAATCGTTGTCATTCAAGACTTGGACAAACCTCGAGTGATTGGCTCGTTTTGGGGCGAAGTCAACAGCAACGCTCATCGCGCTCTGGGATGCGTAGGCACCATCACCGACGGTGCAATACGCGATTTAGATGAGATGACCAACGCCGGCTTCAAAGCCATCGCCAGGAGACTGTGCGTTGGCCACGCGCATGTCACGCCAGTCCAATGGGGCTGCGAAGTTGAGGTCTTTGGACGAACCGTACGCCCCGGCCAACTCATCCATGCAGATAAGCACGGGTTCCTTGCCATTCCCGCGGAGGACGAAGCTAACTTACTGGATGCCGCCATTTTTATGGATGGGAACGAATGCAACACGGTCATTGCCGCCGCCCGCGCCGCTAGTCAAGCAGGTCAAGCTGAAACGCTGCAAAAATTAGCAATCGCTGGCTCGGAATTCCGAAAAGCCGCCCAAAAGAAATTCGATCGCCAAGGTGAATGGTGACCGACTGCTATTGATTGCTGGCATCAACTTCTCTAATTTCGAGTCGGGCTTGACTGGAATGGCGTTGAATTAAGCCTCGTAGCGGAAGTTGTAAAACTTCCTGGAGTTCGAGGCACTTCAGGAACTCTTACGAGATTCCACTACTTGCTAACTCAACGCCATTCGGGCTTGACCGCGATAGGGTTCATTCATGTTTGGCGGTTAACCAAAGGCGTACCTGGCGCCTTCGGAGGTACGCCTACGGCTGACCGTTAAACGAATTTCACATTGTCTCAACAGCTATCTTCCGATGAACCGCCTGCGATTTCTTCCGTTTTTGCTTGCTTTCGGCGCAGCTGGATGTGCACCACTCGGTGTTTTTTCTCCTTTGCGTCCACTCGAAAAGAAACTGGTGTTTCAGCCTGCCAAGTTTCCCCTGGGCAACTATGAAAATCGCAGTCCCGAAATCGAAGACGCTTACTTTTCAGCGGCGGACGGAACCGAGCTGAACGGATGGTTTATCGACCATCCTGCACCAAAAGCCGTCGCACTATTCTTTCATGGCAACGCTGGAAACGTTTCGTTATGCGATGAATCGCTCAAGCTGTTGAATCGTCGTCACCAACTTGCCGTGATGACGATGGACTATCGCGGTTATGGTAGAAGCAGTGGTACGCCGTCGGAACAAGGAATACTCATGGACGCCCGTGCCGCGAGAACCTGGCTTGCAAAAAGAAAAGGGGTATCCGAAGCATCGATTGTGCTATTTGGACAATCCCTTGGCGGAGCGGTTGCAGTCGACCTTGCGGCCAAAGATGGTGCCAGCGGATTGGTGTTAGCAAGCACATTTACTTCGCTGCCCGACGCTGCATCGGATGTGTTCCCATGGATGTTGCCCAAATGGAACATGACACTGAAACTAGCTTCGATCGACAAAATCAAAAACTACCATGGCCCTTTGCTCATCAGTCATGGAGATGCTGACACGACCATTTCCTTCGAGCATGGTAGACGACTTTTCGATGCCGCCAATGAGCCGAAAGAATTCATTCGAATTGCAAACGGCAAACACAATGATCCGCAGTCGGAAGAGTTTCGAACAGCGCTGGATCGTCTATTAGCGAAGAGGGAGCTTGTGGCTTCAGAGCGGCGTTAGCTCACAAGAAACTGCTCGGCCTAGCAGACTTGATTGGCGAACGTGAATCGCATCTTGGTTGCACTAGATTCAAATCAGGGACTTTCATTTGGCAGGCAACCGGCAGAGCTTAGCTGCGTTTATGAAAGAATGCGTCGAAACATGAAAACACTTGATGTTGTGCAGATGTTTGAATCCCAGAACCTTCCTTGGTTTGACTTGTTCCAACTCGATGTCGATCGCAAAATGGCAGCCGAGTGGTTCAATACGACTCCTCACGTTGCCTGGGTCGACGGATTGGGTGATGCCGATTATTGGGCGGTTGAGTTCGATTGTGGGCTCAAAGTTGCATTTGAGTTTCTACACTACGGATACTCTGCCTCAGTCTCGGCAAATGAACCCGTTTCGCAACACGTGGAACGACACCTCAGACACTGGCAAGATAAACTGCGCGAGTACCCAAAAGAGACATTCGAACGCGATCGCGCGCTAATGTTTGAACGTTTTGCCGCCAAAATGCCCGAACTGACTGAGCTACATAAATACCAACTATGGCGACAGGGCGATGATGGAAATCAAGTTGCAATTGGCGTTCCAACCTCAAAAAGAGATGCCACCTGCTGGCAAGCCGAACTCGAGTCGCATAAACACAAACAGATATACTGGGTATCGAAGGTAGTCGAAGATAACGTATAACGCTTGTGTGAAGTACGTTGTTGCTCCCAAAGAATTCATTGAGGACATAATGGAGACTGGAAATCAAAACGCCCGCAACAACAAATATCGCCAATTTTCACTTTCCATGCTGATGTTGCTTGTGACGGGAATCGCCTGTTTTCTTGGAGGTCATATGCACGGCTACCGTCAAGGGTTCGCATTTTGGGACTCCGGCCAATTTCGCTCATATACGTTTTACGTATCTGACTTGCTTCCCAACCATGATGGCACGAAATCAATCGCTGAATTTGACTTGCTGGCAATGGAGATAAAGAACGCGGTGATGCCTGGAGCTTGGCGTGAAAAAAACGGCAAAGCAATTGTCGACGCGGTCTTCGAACAATCGTCCCTTCGTGTGACAGCAAATTCCATCATTATCGAGGAGGTGGAAAGATATTTGGAGAAAAGAAGGAAGAGTCGTAAAATGCTCGAGAGTGAAAAGTAACCTTTCATCGAATCGATTCTCGCCTAACGCAGGTCACCAAATGCAACGATCCGTCTCAGGTTTTGCGATTTTCACAGTCGAGCCAAGCAAAATAGATCAAGCAATTAGACTGATCGATCAAATAGGAGAAAAGGAAGCAATGGTCAACTTTTCAAAAACGAATCCCAGAGTTACCAAGAAATCCTCAAGCGAGCGATAGGTAGGTAGTTAGTAGACGTACGTCACTCTCGCTGAAAGTGACTTTGCACCGTCGAATATCGATGCGAAAAAACAAATGCTAACACCGATCCGTTCAGAATAGCCCTTCCTATTCGCCAGCTTCCAGGGAAACCTCCAGTCCAACCTATCCTAGACGCAGCAGACAAGAGTCAAAGTAGTAGGCACATTCCATGCGCCGTTCACCAGGAATCACAGGATATCAGCTCCAGCGGACGGCACGACGGAGCGTGCCTGCTACTTTAGACGCCATGGTCTGATTCGCACTGGAACAGCCGAGTGCTGAAGTAGCGTTCAGCTCGGTCGCATAATATGGTGACGACTACTGCGTCCTTCGGAAGTTGCTGTGCGTGCCGCAGCGCTGCAGCCGTATTCGCTCCAGACGATGACCCAACCAACAAACCAAATTCTCGATTCAATCGCAGGGTCATCTCGATCGCTTCAGGGCTGCTGACTTTGCAAGTACTGTCAATTTCCACGCCTCGTAGTAGCGGGGGGACAAAACCTCCTGCAATCCCCTCAATCCAGTGGCAACATGCTTCTTCCCCTGCTAGCAGTGCCGATTCCGACGGCTCCATCGCCACAATCTGCGTCTCCTTTCTGGCTGCCTTTAATGACTTGCTACAGCCAGCCAGCGTGCCTCCCGTTCCGTAGCCCGTGACAAAGACATCGATCGGACCTGGCGCAGCGCCCAGAATCTCTGGGCCGGTTTCTTGCTCGTGATCGATAGCGTTAAGCTGGTTCTCAAATTGGCACGGCAAAAAATATTTGCTATCGCTCGCAGCCATCTGACGAGTCATTTCGATCCCTGCAAGATAACCCGGTTCGTCAAACAGGATCAACTCGGCACCGAAGTGTCGAATAATCATTCGTCGCTCGCCACTCGCACGCTTGGACATCACGATGGCTACCTTGTAGCCACGCGCAGCTCCGACCATTGCAAATGCGATACCCGTGTTGCCGCTGGTGCATTCAAGAATCGTCGAATCAGAATGCAGCAGTCCACGTTGTTCCGCATCCAAAACGATGGTTCTTGCCAACCGATCCTTGATGCTGCCGCTCGGATTCAGAAACTCGCACTTTGCCCAGACTGTACGCTGCTCGGCTTCGAAGTACAAAGGTACCAGCGGCGTGTTGCCGATTAAGTTAAGGAGGGCATCGCCTCGTCTCATCGTTGGTCGTTCCGTCATCAATGGCTCAACAAATGTTCTTTGAAAAAATCGGTCATCATCTGATACTGGTGATAGGACTGGTCCGGATCGACTACCCCGTGACGATTGTTAGGATAGACCATCAAATCGAACTTCTTATGGGCCTTCTGCAAAGCATGCACCAGCTGCATGGTGTTGGCCATGTGCACGTTGTCGTCGATCTCTCCGTGTATCAACATCAAGCGGCCATGCAAATTCTTGGCCGCATTGACCACCGAGCTGGACTTGTATCCTTCTGGGTTTGACTGCGGCGTGTCCATGTACCGCTCCGTATAAACCGAATCATAATTGTTCCAGTCCGTTACCGGAGCGCCAGCCACGCCTGCCCGAAACGAAGTGCTATGCGTCATGGCGTACGCCGTGAAGTAGCCGCCATAACTCCATCCCCACAGGCCGATCCGATCGGCATCGACCCACGGTTGCTGCTTGAGCCACTGCACAGCATCCTCCAAGTCGCGTAACTCTATCGTCGCCAAATCCTTGTAAATCTTCCAGGTGTCGGTGTTCCCTCGCCCAAGCGCAGATCGGTTGTCGCAGAACAACACGCAAATGCCCTGTTCGGCCATGTAGCGATGCCAAAGTTCACTGCGGTGCATCCAGGTGTTTTCTACCGTCCGAGCGGCTGGTCCACCATACACATGAATCAGGACCGGCAATTTGCACTTTTCTGTTCGTTTTGCAAAATCCGAAGGCTTGTAAAACATCGATTGCATGGCAAAACCATCTCTTGCTGATATCTCGAAAAGTTCTGCGTTGCCCGTTTTCAAGTAGTCAACGCGATCGCTTCGGAAGCCACCAACAAAGCGATGCTTGCCACCATCGTGTCTCCGCAACCAAAGCTGGCTTGGCGTCTTGGCATCGCTATAGCTGTCGAAGTAGAAACCTCCCTGTGGATGAATGCTGATTTTATGCGAACCTGTCGTCTCCCCCAAAGGTTCAAGTTTGCCGTTAGTTAGGTCCACTTGAATCACATCGGTGTTGGCTGGCGAGGACTGATGCACCAGCAGAATCGCTTGCTTGCCGTCCGGCGAGACCCAGTCAATGGATTTGACATCAAAGTTCCCCTGAGTGATCGTATTCCACTTGCTATCGGGGCCGATGCGATAGACATGGCGTCGGCCAACCATGGAATCACTCAGCCATAAGAATCCGCCGTCTGGCAACCAATGCGGTTCCTCGATGACGTCTACCCAAGCCGGTGAAGTCTCCTGGACCCATTTTTTCAACTTCCTCGTGTTCGTTTCAAAGGTACAAACGTCCAACTTGGTCTGAATGCGATTCTGGATTTGAAACACTAATTCACTGCTAGGCGATGGACGCCATCCAACTCGCACAACCAAGCGATCGTCGACCGGATAGTCGGTGAGCGGCACCTCTTGCGATTTCCCTGTGGAGACGTTTACCACGTGGAGCGTTACCGTCGGATTGGGTTGCCCACTCTTGGGATAGCGAGTTTCCTCGAGGGTCTGAGCAAACGACAGCGAATTGTCGATCTGAAATCTTGGGACAGGTGTTTCGTCCAGTCGCAAATAGGCGATCATCGAGCCATCTGGACTCCACCAATATCCCTTGAACTTCCCTCGACCATAAATTTCTTCTTGATAGACCCAGTCTAATTTACCGTTGAGCACTTCCGCGTCCTTGTCGTCCGTGAGCTTTCGAACCTCAGTGCTCTCGCAATCCGCGACCCAAATGTTATTGTTGTGGATGTAGGCGACGTGTCGACCGGTAGGGCTCAGTTCCGCGAGCTCTTTGGCTTGATCAGGCGAATGCGTGATCTGTCTAACGGTGTCCCGTGAAGAGCCGACGCCTGTGTTCGTACCAGCTTGAAATACGTAGAGATCCCCTTTGTGATCAATTAACGCGTTTTCGAATTTGGAATCAAAGTACTCCAAGCGTCGGCCAATGCTGCTAGCTTGGGATTCGCTGAACGCTTCCAGTTTCCCCAGTGCCTCGGTCAAGCGTGCCGGACGATCGAAAGGTTGCATCGAACCGGTTTGACAATCAACGGAATGCCATCGACCATTGTGCTGGATCAGATAGGACTCTTGGTTCGGAAGCCACTTGGGTGGCTCGCTCGGCGGTGTGATCAAGGCCACCTTTTTGTTCGGATCGTATATCTTCTCGATGGAAAGTTCCTCGTTCGTAATTCCTGTTACAGGATTCTCCTGCATGCCTAGCGGCTTCGATGGTGATGAAGTGGACAGGTTGCCTTCGAATCGAAGCACTGGATAAACGGCGTCGACTTGCAACATTGGATCGAAGAAATTCCAAACGGCGAGCGAGTCATCTGA
Organism: Pirellula sp.; assembly: GCA_031424235.1. Lineage (GTDB taxonomy): Bacteria > Planctomycetota > Planctomycetia > Pirellulales > Pirellulaceae > JBKCUI01. Next base: position 28,214 of record JANPHB010000007.1, read on the forward strand.
GTGCGGTTCGAGCAAATAGGTAGCCAAAACGCCAAGTGGTTGTCGCGTCGAAATGAGCCAGCCAGGCTCGGGTTTCCATGAGATAGTTTCCGCAGCGACAGAGACCTTTCGCATAACGTGTTTTTGAAATTCAGGTTGGTCCGTTTTGCTAGTAATTCGATATTGCGAAACCGTGTTTGGCTTGACCTTTGCTGCACCGTCGGAATCCAGCCACGTCATTTGAACGCCATGCATGCGGAGTCGGCTAATTGCCCAAGCGTTGTTGGCGGGAACGAAGTAGCATTCCGGCGCATCTACCGACAATGTCGCCGCACCCACGTTGATCAACTGAACTTCAAAGTCCGTGGGGGCTAGTTCCGATTTACGTTTGCGATCCCTCGGGGACGGAAACGGTGGTTTTTTAGGGAGTGTCACACTATTCTCGTGACCGTCATCCACTTCGGCTGAGCCGCCACTCGTGCCAGGTGATTTCTCCTCCGATTTCTTAGCCCACGAATAGCCCTTGGCGATCGTTGGGGCTTCTTCGGCAACGATTTTCGCTTGGAGCGGAACCGCTTTGGGTGGCGTTTTGATTTCGGTATTGAGGAGTGGCTGCAGTTTCGTTGCGTTCTCCGTCAGCTCCTTTAGACAGCCTTCAATGAAAAGGTAACTGCCATCGATTCGCCGTTGGTAGCTGGCGTAGGAATACGACTCGACCAAGATTCCGATCTTGCCCCGAAGTCCCATGTACTCGGTGCTGTACCGCGGTTCATGGCCAAAGGACTCCCATCGTTTTTGATCGTTGCTGAAATTGCCGTAGTAGAATGTCGGGAAGCCTTGCTGTCCCATGTCTTTGGTGATTTGAGGCAGCATCTCTTTTCGCAGCCATCGATCTAACTTTGGATTGGCCGCCGGGTTGTGCGGTACATCGTAAGTTAAGTCATATTGGTGGAGTGAGCCATTTGTAGTGTGTGCATCGATCAGCACATCGGCGTCCCAACTGTCGAGCATGCGGACCAAGGCTCGGACCTCGGGTGAATCGAGTTTCACAAAGTCGCGATTGAGGTCGAGGCCGACTGCATTCTCACGGATTCCCATCCCTCGATCAGGGCCTTCTTGCCCGGGACGATGCAACGTGCCGACTCGTTCGTTACCATCCGCGTTGAAGTTGGGGACAAAGACCAGGACCGCTTGATCGAGATACTTTGGTGAAGCATCGGATAAGATGTCTCGCATCAAAGCAAGGATCGCTTCTTTGCCATCGTTTTCTCCACTGTGAATGCCTCCCAGTAGGACGATCACTAAACGATCATCGCCGGGCGCGAGTGGCAAACTGATGTTCGGCTCTTTGGCCATGATCAACGCTTGTATGGGCCTCCCTTCGGTCGTCTGTCCGATCTGCATTTGGGAGGCGAATGGGCTGGCCGCGTCGATTTTTCGAAGGAAGTCCAAAACTTCGATTTCGTTGGCGCTCGCTAAGTAGTTGGAGCTCTCGGCGACGGTTTGAATCGACTTGAGACTATCGACTGCCGCAGATTTTGTTTGGGCAGAAGAAATCTTTTCTTGGGCGGGGCTAAACTGTCCGAATGCGAAACCGATAGTGGTGATGACAACTGCGAAGATGAATCTTGGACAGCTCTGTCTGGACGCGAGAAGCTTGGGATGCATTTGGGAGTTCAATTCCGATTTAGGTACGCAAAAATGATCTAGTTTTTTCGGCTTGACTGTCCAAGATAGTCTAGCCGATTCCCAAACTCATAGTACCCTTCGACAAAGTTCAGTAATGCAACTTAAATGGGTGGACATGAGGCTAGAGAAGCTCTGTCGCGCGTACGCAATCGTCGCGGAGCGACGAGCGACGAGCGACAATGTCGCCCTTCGCTCTGCGAAGGTAGCGTGCGGCATGGTTACTCTCGGCAAGAGTGACCCAAGGTGGGGCACACCTGCCGGGTGTACCCTTGGAAGTGAAAGCAACGTCTTGTTTTTATTTCACGGTGGATTCGGAAACAGGAGCGTCGGCCGACTTAAGCGTCATAAATGCAATGACAATCGCCACTGCCAAGCAACCAGCCGCCACCAAAAAGGGCATGCCAGGCAGATTGAGCGGCGTGCTCGGATTCACGCTATACGCATAGATACTCGGAAAGAGCAACGGACCAACCATCCCCGCGATCCCGGTCAAGCTGCCATTGGCTCCTTGCAATTGCCCTTGAACCGTTGGTCCAAGCCGACGGCTCATCAACCCTTGGACCGCGGGTGTAAAGAACGCCATCAAGGAGAAGACGGGGGTAGCTGCCCAAAACTTCCACGATTCATCCGCCAAACCATACATGGCATATCCCACAACCCCGCAAGACAAGCCGGCAAAGAGCAGCGCACGTTCGCCAAACCGCTTCAACGCAGGCCGGACCAAACCACCCTGAACGATGATGTTGAGAATGCCGACCGTGAGCAATGCATAGCTAACATCGAGCGGCACCCAATCGTAACGGTACTGCGTGTACAGAACAAAGACGGTATTGAGCACTTGATGTGCAAGCTGGTACAGAAAGTAGACCATCGCTAAACCCAACAAACCAGGATGCGATCGAAGCAGCTGCAACGAACCTACTGGATTCGCCCTCTTCCACGAAAAGGACTTCCTGTTTTCAAGTGCCAAAGATTCTGGAAGCACAAAATAGCCATAAAGTGCATTGACGAGCGTCAGTATGGCCGCAACCCAGAAAGGTAGTCTGTTCGAGTATTGGCCAAGCACCCCCTCGAGACTTGGCCCCAGGCTGAAGAGCCAACCGCCAAGGGCTGGCCCGAACACAAACCCAATTCCAAATGCTGCTCCAAAAAGACCAAACGCGGCGGAGCGCTTTTCCGGTGGAGTGACGTCTGCAATATACGCACCTGCAGTTGCAAATCCGGAGGCTGTAATCCCCGAAACAATTCGGCCAATAAACAACCACGTTAAGTTCTGAGAAAGCCCCATCAAAAGATAGTCGAGACCAAGGCCGAAGCAGGAGATCAGCAAAACTCGCCTCCTGCCGTACACATCCGACAAGGCACCGAGAATCGGAGCACAGAAAAAATGCATTAAGGCCCAAACGAATCCGAACAGCCCAACGCAGGTTGAAGCTAGCGATTCGGGGGTTCCTGTCAAACCAGCTCCCAAAAACTTCTCGATAATCGCCGCCAGCCAGTCCCCTTTTGCAGTAAACTCCTTGATCAAGGAAGGCAGAACGGGAATCAACACGCCAAAGGAAAGGACATCCAGCAGCACAGAAACAAGAATAAACCAAATGGCGGCTTTGCGAGGCGTTTTCAAAGTTACAACAATTCTATTGCGAGGCAAGACGTTTCAATCGTCAACCGGGCGCAAGCCCGATTTGAGAGCTAGAGGATACCACGAACCTAGCAAAACGACCACGGAGCCTCACGCGTTCGCTTTTTCTTCATTTAGACGACCGCCGAAAAATAGCATCATGTCAATGGAGATGGCAAAAAGATTGGACGGCAAAAAAATAGCTTCACTCCTCGAATTTTTTTGCCACCCATTTTCTGCCCTCTCGTTCGATGGGGAGGTGGCAGAAGGGACAGGACCAAGTGGATACGCCGGTCAGGTCTTTTTTTCCAGTATGGTCAAAAAAAAGACCAATCGCCGGCAGGAGCGGATCGCAGCGACAACTCGAATTTGACAAGTTTGTAATCATGGCTTCGCTGGCACCCGCTCGTGCACTCACTTAGGATTGGATGAGGATCCGATTAATCGGCAGCAGTGAGGCAGTAGCTTCTTTGGCTTTTTGACAAATTAGAAAGTTGAATTGGTGCGATGATGATTCGTCACGTTGGAGTCGTCGTTTTCTTATTTTTGATGACGTCGCCTTCACAAGTTGAGGCGCAATATCGACATCACTATCGTAGCAGCTCCTATCATCGAAACGCTGCAGCGATGGCTCAAGCTCAAAAGAGGCAATTGATCAGCACGCTTCAAATGCAGCTTGCATCCGCAAATCAGCTTCTGGCGAGCGCTGAATCTAAATCTTCCATGTCTCAGTCTTCGGCATTCGACTCCATGACCAAGCTGAACCTGATTCGAAAAGAGATGGAATCAGCAAGCGCCGAGGCACACGATGCATTCAAAGAACTCCAGATGGTCGAAGCTGACATTTTGGAGTCCCAATCGGATCACTCCGAGTTCGCCGAAGCAACGAAGAAAGTGAATGAAGCGAAGTCGAACTTACATCAGGTGTTTCATGAGCTGGCTCAGACACCGGTTGAGAAGAGAGACGCGACGGACGATTCACTGTTCCTCGAAATGTCGCGATTGCCGGAGTCGCAACAAACTGAGCTCAAGAACAACGCCAACTTTCGATTTGCCAAAGAGCAACTGGCGGCTGCCGAGCAACAGGTCGTTGACATTCGAAAAAAGCTCTTCGATGGCAGTAAGGAATGGCGAAACGCCAAGCGGACGCTGGACAGCGCACGCGTCGAGTCCCATTCCGAGGCTACGAAGGCAAAGTCAGCCACCGTGAACGCAAAGCATCAAAATCAAGAGTCCAATCAATTGAAAAACGTGGTCGAAAACGCCAAGCTCGTCATCGCTCAATGCGAAACGCGATTAAGACAACTCGGTGTTAAGCCCACTTCTTCTAACTATGGGAAACGATAGCTTGCCGAACACATAGTGGCCGATTTCTGTGGTAGACTTGGGGCAAACCTCAGCCACACTTTTCGTAGACTGCCATGTCCAATCGTCGTATTGCCATTTACGCAAGCACTTTTGATCCCCCGAGCAAATTCCATCGCGCAGAGGTCGATGCGCTTCTCAAAAGGGGGTTTGATGAAGTTGTTTTATACCCAACTGGACCAAGACCACTAAAAGGGGAACACGAGCATGCGGCCCCCATTCATCGCGCTGCAATTGCCTCTCTGGCATTCCGCGGCCTAGATAAAGTTACAATCGACTATAACGATTTGAGTATGAAGTCCTTTTCTTCGCCGCTTGAAGTTGAGGCCAAATACGCCGACCAAGGGGAAGTTTGGCATGTGATTAATCTAGGCATGACCGCAAAGGGAGACATTGGTGAGTCGCTCATCCAAACCCAATGGAGTGAAGGACACAGACTTTGGCAAGAATCCCGCTTCGTTGTCATCGGTCCGCAGGGAACGTCTTTGACCTCAGTTTGTCTTCCGCCACATAACCTTTTTATTTCTGTCCCCGATCGTCCGTCCTCAGCAGAGCTCCGCGATCGTGTCTATCGCGGCGAATCGATTGCCGATTGTGTTGATCGGGATGTGAACGATTACATTCTCAGGCATCGATTGTTTGTTCCCGACTCTCGCCAACGTCGAACGGGATTTTGTATCGACGAACCGCGAATGCTGATCGAATACGATGAACGAAATCCGAAATCGAAAGCCGTTGCTGAAAAATATTCGCATTACCAATCCAATTCCCCGAATCTGATTTTGGTTTTGGGTGGTGACGGCACCATGCTCCGAGCTATTCGCGAACATTGGGAACTACGCGTTCCGTTTGTCGGACTCAACACGGGGCACCTCGGTTTCTTGATGAATGAATTGCTACCCGATGAGCTCTTGGACTTGGAGCTCGTTTCCTACAATCTACCCATGTTACGAGTGGACGCAAAGAAGCCAGATGGTGAGACCACAATGGGGTTGGCCTTCAGCGACGTATGGCTGGAACGAGCCGAGGGACAAGCGGCTTGGCTGCGTGTCGACATCGACGGCGAAACTCGCGTTGCCAAAGTTGTCGGAGACGGCATGCTAGTATCCACAGCTGCTGGTTCGTCTGCTTATGCGAGAGCAATGGGAGCCGTTCCGGTCCCCATCGATACTCCGACCCTAACCCTCGCTGGATCGAATATCTTTCAGCCACGCTTTTGGAAGCCGATGATTCTCTCGGGCGAAAGTATCATTACGATCTCAAGTCTAGATTATTCAGGGAAACGCCCGCTGCGAGGCTTCATCGATGGGATACCGTTAGGATTAATGCAGGAGATCACGGTGAGAAGGAGTCTTTCAGCGAGTGTCGAGCTCGCCTTTACGAAGCAGTTTGATCCAAGTGCGCGTCTGCTGAGAAGCCTTTTTCCACCCGGTGAGGAATTGCTTTAGCATAGACGCGTTTAACAGTCAGCCGTAGGCGTACTCGTCACTTTTGGCGGTACGCCTACGGTTGACCGATAAACAATTCTTAGCCAATAGAACACATGCGATATTGACCGGACGGCTTGCGCCGTTCCGCTAACAAACGACGGTCTATTAACAATGGCTGCTCCGCTAACAAATAGGAAATCCAGCGGACGGCACATGGAATGTGCCTGCTACTTTGAGGTACGCCTTCGGCTAACCGTTAAACGATTTCCTACCAACCCAATGTCGGGACAAACTCGGGTGGCTTTCTCACCTTTGTTTTTTGCTCAAAGGAATAAGCAAGCTTGATCAATTGCGGTTCGCTCCAACGTTTCCCAATAAAGGTCAATCCGATCGGCAACCCTTGGAGTGTTGCTCCTGGTACAGTAATACTTGGGTATCCCGAAATGGCAGATAAATCCGTGCTGCCACCAATCCAGTGATCTCCATTGACCAAGTCGATCGGGCATGCCGGACCGAGTGTGGGAGAGATAATCGCATCGAGTTTATGCTCCTCCATGGCGGCGTCGATACCCTCGGTTCTAGCCAGACGTAAGCATTTTGCTTGCGCTTCCAAGTAAGCAAAATCGGTGAGAGGGCCCCGTTTCTGTGCCGCTTCGAAAAACTCCTGACCAAAATATTTCATCTCGGTGTCACGATGCGCCATGTTAAATTCAATCAGATCCGCTAGCGTCTTCATGGGTGAGCGTTTGCCGCGGTGGACAAAGTAGTCTGCCATGCTCGCCTTCAATTCGTATTCCAACAAAATCGTTTGAGCCGCCCCAACGTCATCGATACTTTTCAAACTTTCGAAGTCGATCAATTCGGCACCTGCATCGCGCATAGCTTGAAGCGAATCGTCCATGATTTTGTCGAGCTTGCCAATCGGCTTGAAAAAATTGCGAGCCACTCCGATCCGTGCCCCCTTGAGGCCACTCGCATCGAGAAACTGAGTGTAGTCGCTATGCTTGTTCTTGTCCGAGTCAACGGTCGTGAGGTCTTCCGAATCATTGCCAGCTAGGATCGCCAATAGGATGGCTGCGTCACGAACCGTTCGAGTCATCGGACCAGCGGTGTCCTGTGATGAAGAGATGGGGATGATGCCGGCTCTGCTGATTAGACCTACAGTCGGTTTGATCCCGACGATGCCGCATGCCGATGATGGGCAAACGATCGAACCATTTGTTTCCGTTCCGATTGCCACAGAACATAAGTTTGCGGAGACGGCTGTACCTGAACCAGAACTTGATCCGCACGGATTGCGATCTAGGACGTAAGGGTTCCGCGTTTGACCACCGCGACCGCTCCAGCCACTCGTCGAATTCGTGCTCCGAATGTTGGCCCATTCGCTCAAGTTCGTTTTGCCAAGAATGACAGCACCTGCCTCGCGCAGTTTCTGAACAAGAAACGCATCCTTGTCGGGTGCTGGCCCGATCAACGCCAAAGAACCAGCCGTCGTTGACATCTTGTCCGCAGTATCGATGTTGTCTTTGATCAAGACCGGGATGCCGTGAAGCGGCCCGCGAGGTCCTTTTGCCTTGCGCTCTAGATCGAGTTGCGTTGCAATAGCAAGGGCGTCTGGATTGACTTCGATAACGCTTTTGAGCTGGTGGCCATTGCGATCAATGGCATCGATCCGGTCGAGGTAAAGTTGTGTAAGCGATTTCGAGTTTCGCTTTCCGGATTCCATCAGCTTTTGGAGCTCCGGAATCTCCAGTTCCAGCAACTCAAAGGCATCCTTGGTGCTAGATGTGGATTGCACCGCCAGCCCCGCCGACTGCAAGCTAAGGCAAAGGACAGTTAAGAGAAAGAGTTTCGACAAGTTCAGTACAACCATGAAGTTCAACATTCCGTTTCGTTGGTTTATGCGTGCTCAAAGAGGATACGCCATTGTAGCAAGCCAAAAGTAGCAGGCACATTCCATGTGCCGTCCGCCAGGGAGTACAGAGACTAGAGGCGGGACGCGGGAGGCGAGCGCGGCTGCAAAACACTTGCAATGGTTCTAATGGGAGAGCGAGGCTCCTGCCGAGCTGGCAATGCAATGGCTCGACAGGAGCCTCGCCCTCCCGAGGAATGAATTGGCTGTGGAATGTCGACGAAGTTATGCTTACTAACATTTGCTAAAATCCTCATAACGGACTACTACCCTGGCATTTAGAATGCCAGTGTTCCTTAGTCAACGTCACGCCACCCGTACCCCGCAGACATTGAGAAAAAATGCTTTGGCCCATTATTCTGCCGATCCAACTGACCTCGCTGTTCATGGTATTCGTGATCGTGACTGTGACCGTTATTGCAGCCGCTAAGAAGTGGAAGCCGGGTTTGGCATTTGTGCTTGCTTCCACCGTGGCGATCATTGCATTTGTTCCTTCCTGCAACGGCATCATGTCCTATCTAGATGCGAGACGGTTTGGCGTTTTCCAATGTGCCACCTACGACGACGTTCGAGACTTCCGTGTTGAACGCTACCTGCCGACGGCCGCGAAAGCCATCACGCTAGAAAAAAAAGCCATGGGACATCGTGCAAAATACTCGATAACGGAAACGGAGTTGCGGGAGTATGTCGACCAGCTTTGGAACAAGTCGGGGCATTTGTCTGCAGTCCCTCGCGGTGGCTCAACCAAACTTGAAACGGCCCATGCAGACGAAATCGAATTATGGTTCCAAGGCCTCGGATGGCCTGTGTTAAAGAATGCGATTCGTTTTGGTAGTCCAACCGAAGCGGACGGAGGCGGCGCGACCTATTACTTCGATCCCGATTCGGGAACTGCATACCATCGCGCTGGGTATTGGTGACAGTCCACTCGGTAACCCGAAGCGTAAGCGAGGACGCCCCATTTGTTAACCCGAAGCGTAAGCGATGACGATGAAGCAATACAGACACAGCCGACAAAAGTGAGCCTGAGTCGCTAAGTCTTCAAGTGAAAGTAGCAGTGAATATGAGGTTCACCGCGGAAGTACCAGACCATGTCGGGACCTTCGATCTGCCACGTGTCCCAGACTTTGTCCGAACCAATGTCGTACTTGCCATCAAACCACGAGACATTGAGTTGGTCCACCATTCCCTTTTTCTCAATCGTGTCGATGGTCGCGGTGATGTCATCGGGACGAAACATCGCCAACATGCCTCGCATGGTTTCAATGAACAGTTTCTTTTGATCCGCACTCAGGTCAGAGCAACTTAAGCCTCGCTTCTCCGCAGTCATTTTGACAACCGCTTCAGGACTCTCGCTCCGAGGCTCATGCGAAACGAGTCCCTTCGCTTGCTGCTTGCCGTCTAGCGAATCGACAAAACGATTGAAATTCTTTCCTTGATACCAATAGGGATTCCCTGGATGGTCCTTGGCCTCGTGGAAGTTCTCTTTCCCTCGATCAGCTGGATGAGGATAATGGCCATAAAAGACCGGAGCACCACCGAACCCTTGGCCTTTGTCTGAGTGTGCGTTGCATCGACGCGTCACGTGGTGCCCAGTGAATAGAAACTCAAAATCCTTGTCCTCTGGCGTTCCAAAGAACCCCACTGCCGGAGCGTTCTTTTCGTTTCCGTACTGATCAAGTAGGACCTGTTTGTTGATTGCGTCTTGATAGTCGGTACTGTGAAGTGAATCGAAGATCTTTCGAATCAAATCTTGCTGTTCGGCATTGAATGTACTTGGGACACGATGGTCTGGGTGGATGTACCACCAATTGCTGACGAACTGGCGACGTGGGTGATTCATCGGCAAGCAGACTTTTTGGCGCTGCGAGTCATTGAGACTTTTGTAAAGTTGCATCGGCAGCGAGTCGACGCTCGCTTCGTTTGCGTAAGCAGTCGGAAGAAGCTTTCCAAAGGGTGCTGCCGCAAGTGCTCCTAAGGTGGCACCTGCGGATTGGAGCAGATTACGGCGAGTCAGTTGGTTCATGGCTTACACTTTCCTCGATTGATAGAGCGGTCCAGATCGCACCATCATCGCTGAATTCGCCTGCTGAATCAAGAGTCCAACAATTGTCCCAAAAGTAGTGTCGAACAATTGTCCCAATTGTTCCCGCCCAGCGTCCCCAACTCCGTCACAATGCCGTGCACTCGCAACTTTGATCCGTTTTCAAACAGCAAAAGTAAATCACTGGCTAATTCTAGACTTTCAGCTTGGCGGACACTTTAACAAGATGCTGGAGGAGGGCAATTACATACTTTAAAATCTCTGGCGAAAAATCCAGTTTCCAGGTCAATTCGAAACCGCTCCCATCAGCCTCGTTTTTTCCAAAGAACTTGAGGTTTTCATCGACAAGTAATACAGTACCTTGCAAAAAATTGACAGGCTGGGCAGGGGTGGCGTTCTCGTTTTCAAGATAGATCATCCGACGTTGTGGATGAAAGAAGTAAATCACTTCGTTCTTTCGATTCGAGAGTCGAAGCGTTAATTCACCATCTTCCGACTGATACTGAATGTCATTGTTTGAATTAAATCCCAATGTAATTCCAGCCCCCTCATTCGTCTTCTTGATGAGTTCTCCGATGATGGGCGATTCTGGAACCCCGTCGTAGTCAACGAGCTTTCCTTGAACTTTCGCATCGATGACTGCGTTGAATCGCATCGAATCAACTTCAAGGACTATGTCACTGATGGGGACAAGTGTTGGATCTGAATACGGAGTTATGCTCATTCGAAACGACTTGTTGTCGGAAAAAAAATAAAAAGCATGCCCAAGTACTGCGTCAACCAACCCATGTCGAAAGTTGGTCTGCAGAAAAATAACGTCTACGGTTTTCACTTTCATAACGGTCTATCCATCGTCTCGCTAATTTCTTTCTGGAACCGCTTTGCGAATCGTTTCAATGGCCTTGTTCCAGTCCGCATCCGAGGCAAACTGCCGCCGGGCGAACAGGATGATTAGCTTCATTTTCCCGTTTAGCTCCAGTGAGATCGTGGATTCGCTGGTTTGCATCGATTGATAATGGGCCCACTTAACTCGCGACTTATCAGAAAACGAGTAAGTGCACATCATTTCGCCGTCCAGATATCCTGACGAGAACCGAATCGGAGTGTCGGGTTTCAGAAGCGGCCCTAACGAGCTTCGATACGCTTTGAATAAAATCCACGGAACAAAGAGCGTGGTTAATGTGAGCCACGTGAAGCTCGACCAACCAAACCCAATGACTATGGCCGGAAAGCCAATTCCAATGGCGAGAAAATACCAAATGACCCGTTGAAGCATACGATAAACAGGTGACTCACGAATGTCGTCGGTCGTAACGTGACCCGAGAATAGCACCGCATCGTTAGGTATTTGCTCGGTGGCGGGAATGTTCACCTCTTCCAGCCTTCTCGGGTCGGTGAAGAAATTAACCACGGGAGTTTTCCGTTGATTTAATTCGCTCACCAGTGCACGAACCGCTTCCGGACGCTCGAAAGCACGCATCGGGATCACATCGAACACCAACGGACTCGGATTGAAACGAATGATCAAACAGTCGCGTTGGATGCGGACGCTCTGTACCATTTCCATGTTGAGTTCCACTTCCGCATTGGTACGAGACTGACACAGTGTCGTTGGAGAAAGCCAACCATGGGTGTGTCCCAGTAGATACGGTAGTCTTCTCGCCAACATGCGACCGCGAAGAAAGTACATTCCAATCAAGACGGCTAACGATAGAACGATGATAGAGAGCAATACAACCAGAATCACGTCGCTTCTAGTCAAGGCCCCGCTTCGAAGGAATTTGGCCAAGAGTCCTAGTGCAACGAGCCCGGAAATGAGCACAAAAAAAGCTTCCAAGCAGATGCCAAGAATCAGTAAAGCTTGTCGAAATGGGGAAGTGTTTGCTCGCTGCAGGTCACCTAAAGTGACTTCAGTAGAAAACGCGAGACGCTCGTCCGTTAACTCTGGCACAACGTTGGTCTGGGCAACTGGGGCTTCGTAAGGATTGAGATCGCGGTTTGAACTCATCGATGATTCAACTCATGATTGGTTAACGCTATTCATACGCAGATTGTTTTTGATAGTCCAATCGTTTAACAGTCAGCCGTAGGCGTACTTCAGTTTCTGGACGGTACGCCTACGGCTGACTGTTAAACGGACTGTGGCTCCCACCAAATGGCACTCACTTTACTCAAGCTGAGCCGCGGGCGCTAGCCGCGACCACAATGTTTGCCTGGGAAACCGTAACGCGGCTAGCGCCCGCCGCTCAGTCGTTTGTGCCCAATGTTAATACCCACCAGGCGTTGAGAAATCGCTATACGTATTGAACTCCTCGTGCCGGTTTCCAATCTTGTTCATGAATCGGGTGAAGCTGCTTTCCCAGACCAGCTCGACGTCTCCGACCGGACCGTTACGCTGTTTGGCGATAATGATTTCCGCTTGACCAGCATATTGTTCGGCGTCCGCGCCGCGGTGGTAGTAGCCTTCACGGTGAACGAACATGACCACGTCCGCATCCTGCTCGATCGCACCGGATTCTCGAAGGTGACTCAGCTTGGGCCGGTGGTCTTTGCCTTCTTCGGACTGCCGATTGAGCTGCGAGAGGCACAGGATCGGAACATCCTGTTCACGAGCCAACATCTTCAATCGTCGAGCCATCTTGGCAACCTGTTCTTGGCGAGGGTCCTTGGGATTGTCCGGATCCAACAGCTGCAAATAGTCGATCACGATGAGACCGATCTTGCGTCCGTTGGGCTTGCGCATTTCCTGTTGGGAAATTCGGCGAGCTACTGCGGCAATTTCGCTAACTGTACGGCTTGGGGCATCGTCGATGTAGAGAGGTGCTTGGCTAATCTTGGCGGCGTTGGCCAGCAGCCGCTTTTGATCATCTTTGCTGATCGTACCGACCTTCAGTCGCTGGCCGTCGACTTTGGCAATCGAGCACAACATACGGTCGACCAGTTCGATCGCGTTCATTTCAAGGCTGACGAACAAGGTCGGCGCGTTTTCTTTCATCGCCACTTGTTCGGCAATGTTCATCGCAAAGGCAGTCTTTCCCATACTAGGACGAGCTGCCAAGATGATCAATTCACCGTTATGTAGACCACCGGTCATCTGATCGAAATCGGTAAAGTGAGTTAAGACGCCGCTCTGCAGTTGTTCACCCTGCATACGTTGATCGATACGTGTCATGGCCGCTTTGAGCACTTCGGAAACCGACGCCGCGGTATTGGCGCTTCGGTCGTCCTGGATGCTAAAGATCTTTTGTTCCGCTTGAGAAACCAGTTCTTTGGCGTCCGCACTCTCGTCGTACGCGTCGGAAAGAATGGAGGTCGAAGCGTCAATCAAACGCCGCATCACCGCCTTGCTACGGACGATTTGAGCGTAGTACTTGGCGTGGGCTGCGTTGGGGACGCTGTGCGCTAATTTGGCAAGATAACCGGCGCCACCGACGAGTTCGTAGTCGCCTGCGGTCTTCAGATCGCTGATGAGAAGCGTCGAGTCAATCTTTCGCCCCGTATCGAACAAATTCATCATCGCACTGTAGAGCTTGCGATGGGCATCGTCGTAAAAATCGTCAGCCCGAAGCTCCATCGCCAGATCGTTGGCCACGTCCGGGTTCAAAATCAAACTGCCAAGAATCCCCATTTCCGCAGCCAAATCAAACGGCGGTGACCGATCGAGGATGTTTGTCGTGGGCGGTTTCTTTTTCTTGGAATCGTCTTTGCGGTACCGCTTTGAATCATCGATCATGAGAAACCACCACGTAAAAAAGGCTCGTGCCACCTCTGCTTAGGCGACGCTTGCATTCTACCGATTTGAGCCCGGCAAGCGAGGCAGAACTAGATTTAGTGGTCGATGAAAGAAAACCACAAAACTTGCGCTGGTGGTACCGCCTTGGTACGTAGCGGAATTCGTAAGAATTCCGTTCTTAGAAGGAAGAAGAATTCCGTTGGCGCTGAATTCTCACGAATCCAGCTACGGTAAAAATCCTAAATTTGCTGTCTAGACGACAGTTGTTTAGACGACTATTATTTCGGTTAAGTTAGGGCAACACCCATTGGGCATTCGTTTCACCCCACTTTCAAGGGCCTTTTGCCCGATTATTCCTTGGAGAAGACCATGATTCAGTCGATCGACCGTTGTGACGTAATCGTGATTGGCGGTGGCCCATCCGGCTCTGCAACCGCAACCTTGCTCGCCAAACGCGGGTGCAAAGTCACCCTTTTCGAACGAGATCATTTTCCACGGTTCCACATCGGAGAATCGCTGATTCCTTACTGCTACCCTGTCATCGAACAGCTTGGAATGCTGGACAAGATGAAGGGAAGTCACTTTTCGAAAAAATACGGAGTTCAGTTTATCAACGAACACGGCAAACTTTCCGAACCGTTCCGCTTCAGCCAATACGACCCGCACGAACGTTCGCAATCCTGGCAAGTGCTGCGAAGCGAATTCGACCACATGTTGCTCAATAACGCTCGAGAGCATGGCGTAACCGTTCACGAAGGGGCACGCGTACTCGACCTTTTGATGGACGGCGAGCGTGTCGTTGGTGTCAAAGTGAAGCTCGAAGGTGAAGCCGAGAAAGAAGTTCGTTCTCAAATTGTCGTAGATGCAAGTGGCCAATCGTCAATCGTCATGGATCGAATGGATTTGCGCGAGTGGGATCCCGTTTTGAAGAAAGCAGCCATTTGGACCTATTGGAAGGGTGCTAAACGTGAACCTGGAATCGATGCAGGTGGCACGATCGTGATCCAAACGAAGGAGAAAAAAGGCTGGTTCTGGTATATCCCGCTTCATGACGACGTCGTGAGTGTCGGGGTCGTGGCAGGATTTGATTACCTGTTCAAGAATCGAGAAACCAAGGACATCGAAAAGATTTACATGGAAGAGGTGGCTCGTTGCCCAGGCGTTCAGCCGAGAATTGCGGATGCCGTTCGTGAGGGGGATTACAAAGCCCAGAAGGAATATTCGTACAAAGCGAAAAAGGCCGCCGGAGACGGTTGGGTTTTGGTCGGCGATGCCTTTGGATTCCTTGACCCGCTTTACTCGTCCGGGGTGATGCTGGCATTAACCTCTGCCTCGATGGCCTCGGAATCGATCGCGAACGCTTTGGATGCAAACGACCCGAGCGAGCAACGTTTGCGAAGCTGGGAGCCTGAGTACGTCAAGGCAATGGATCGCATGCGGAACTTGGTATGCGCCTTTTACGACGGTTTGAACTTTGGTCGCTTGGTTCGAAAGTACCCGGAAAAGAAGAATCTGATTACCGATGTGCTCGTCGGCAATCTGTTCAGCGAAGAAGTCGACGAGTTATGGCCTTTGATCGAAGAACTTCGCCAAGAAGACGCCGCAATGGCAATGTCGTAGGCTTGCCCCTACCCGTGTTAGCGGAACGGCGCAAGCGGCTTGATGATTTAGTCGTTTAACGGTCAGCTGTAGGCGTACCGCGTTCTTTTGACAGTACGCCTACGGCTGACTGTTAAACGATGTTGCTTCACCGGAGGGAACGCGCCCTTCCGCTACAAGTACACCGTTCATTGGCTATAGGTTTCTTGCATCAATAACCGTAATACTAGAGCAGAAATCGCTCATTCGTCATCTTGCGAACGGAATTCCGACTTTATTCGAACCTGCATGTCCCGTATCCTATCTAGGAGATAGCCAAGGTTGGCTAGACCTAGACACGTTTGTTTCGAACCAAAATTCCATGAGCGCAAGCAATTTCAAAGTGGAGTGGGCTCCTCGAGTTCACCGACTCCCCCCGTACCTTTTTGGACGTATCAACAATCTTTTGTATCAAAAGAGGCGAGCGGGCCAGGATGTGATCGATATGGGGATGGGAAATCCATCCGATCCACCCGATCCGTTGGTCATTGCCAAACTGACCGAAGCGGCCTCCGATGTCGGCAATCATGGCTATTCCAAGGCCAACGGTATCTTGAATTTGCGACGTGAGTTTACGAGCAAGTACTTGCGCAAATACGGCGTCCGTTTGGATCCCGAGACCGAAGCGCTCGTTTGCTTGGGCTCGAAAGAAGGTTTTTCGCACATGTGCTTGGCTCTGATGGGAGCGGGTGACACGGCGATTATTCCTGCTCCCTATTTTCCAGCCCACATGTACGCAGTCATTTTGGCTTCGGGCAATGTCGTGGCCTTGGACGTCTCGAATACGGACAAATACCTCTCGAACATCGCTTATGCGTGTGAGCATTTTTATCCGAAGCCCAAGCTGCTTATCATCAATTATCCGCACAATCCATCTACGGTTACCGTCGAGCCCCAGTTCTTCGTGGACGTGGTGAAGCTTGCGAAAAAATATGGATTGATGGTCATTAGCGACTTTGCGTATGCGGATGTGGCTTACGATGGCTACGTTCCACCGTCGTTCCTTTCGGCACCTGGTGCAAAAGACGTCGGCGTCGAATTCACGACGATGAGTAAGGGCTACAACATGGCAGGCTGGCGCGTCGGCTTCTGTGCCGGCAACGCGGACATGGTCAAGGGACTTGCTACCATCAAAGGTTACTATGACTACGGCATGTTCCAAGCGATTCAAATCGCTGCAATTGTTGCTTTGCGAGATACCGAAGCGACCGTAGAAAAGCAGTCCTTGATTTATCAAGGTCGACGCGACGTTCTGGTCGAAGGGCTTCGCCGAATCGGCTGGGAAGTCAACGTACCCAAGGCTGGGATGTTTCTCTGGGCCAAGATCCCTGAACCATGGGCCTCGCAAATGAACTCGGTCGATTTCGCAATGCATTTGCTAGAACACGGAAATGTTGCGGTCAGCCCCGGCGGCGGTTTCGGCCCGGTCGGCGAAGGTTACTTGCGAATCTCGCTGGTCGAAAACGAAGCGAGATTGCGACAAGCGGTCCGTCATATTGCGGCTTGTTTGGATCAACGCAAGACACCCGAACTGCTGAAGGTTTAATGGGACGCTCAGAGCCCATCTCGCTCAATGTCGCATCCGGCAGATGCGACCCACGGTGGGTCACTCTTGCCGAGAGTGACCTTAAGCCTGTAAATGTATCATGGCTGTCAGTGTATCGCCAAACTACGCAAGGAAATCATGGACGCGATCGTTGCGATTTTGCGAGCTGCGCATTGCAAGAGCACACACCATTACTTTGCAATCGATGCCTTGCATGAGGTGCCGAGTTCTCGAGGCCAATCGCTAGCGGACTTACTATTGGCTAACTATGCGGACTATCTCAAAGGCGCTAAAGATCCGGACAATGTTTTTAAGGACTTCGAAAACCATGTCCTTCATGTGCGGGGTGGCTATTGGGGTGGGGCCGCCAAGACCGCGGAAAAGTGGCTTGAGCAATCCAATCGGATGCTTTCAGCCGGCAACTGGAAAGAAGCGGCTTATGCGATCGGTGTCTTAAGTCATTATTTCTCCGATCCCTTTATGCCGCTTCATACGGCCCAGTCTCCACGCGAAACCATCGTGCATCGCCCCTTGGAGTGGAGCGTATGCTGCTCGTACCAATCGATTTTCAAAATGGCCTGCGAGGACTCGCAGCTCGAGTCCTTTCCTTTAGGTTCCGCCAGCAATTGGCTCACCGATAGCATCCTTCGCGGGGCGACGATGGCCAATCGGTACTACGAACCCCTGATGGACGACTACGACATGAAAGAGTCAGGTCGACACCCAGAGCTCGCTCTTGGCTCCGACTCTAGGAAAACGCTCGCGATGATCTTCACTTGGGTCTTAACAGGCTGGGGGAGCGTGATCGATCGCATTGCAAACGAAGTTTCTGTGAAGCTGCCAAACACCTCGCTCGCAGTCCCAACCTTGCTGGCTGGTTTGCAAATGCCCGTCAAAAAGATTGTGGCTGGAATCGATTCGGCGGAACAAAAGCGTGAAGTGGAAAAAATCCTCGACGAATTCAATCGAACAGGTAACGTCGTTCGAAATGTCAGCCAAGAACAACGAACGGTTCAGAAAGTTCGAAAGGAGCGACCTGAGTTGCGCCCTGAACCATCGATTGTTGAGAAGGCTGTCACCAGTGAGTTAATGCAAGTGCCAGCCAAACCAAAAGTTGCACCGGTGCCAATCAAACCCAAGGCAGTCGCGCAGCCCCAATACGTCAGCACCGTAATCCAACAGCCAGACCAGCCACGAAGCAACCCAGAACCGGCGAAAATAACGCAACCAGCGCCGATCATCCAACCAGCGACGATCATTCCGACCAGACCGAAGATTGAGCCCATCCACGCGGCAGAGCCTATTTTACAAAAGCCTGAGAAACAAGTTCGCGAGGTTGTAATACCAGCGCCAGAGGTAACAGCAAACGAAAAGACAACTAAGCGTACGAAGCTAACCTTCGATAGTCCGATTGTCGACTCACCTGCGATCGGGCCGAAAACGGCTGCGCGACTTGAGGCCATAGGTCTAACAACGGTCCGCGATTTGTTGAGTCACGATGCCGAAAGCATTTCGGCCGAACTTCAGACCAAATGGATCACGCCACGCATCGTCGACCAATGGCAGGACCAAGCCAGATTGGCTTGCCAAATTGAACGCCTTTCCGCAGCCGGTTCGGGACTGCTGATCATGGCTGGGATACGCACCGCAGAGGAACTGATTCGACTTCGGCCAGCGGAGGCTCATGCGATGGTCAACGCGGCAGCACAAACATCCGAGGGGCAGCGACTATTGCGAGAACAAGAACCGCCGCCACTAAAGACGATCGAACGATGGATCGACGCTGCTCAAGCCAGCAAAAAAGCCGCCTAGTTTTGGCAAGCTTATGTAGCAGGTTTCGTGAGAAACCAGCGTTCCAAACAAGCATTGATACTCGTCCCCAGGCTCCGCCGGTGGACGCAATTCAGCTTAACTGCGGAGCAGTGGCATTTGAAAGCCACGGATGAAATCCGTGGTCCGCGTAGTACGGATTGTCTGAGAGTCGCGGAGCGACGGCATACACACTATGGCTACTTGGGCTGATGGTCAACATGGCCATTGGGTAGGGAAATGATTCACAGCCCATGCCGCTCCTTCAGAGCTCTGGATCAATCGGGGCATACTACCTGGGGTTTCGTTCGCGGTGCGAACTTCACCCCAGGCTGGAAAATCCCATCGCATTCGCGATTCAATCGCAAAAGGTTAGAACAGCTTAGTTGGACAGTTTTGAAGTCCCTCCGATCATCTGCTACAATACGATGACTTCAATCCCGCCATTTGCCCTCCCCACCTTCGCTGGAGCCCTCAGTGCCTCTCCATCCCAAAGCGTTTTGTACGCTCCTCTTCGCCTTTTTCACGATGGTTTTTTTCGGATTGAATTCCGATACCCTCGGTCAAACCGGCCAGTCCTTTGAGTCGCTTCAGGAGCAGTTTCAAAACACGCAATTCCCGTTGCTCAAAAAGTACTGTATCACTTGCCATTCGGCCGCCGAGAACCAAGGCGAGTTAGACTTAGAGCCGTTTCGTTCGGTCGCCGATATCCGAAAGAACATCGTTCCTTGGCAGCGGGTTCTCGAGATGCTGTCAGATGGCGAAATGCCTCCTAAAGATGGAGAAAAGCATCCGACGGCCTCCGAGCACGCGACCTTGAAGAAATGGGTACAATCGCTCCTCGATTCGGATGCGCTGGCCAACGCAGGTGACCCCGGCCCGGTTGTTCTTCGCCGACTCAACAACGCCGAGTTCACTTATACGATCCAAGATCTAACAGGCGTCCCGTTGGAACCCACGCGTGAGTTTCCGACCGATAGCGCAGCGGGCGAGGGGTTTACCAACGTCGGAAGCGCATTGGTGATTTCGCCAGCCCTCATCCAAAAATACTTGGATGCGGCCAAGGACATTTCAAGCCATGCGATGCTCGTTCCCAATGGCATCCAGTTTTCGACGAGCAATACGCAACGCGATTGGACCAACGAAAAGCTGGCTGCCATTCAGAAGTTCTATTCCGAGTTTTCGGACAACGCAGGAGCAACCTCCGTCAACTTGCAAGGCATCCAATTCGAAACCAACGGTGGCGGGCGACTTCCTTTAGAAAAATACTTGCGTGTGACACTTCTCGAACGCGAGGCTTTGCAAAGTGGAACATCGTCGATCGCTACAATCGCAGTCAAACATTCCTTGAACGAAAAGTATTTCACTGCCCTCTGGGAAACCTTGAATGACAAAACGCCATCGATCGTGCTGGACGTCATTCGATCGAAATGGCGTGCCGCCAAACCCGACGATCTCACCGATTTGATCGGGAGCATTGTTCAATGGCAAAAATCGCTTTGGCGATTCGCGACCATCGGACACATCGGCAAACGGGATGGACCGACGGCCTGGCAAGTTCCCGTCCAACCCATCGCGGTCAGGCAAGAGATTCGCACGAAGCTTCCAAAACCTCAAGACGGGAAGAACATCAAGTTGTTTTTGGTGACCTCCGCGGTATCGGACGCGAATGAAAACGATGTCGCGGTATGGGAAAACCCGCGGTTCATCGCTCCCGGCAAACCCGATTTGCTGCTTCGCGACCTGAGAACCGCGATCGCTTCCCTTTCTGCTAACCGCGAACGCGTACTTGCAGGTGCTTCTGCTAGCCTCAAGGCAGCTGCAGAGTTGGATCAGTCCTCGTGCAAACTAACGGTAGAGGAATTGTCCAAGAAATATGACGTGGAGAAGATGGTACTCGCGTCGTGGTTCCAATACTTGGGCGTCGGAGGAGGTGAGACTCGGATCGATTCTTACATCACGAACAAGACCGAGCGTGTTGGAAGTTATGATTTCGTGCAGGGTTGGGTTGGACCGGATGCCTTGAGTGTACTCGCCAACTCCTCCGATCAATTTGTCCGGATCCCTGGTGGCATGCAGCCGCATAGTGTTGGTGTTCACCCATCGCCCAAGATTCGGGCCGCAGTCGGTTGGCGAAGCCCCATCTCAGGCAACGTTAAGCTCTCTGGACATGTACAACGAGCCCATATCGGGTGCGGTAACGGAGTCACTTGGTCGTTGGAGTTGAGTCACGGTGGTTCGCGTCGAGTTCTCGCTTCGGGCGCTGCAACGAACGCCGACGATCAAAAGTTTGCACCCGAGGGAGAGTTTGGAATCCAAAAGGGTGATCTGGTATCACTCATTGTCGGCCCGAGAAATGGTGAACACTCCTGCGACATGACCGCGATCGATTTGACTATCCAAAGCATTTCGAATGCAAATCAAACTTGGAATCTCGGCAAAGACGTAACACCCGATATCCTTGCTGGCAATCCTCATTCGGATCGAATTGGCAATCCTGGGGTTTGGCATTTTTATAGCGAGCCGGATTCGGGTGAAGTCAAGTCGATCATTCCTGCTGGATCGGTACTCGCCAAATGGCAAAGTGCAACCGATAAGTCAGATCGAGAGAGACTCTCGGGGGACGTTCAAGCACTTCTAACGAGAGGCCCCGAAGGATTGCCAGCGGATTCGCCGGACACAGTACTTTACAAGCAACTGACTCCACTTAGTGGACCACTCTTTTCCGCGGCCCGGGCTGAGTTGTTGACGAACAAATCCGGCGCGGCCGACGACCGCCAATCCGAATTCGGTATCGATCCCAGTTTGTTTAGCTCGGATCAGGCAGGTAATGCGTCGAGTGTCTCCAGTTTGATTCGCCAGGCGCCGTCTGTGTTGGAGCTTCTTGTTCCTGCGGACTTGGTAGAGGGCTACGAGTTTGTTGCAACCGGAGCATTGCATCCAGTAAAAGGGGCCGAGGGAACCGTGCAATTGCAAGTCCTTTCTGAAAAACCATCTCAGTTGCGGCAACCGGCGGCCAGCGGCATCGGCGAAAAAGGAGCTAAGTCGACTTGGTCGGATGGCGATCGGCCATTGCAATATGATGCACCGATCTTGGTTTCCGAAGGGAGTCGTGCCAGGACGAGATTGCTTGCGCAGTTCGATGCTTTCAGACAATTGTTTCCGGCTGCACTTTGCTACACCAAAATCGTACCGGTCGATGAAGTTGTAACGTTGACCCTGTTTTATCGAGAGGATGATCATCTGAAACGATTGATGTTGACCGACGCGCAATCGGCCAAGCTGGACCAACTTTGGGACGAATTGCACTTCGTTAGCCAAGATGCGTTGGCGCTAGTGGACGCTTACGAACAGCTCTGGCAGTTCGCAACCCAGGACGCAGATCCAAGCGCCTTTACGCCGATGCGGGAAGGGATCATGAAGCGCGCAGACGAGTTCAAGCAGCAAATGCTAGCCACGGAGCCGAAGCACCTACAAGCCGTTCTGGATTTTGCCAATCGCGCATGGCGAAGACCGCTCACGAACGCCGAATTGGTGGAGCTCAAACGGCTTTACGAAAAACTGCGAACCGAGGAGCTGCCTCATGCTACTGCTGTAAGAATGCTCCTATCTCGAGTCTTAGTCTCGCCAGCATTCCTCTATCGCGGCGAAGCGGCAGCGATGGGTAAGCCAGCGGGGCCGGTTAGCAATCATGAATTGGCATCTCGCTTGAGCTACTTTCTCTGGTCGTCGCTACCCGATCAAGAATTGCTCGACGCCGCTGCAAGCAATCGATTGCAGGAACCTGAAGTCTTACGGAAACAAGTGAAACGCATGATGTCCGATGGCCGAATGCGACGGATGGCGATCGAGTTTGGCTGCCAGTGGCTCCACATTCGCGAGTTTGACAAGCTCGACGAAAAGAGTGAAACGCATTTCCCGGAGTTCGCAGAATTGAAGTCCGATATGTACGAGGAGTCCATCCTCTTTTTCGAGGACATGTTTCGAAACGACGGCTCCGTTCTCGATCTGTTGAACGCCGATCATACCTTTGTGAACGCGAAGCTTGCCAAGTTCTATGGCTTAGATGGAGTCGAAGGAGGTTGGAAGAGAGTCGAGGGGACAAGGAAATCTTCACGGGGTGGCATTCTGAGCATGGCTTCCACGTTGGCTAAGCAATCGGGAGCATCGCGTACGAGTCCGATCTTGCGAGGAAATTGGGTCTCTGAATTTCTGCTAGGTGAGAAACTGCCACGTCCTCCCAAGAATGTGCCGGTGTTGCCGGAGGATGTGCCTGCGGATCTCACCGAACGGCAACTGGTGGAACGCCATAGCAATGACCCCGCGTGCGCCAAATGCCATCAACGCATCGATGGATTTGGTTACGCGTTGGAGCAATACGATACCATTGGTCGGTTGAGAAGCCAGGATGCTCACGGCTTCAAGATCGACACAGCATCGGTACTGCGAGACGGCACGAAAATTTCGGGTGCCGATGGTTTACGAGAATACATTGGAACCACGCGTCGCAATGACTTTCTGCAAACCTTTTGTCGACGTCTGCTCGGCTATGCAATTGGCCGATCGGTTCAATTATCCGACAAGCCGCTCATCGATGAGATGATCAAGCAACTGAGTGCAAACAATTTCAGAATCTCGGTCGCCGTGAATTTGATTTTAGAGAGCCCACAGTTCCAGATGATTCGCGGAGAAGCCAACTGACCACTAAGCATCATGTCGAACCGTTTCGCAGTCGGCGAACAAGGTCCTCGAGCCCAACATTCGCAATCCAAGAATTCTATCCCCCCTTCTCCTCGATTCGAGGAGAAGGGGCCGGGGGATGAGGAGCCGGACGTTTCTCATCACGAACATCCTTTCGCCTTGCCAAACAAATACGTAAACACAGACGCAAAAATCGCTTGAATCCCTCGACTTCACTGATGTTGGTGTACCGGCTTCAGCCGGCCGCGCTGCATCGGATCGCGACATGCCAGCTAAAGCCGGTACACACATACTTGTTCAGCTTCGCTTATTGAACGGCACGTCTCAGATGCACTGGGAAGGTGTCCGCGTGAATGTGATGTCGATGCGGCTTACTAGTCCTCAATCAAGCGAAGCTTGTTTGAGGTTTCTTGACGATTTCATAAAAAAACCTGAAACCTCCTGGTGTTTTTGTGGTTTAACGTAGTAACAACACAAACGTTTTATCGCTAGCACGGAGGATTTCAGGTGAAGACC
>JANPHB010000008.1:0-4087 GCA_031424235.1 Pirellula sp.
GAGGATCGTATACTTCGATTCATCGACTACTATAATGAAACTATGGCAAAACCATACCGCTGGACCTGCGATGGAGCACTATTGTGCAAATAGGCAGGATGTCGCTTCCATCAAAGGCCAACTACCAATTCCGGCACTAGAGAAGTTCGTCCAGCCTCTTGTAAACAACGAACAATGGGTTGTCTTGGTGTTTATTTCGGTCTTCGTCCTTCAGGCACTCATTTTCGCCACGGTTGGCTTAGTATTTTGGGTAGTACGTTCACAAACTCTGCCGACCCCAATGGCTGAACATCGAAGTCCTTCGCCTCCACCGCCCGATTTCTCTCCAACAGCACCTCCACCGGCAGATGCACCTACGCCGCCAAATGCAGCGACAACCCACGTTCCTGATACGGCAAAACAAAATGTGTCAAGACCCGATTTGGCTGTCCCCGAAAGACCAATACAGGCGCAACGAACAGCGGTCGAGTCGCAAGCACGGAACGCGGCAAGTGACCCAACCGCTCGCCCCAAAACGGAGCAATCGAATATCGATCCTCAGAATTCGGTGACACAAGCATCAGAACCCATCTCTGAAACACCTTTAACTCAAACTCAACGCTCCGCGACATTGCCCAAAAAGGAGGTGGATAACCCATCCTTCGATCGACTGAAGAATGCAACAGCCTTTGTCGATACCGGCAACAACTCCATTCCTCAAGTTGTAGGCCTCTTGGTAATGAAGAACGGAGCAACGGGATATATTGTTGTTCCTAATCGAATTATCTCCCTTGGAAAACCTTTCTCATGTTTGTTTCGCTCAGGTCAATCTGCAATTCGTTGTGATGTCAATTTTTTGATGTCCCGCGTTTGTGGCAGTATGATGCTGCTTTGCGTGACACATGAAAACCTACCGGAGCCTGTCGATTTATCCGAAGTTGCTGAGTTACAGAAATCTCTTCCGGTCACGGTTCTAACTTACAGAAAAGAGGAACCGCACCTTCGCCCTGGCGTAGACGAGCCTCATAGTATCCAAAGCGAAATTCTTAAGCTCGAGCAAGATGAAACGGGAGACATCGCACGAATGCAATTGAATAACTTGCTTGATTATCGTGACTTAGGTGGACCAGTGTTCAATACCGTAGGGAAATTCGTTGGCCTTGCCGTACCGAGAATCGACTACTTCGGAAAGGAACCGTTTACCGACTGGATCATTCCTCACAGCAAGATCTCAGAGTTGTTGGAAGGTTCGATCGGTGAGTCCAAATGCAATGTCAATCCAGACAATATCTTTGTCATGGCCACGCTAATTGACCCCCGCAATAAAATCACTTCCTGCGCAGTGAATGTCTACAAAAAAGAATCCCTCCGAAACGATCTCTCCGATGTCGAAAAGACCACCCAAGCGGCCGGTGAAAGTTCGCAAGAACGCGAACTCAAAATTGAGGATTCCGTCATTGGGAAACGCGCCAGCAATACCATCAAAATGACAGTCGGGTCAGAGGAGTGGTACTATCAATTGCGAGTTGTTCGCTCTGACGGCACACAACGTTTCTACCCGGTTGCGAAAATCGACAATCGTCCAACCGAACCGAACGTAAATCGATTTGCTTGGTCCAGTCCCGCCGAAGTAAATACTCAAAGACCCTCCGAGCCCTTTCTCCTCAGTTCAGGCGCTACAGGGCCCATTTCCCAATTTGCCTACTTCAACATCAATGGAAGCAAGTTGCTCCCGAGGATGATTTTGTCGTCTGACGGTTCCAAGTTGATAGTCGCGGATAAACAAGGATTCCTTTACGCATTTTCTACAGAAGACCGAAGCGAACTTTTTCGTTTCGACTTGACGAGGCCATGCACAACCTTAGGAAGGTCCAAGTTAGGTATCGTGGCCGTTTGCGAGAATCAAATCACGGTACTGGACGAACATGATTTTTCAGTCAAACGAAAACGAAACGTCTTGGGCGTGAAGGAGTTGGCATGCCACCCCAATAGTCCGACGGCCTACTTCCATCGAAAGGATGACTCGAAATTGGTTGCAGTGAATCTTCAAACGGGTGACGTTGTGCCATTCTCAGAAACGCTAGGACAAGAATTGAACGCATTTTCGCTTTCTCCGGACGGACGCTACCTACTTGCCTGCGACCAACACAATGCGCTCAGGTTTCGCATTTCGGGCAACAAGCTCAAGTTGGAACAAACAGCCAGCTTGGAAATTGGAAGAAGACTCGATCACCCAATAACGATTAGTCATGATTCCAAATTCGTTGCCTTGAGACGGAGGGCGAATGGAAAGCAAGGAACCAACGTAAACCTTGGTGCGGATAAATGTACGGCAATATGCCCGATCGACGACTTGGAAAACCCAGAATTCATGCTTGACGGTGCGTCGTGTACTTGTATCGCTTTCGACCCTGCAAACGACAAGATCTATTCACGTAATCAGGACAAGTTCGTCATTTTCTCCAATCGACGAAGCGGCCCCACCTACATATTGCCGAACAATGGAATTTTTTCATCGTCCGCTAAAGAAGAAGTGGTCTCTATCTTGGCCCACCCAAAAGGAAACCATGTCTTTTTGCTCACAAATTTCCGTTTGATTTCGGCCGTTCTCAGTGAGCCGATCAAAGAGCCCAGTACTACCGAGGGTTCGCCTACAGTCATGGATACATCATTGGCAAGCTCGAACACGACAAATCAAAGTCCCTCGTCGCCTTCCGCCGACCTGAGTCAACGCCATTCCTTTCGAACTTGGAAGGACAAAACGGGACAATTCCAAATGATCGCAAAGTTGGTCAATGTGAGTAATGACATTGTCCTGCTTGAGCAGCCCGATGGTTCGCAGAGTGAAATTGAAATGACGCAACTCAGTCAAGCCGATCAAGAATTTCTTGGCAAATCGTGACGTTCTAATCACTTATTGTGGTGCCGGCAAATCTCTTGTTTTGAATCGATAGTAGCCAATCGAATAGCTGATACAGCCCAACACGATCAAAACCGATACATAGAACATCGGACCGAGATGCGATGGTTGGGCAGCTGTGTTGGCCGAAGTTGACTCGGGAAAAACTCGCCAAACCCAAGCCAATTCTGGCGAGTGGAAAACCTCCTGCACGATCCAGTCTGGCTGATACGCCGCTAAGAAGCTAAACGGCTTTAAGAACCCAAGCCTTGGTGTCGATTTCGATAAGATGAAGAGCAATAACTGCAATACGTAAACGCTGATTACGATACCAATCGTTCGCCATCGATATTGCTCAAACGAACTCACCATGACGCTCAGTCCCAAAAGCATGAACCCAAGAGAAAACAAATTCATCGTTGGCACGATATAAACGCTAGGCGAAACCAACTCGGAAAGAGGGACCATTTTCGTTGTCGTTGCACTAAATGGATTGGTCACATTCATATTGAAGATCGGCAATCGGAATACGCCGGAGCTACTCACTGGGGTCGCATTGGTTTGGATCCCAAGATAAATGCCGAAGAGTACCAGACCACACAACAATACCAAGCCAGTGATCGTTACCAACGCATGAGCCGCAAAAATCTGCCCGCGGCTCAATGGTTGTGCCAACAGCATTTCCATCGTACCTCGACCAAGCTCGCCGCTTACGACATCACTACCCCGAGCGATACTCCATACCAAAACACACAGAATCAACACCGGTTCATCGAACGTAAAGCCAATCATGCCGTGATAAGTCAGAAACTGTTCTAACGGCACCGGCGAGAACTTTTCAAAAGCACGAAACTGCTCGATCAAGGGTGCAAAGCCGCTCAATTCAAACTGGCTGACCGTCCAAATCCGAACCCAAGGGAAAAAGAAAAGGACCAACGCGCAAGCGCACCACAACAACATGGCTTCATTGATGTACTTTTTCAACAGGATACGAAACATAGGTTCAGTTGTAGGTGTGCATTGCCAAATTTTCGACGAAATACCGGCTTTGCAGCAGTTTAGCAGAACGTCTAGTCCTCAATCAAGCGAAGCTTGTTTGAGGTTTCTTGACGATTTCATAAAAAAACCTGAAACCTCCTGGTGTTTTTGCGGTTTAACGTAGTAACAACACAAACGTTTTATCGCTAGCACGGAGGATTTCAGGTGAAG
>JANPHB010000009.1:0-20610 GCA_031424235.1 Pirellula sp.
ACTCAACGGGTTGATCATGTCCACCGTTTTACTTCTGTGCAGCACGCTCGTTGCGACTGCTGCATTGGCGTTGGCATTTCATCGCCAACGCCGTTTTGAACAACTACTCAAATTTACACAAAGACTTTTACGAAGGGAAAACAATGGTTCGCCTCATTCAAATACTGGTGTTAGCAGGGACTATCGTTCGGAAAGTGCTCAAGCGATTTGGCTTACTCCTGCTCTTGCTCTCCCCACTCATGGTCGGCTGCGACGAAGACGAGGCCGCACGTCGCGAGCGAGAGCACGTCAACGCAATGCAAAGGCAGGTCACCGAAGCGTCAAAGGGGCTCGTCACCGCCGACGCGGAGGCTCGCAAAGATTGGATAGCGGCTCAGCAATCCTTCGAGCAGACCCGCAAATCGATCGTGCAACAGCAGACCGATATCCAATCGGGCCTAGATCGACTTGAATTAGAACGCAAATCTATCGCAACGCAGCGGGCAACGGATTTGCTGCTTTCGGGCTCCATCGAAACTATCGGAACGGTAGTCGCGGTGTTGGTCCCGTTCTTGTTACTTGGTTGGCTGATGCATCGATTCTGGCAAACGGACTCGGTGCAAGATGTTGACGAAATGATAGTGATGTCCGCTGAGGTGTCACAAATTCCGCCGACTGTATCGACGACCGAGATTTGGCAGAACTTAAAGCCTGTCTCTATCGCAAATGGCAGGTACTTACCGGAAGTGTTGGCTGACGACGCTTGGTCTCACGACGCCTAAGTATCCATTCGTTATTAATCATTCCGAAAAGCGGCGGCCAATTTTGTCCGCCGTTTTTCGTTTACCAACCCCTTCACTATCAAGGAATCCCTTTATGTCCACCGTCTTAGAACCACCAACCCAAGAACGAGAGACTCTGCAGCGTAACACTGTCGGAGAGCAACTGCAGTCGGCAACAACAGCCATCCGTCTACATGTGCGATGGCCTGGTGTTCGCAAGACACTCAGCCAGTGCCAACGCCAACTGGCCGCCGGAGCATTCAGCGCCGATGCCAAAGTACTCTCGGCAGGCAAGAAGCTGTTCGATACGACCCACCCGGTCTTTCGAACGGTGTCAGCCGTGAAATCAAAAGCGGTAGCCTGCTGGCGTGATCAAACACTGCCCTACGTTGAGCCCGGAATTCGGCTGGTGCGGCGAAACACCGTGTCAGCGTTGGAAACGCAGTTGCGAGAAGCTCAGGTCGAGCTTCGTGAAACGGTAAGCAATTTGGATCGCTGCTGGGGCGAACTGGTTGATCAAGCACGCAAACGCTTGGGAGACCTGTTCGACGTCACGGACTATTTGCCAAGCATTGCAGACGAGTTCGAAATCACCTGGGACTATCCTGCGACAACGCCACCGGATTACTTGCGGAGCGTAGCACCCGAGATTTACGAATCGGAATGCAATCGGGTACGTGAGCGTTTCACCGAAGCGGTCAAAATCGCTGAGACTGCGTTTGCAGAAGAGCTTGGAAGTCTTGTTTCCCACTTGGCCGAACGGCTTAGTGGCGAATCGGACGGCAAAAGACCCTCGCGTAGATGCGATTATCTGACGCTGAGGCCTTGCGCGTCGATACATTCGTCGCAGGCCGCAAAACATGATCTAACGAGAAGGCTTTGAAGCATGTGGCAATCGGAAGTGATAGAGCAGGTTGGCGACCGAGAGGAAGATCGTCACCAGAAACACTGTCATAAGTACACCGAACCAAACAGTATTTAATCCAACGCTATCGCGATTGGCCACAAAGACCAAATGGTTGATTGCCATCGCAAAAAGTGAAAATGCAACTGCAATCCAATTCATAAAGAGTTGAACATAGCCCATCGATGAAGCATGGCGATCTGGATGAAGCCAATATTCGCGATGTGGGATATTCACCATCGAAGCCGGTAACCGTGCGGCCAGTAAAGTTATGGCGATCAGAAGAAATGGCATCCCAATTTGAAACCCAGACATCATGATCGTCGCGTTGGTCTTGGTCATCCAGTCATTGGGAGTGCCTTCTAAATTGAAGTGGGTCGCTACTCGATCGGGCAGTTGCCCCCAGTACCAAGCATTTTGAGCGACAGCAAGAAAGGCAATTGCGGCGACTGCGAACAACGCAATTCGTTGTGAAGTCATAGTGAAAATCCTGTGTAAGACCGCGAAGTCTTGTGACGGTCATTTTGTTCCCTCCACTGCGATCGGACGGAACTATTTGTACCAAGCTTTGGGTATTAATGGCAATCCGGCAATCATAATCGATTTGATTGTGGCCATATTTGCTAGCTAGGCGACTGAACTAAAGCGATTTCCATGTAGGCCTTGAAATTCTAGGCAACTCGCATTCACTGCAAAGCGAAATCCAGCCGTAAAAACTGGGGTTTTGCGAGGCCAGAAAAGCATCGCTGGAAAAAATGGCAAAAAGGCCGGTTCCAAAGTGAAGCGGTGCAGGAAACCGCTGACCGGGCGCGAACTCGCTCCGGTTTGGGTGACGTTTGGGTGACCGGAGCGACTTGGTGCCCCTTTTGAATTCGGTTTCGAGGCAGAATTACACATACAACTCATAGAGTACGTTGGTCTTGATGGACGAGAGCCGAAAGGCACGCCGCCCGTAGTTTACCCATCGGCCGCGACATCGTTCTCATCCCAGACCCGCGGGTCGCTGTTCCGGCTCGAAGGTGTTGTTTTTGATACTCAGAAACAAAGTGGATCCTTCCTGATGCTTGAACGGTTTTGATCCGATATAATTCTCAATAGTTGTTCAAACGACTATTTTTCCACTGCGAAAAGGACAATTGCGTTAGACCAAAATGAATTCTGAATCAAGACGCTTCTACGCGGTTGGGGTCCTTGCTTACCTCGGCCTGCTTTTCGCCGGCATTGCGATTGTGCTTGGGGTACTGCAACTCGGGAACCAATGGGGGATGGTTGATGCTACGTCAACTGATACGCATGCCTTGCCAAAATCAAGCTCGAGTGTGGATGTGGTTTTCCATGTCCTTTTTACGTTGGCTGCTGTGATTTTTTTGGGTGCGATATTCGGACGACTGTGTCGGTATTTTGGCCAACCTCCTGTTATTGGCGAAGTTATTGCCGGGCTTTCGCTTGGACCTTCATTACTCGGAGCGATCAGCCCGGATGCAATGCATCTGCTTATTCCATCTCAGGTTCTTGATCCCAAAAGTGCCGTCGCGACGTCGCTCAAAGTGATCGCGCAGTTGGGCGTGATTCTCTACATGTTCCTAGTTGGCCTCGAACTGAATGCGGCTCAACTCAAACATAAAGCCCATGCAGCAGTAGCGATTTCCCATGCAAGTATTGTGGTCCCATTTACACTAGGAACCATCCTTTCGCTTTGGCTGTATCCAATGCTTTCAGATCGAGATGTGCCGTTCGTTTCCTTTGCGTTGTTTCTGGGAGTTGCGATGTCGATAACCGCATTTCCAGTCCTAGCCAGGATTCTTACCGATCGCAATCTACAGAATACACCAGTGGGAACCGTCGCTTTGAGTTGTGCTGCCGCTGACGACGTGACCGCATGGTGTCTACTTTCATTGGTCGTGGGGATCGCAAAGTCGGAAGTAGGCAACGCAGCCTTCGTCGTCGGTGGCGCTCTTGCATTCATCTTGATTGTATTCTTTGTTGCACGACCACTCTTGGTTCGATACGTACGCTTCATGGATCAAAGTGAGAGCGGATTACAACCCTACGCGATCGTTGTTGTTTATGTGATGATTCTCGGCGCGGCTGCCCTTACAGAATGGATCGGGATCCACGCAATCTTCGGTGCGTTTTTGCTCGGTGTGATAATACCTTCGGATAGCTCGATCGCCAAAAGCTTCCAAGCGAAGTTGAAGGAGCCTGTGACAGTTCTGCTGCTTCCGGCATTTTTTGCCTACACGGGGATGCGAACCGAAATCGGTCTGTTAAACGACTGGAGTCAGTGGCTTGTATGCTTAGTGATCATTTTTGTAGCAACGTTGGGAAAGTTTGGCGGTACTCTCCTCGCGGCCCGTTATGCAGGCGAATCCTGGCGAGAAGCCGGAATCCTTGGGATGCTGATGAACACCCGGGGGCTTATGGAATTGATCGTCCTAAACATCGGTCTTGACCTGGGAGTCATTAGTCCAACACTATTCGCGATGATGGTGATTATGGCATTGGTCACTACGATAACCACCGCACCAGCGTTGCAATTCTTGAGCCCACCGGTAAGAACTCAACACGGGCACTGACTGCAAAATGCAAACGGAAGAGAATTCGACGCAAGTGAAACCTGACCAATGCCAATCTTGCATAATGCGCCGAGAGAAACTGCAAGCGATTGGTGTTGCTATTTTCTTCCCATCGCTCTTTTCTTGTGGGCTGTTGCTGCCTTTTTCCTTGATAGCTTCCACAGTAATTCAATCCTTGTCACTACGAAAGTGCAAGGCATGTCGTGATCGGGCCAAGCAAGAACGAAGGGCCAAGCGCGAGTCAAAATCTCTTCGATAGGCGATCGCGTTCTTGCCGACAACTACAAGCGTTTCGTCGCCGAAGTCGAAGCGATTGAACTGTAAATGCAAGTTGGACTCTGGTCCAGACGCTGTATACTTGAAATCTAACACCCGCGGGTCGAACTTCCGGCTGGCGGGTGTTGTTATTTGATGCGTAGAATCCAAGCGGAGAAACAGTTAATGGAAGAATCAGCAGCTCCAAACATAAAACAAGTTATCGTCATGCGACATGACCTGAAGATGCGCAGAGGAAAGCAGATCGCCCAGGGTTCGCACGCTTCAATGTCGTTTCTCACACGTCGGCTGCAGAGTTCCAAATCGATGAGTTTGGATGAATTCTCGCCCAATGCACAAGCTTGGATCACTGGTTCTTTTGCGAAGGTATGCGTTCGCTGCAATAGCGAAGAGGAGTTGATGGCGATTCACGACAAAGCCATCGAAGTGGGACTTGAGGTTCATTTGATCACGGACAGCGGCCGAACCGAATTCCACGGCCAGCCGACACGAACCTGTCTCGCAATCGGTCCTGATGAATCTGGTATAATCGACAAGGTAACTGAACAGTTCGAACTGTTGTAGCCAGAAGTTGGATCGACAAACAGCCATGTTCGAGCGTCCAATAAGAGATCACATCAATGCAAAGTAGCAAAGAACAAGAACGAATTCCAGCCCAAGAGTGTCTTGATGGGCAAGCCTCTTTTACTACGAAGAAACCTAACCCCTTTGATTGCCGATACAGCGACAACAGAAACCTCTCTCTCGTTGCCACCAAAACAGCGAAACATCCCTGATATCTCCGCGAAATACGGAATCGCACTCGTCGCAATCGTTGTTGCGACTTGGATGCGAATGCTGATTGATCCGATCGTCGGAGATCGCCACCCATTCGTTACCTACATCATGGCGATCATATTCACCGCTTGGTATTGCGGTCTCTGGCCTGCGGTACTCGCACTCGTGTTCGGATTCCTTTCTGCGGCCTACTTTTTTGCAACTCCACGAGGCTCAATTGCCATATATGGGCTAGACATGCAAGTTGGATGCGCAATCTACGTTGCTGTGGGGTTTTCCAGTATTTTGTTCAGCGAACAGATGCGTCTAGCGAAAACACGAGCTGTATCTATTGCCAATCAACTGAAACTGCAGCAAATCGATCTTGAGCTCGAAATTCAACGTAGGCGCACGGCCGAAGGAGATCGAATCACGTTGTTGCGGCGATTCGTAACGCTTCAGGAGGAAGAAAGGCGTCATATTTCTCGAGAGCTCCACGATCACTGCGGACAGGAAATAGTTGCTCTACAACTGGGAATGGAGCGAGCGTTAAACGCCGTGAAAATGGAAAGCCGAGCGGAATTGACGGAGAGCTTTCACGAAGTTCAGGAACTCCTCAATCGACTGTCAGGTGAAATTCACGATTTAGCCTTCGATTTGAGGCCTCCTTCGTTAGATGAACTTGGACTGAATACCGCGATTGGCAGTTTTCTCGAACGTTGGAGTCACCGCTTTCAAATCACCGTTGATTTTGAATGCCGAAACTGGGATGAAAGTCGACTCTCGTCAGAAGCCTCACTTTCGCTTTATCGCGTATTGCAAGAAGCGCTGACCAACGTTGCCAAGCATTCGGGAAGCCGGCACGTGAGTGTCGTTTTGGAAATCCAAAAAGACGTAGCCGTTGAGATCGTGGAAGATCAAGGAATTGGATTTGAAATCGATGTCTCAACGCAGAGCGAGACTGTTCGTCAACCTCTTGGTCTACTTGGAATGAAGGAACGACTCGCTTCGGTTGGCGGAAGTCTTGAAATAGAGTCTGCTTTAAGCAAAGGGACGACTCTTTTCGCTAGAGTCCCAATCCATTCAAATAGGTAATCGAAGCATGAGCCACATCTCAGTACTTCTCGTAGAAGATCACCAAATTGTCCGACAGGGCTTGAAATTGCTCATCGAATCGCAGCCCGACTTAACGGTCGTCGGAGACGTTTCCAACGGAAAAGATGCAATTGGTGCAATCCTTGAGAGCCGTCCGCATGTTGTTGTTTTTGACATTAGCATGCCCGAGATGAATGGCATCGAGATGGTAAAGGAACTGCGACGACTCGGCGATGCAAGCAAACTTCTGGCTCTTACTGCGAATACGGACCGAGCCTATCTGAGCGCACTGGTTCAACTGGGAATCTCGGGATACCTATTGAAACGGTCTGCCGCGACTGATTTAATCGAAGCGATCAGGAAAGTCGCAGCTGACGAAAACGTTTTGGATTCAGGAATTGAGCGAGAGTTGGCAGACAGAGTCTTTCATCCAAAACGATATGGACCTACCACGGTAGGCGGTGTGCTAAGCGACCGCGAGGAAGAAGTCATTCGATTAATCGCATGCGGTTTCAGCAACAAAGAAGTCGCAGCCAAGCTCAACATCAGCGTTAAGACAATCGAGACTCATAAGTCACGAGCCATGGCAAAATTGCAACTGCAAAGCCGGTCAGAACTTTTGCGATTCGCGGTTGCACAGCGTTGGTTAGAAACTCCATAATCCCAAAAAAGCTGAGTTTTTCAAAGTCAATCAGGCAAATGGATGCCAGGTTTTTCCTGATTGTCCGTGGTATTTGCAGAGCTAGAATCGACTATATCACTTATCAAGCTGATGTGCCGACTTAAGTTTTCCGAGATCCATTAAATCACATTGGAACTAGGTTTTAAAATGGCCTTCGACTGCCCTGACGTTAACATGGTTACCACTCGCTCTGCTTTTTATCCTCGCATTGGCGATCGCGGACTTTCCAAAATCTCGCTCGATCCTTGAGGGTAGATTTCGAATTGCTCCTATCGCGGACGTCGAACAATCGCAGATGCAAGCGACCCGATTGCGGTCACCGACGGTGGAATTGCGAAGCAAATCGATTCTACTCCCCAAACGGATGCAACGGCCCAAGCCGTCCTAGAGAGAATCGATTCAGAGGCGGACGAAGACCTTGCTCTCGATGGTCAAACGCGGGACTTGCTATCTGTCGTGGCGGATAATTCGCTTCGAATGAGCAAAAGGGAAATGCCCGCATACTGGGAGTTAGTTCGAAAGACATCAAAGGCTTCGTTCCAAAAACTTCACGAGTTGGCAAATAGCAAAATCAAGTTCAACGAGTTGTAACACGATACAAAGCGGAGCCAGGAAACAAAGCCAGCGTGAATGGCGTGTACGAGATTTGGGGCTTTACCGATCAGTCCCACGCTCTTGTGTTTTTTTTACAGATAAACTGCCGGAAGGGTTCAACGAAGAGACCATACTAAAAAAGAGAATCCAGTTTGCCGGTTATTTTTTAAAAATTGTTGGCATACCAACCAGGCAGCGCAGCTCCGAACGCGAAGCCATTGCTTGCTCCCCTGCTCATCGGAAAACTTCATTCCGCAGCAATGACAACACCCGTGGCTTTAGACGATACTCCATGGTGGGCGAATTGGGGGCTTTCGTCCTTCATCGTTCTCCTGGCTGCTTTTCTCACCTTGCGAGTCTTTTTGAGCGGCGGTCTTGGTCGATCTAAGAAAATCCGAGACGCAACACGAAGCTCAGATAGGGATTTCGATTCATTGTGGGATGAAGCTCAAGGAAACGTCTCCTCCGCGCCGCAGAATCGCACTGAACTCGACTGACAAAAGTCGTTGTCAGGTTTCTCCTGATTCCGCTCAAAGCACGTCTCCGTATTTTATAAATCTGCTTAGCTATCGTAGATTCGGTGATAGCTAGCGAACGAGACATACAAGGATGGGACAGACATGGCATTGTTTTCTTTAAGAAAAAAACTCGGCAGCAGCTCGCTAGCTTTTTTGATCGGCATGGCGATTAGTGGAGTTTACTACGCAATCGTACACATGCCGTTCATGCGTGAATCCATCCTGCACGCATACACGACGCATCATGCCACAGAGTACGCGATAGTTTTGCTGTTCTTTTGGGCTTGCGCTGAGCATTTGATTTGCTACCTCAAGGGAACAAGGGAAAAGGTTGCGATTCACCGTATAATTCTACCGGACCATTATGGTCTTGAAGAAGCAAATCGAGCAGGCGATTTACTCGAGGGATTGCGACAAGATTATGAAACGGAATCGCAGTCCATGATGTTTCAACGGCTCCAGTCAGCCTTAAAGTTTGTCCATGAACGTCAATCAGCCGATGGATTTCGCGAGTACTTGGAATCGCTTGAGTCGCGTGATAGCAACCAGATTTTTGAACGCTATGGCTTTTCTCGTTTTGTCACAACGATCCTTCCGATTCTCGGCCTGATCGGAACAGTGGTGCATTTTGGAGCCGCGCTGACCGGCCTCTCGATGGAAGGTCTTACGGAAAAGCTGCCTAAAATGTTGAGCAGCATGGGAACTGCCTTCAACACAACTTTTACAGCGATGACCTGCATGGTTGTAACATTCCTCGTTCGATTCTTGGTGGAACGCCGAGACAATGAGCTCCTGCTGAAAATTGATACGTACGTAGAAGATACGCTATTGCATCGATTCCAAGTCGTCGATGGCGCAACGAAACAGTTGTCTGAGTTGTTATCCGCATCGAATTCGAGCCAAGTTTCGTTGCTGTTTTCGTTTGAAAAAACAATCATTGAGGAGTGGACTCGCCGACTTGACGCGACTCAAAGGCGTTGGGATGAACTCAATCAACGACAAGAACTAAACTTCGTTCATTTTTTGCAGATGGTCGAGCGCAAACAAGATACGCAGGTTGCCGAAGTCAAGAACTGGAGCAATGAGTTGGCAGTTGCCCAAAAAATGACCAATGAGATTGCGAGCAGTCTGGTTGCGGACGGTCAATTGCTGCAATTGCAAGACCGCTTGGCCGAAAACCTCTCGCTCCTCCGCCAATCGCAAAGGATGGAAGATGCGATGCATGAATTGACTGCGGCTATTCATCTTTTTACGGCTAGACAAAACTCGTCACGGCCAAATCGTTTGGCCGCGTAATTGTGGATGGATTTGGAATTCAAGAACCAAAGAGGTGAAATTTTGCCAAAAGCAAGCGAACCAATTCCAAAGTTAGAGAACCTTGGGAAAATTTCAGCGGCAACATTCTTCGTTCCGCTTCTCTCTGCGTTGGCGATTTATGGGTTTAATGTAGCCTACGGTTTGGCCTATCCTCCAAAGGCCGATAGCTCGCAAATGAAGCTTGGGGAAGTCAAAGCGAAAACGGCAAGCAATGGCGATACCTCCCCGAAATAAGCCTGAGAATGCAGCTATCTTAATTCAGATTTGGATGTGCTAGCATGGGGTTCGCATAAGCACATGGGGATCGCATAGATCCATCTAGAAAAGACCTCAACAAACATGAGATTGTTCTAGTTGGCCTTGGAGCAATGGCAATTGCATCGACTTTGGACGACGCGGGAATCGATCCGTTGTCATTAGGTTACACTAAAATGACGAACTGGATCTTGTCAAATGCGCAATCACCAAATACCGAGGTGTCTGCGTACTGCATAAATTCGCTTGGGGAGTTCAAGAACAACAGTTGCGTGGCGGTTTCCGTTCTAAGTGAAGTGACACAATCTGAACGAAGAGCGGATGAGAATGAGCAAATCACATTGAGAGGTATTGCATTCAGAATGCTTGCGCGCCTTGCGCCAGAATTGGCTGCGACATACCTTGATACTGACGCGGGCAGAGAATACCTTGCAGCGATTGAACTGTGGTCTGCTGAATCACCAAGCAGCAAGGAAACGCTCGAGAAAGAAATTGAGTGGATTCGAGCAGACCGGATTTCGCCGGCCAACGAGTGTAGCTAGCATGTGGGGCCGCGGTAGGCGGTTCCTCCCTTGGGATCAAGCTTGAGCCTGGGACCCAACAAACGAAGGTGAGTTTGCCAAACCTCAACTCGCTCCGGTTTGACACGCCGGAGCGTCGGTGTTTGTTGGGCTCCCGGCCAAATTAGTCTCGGAGCAGTTCGTCTGCCCATTCAACCAGCCAGATGGGCTAAACTACGGATGTGTTTACCGGCGCCGCGATCAAAAGCGATCTTCGTATGAGGCAATTTCGCGTCGCGCCTATGCGTCCCTTCTTCGGATTCGTTCTTGCCGCTGAATTGCCGCAACTTTTATGTTCTCGGGTAGATCGGGTATACTTAACGCCCTCGTCAGATCCTCGGCGGCCTTGTCACTTTCTTGAATGGCGGAGTAGGCAAGCGCTCTGTTGTAGAGTGCCATTGCCAGCACATCATTGGAAATGCCTTCTGCGTCAATCGCCGACGTGTATTCCAAAACGGCTCCGGCGAAATCTCCCTTCTTCGCCTTTGACATTCCGTTTCGGTACAGCGCGAGATGCTTTCCTCGACTTGAAAACCGACTTTTCAACCAATTCAGCATTCTCATGCCCTCCAACCCGATTGAATAATGATGAAGTTTTGCCCCCTTATTTCAGGCAGTGGTAAAGGTATCAGATTCCAAACCATGATGGAACTTGCAGATTTCGTGCAACATGGTCATTTCGAAAAGCTAGGCTCGTTGGTTCTTTCAACAGTTCAGGTCAACGCTTGAAAATCCGTTTTTTCCTTGCCCCATACATCACGCTGATTATCTTCGAACACGCACAAATTGTTGAAGTGGCCTTTGAAGCATGGGCCGAAGCGTGAAATCGAAAACCAACACGTAGGTCCGCACTGGCTAGGCGGTTCCGCTCTTGCACGAATGCTGGGAGCAGGGACGCAAAAACGGAAGTGAGTTGCCTAACCCCAACTCGCTCCGGTTTAACACGCCCGTGCAGGATACGGAAACTTCGCAACGGTTTGGGTGACGTTTGGGTGACCGTAGCGCCGGAGTGAGCCAGTTTCATGGAGCCTGGTACGCTGAACCTGATGCAGTCTCCACTAGCTGGAAAACAAATTACCGAGACCGCTAAGGACCAGTCTCGCACCATTGAAGAATTTGGAAGCGCCGATCGACCGTATCTCGTTTGGAGGAGGGGGGCGGCTTCGACAACCAGCGTCAGAATATGAATCGCCGTTGATATTGCGATAGAATTTCGGGTTTGCTTTTTGCCCGATCGGTTCCCCATCGCAAAAAGTACGGTCCTAAAAGCCGGATTACGTTATCCGCACGCATCGCTCGTCCGCAGTGACCGCAGCAAGCTACCGTATGAGAGATCAAGTTCTCAACCGATGCTTTTCCGCTCTACCATGGCCCTATTCCGGCCACCGGACTTGGCGCTGTAAAGGAGTTTATCGGCTCGTTCGAACCAACTTTCCGAGTTGTCTTCGACTCTTAAGATTGCAGCTCCTAGCGAAATCGTAAAGGTTTCTAATTGTTCACCCGTGCTTTTCAAGGTTAAATCATTTTCGAAGAAGAACTGACAGATGTCCTCCGCCAATTTTTTTGCTTCGTCTGGCTCAACATTGACGAAAATTGCGAATTCGTCTCCGCCGTAGCGAGTGATCGTTCCATTCACTGCCAGCTTTTTTAAGTTGCTGCCTACGAAGCGGAGAACATTATCTCCCGTGGCATGACCGTGAATGTCGTTAATGCTTTTGAATTTGTCTAAGTCCACTAGGAACAGGTAATTGGGAGTGTCACTCGTACGAGGTTCATTGGCACAAATAATAGTGGCGTCGAATAACCGACGATTGCCAATTCCTGTGAGCGGATCGATTTGGATTGATCTTTGCAATTCAACCAAGGTCTCTCTAAGATCGTCAACTTGATTCTTCGATGACTGCAACTTTGAGTCGATATCTGCTATTTGCTGCTGCATTTTCTCGCTGCCGTACAGAACTGTGCTGAGGCAACTCTTGATTTCTGAAGGCGTTACGCTTTCATCAAGCAAGCGATCGCTGGCGGATGCAATCGAGCCACCGAATTCGACGTTCGCTCCTCGCTGTTCGGAGATCAGTGATTGAAGTCCTTCCAGTTCTGTGACGAGCTTTTCGCTGATTTCCTGGTTGGCTTCGGCTGAAAGAGATGAACTCAAGAACTGCTGTCTGAGATCTTGCAGTTGGGTCGAGCTAACTGACTTTGCAACTTTTACCGCATGCGTAAGCTGATCTTGAATGGCTTTATTTCCACCCTCGACATAGCGATACCAGACTTCGTAGACCTCAGGTATTGGCGGCGTTTTAAAGGTGCTGATGTAGGTTAACGCCTCTTTCGCTATTGAAAAGGCCTTGGCATTTTCATCTTCATTGTTCGTGCTGACTTTGGGTTTTGGCAATAGCTTCTGCATGTTTGAACTCCGGACTGAGATGGACTTAGAGGTATGTAGGATGTGGTTAGGGGAAATGCTCCAATTAACCAAAAAAGTATGCAATATCGAGCAAAAGCGGTACCAAATGGCGGTTTGGGCGGATTGTCACGGCTGTTCATCGCGCATCCCATTGCTCCCTCTCGAATAACATCCTCCGCAAGGACCATTTTTTCGGCGGTTAGAGTTTTCATGGAATCCAAATATGTCAACCATCTTAGAAATCCAAACCAGCGAACGAACATCCGTTCAAACCAATTCGGCAGGCGAGCAACTCCAGTCGGCCACCACAGCGATTCGGCTGCATGTCCAATGGCTTTTCGGCTCAAAGTGCTATAGCTTAGTCTGACTGACCCTTTGGCTTAGCCGAATCGGGTGTCAGTTCAAAATCCAAATCGATCTCAAGCAAACAGGTACCACCTCAGCCCTATGTTGTGCAACGAGAAACGAAAAGCAGACAGGTGACTGTCTCGACGTACGTAGCAACAGACCGAACTAACATCGTCCCCCTAACTCGATGGCTCAATCAGTCGACAGTTCCAACAACTTGAATAGCAGAACGACGACATCCGAGCACATTTAATGGATTGCTCCTTCGGCGAGCATCAGCAGGACCGATTGTCGAGTTCTCGTACATAAAAATCCAGAATGTCGTGGCACGGAGTTGCGACAAGCAGCGAGGGCGTTTCCGCCAGCAGGCCGCTAAGGTTTTGTAAATTCTTGTTTGTAAATTGCACGAACGAGCGTTGGCAGCGTAAACCGTTGATGCCAGAGGAGTTCTTTCCTGTGGAATTAGTCTTGATAATCAACATCATGGGCGAGGAAGCATCTGTTCTCCTATATCAAACTGATACTCCGTGATCGCAATGCGTGGATTGCACCCGATTGGAGCCATATTCAAACTCTACAGAGCGCGCCAATGCGAAGAATATCGTTGTACTTGAACAAGGCGTTTTTACCAGGAGCTATGATCGGAATGTCTGCGCTGATATGTTGGTTTGGCGCTCCCATCATTGCCTCATTGAGCTGGCTGCTGCTGTTCTGGGTGGCTCTGCTAGTCGACCCACAGGGCCGATCGCGATTCTTGGCGGTGATCGCCTTGGCGACTCTTGTCGGAGGGCTGATCACGGGCGTCCAATTCGTTGCAACTCAACCCGATCAGGTTGCCCGCATGTTGCTGTTCGAATACTTGCCAACGGCGCAGATAATCGCGCGGCCTCTTGTGGTAGGTCTCGGGCTTTATTCTTTAGTGGCTGGGCCTAGCCGCGAGCTTGATTCGAGAATGGGCCGCAGCAAGTTGGCGACGCGGACTCTAAGATGCCTTCGGCGTTGTCTCGGCATTTGGTGGGTTCGTCTACGTGATGTTAGTGCGGTGGCCGGATAACCGGCGACGTGGACATTCGGCGAGACATAATCTGCCGCCAGTTCGGGACAGCGATCCGCCGCTCCTAACTGCATTTCCTGTAGGTGAGATTGTTTGTGATTCTGAACTTGGCGGGCATTTGAGGTCTTATCGACGTGTGGCGTAGGCATCTACTGTTCGGTAACTAGCGTTCGCTGCTGCGCGGTACACGACTTTCGACGCTGCTAAACTGGGATTTTGCGAGACACCAGAATCGGTCGAACTCAAAAAGTGACGTCAGGATTGCTTGATGAATCACATTGGAGCAGAAAATCGCTGCTAAAACATCTAGTGGAGTTTTGTACAGCCCGGTCCCGGCGAGCGTGTACGGCAACCGGACCCCAACGCTTCGTAACTTTGCGCTTCCGACTTATCGATTCGTTGTCAAAGTTTATAATCGAAAAGCCTGCTGGCTAAACGCACGAGACTCGTCAATACAAAGTCTTTCGTTTCGTAGAATTTGAGAGGATTTGCTGCAACTGTTCGAGCCGTGCAGGCTTCACCATATGGTGGTCGAATCCTGCTTGAAGTGATGCTATCCGGTCGGTGTCTTGACCGTAACCCGTCAAAGCAATCAAAACGACGTTTTCGAATTCAGGATGCTCACGAATGCGTCTGGCAACTTCATAGCCGTCCATGTGCGGCAAGCCAATGTCTAAGAACACTGCATCCGGAACATACTCCATGACGGCTTTCACTGCTGTCGGGCCGTCGTGTGCGATTCGAACATCATGTCCTGATGCTCGCAATAGCATGCCTAACGTCTCAGCCGAATCAACATTGTCATCCACCACAAGCACTCTCAGAAAATGCGTGGTCGGCAATATTGTTTCCGCGACTAAAGGAGGCAAAGTGTCAGGCGGTAGTGATGGCAACCGCACAACAAACTCGCTTCCTTTTCCTGTTACGCTGGATGCCTCGACTTTGCCTCCATGTAGCTCCGTCAGCCTTTGTACCAAAGCTAATCCGATCCCCAGTCCGCCTTGTGAACGGTCCAAAGATCGCTCTGCCTGCGTAAATATGTCGAAAATGCGGGGAAGTAATTCCGCTGCTATTCCGATCCCAGTATCTCGCACCCGAATAAGAACTTCGTCAGCAGGAGGGTGCACGTGTTCGAACGGCTGGATGTTTTGGGTTCTGTCAGATGATTGAGTCCCCCCGCTCGTTTCTTCGCTTGCCAAATTGCGAATCGCTTCTACCTTCAGCCAAATGTGACCACCCGCCTCGGTGTACTTTGCTGCGTTTGTGAGCAGATTGACCAACACCTGCTGAAGCCTCGCTGCGTCGGCAAGTAACCAGATCGTCTCTTGCGGAATCGACAAAGTGAGTTCCTGTTTACGCTGCTCGAATAGCGGGCGAACCGTCTCTACCGCAGAGTATACGATGCCGCTAACTGCGACACGTTCGAGGCGAAGTTGGACTTTGCCCGATGTTATGCGAGACACTTCGAGCAGGTCATCAACTAGATGTTGGAGGTGTCCAAGTTGACGTTCAATGATGCTCCGCGCTTGCCGCTGAATCGGGCTCTCTCTCTCTCGCTCGAGACCAAGCAATTGTACCGCGTTTGAGATGGGAGCGAGAGGGCTTCGAAGCTCATGGCTGAGCATCGCGAGGAACTCGTCTTTGCGGCGATGCAGATCCGATAGCTCGGACGCCTGCGTTTTCAACGTCGCTTCAACCAGCTTTATTTCATGGACGTCCGTGTTCGAGCCCACCCACATTGTAATCCGGCCTAAACCGTCACGCATCGGCGTCGCCCGACTGAAATGCCATCGGTACTCGCCATCGGCACGCCGGAAGCGATGCTCGGACTGGAACGGTTCGCCGGTTTCGAAAGCATGTCGCCAATGCTTTACCTTCTCGGCTAAATCATCGGGATGGACAAACTTCCTCCAGCCTGAGTCCATTAATTGCGTAATGGACATGCCGGTGAACTCCGTCCACTGCGAATTAAAATAGTCAATGTCTCCGTGGGGTTTAGCTGTGAATATTTTCTGCGGCATCGAGTCCATGATGAACCGAAGGTTTTGTTCAAGTTGGCGCAATGCATCTTCGGTTTGCCTTCGCTTGGAAATGTCGTTAAAAAGTACAGCAACCTTTCGACTGTCGGGCCCACCGACGCGGAAGGCATAGAGATCGAACCAGCGTCCCTCCATCGACTTGGCTTCATTCACAAATCGACAAGGTTCGCCATTTAGGGCGACTTTGCCGTAAGTCTCAAACCAGTGCTCCTCAAGATCCGGATGAAATTCTCGAATCCGTTTGCCAACCGCGCCGTGCAAACCAGACTGCTTCTCGAAACTTGGATTCACTTCCAAAAAGCGGTAATCGACTGGCTTTTCGTGCTCATCAAAAATCATTTTGATGATGCAATAGCCCTCGTCCATGGAATTGAACAAGTTGCGATAACGTTCCTCCGAATCTCGCAAGGCGTCCGCTGCCAATTTTCGCTCCGTTACATCACTCGCGGCACCGAACCATTCGACAATTTCACCTTTCTCATCCAAAATTGGGACCGCGCGCGAAAAGGTCCATCCCAAGGTACCGTCCAATCGAAGGACCTGATGTTCCAACTGAAAAATGGTCTTGGTCTGAACGGAATGGTGAATGGCCGCTGTGACGCGAGAATGATCCTTCGGATGGATGTATTCTTGAAGCCAGCTTCGGCTTGGCTCCATTGTGTTTGCGACGAAATTTCGACCATCAAGATTGAGCAGCTCGCTCCAATCCGGACTCATGCGATAGATCACATCCGAAGTGGCCGT
The DNA here is from genome assembly GCA_031424235.1 of Pirellula sp. Lineage (GTDB taxonomy): Bacteria > Planctomycetota > Planctomycetia > Pirellulales > Pirellulaceae > JBKCUI01. Next base: position 16,887 of record JANPHB010000009.1, read on the forward strand.
CACAATGGCTCGGAAGCGAGCCTCGCTTTCGTGAGCGGCCGTTTCCGCTTTTTGCGCCTTGTCGGCTAGCTCGTGCTGGCGGACAGACGATACCAAAAGCGCATCGTTCATCTCACGCATCGCTAAAGTGGCCCGGTACTCATCGACTTGTTTGCTGAGCATGTCTTCTTTCACAGACGCTTGGAAAGCGGCCGAGGCGAACGAACCAAGGCTCTCAAGCATCCTCTGATCTTCGCTATCAAACTTTCGTCGCTCGTCATGCGCGACCAACCAGATTGTCCCAACCGCTTTTCCCTTGGCATAAAAAGGGACCATCAAGCACTCTTTAGCCACAGGCAACATCTCATTGAAACAAGGATAACGCCGCTCGAAATGCTTGAATAAAAGGGGACAATTGAGATCGAACGTATCGCGGCTCGGCCCAAAGTCGCTCTGAGTTCCTCTGCCGATTTATGGCTTCCACATACCAGCGATTGCCGGCCATTCAAATCGATCGCCGTTTTCCGATAAAAGACTGATGCCGGCAGAATCTGCTTGAAACACGCTTAGGATTGCGTCGACCAATACCTGAAGTATCGTGCCCGGCGAATCGGCCATCGCCATTGCCAGCGAACGTTGTGTACGGCTCTCCCGTTCGTAATTGGGTGTACGAGCAGGCCGGTTGTTCAACTCTTCGGTGCAAAGAATCGATTCCAGAGTCGCCAAAGTTATCGGACCACCGCTCATCAAAAGTTTTCTTTCTGCTTACTGGGGTTTCTAAATTCGACGACTTTGCGGGAGTTCTACTCAAGTTTGCTGGGTGCCGTCGGAGTCCGAAGACCACGGACCAGGGATACCGCTGGTTAACGCTCGATAGCCTCGCATCGGTTCGCCAATTGCAAGTCCTTTGGATGTAACTTCGTACGAGCACATGTCAATGCTGTGCTGGCTTCTGCGCATTTTCACCACCATCATCATTTTGCGAAGTTGTCCCTTAATCGAGGCGTAACGCAGCCGCACGATGTCGTCGGCCAGGAATGAGATAGTGAAATTGCTGAGCCCCATGGATGTAAAGTTCTCCTCGACCTCGACGGTGCTGAGGATGGTCACGCCCAGCCGCGTCAGCGCCCCGATCATGCGGTACAGAGACTCACGGAAATCGGTGCGGAAGTCGGGGGCCAGCGCCATCTCTAAGCCAACCAGCGAATCGATGACCAATCGCTTGCATCCAATCTCCTTTACAGCGTTAACGATTTCATGAACCGTTTCATCTACCGAAAGGTCAAGAGGCCTCAGGTAAATTGGCCTTAGAGAGCCGTCTTTCAGGTTCTTTTCAAGGTCGAAGCCGAATGAAGCTGCACGCTGCATGAACTCGTTGGGACGCTCCTCGAACATGGCCACAATTCCTGGCTCGCCTCTAGCTAATCCTTCGGCGATGAACTGAATTCCGAGCACCGTCTTTCCAGCACCGGAGGGTCCAGCGACCAGCAGACTGTCCCCCTCGGGAATGCCACCACCCATCAGGGTGTCGAGTTCGCGTACACCGGTGGAGAGACGGCTTCGGCCTTTGATGTGCTCTGACTTATTGTCGGTGAGGCCAAAGGTGCGAGGGAAAGTTTGCAACCCATGTTCGGTGATTCGGAATGTGTGAAGGCCGGGCACGGACTCCTGTCCACGCAGCTTCATAACCTGCATCTTGCGTACGATTGAGTTCCGATCTACGCTCTGGTAGAGCCAGAACAACCCGTCACCAACGGTGAATACGGGGTTGTCACGTAGCTCACCTTCGACATACTCTCCGATCAGAAAAGTTGTGGCTTGCCAACTTGTCAAGTGAAGTGCCAAGCGTTGGACGAACCCCTGAAGCTCCACTTCGTTCGAGTTATTGCTCTGTGCTTTTCGAACCACGGTACGGAATGAATCCACGACGACTATGCCAGGCTGTGACGCCTCGACCTCCGTGACGATGGAATTCAAAACGGCGCCGAGATCCTGGTCGAGAACGACTTGACTGAGATTGATGAAGCGGATCGCTCCGTCCAATTTGGCACGGTCAAAGAACGAGTATTGTTGCTGGTAGCGCAGCATCTTGATGGCGGGTTCACCCAACACGGTGAAATAGAGTGCTGGTCGCTCCGGGGTAGCGTTAGCAAACATTAACTGATGCGCTAATGTAGTTTTACCGCATCCGGGAGCACCAGCGAGAATGTTGAAAGAGAACTCAGGAAGGCCGCCACCGAGGATTTCGTCTAGGCCCGGCACGCCCGTTGGCAATTGCCGAATGATCACTCGACCCTCGTTTGCATCCTCGCTCGGAGTTATTCCGCTCATACTCATCGATCTCTTTCTGTGGTTGATTGCTTTTGGTCCAGTGAAGTATCGGGCCAAGCCTCGCGAATTAGCATCCGCATGAGGGGTTCGCCAATAAATGTGACCAGCAGTTCGAGTAAATTGGCTGTTAGCGCAGCTCCCGCATCCTCGAGAGAGTCGTCAGGCACCGTGTCAAATCCTTGCAAGCTACCATCCACGCCCAATGTGACCAATTGCAACGAATGCACCTCTGCTCGAGCAAGAACCAACGCACGTCGTTGGAGCGAAATAAAGGCGTCGACACCGGCAAATTTCATCAGGGAAATTCGCAGCCTATCACTCACCAAAACTGCTGCATGCACATCCTGATTGGACACGATTGAGCTGGAAGCGAGTAGACGCCGAGCTAAATCTCGAGTTGATTGGGATGGCGATTCCATGCCCAGGAGTGTATCAGAATTGGCTAGAGATTGGACAAATATGTCGGTGACTGCTCGCTAAACTCCTTTTCGTCGATCGCAGGCGTTACTTTTGATGCCGATGGATGTTTTTCTCAATCGAGCTGTCAGACGGCTGAAAACTCCCGCGTCGTTCGCAAATCCAACGAAAGGTCGAGCCAACAAGAAATGATTAGAATGCGAAATCCTGTTTCGGGATAATGACACAAGTATCTAAAGGACTTTGACGCGATCTTCACAAGTTCCGTTTGCAAGAGAATACGCATCACGCCCAAGTCACCCAACTTGCAAACTGACGTAGAGCGCGTCATCTAAACGCTCCAACACGAAGTGCTCAACGGATTCTGCATCGTTAGCAATCGGCACTTGGACCTAATTCTTCGAACTGAAATGGACTGGTACACTAAACGTTGCGGCCATTCTTCTAGAGATGATCTACCACCCATTCGGGATAGCTACCCGCCGCTACTGATTGTATTTCCTGCCGGGGAGATCGTTTGTGATTCTTAACTTGGCGGGCACTTGAAGTCTTATCGACGCGTCGCGTAGGTACCTGCTATTCGGTGACTAGCGTTTGCTGCTGCGCAGTACACGACTTTCAACACAGTAAACCGGGATTAGAAAGGCAGCAGAATTAACCGCGATGATGCGGTGTCAAGACCGCTTGATGAATCGGGACCAGCCCAAAAATCGCAAGCGAAACCTGTGGCGGAGCTTTTGTACCGCGCGATGATGGTGCAGCAGTTTCTGTCAGGGTGTATTCGGCAGCCTATCATATCTATCAAACGCACGATCCGATACACTCATCGCATTTGTTCAATCCACGTCAATTCAAGCAGCATAGCGCAGAAAATGCAGCCATGAAGAAAAATTTGCATTCCAGTTCAGTAACCGAAGTAGGGCCAGTAAATTTTGACCGCGATTCAACAGACGATTGCACAAACCTAAACGTGGATGCGCCATTTCCGATTGTTGGT
>JANPHB010000010.1:0-62744 GCA_031424235.1 Pirellula sp.
CGCAAACTCCCGTTTGGGGCTTGTGGAGTAAATACGATCTATGTGGCTGCGTTGACAAGCTGCTGCAGGCAACTTGACAACATCAACGTCCTAAGCTTCTAAATTCGCTTAAAACTGTCAACGGAACAGATACTAGGAGGAACCGCTTTCAACATGGTCTAGCCCGTAGTTTGGGACCATTGTCCCGAACTTTGCAAAGGACGGAACAATGGTCCCATCCTACGTTAACGGTCTAAGTTTCTTTTCATCACAAAAGCAATTCGTTACCTGGGAGAGGCTCCTGCCGAACCGTGGCGTCGCAGGCTCGGCAGGAGCCTCGCCCTCCCACGCGTTATTTTGGCGTGCTTCGCTGCAGGTTCGTCACCTATCAGAAAGACAACTTGGAACTGCCATTGAATCGTATCTGTCAACCTCCTCATCCCCCGGCCCCTTCTCCTCCTGGGGAGGAGAAGGGGAGTAGAAACCAGATGATATAGCACATTGTTTCAAAGACCGTTGGCTAATGCAGAAGCAAATACTGGGCCTATCGATCTCCCATCACACTAATCCTGGTTCTTTTAGGATTCTTAGATGTGTTGAGACCGTTGACTGAGCTCTTCTGCGGTTTCAACGAGCAACTAGCAACGTGGCGATTTCTTCGGCCGACAAGGCTCGGTCGAAGATCATCAACTCATCGAGATCGCCGATGTAGTCTAGTCCCAGCATGATCGCTGCCTTGCTTAGGTCCCAAGTGAATTTTGTCGGCTGCTTCAAAGAACCGATTGGTTTGCCATCAACAAAGAGCGTTGAGGTTGCGGGCTTGCTACCTGCTGCGTTGATCCCTTCAAAAGTAAACGCAACGTGTTTCCAGGCTTCGCGGGAGAACCCTGGTTTCTTTAATGTGACCATTGGGCGTTTTTCTATAGGCAACTTTTCCCACGCAGTATTCTCTGGATTCCAATACCGCAAATCGGAAAAGACGCCCAAGCGAAAGTCGCGAGGCAGGTCTTTGTCAAAGTCGACGAACAATGCTGCGTCGTTCCAAGCTTTGTCCGTAATTTGAATTGGATCGCAGTGTCCGGGCTCTAGATCCTTGTCGGGATCCAATCGCATCCAGAATCCCACGGTTCCGGACCAGTCCTTTGATTGATAAGGCATGACTTCGCCTTTGTAACAGATGACCTGCGGGGACTTTTTGCCAAACCGAAGGCAATCGCCAAATTTGCCCTCGCCTTTGACGATCGAGACGTCAGGTCGTGCAATGCCTGCCGTCCATTGTTTTCTGGCCATGGATTCGACCGTGTAGAGCTTGCCATCACCATTAGCGACAACTGCATCGCCAGTCCCGTCAAAGCTAGCGTGGAATCGAAGCGACTTCATGGCATTGGCTCGCAAAGCATCTTGTCCAAACGAGGTCGTTGGATTCAGCTGCGTTAGAATCATGGCGACGATTAATGCCAGGGAATTTGTTGACAGACTTAGATTGAGCATGGTGGATTCTTTTTCGTCTTGGCGAGTCAATTGGATTTAAGCGGGTTAGTCTTTGTCGGAGCGAAGCACAGACACGAAGGCTTTCTGCGGGATGTTGACGCTGCCGAATTGCTTCATTTTAGCTTTACCTTTTTTCTGTTTCTCGAGCAGCTTGTTCTTACGAGTCACATCGCCACCGTAAAGCTTGGCGGTAACGTCTTTCCGGAACGGTTGGATGGTTGATCGGGCGATGATCTCTCCGCCGATTGCACCTTGAATGGGGATTTTGAACTGATGGCGAGGAATGGCTTCTGCCAATTGTTCGCAATAGTGCAGAGCTCGTGTGCGCGATTTGTCTCGATGGACAAGATACGAAAGGGCGTCGATAGGTTCTTTGTTGACCAGGATGTCGACTTTCACCACGTCGGTCTTTCGGTATTCGATCGGTTCGTAATCAAAGGAGCCGTAGCCGCGGGTGAGCATCTTGAGTTTTCCGTAGAAGTCAAAAAGGACTTCGCCAAGAGGCATTTCGCTTTTGACTTCGACTCGGCCTGCGGACAGATAGTTCATGGTCTGACTGTCCGAGCGATGTTCGCGGCACAGTTCCATCACCGGACCGACGTACTCTTCAGGAATGAGAATCGATGCCTTGATGTAGGGTTCGGTCGTCGACTCGATCGACATTGGATCGGGCCAGTAGCTCGGATTGTCGACGTCGATGGTTGTCCCATTTTTCAGCTCCAATTTGTACTTCACCGATGGAGCGGAGATGACGAGACCGAGATCAAACTCCCGTTGCAGTCGTTCTTGAATGACGTCCAGGTGAAGCAGTCCTAGGAAGCCGCAACGAAATCCGAAGCCCAAGGCCGCCGAACTATCTTTCTCGAATGTGAGTGCTGCGTCGTTGATGGCCAGTTTTTCGAGGGCCTTGGTCAAGTCTTGGTATTCGTCGGTGCTCATCGGATAGATGGATGAGAACACAACTTGTTTGGCTTTCTTGTAGCCGGGAATCGGTGCGGTAGCTTGTCGATGGAGATGGGTCAGTGTATCGCCAATTTCAATGTCTTGAACGCTTTTGACTCCGGCCACAACGTACCCAACTTCACCGACACTCAGTTGTTTTTTGGGGGTGAGCTTGAGTTGGTTGTAGCCAAGCTCGTCGACTTTGTAGTCGCGACCCGCGTGCATAAAGTGGATGGTCTCGCCGGTCTTGAGTGTTCCTTCCATCACGCGGATTTGCAGAATCACACCGCGGTACGTATCGAAGTGAGCATCGAAGACCAGCGCTTTTAGCGGAGCGTCGGGCTCCCCTTTGGGGCACGGGAGTTTTGCAACGATTCCCTCAAGAACGTCATTGATTCCGACACCGGTCTTGGCCGAAACCGGAATTGCATCGAAGGGATCGAGACCCAAGTCGGCGTCGATTTCCTCGCGAACTTTTTCGACGTTGGCGGCGGGCAGGTCGATCTTATTGATCACGGGCAACAATGTTAGGTTGTATTCCAATGCCAAGTAGAGGTTTGCAACGGTTTGAGCTTCGACGCCTTGGGAGGCATCGACGACGATTAATGCCCCATCGCAAGCCATGAGCGAACGGCGGACTTCGTGCGAGAAATCGACGTGGCCGGGGGTATCGATCAAATTTAGCAGGTAATCTTGGCCGTCGGCGGCGCGATAAGTGAGCGAAATAGAATTGCTTTTGATCGTAATCCCGCGTTCCCTCTCGATATCCATGGAATCGAGGATTTGGTCGTGGAATTCGCGTTGAGTCACACCGCCGCAGGCTTGGATCAATCGATCAGCCAATGTCGATTTGCCGTGATCGATATGGGCAATAATGCAAAAGTTCCGAATGTGTTTCATACGTAAGCGTTCGATTAGGGAAATTGGGCCTTTGGCTCGGTAATACGATCATAGAGCAAGAAGCCGGCATGCAACAGTCGATTGGAAACCTATGGCATCCTTTCCTGTCTCGGTTAGAATCCCTTTCCAACCAAATCTCTAAGCACTCGGTATTGAGAAAATCGCAATGGGTAGAAGTTTCGAAGTTCGCAAGGCGTCCATGGCCAAGACAGCTGGCCAAAAGACCAAAGTCTATTCCAAGTACGGCAAGATGCTGTATGTACTTGCCAAAAACACCGGCGCAGATCCGTCCGTAAACCCAACATTGCGAAGTTTAATCGAGAAGGCCAAACGCGAACAAGTGCCGGCGCACGTTATTGAAAAAGCGTTGGAAAAAGCGGCTGGGGGAAGTGGCGAGGACTTTGTTCACGCTCGTTACGAAGGTTTCGGTCCAGGCGGTTGCTCGGTCATCATAGATTGCTTGACGGACAACAACAATCGGACCATTACCGACGTTCGAAACTGCTTTACCAAGACGAACTCCAAAATGGGGGCTCAAGGCTCGGTTGCCCACTTGTTTGACCATTTGGCTGTCTTTTCATTCAAACGGGACAGTGGCGACGAGGTGCTTGAGGCGATGTTAACTGCGGAAGTCGACGTGACGGATGTTGAGTGCGAAAAAGGCCAAGTGACGCTATTCGCTCCGGCGACGGAGTTTTTTAAGGCGAAAAACGCGCTGATGGTGGCATTGCCGGGTGTTGAACTTGAGGTTGAGGAAATTACCTTTGTCCCGCAGACGTCTGCGGAAATCAGCCCGGAGGATTTACCAGTATTCGAAAAATTCATGACCATGCTGAACGATTGTGATGACGTTCAGGACGTTTATCACAATGCAGTTCTGCCCAGCTAATTCAACAACGCCGACAGAAGTCAACGGTAGTAGGCACATTCCATGTGCCGCTCACCAGAAATCATTGTCCATTCACTCCAGCGGACGGCACGACGGAGCGTGCCTGCTACTTTTGCCGGCTTGTGCTAATTCGCATCTAGTTCTCCGCGAAAGTGGCTTTTGGGGGCTTTGGTGGGCATTAATGCTCAGATACAATTCGGCATCGATTCCTCCCAAACCTTCACATAGCGATGCAAAGCATGAAGAGCCTCACCTCATTTCGTTTCCATCCGATTCCTGCCTGTTTTGCGGGGTGTGTAGCCCTCGCGTCTTTCCTCTTTTCGTGCGGCAACGCATTTACCAACGAAGTCAAAATGCAGATAGAATCCGCGCCTTATGGCAAAACGACCGACGGCCAAAGTGTCACTCTTTACACGTTGACCAACGCCAACGGTAACACCGTTCAGATGATTGATTACGGTGCGATTGTGGTATCAATCAATGTTCCGGATCGAAGCGGGAAAAAAACCAACGTAACTGCTGGCTTTTCCTCGATAGACGGCTATTTGAAGCGGCATCCCTATTTTGGGGCGACCGTTGGTCGGTTTTGCAATCGCATTGCCAAGGGTAGCTTCTCAGTCGATGGGAAGTCGTATTCTTTGGCGGTGAACAACGGCCCAAACCACCTTCACGGCGGCCTTGTTGGATTCGACAAACTGATGTGGAAAGCCGCCGAAGTGAAGACGGACGCGAGCGTTGGGCTGAAGTTCTCTCTCGTGAGTCCAGATGGACAAGAGGGGTATCCAGGCAAGTTGACGGTTACGGCTGAATACACATGGGATAATGACAACAAGCTTTCCATTAAATTTAACGCCAGCACGGACAAGGCAACCCATCTCAATCTTACCAATCATGCCTATTTCAACCTTTCAGGTGCGAATAGTGGCACGGTTTACAAGCATGAATTGACACTTCCTTGCAGCAAGTATCTGCCTGTCAATGCAGACATGATCCCGTTGGGTCAGCTATCGAATGTGGCAAATACCCCGCTAGATTTCACGGCAAAACATACAATTGGCGAGCGCATTGCTGAGTTGAAAGACACGAATGGATACGACCATTGTTTCGTTGTGGACGGGGCAGCAGGAAAGCTTCGGCCCGCAGCTAGTGTCGCAGACCCAACGAGCGGCCGAACGATGGAAGTGATGACAACACAGCCAGGGATTCAGCTGTATTCAGGCAATTTCTTGGACGGAACCCCTGACAATGCGGGCTTCAAGCGACATGAAGCGTTTTGCTTGGAAACGCAGCATTTTCCTGATTCGCCAAATCAAGCTTCGTTTCCAACGACCTTATTGAAGCCAGGTCAAACGTTTGAAGAAACCACAACATACAAGTTTGGGGTGACGAAGTAGCAATGAAATTTCGTGAATTTCTTGCGGAAACTGTGTACTCGCGTCGCGTGTTTGGATAGATTGATACAACACACACACTCGCAGGTTTTCGACAGTTCCCTGGAAGCCACACCTTTCTGGAACTCCTTTTCCTAATAGTAACGAAAACGATGAGTTGGTCCTATGACTCGTTCCAAATCGCGAAAAACGAAACTCAACGCCATCCCGAAAATGCGTTCGAGACAGCTTCGTTTTGACATTTTGGAAGATAGACGGTTGCTTGCCGGCCTTGATGTGTTTGTATTCGATGACGCGGATGGCTCTAGGGAGTTCAATCTGGCGAAGGATGCATCGCTGGCAGACCGGGCTGTGTACATCGATATCAACAATGATGGAAAACTGAGTGGATCAGAACCGTGGACGACCAGCGATAGCACTGGTCATGCAAAATTCTCGGATCTGGAGCCAGGCAATTATTCGGTTCGTTTGGTTGGCACCAACAAGTCGATCGTTCAAACCTTCCCAACTCGTTCGTCGGACCAAGGCAGTTGGTCAAACGTCGTAGCAGTCAGTAAGGTTCTTCAGACCGAGGCAGATGGGACCGTCTGGGGTATTTCGGGAAATGCTCTGTCGAGAATCGACGTTGGGAATAACAAAGTATCTCAATCGATCTCGTTTGGGTCTGCTAAAGTTGTTGATGCTGCTCTCGTACGCGCAGCAAATGGTCACTTAAACGGATTTGTATTGACTCGAAGCACAGATCAGTCGCAATCGCTTTGGAAAGTTTCGACGGAAGGGTCGGGTGCTAAGCAACTAACTAGCGTCGATGTATCTACGACGACTCAGCTTTTGTCGGTTGACAGCAGAATATTGGCCGTGAGCGGAGGAACCTCAAAAGAAGTTTCTCTCGTTGACTCGGAAACGCAAAGTGCAGTTGTTTTCAAAAACATTGGACTCACGGGTCTTGCTGCAAACGCAACCATTTCCGCTTCCGGCAAGAGTAGTTTTTTAGTCTCCGAGGTGGGTGAGGGTTCCAACCGTCTGTCATTGTATGGGCTAAATGGTGAAAGTAACCAACTTATCGGACGACGCTCATTTGCGTCGAGCATATTATCTGCAAACGTTTCGAGTGACGGTGCGTTCATTGCTGTGTCTACCGTTGAAGATTTCTGGATCCTGAGTCCGGAGATTGGTTTGCCAACGAAAGCGATATTGCCTGATGCTGTTGGACCGATGGTTTTCGATCCTTTAAGAAGCTTGTTGTACACCGGATCAAAGGCATCTTCGTCGAATCTCACTGCTTGGAGCACCACGAATTGGCTTCAACACCATTCCATTTTGATCGCAAACGGCGGTGCGTTAACCAATGCGAGTTTGCAGTTGGATAGCACGGGTTCTCAATTGAGCGTTTCGCAAAATGGTGCGATTTACACCCAGGGCGTTGCCGTAGCAGCTGCCGCGATTGCAACGGTTTCTGGCTCCCAAGTAACTCAGTTGGAAATTGGACTGCGCTCGATAGGTAGCAATCGAAAGCCAGTATTGAATGAACTGGGCTCCAGCGTAGTCAACGAAGACGGCAACCTGAACCTGGACCCATCTAGAATTCGATCTAAGGCGTCTGACTTAGATGGAGATTCACTGGTCTACTTGGTGAGAGAGACCCCTGTGTATGGTCTCCTCAGCATGAATGAAGATGCCACTGGAACCTATACGCCTTTTGCAAACGCGAACGGAAAAGACAACATCTCGATCCAGGCATACGATGGTCGAGATTGGTCGGCGACTCGAGTGCTACCGATTGTTATCAATCCGGTAAACGATGCTCCGTCAGGCATTGCGTTTTCGGTCGACTCGATTTCCGAAAACCCAACCTTGCAATCATCCCTGGCAACGATCCAGACTATGGATCCTGACTCGGATGCGGACTACCAGTACCAAGTAGACGATTCGAGATTCAGCGTAGCAGATGGGGTGCTGCGGCTTGTTCAGGGCGCGATCAATTTTGAGGACGAACCAATCATTGTTTTGGCCGTTACGGGAGTCGATCGATTGCACCCCACCGATACGATTTCACGCAAGATCACGTTGAGCATTCGCGATGTGAATGAAGCTCCAATTGGAGTTTCGACGCCAACCAATTTGAGCCAGCCCGAACTGACCACGAACTTAGTTTTAGGGCGTGTCTTTGCAATCGACCAAGACAAGAGCGAACAATACACTTGGGCCGTAAGTGACCCACGGTTTGAAATCGTGAATGGAATGCTCAAGCTAACAGATGGTAGCATGCTTGACTTTGAAAGCGAACCTTCTATCCGACTCATTATCCAAGGGACGGATAGTCAGGGGCTGTTTTCAATCGAGAAAACCATAACGGTTTCAGTGACGGATCAAGACGATGACCCGACGGGAATCACGTTTGTCGGGACAGCTAGGATTCAAGAAAATGAACATGGTAAGGCCCTTGGGAATGCAATCGTTTCCGACCCGGATACCGGTGAGGCTTACTCCTTTAGCGTGAATGACAACCGATTTGAAGTAGTTCGAGGTGTTCTCCGATTGAAGCCTGGAACTGGCGTCGGGTATACCGAGTCAGGTTACCTCGACTTGATGCTCTCGGCCACGTCGCTTCGGAGCGGTGTTCGTATTAGTCAAAATCTTCGTGTCGATGTAGTAAAGGACCCAACGCCTCACCACAACGATGCAAACCCATACGATGTTGATGGCGATGGCGTTTTGACGCCACTTGACCCTTTGGTAGTCATCAATCACATCAACGAAAACGGAATAGGACCAATCGAAGAGCCAGGTGAAGGTGAAGGAACCTTGCCTGACCTTGACGTCGACGGAGACGGCGAAGTCACGCCATTGGATATTCTCATCCTGATCAACAAGCTGAATCAACAGATCGAGGATGATGAAGAATCGGGAACAGGCGAAGGGGGAGAAGGCGAAGCAGCTCAGTTAGTCGTTCAAGTCCCGCTAATTCAAGCCCCAGTTGCCCCAGCTCTAGTTTCACCGCCGAGTCTTTTTGATGCGTCCTTGGCAAGCTATCTGTCGGAATTGTCCGATGAAGTTGGACCACTTAAATCACGTCGCCGATAGCGAGTTCCTATTCGGAAACAAGCTGAACTCGTAATCGAATGACGCCTTTACGGGAAACGCTCTGTAGCAATTTCGCATCGGGAGTAGTAGGTTTCGTGAAAAACCAGCTCTCAAGAACCTTGGTATTACATCTGCTTTCTCACGAAACCAGCTACGTATGTTTATGCGGGGCTTACCGTCGTGCGGGCGGATTGCTTCTATCGACAACCTGTGCCATGCCGCTGCCTGGTAATTGTTCCTGCGATGTGAATTCAGCCCAGATAGGCAAATGGTCCGAAATACGCAGTGCGTCATCGACCTTGATTCCGAACATGTCGCACATATCTAGTACGCCACTTCGTCCTGTAAATTCGTTCGTCAGGCCACGATCAAAAATCATGTTGTCGTAGATACTCTTGCGAATGGTGTTGGTGGGTTCGTTGTCGATGATCCAATAGATGCCAGGGATTTGTGCTAACGGTCCGAATTGCTTCGGGCCGGCATTTAGATCTCCCATCAAAATCACGTCATCTTCGTGTGCGGAAAGATATTCAAACTCGCGGATTCCCTTTAAGACAGTATGCATCACGGGCAACTCCGTTTTCACTTCGTCCGGATCCGTATGCATGTTCACTAAGGAAAAAGAGAATGGTCGAGCCCCTTGCGGGACGCGTGTCACGAAGCGAGCGACGAGCGGCTCGCGATGCAGCAGGTCGGCGTTGTCCTCGATGGTGTAGATCGCGTCAGGACTCGACACAACGCTAGCCGTATCATAGATAAATGCATACTGTTCTTTGGACACAGAACGTCCAAGTCGAGGGCCGAGCAAGTAGTCGTACTTGGCTCCGTTTGAATTGATGAGCTGAATGAGCCTTGGAATCGTTGTTTGGTCTTCGGCTCGGACTTCTTGCACTGCAACGACATCGAACTGCCGAATGATGGCAACAATCTTTTCGATCACCCATGGGTCCTCAAGCTTCTTCTTTCCAAAGGCTTGGATGTTGAAGCTAGAGATCAGGATAGTTTGCGGAGTGCGAACAGGCAAACCTCGCATTCGGGTAGCCGGACCGCGAGTGGAAACCAATTGCCCAGTCTGACTCGAATTCTGAACATTGGCGTTGTTGGCGAAATCAGCGCCGGGTTCACAACCCGTGAACGGAGCGAGTCCGACGAATGCTGTTAAGGACAGCCAAATGGATATTGCTTGACGATTCATTCGCCCTCGCCTCCTTGCTCGGGTTTTGTCGTGTTCAGCTTGTCAAGATTGGGGCTCCATCTGCGTCGCAATCCTCGCGACGCAATTCGACAGAGCGTACCAATCAGTTAGCTAGTGCGGTTTCTAGTAATCTCTTTAGTCTTGCCGGTGCTTTCTCGACGATCTTTTCGAGTATTTCACGACAAACGCGGTCGACTGGTTTCGTTTCGCCGATTGCCCAAGCGGCTCGTTCTCGAGCAGAAAGTTCGAGAGTCTCATCCGTCAACGCTTGGCAAAGCTCGAAGTGCAATCGGCTTCGATCCAGCGGTTCGTATGAGCCAAGTCGGCCGAGCAGTGTGCTTGCCCAATACACGCGTGGAGCGAGTCCCGACTTGAGTTGTGCACAAAGGAAGGGGACCTGAGACAGTTCAGGAGCGCCACAGTTTTCCAATAGATCGGAAACACAGCCTTGCTCCGTTTCGTCGTGGCTGTCCAAGAGCGGCAGTAATTGCTCAAGATTTCGCAAAGCCAACTCTGGATGCTTTGCGTATTCAGTAAGTTGTTGACTATCGATCATCCGTGACCTCCAAAACGAACCAGTGTATGCGCTGTTGGTCCTAATTACAGATTTCTCAGCTTTAACACAACCTGGTTATTGTGTTTTGGGCGGCTAGCTAGCAATACCTCTGATGGCAGGCGAAGCATATGTAGCAGGTTTCGTGAGAAACCTGCCTTCAAGGTCCTTAGACGAGCGGCAGGCAGAAAACTACCGTAGCTGGATTCGCCAGAATTCAGAACGTACTGAATTCTGGCGAATCTAATTACGAATCGTGGTATGTTCTCTCTCACCGCTCGCCTTAGTACTGCATCCGGTTTCTCACGAAAACAGCTACTCTCTATCGTGGTCGACGTTTAGAGTACTTCCCCTCAGATCGAAATTGTTTTTCGTTGATTTTACCTGGATGTCGCCGACGTCGTTTAGGTGGCTGTTTCGACAGAAGTTGTCTAGTTGCTGTAGTAATGCAAGTTTGGTGATCACAATGGACGCGACTGGCAAAGGGGGCTGGACAGCGAAGGGTCAAATTGTTCGATACGACACTGACATTTGCGGTTTGGTTCGTCAAACAATCGCGATTATTGGCTACGACTAGCCTCTCTGCGTTGGAAGCTTGAGTAAACTGTTCATCGATCAATCCCTCCCTTTGTTACTCCCAATTGAGAAAGTCGATTCATGAAACTCACCGTTGCAGCACTCATTTTACTAACATGCCAAACGGCAACCGCATTGGCCCAGCAAAGCCGCGTGTTGGATTCCTGCTCGATGAAAAGCGAAATCCTTGGTGGCGAGAGGAAGTATGCCGTTTACTTGCCGCCTGGCTTTGAGTCTTCCGCTCGAAGCTACCCAGTCTTGTATTTGTTGCATGGTTCTGGCGATGACCAAACGGGTTGGGTGCAGTTTGGAGAGGTCCAGTCGATCGCCGACAAAGCGATCAGCGAGGGCAAAGCGACTCCGATGGTTATCATTATGCCTGACGCAAACACGGGGCGCCGCGGATACTTCAACGACGTGCGCGGCGACTGGCGTTACGAGGATTTCTTTTTCCAAGAGCTTATGCCCTTTGTGGAAAAGGAATATCGAATCAAAACGGACAAGCGATATCGGGCGATTGGGGGGCTATCCATGGGGGGAGGCGGATCGTTCATGTATGCCTTGCATCATCCAGAACTTTTCTCATCAGCTTGTCCGCTGAGCGCTAGCACCGGACCGTTATCACTTGAGGAAGCCAAAGAGCGCATGCTGCGTGTTGATCCATCCTCAACTGTAGATACGAAGGCGATTAAGCCAACGGACGAACAAATCCAGGAACACTACTTGCAACACAGCGCGTTGGAGCTAGTGAATCGTATGCCCAACGACAAAAAGAAGGCTGTGAGGTGGTACATCGATTGTGGCGATGACGATTTCTTGTACGAGGGAAATGCTTTGGTTCACATCGCCATGCGTAAAAAGGAGATTCCACACGAATTCCGCGTGCGCGACGGCGGCCACAAATGGAGCTACTGGCGAGAATCTTTGCCAAGTGTTCTGGCCTTTGTGACGCAGTCGTTTCACCAAGACTAGTGCCAGTGATCGAGAGCTTTGGTGCACAATTTCAAGCCCAAAGGGCTGGTACAACTGTACTAAGCCCGAAGGGCTGATACATCCTCTGCCGGTGGTGATAACCGGTGATAACCACCGGATTTAGTGCCAGAAAAGAACTCAAAAGCCCGAAGGGCTGGCACATCAATTGAACACCTGTGCTGGTGTGTCGGCCTTTCAGGCCTTTGCGTTCAATCGCAAGCTTTTACCGGGGCCTTCGACCCCGGCAGAGGTTGTGTCAGCCTTTCAGGCTTCGAGCAGGACAGCTTTAATCGGCACACCCCACTGAAGTGGCGACTTCGAGAAAACAGTTCTATTTCGAAAAAAGGTGTTGCCTTCCTGCCCGTAATACGATAAACAATACGCGACATAAATGTCGCGACACCGTTCGCGTATTACGATAGAATGAAATTAAGGGAGGGAATAGGAATGTCATCGCCGGAATTTTCTCAAGCAACGGATGCAGCCGATTCCTTGGTCGGAATACCACCGACTCTAACGCGTCGAGGAATTCTAGGTGCTGGGATTGCACTTTCGCTCAGCGGAACTGGAGTGGGTTGCACAAGTACCCGCTTGGACCACGAGCTAACTCCGGATTCCACACCGGATGAGGTCCTGTCTTTTTTGTACGCGGGAAATGAAAGGTTCGCCAGCGGAGAACCGTTGGCGAGGAACCGCAACATTGAGCGTGTTCGGCAGGTCGCCAAGGAGCAAAAGCCTTTCGCTGCATTCTTAGGCTGTGCGGACTCTCGCGTCCCAATAGAAATCCTTTTCGACCAGGGCTTTGGCGACCTCTTTGTCACGCGCATCGCTGGCAATGTGGCATCGAGCGAAAATGTCGGCAGTCTTGAGTTTGGTACTTTGGTCCTGGGCGCGAAGGTTCTCTATGTGTTGGGGCATACAAACTGTGGTGCCGTTGCTGCAACCATCCAAGCGAAAGAGGTGCCCGGTCAGATTAGCGGACTATTTCAGTATATTCGACCAGCAGCCAAGGAAGCAAAAGGGAACCTCGCGAAAGCCGTCGAGCTGAATGTTCGAAATCAAGCGATCGCCCTAGCGGAATCTTCGCCCGTTATCGCTCAATTGATTCGCGAAAAACGACTTGTCATCGCGGGTGGCGTTTATGACCTCGGCACGGGGAAAGTCGTCCCGATCGATCTGACCGTCGAAAGCCATTGACCTCTTACCTTATCTCGCAGATTGCACATGACACTATTACAAATGTTTCAGTCCAATATCTGTTCGCCCATGGTGTTGGCGTTCGCTTTTGGAATTGTTTGTCGCCTCATAAAAAGCGAAATGGCGATCCCTCGCGATCTATATACTTCGCTATCGATTTATCTTTTGTTTGCATTGGGGCTCAAAGGAGGCGTTGAGCTATCGCATTGCGAATGGCGGCAGATCTTCTTGCCTGGGATTGTGACGATTGCGATCGGTTGCATAACTCCGGTAAGTGCCTATCTTACGCTTCGTTATCTAGGGCGATTTTCGATAGCAGACGCAGCCGGAATCGCCGCCCACTACGGCTCTGTTTCGGCGGTGACATTCATTGCGGCAGAGAAGTTTGTGATAGGACAGCTTGGTGAGGGTGCTGTGGTCCCCTTTATGCCAACGCTCTTAACGCTTCTTGAGATTCCTGGAATTCAAGTAGCCCTGGCAATTGGCGTTATCGGATTGGCGAAGTCAAAACGCATCGGCAGTGAAGGAGCGGTAGCGAAAGGCGCTTCGATGTTGACGGTTTGGCATGAACTGTTGACAGCACGATCGATGGTCTTGCTTGTCGGCGGAATGGTCATCGGATTCATTGTAAAGTACGAAGGTTACGCAGCCGTGAAACCGTTTTTCGATAAAGGGGATTGGATGTTCAAAGGAGCACTGACTCTGTTTCTGCTCGAGATGGGGCTTGTGGCGGGCTCGCGACTTGCCGACCTGAGGCATGCGGGAGCTTTCTTGATGCTTTTCGGCGTAACAGCGCCCGTCATTCACGGCGCTTTGGGTGTCTACCTTGGTGGTGTCGCTGGTTTGAATGTTGGCAGTTGCACCGTGCTGGGCGCCATGGCGGCCAGTGCCAGTTACATCGCGGCTCCCCCTGCCGTTAGAATGACGCTTCCCGAAGCCAATCCGACTTTCTATTTGACTGCGGCACTAGCGATCACGTTTCCTTTTAACTTGCTGATCGGAATCCCGTTATACTTTCGAATGGCACAAGTCATAGTTGGGCAAAGCTAGATATGAATACTCATCCGATGATCTTACTGACCCTTGTTGCGGAATCCATCTTAAAAGATCGCTTGATTCATGAAATTCGCAGCGCGGGGGCAAGAGGGTTTACGATTACCGATGTGTCCGGCGAAGGTTCACGCCAACGACGCGTCAGCGAACTGCTTGGCGACAATGTAAAAATAGAAGTTATTGCCAAGCGTGAGGTAGCGGACAAAGTGCTGGAGATACTTCAAAAAGAGTACTTCTCTCGCTACGCAGTCATTGCGTACATGAGCGAAATCCAGGTCGTCCGAGAAGAAAAATACTTTTGAAGCCTTGAGTGAAACCCATTAAACGGTTTACTGCTTGGCAACGATCGTTGCGATCAAGTCGCCGATAGTACGATGCGACTCGATTGGGTGTCGCAATGGCCGCTTGGTCAAGATTCGATAATGATTCTTTCGCCCAATCCGTTCGCGTTCGATGAAACCATCATGTTCTAAATCCGCGATGATTCTCTGAACAGCCCGTTCCGTGATCCCAACTTGGACCGCGACCTCGCGCAGAACTTGCGAGGCGTCTTGCGACAACAAGATCAAGACGTGTGCGTGATTGGTCAGAAACGTCCAGCCCGACTTCGCATCTTCTTGCTTGGTCTTGATGTTGGGTTTTGACTTTTTTGTGGTAGTTGGTGTTGCCAATTGCTGCCTCGAAAACGAAAAGCATGAAACATCCCTTCGCTTACGCTTCGGGTTCGTAGTCGCAATGGGATAGTCCATCTGGATTGAGTCATCGCACAACGTTCTAGTATATTGCCCATCGTACGACACGGCAATCGCGACAACTTTTTACTATTTCCTTAGCCGATCCGTGACACAGCGGCAAAAGTCAAAGTAGTAGGCACATTCCATGTGCCGTTCACCAGCAATCATTGTCCATACACTCCAGCGGACGGCACGACGGAGCGTGCCTGCTACTTTTGTCGACCGTGGACAGTTTCTTTCCAGTGCGTGGTGACTTTCTTTTCACCCTGGCTTAGACGTACCGGAATTGGAGATCAATTCCTCAAAACGCTAGGATAATGATTGTTGACTGGTGATCGGCACGCATAATGCTTGCTAGGACTAATCCCTCTAAGATTGTTGATCCCATCCTTACGCGACACAACCCAATGTCCGAAAAATCCGTACAGACAAAAAGATCCCTACTGCAGTCAGTCACAAAGGCCGTTCCAACTCTTTTTGCGATTTCCGTCATGGCTGGCGGTTGGTTGCTCGTGCATCAAATCAACGAAGCCGGAAAAGCGTCACACGAGCCCGCAGCAAAAGAGGAGACGGCTTCCATCCCAGATTCTTTGACTCTCCCTAGTGGCAAGTTGGAAGCGGGACGATTCGAAGCGGTTCCAGCCCAGCCTCAGCCAGTCCAGCACGTCCATAATTTGCCCGGCCGAATTCGGTATGACGAAGCCAAGCATATCGATGTAAAAGCCCCTATGGATGGAATCCTGGCCGAGGTATTGGTCATGCCAGGGCAGCAGGTTGAAGCAGGGCATTTATTGGCGGTTCTGCGCAGTGCTGAAATCGGTCAGGCTCGTGCGGAGATTCTCAAGCGACAGCAACAGCTTGAGATTGCCAAGCAAATGCTCGAGCGTGAAACGACCCTCGCGAAAAACTTGAAAGCACTTTCTGCCATGTTAGACCAGGCCAAGCCGATCGATGCAATCGAATCCGCATTCAATGACCAAGCGCTTGGAAGCTATCGGCAAGAGCTCCTGTCGTCGTACTCCAAAATGCGACTCGCTGCAGAGCTTCTCGCAAAAATCGAACCGTTGGCCAATTCGGGTTCCGTCGCCGGTCGAGTTCTTCGGGAGCGTGAATCGGAGCGTCAGGTTGCCGAGACGGCTTTCCGAACGGCTCGTGACCAAGCTACTTTTGCAGCAACGCAATCGAAACTCAAAGCCGAAGCAGATGTGGACGAATGCGATCGTCAGTGCAATCTTGCCTGGCAAGCAGTCGAAAATCTGGTCGGCTACAAGGAAGATCGGGACAAAGTCAACTTAAGTACCGAAGACGCGTTATCCCGACTCGAAGTTCGCGCCCCAATCGCCGGCACAGTCGAATCTCGAGGCTTTGCCACCAATGAACGTGTGACGCGAGGCAGCTCCTTAATCACATTAGCCAACACGGATTCGCTCTACGTTGCGGCCAGCATCCGCGAAAACGACTGGGCAGCAATCGGACTTAAGCCCGGAACCATCTTGTCCGTTACCGTCCCCGCACTGAAAGACAGAGTCTTTGAGGCAAGCATCCGATATGTCGGCCGTGAAGTACAAACTGATACTAATTCGATTCCTTTGGTAGCGACCATCGACAACAGCGAAGGGCTTCTGCGGCCCGGTATGTTTGTACGCGTCACCATTCCCATCGGTCCGCCGCGTCAAGCTTTGTCGATCAAACCCGAGTCCGTTGTTCAACACGAGAATCAACAATTCGTTTTTGTCGACATGTCCGGCGGTACTTTCAAACGTGTCGACGTAGCCACCGGAGAATCGTCGGAGGATTGGGTCGAGGTAACCAAGGGGCTTTCGGCTGGTGAGCTTGTCGTGACCAAAGGCGCATTTCTGCTCAAATCCGAATTGCTCTTAATGGGTGAAAGCGAATAACGACCCTTCTGGCTCTGCCCCCACCAATACCTCGCCTTCGCCTCCGTCCTACACCATGCTTACTAAAATCATAGAACTATCGCTCGTCAATCGCGGGCTCGTCATTATCTTGACTCTGCTGATGGCCGGCGCTGGGCTCTACTCGGCGTTGAAGCTGCCGATCGATGCGGTACCGGACATGACCAACGTCCAAGTTCAAGTCGTAACGAATGCTGGCTCCCTTTCACCCGTTGAGGTGGAACGCTACGTAACGTACCCCGTCGAAGCGACGATGGGCGGATTGCCGAAGGTTCAGGAGCTGAGGAGTGTTTCCAAATTTGGCATCTCCGTAGTCACCATCGTGTTTCACGAGGGGACGGATATCTACCGAGCACGACAGTTGGTTGCAGAGCGTTTACCTGATGCGGCAAGCAAGATTCCGCCCGGCTATGGCACTCCAGCCGTTGGCCCGCTAACGACCGCGCTGGGAGAGATTTTGCAGTTCGAGGTTCGCAGCGATCGGCATTCGCCGATGGAGCTACGAACCATGCTGGAGTGGGAGATTTCGCCCAAGCTTCGGCAAGTTCGCGGCGTAACGGAAATCAATACCCACGGTGGTTACTACAAGACGTTTGAGGTGCAGCCAGACCCGGATCGCATGACGAGCTATGGCGTATCGATGGAGCTGCTCTTTCAACGACTGCAAAACAACAACGCTACCTCCGGTGGCGGGTACGTCATTCACCATGGTGAGCAACGCTTTATCCGAGGCGTCTCGTTATTGAAAAGTGAGAAAGACATCGAAGCCGTGGTGGTTCGCCGAGAGACAGATGGCACGACGATCCTCGTTCGCGATCTCGCCTCGGTTTGTGTTGCCCCGATGACTCGTCAAGGAGCTGTGACTCGCGATGGACGCGGCGAAATCGTGACTGGGTTGGTGATGATGTTGGTTGGCGAAAACTCGCGCGAGGTTGTGACTGCAGCGAAAGCACGGCTTTCCGAAATCGAGTCGATTCTTCCCAAAGGAGTTCGGCTCGACGTGACCTACGACCGTGCGGCGTTGATTGGCCGGACGCTCAAGACCGTTCTGACCAACTTAACAGAAGGTGGCATGCTGGTGGTCCTCGTTCTCCTGCTGATGCTTGGGAATCTTCGGGCTGGAATCATTGTCGCGTTGGCGATCCCGCTCTCGATGTTGTTTGCAACCAACGTGATGCTGACGACGGGCGTGACGGCTAGCCTCATGAGCTTGGGGGCCATTGACTTTGGATTGATCGTCGATAGTTCGGTCATCATGGTTGAGAACTGCATTCGCAAGCTGTCGCATGATAATGGGGATATCAAACACGAGAAGATCATCTTGGACGCAGCCGTCGAAGTGCGCAAGCCGACGATGTTCGGCGAGTTGATCATCGCCGTGGTCTTCCTGCCCATTTTGTTGCTTGAGGGTACGGAGGGGAAACTTTTTCGACCGATGGCTCTTACCGTCCTCTTTGCCTTGGGCGGTTCTCTCATCCTATCGCTGACATTCATGCCAGCGATGGCTTCCCTTTTTCTTCCAAAGAAAATGGATGAAAAGGATGTGTTTCTCGTTCGGGTCGTGAAGTGGTTTTATGTGCCAGTGGTCACGCGAACGATCAAGCATCCGTTTGTCACAGTCGCAACGGCGTTAACTGTGTTCGTGGTGAGTCTCCCCATGGCCTATTATCTCGGCGCTGAATTCATGCCGCGGTTAGAAGAAGGGGATCTGTTGGTTGAGGCGGTAAGGCTGCCGAGCGCCACCTTGGAAGGCTCAATCGAAATGTCGACGCAGATCGAAAAGCTGCTGAAGGAATTTCCAGAGGTTCGAACTGTATTCAGCAAGACGGGCCGTCCTGAAATTGCAAACGACGTCATGGGCGTGCATCAAACGGACGTTTGGGTCCTTCTGCACCCTGTTCACGATTGGCCCAATCCGAAAACGCGAGACGAGTTGATCAAGGAAATGTCTGCGATGTTGACGTCGAACGTGCCAGGGGTCGCATTTGGTTTTACACAACCCATTGAAATGCGAGTCGATGAGCTTGTGGCAGGGGTGAAAGCAGATGTGGCAGTCTTGCTATATGGAGACGACATGAATTTGCTTGGCCAAAAAGGTAAAGAAATTGAGGCGGTTTTGCGAACGATCCCTGGGGCCGTTGATGTGAAGGCGGACTTCCAGGCCAACCTCGAGACGTTGACCGTCGAGACCAAGCCGGAGGCGCTAGCGCAATATGGAGTGGATGCACAGACAGTATTGGATGTTGTTGCGTCCCTCGGTGGGCATCAAGTCGGACAAGTGTTCGAGGGGCGAGCCAGATATCCGATCATGGTTCGCATTCCCAAGGGTTGGCGGGAGAAGATGTCGCTGCTCGAACAAATCCCGGTAACGGATTTAGCTGGGCAAACGATCCCTCTCAAGGAATTGGCCGATATTCGGTTGGAGGAAACACCTCCGAGTATTGAGCACGAAGGGAACCGAAGGCGAACGTTCATTTCGGCCAACGTGCGAGGCCGGGACATTGCATCCTTTGTCAGCGAGGCCCAGAAAATTGTCCCTGAGAAGGTCGCGTTGCCAGCGGGCTACGAAATTCGCTGGGGCGGGGACTTTGAGAATTTGCAATCGGCGAGTCTTCGATTGGCGATTATCACTCCGATCGTTTTGTTAATCATCTTGTTGCTGTTGCATACAAGTTTGGGCTCGATGCGACTAGCGCTTTTGATTTTCTTGGCGGTACCGATGGCGGCATCGGGTGGTGTGATTGCGTTGTATTTGAGAGAAATGCCCTTTAGTATTTCGGCAGGCGTTGGATTCATTGCATTGTTCGGCGTGGCTGTGCTCAATGGACTCGTCTGGGTTAGCGCTGCCGAAAGCTTAAGAAATACGGGCATGGCATTGGATGCGGTTTGCAATGAAACGGCTCTTATTCGATTGCGACCCGTTTTGATGACGGCGCTCGTCGCAAGCTTGGGCTTTTTGCCGATGGCGCTGTCCACCAGCGACGGAGCTGAAATGCAGCGACCGCTGGCAACGGTAGTCATTGGCGGGCTGATCACTTCGACGCTGTTGACTTCGTTGGTGATACCGTGCATCTATCCCTGGTTCGCCCGCGGACTGAAGTTGGCCAAAGAATAGAATGCTCATCGATTCGTTCCAATTCTGAACGGTCCAATCGAAAGTGAATTCCTCATACCCCTTCTGAGTTGCGACTCTGAGTTCGCAATCTGAGATTAAATCGCGAATGCGATGGCACTTGATAGCGTTCCATTCGCGGCTTGTGACCTTTTCGGTGAAGTTGGTTCGAGGCGGTTGAGCGTTGAATTGGTTGGGAGTGCGGTTTTCAATTCAGCAACAATTGAGGACAATTGTGCGACAATGAGTCGCCATAGGCTGGGGCCGGTCGACAAACATGAGTGGATAGCCCGTCGTTTGACTTAGCGTTTGGAGTTGTAATGAGCGAGATTCTCGAAGCGTTGAATGAGGTTGACTGGAGCAAATTAAGTCATGCCTATGGCCCAGCCACCAATATTCCTGACGTGCTTCGCACTTTTGCTTTTGGGTCAAACGAAGAGCGGCAGACCAAACTTCAAGAAGAATGGTGGGGACGGATTATTCATCAGGGCACGTACAGTTCGGCTGTCGTTGCTGTTGTTCCGTTCCTTGTCGAAATCGCTTTAGCTCCTACCACGGTCCTTCGGCATGAAATCATCGGCGAAATTCATGGAATCGCCGAAGGCTATGTCTTTAGTCATTGCAGACGCAAGCCGCGAACTTTGTTGCAACCCTTCTTGCCAAAAAGAACGTCGCATTTCGATGACCAAGCTTTTGTATTGGATTCCTATCACGCGATCGTGGCGGCGTTTCCTCAGTTGCGAGATAGTTTTGTCTCCAACACCAGTGACGAAGAAGCTCGAATTGCGTTGGCTTTCTTGCTCTCGACCTTGGTCACAAGGTGGCAGGATTCACTACAAGTATTGCTGGATGTGCTAGACGAAGAGTCTCGACCTGAGGTTCGCACGGCCATCATGCTGGCGATTTCGGATCTGCTCTTCAACTGTGCAAACCAAGTTCCAAAATGCACGCTTGGATACAATACTGTCTTGCCTCGATTCACACAATGGATTCAGGAGAACGAGTCGCGTTCGGACATGGAGAAGTGCGCTGCATTACTATGCATTCTGGAGTCGGGCGAAAATGCTGAGCGCGGTGTTGCGATCCAAATGTGCCGTGAGTTCATCCTCGCAGACTTGATCATGCCGGAATTTCGAGAGCGTGCCCGGGGAAACCGCAACTTGCTATGGGACGTATACGAATCCCTTTGGAACCAGCCTGACGACCAATTGGAGCTGATTCAATGGGCCCTACGAGAAAGATCCCGGGACCTCTTTGAGGTTGCGATTTGCTTGATTGACGTTTACTGTCGAGCAAACCGAAACGGACCGGCCATATTGGTTCCAGAGCTTGTGCGAATCATCGAGGACAAGACCCAACCAGAGTATCACGAAGCGGCCGCTTCTCAGTTGGTTGGGTTAGGTCAATTGGGCTTGGAAACGGCGAGAGGCTATTCGAAGGTTTGGCCAGATGTGGCACGGAGGCTTGAATCCTTTGAGAGCACGCTGAGAAGCTATGCTTGCGAGGTCCCTGATGCGTTGCGACTGCCTCTGTTGAACGAAACGGAGTTACTGGCAATGGTCAACGACAACACGAGACCAAGGGCTCCATCCGAGGAACGACTTCTTGAAGTTGTTGTGAAGCTCGGAGAACTGCCTAGCGTTTCGGAAGCAGCCATGAAAGTGGTGGAATCGGCAACGAGGCACAGCAACCACAAGATATGTGTGGCCGCATTGAAATCGCTCCATCAACTCACGGGCGATCATCGACGAACTGTTCAGGCCGTTTTGGAAAACTGGGAGCAAGATTTTATTTCGATTCCCATGCTCAAGCTCCTCGCGGAGTGCGGCAACGAAGCAACTTATCTGGTCCCGGAGTTGCAGGAATTCGTCGAGAGCAAACAACGCTATGTAGAAAGTGGTTGGATTTCTGGGAACTGTTGGCTGGACGAAAAAATGGTGGCCGCGGCTGAGCAACGCGAACGTAACCCCAGGTACGATGCCCCCAATAATTAAGAGCTCTGAAGGAGCGGCACTGGCCTTTCTTCATGCAACGACGACCTGGGATCACAGCGGATCATAGCCATGGGTTAATTGATTCTGCCGATTGAGCCTAGAGCCCCGTCCCCAAGCAGCTTCGAGCAAAGTGGTACGTGCCGTCGCTCCGCGACTCTTATTGAACCCGTGTATCCGTTACCACGGATTTCATCCGTGGCTATCAAATGCCACTGCTCCGCAGTTAACGCCAAGCAGCTGGAGCCAAGCAAAATTGTCGCGTCGGGCGCGTTTGCCCCACACGGTCCGTTAGCACACCAAGCATGTTGCGAACTTGGGCACGAGGCCCGCGTTCGCTTTGTGGGCACTTAGTGCCCGTTTTGGTGGAATTGGGTTGAGGAGTGTTTGGCGTTGAATGGTCGGGAGTGTGGTTACCAGTTTTGCAACAATTGGGGACAATTGTGCGACACTTACTCGTCGGTTGCCGCTGCCGATGCACCAATGTCTAGCTTCTTCCATTTCTTTGCGGAAAGCTTCTTTAGCCCTGCTTCGGTCACGCTGCCATTTTCTTTGAAGGTTAGCGATTCTAGTTTGGGCATCGCCAGCAACTTGGCAATGGCTGCATCCGTAACGGCTGTCGAACGAATGGTTAGCTCCTTGAGATTGGGCAAGATCGCAATGACGTCCAGCGTGGCGTCGGTCATTTGCGGAATGCTCCAAATGTCGAGCAACTCAAGAGCTTGGAGCGAGCCCAAATTCTTTAGGCCGCTGTCGCTGATGCCGCTAATTTCATGAAGATAAAAACGGCGAAGCTTGGGAATATCCTTCAATACCGCCAACGCTTGGTCGTCGACGATTGGCAAATCTCGCAAGGTTAGCCTTTGAAGATTGAGTCCCTTTAGAGCCAATACGCCTTCGCTACCGAACCCTTGGCAGCGGAAAATTTCCAGTTGAGTTAGTTTCTGCAACTTGGCTAAGTGCTCACCCGTCTGATTGGTGATGTTAAAATCTTGGATGAGCAGATTTTCAAGAGTGCTGTTGTTGGCAAGATACGCCATGCCGTTGTCGGATACAGCGGTGCTTCGATGCTTGAGGGCCTTGAGTTTTGGCAACGCAGCCACCACTTCCAGCGTCATGTCGCCAGCTTCCATGTTTCCTCGCAGATCCAAAACCCGCAAATCTTGCAGCTTGGATAGGCGGCGTGTGCTTAATTCATTGAACCGATTTTGGACAAGGATCAACTGTTGCAATCCCTTGAGTTCTGCGATCAACTTCAAGACTTGGCTCGACATGTTGGCATTCGAGGACAGATCCAAAATCGTTAGCTTTGGAAACGACTTCACGATCGTCTCAACTGCGGTGTCATCGATAACGGTATTGGTCAGAGCTAATGTTGTTAGCTCCTTGAGCCCATTCAAATGCGAGACCATCTCCGAATTGAGAGTCCGGCAATTGTAAATTTGTAGTTTGGTCAGGTCGCTCAAGCGGCCGAACAACTTGAGATCATCAGCAGTCAGAATCGAGCCGTCTTGAATCACGATTTCGGTGAGCTTGGCGCCATCCATGGTGACCTTGGCTGACGAGCCGAGCGTCTCAAGCCGTTTTTTGGCTGCAGTCGTATCTTCTGTTTTGGCAGTAGTGGGCGAATCCGCTTTTTGCGCTATGCAGACAGTCGGAAACGAAATGGCGAATCCAGTGGAGAAGGAAAAACCGACCAAACACTTCCCGACAAACAAACTCACGCGGCGAAAGCGCATCACTTTAATCCTTGGCTCTAAATATGAAAAAGCAGGGGAGTAGCGAACTACTCCCCTGTTGGTCGACGTTACGATATTCTTTTGGACAGCAAAGACGGTGTGCGGTTAAGGGCACACCTGGCAGGTGTGCCCCACGGGTTGCTTTCGAATACCTCACGCACAACGACTTTGGACGTTAGTCTAACTTGTATCCATCACGATACTTCGGTTTGATCAGATCGGCAACGCGTGGCGTCTTGAGAGAAGCCAAATTGGTGACCACGAGATTCTTGGCATCCCATTCGACCTTTTCACCCCACTCGCCCATTTCGCCATCTTTGCCACCCTTGGAAGCGGCCCAAACAGCGAGGTTGCCTAGTAAAATCGTTTCGGTCAGAGGACCAGCGCGATCGATGAAGTTCGATTTGCAAATCTTGGGATCGTTTGCCATCTTGGCACGGAACAATTCGTACATGTTGTTCGTGTCGTTGTCCCCTTTGTTTTCGGCTTTCTCGTAGTCGACGTTAACTTTGTCGACACCCTTGAGTTCGTACTTGCCGCAGTAATCATCTGAGCTGTAGAACGCACCCTTTTCGCCAACGATCAAAACGCCGCTGTCAGCGACCTTGTTGATGCCCCACTTTTCAAAGACTTCGGCTGGTGGCTTATTGCCTTTGCGGTCATACCACCAGAATGGAATGGCAGGTCGCTGTTTGGTTTCTGGGAATTCGAACTTGATCACCGAGCTAGCTGGGAAACTATCGAAATCGTGTCCGCTGGTTTTTGCAACAACCGAAATTGGGTCCCGGAGACCGCAAGCAGCAAATGGAACGGTCAGTTGGTGGCAGGCCATGTCGCCCAATGCACCGGTGCCGAAATCCCACCAGCCACGGAATTGGAAGCTATGGTACAAACCTGGCCAGTATTCACGATCTTCAGCCACACCAATCCAACTCTTCCAGTCCAAACGCTCGAGAGTCTTCAGGATTTCCTTGTGCTTTGAGCCGATGAGCTTGGAACCTTCGGCTGCATCTTCTTTCATCGCTTCGGTAGCAAATTTTTCCATGTTCATTCGTCGTCCTGGCCCTTGAGCCCAGACTGGCCGATTCGACCAAGCATAAACTTCCTTGAGCGTGCCGAGAACTCCCGAGCTCAATTGAGCGATCGCTTCGCGGGAGGAATCGAGGGCGGTCCCTTGATTTCCCATTTGTGTGCAGACGCCGGTTTCTTTGGCGACTTTGGCGAGAAGGCGAGCTTCGTAAATGGTGCGTGTAAGCGGCTTTTGTGTGTAGCAGCTAGCGCCCAATCGCATGGCTTCTAGGGTTACTGGACCGTGCATGTGGTCAGGGCAGCTGACCGTAACGATGTCGATGTTCTTTCCGTACTTGGCAAACAGTTCACGGTAGTCGGTAAACTTTTCGGCGCTGGAAAACTCAGGTGACTTCGCCTTGCCGTCCATCGTATTTCGGTCGACGTCGCAGATTGCAATGACGTTACCGAATTTGGCTGCATTGCTTGAGTCGCTGCCGCCTTTGCCGCCGACTCCGATGCAAGCAACATTTAGCTTTTCGTTGGCCGATCGGCTAATAGCCGAGGTCGCACCTGCTGACACGAAGTATCCAGCAGCGCTAACAGCAGACGTGTTTTGAATAAACTGACGGCGAGTGGTTCTCGACATTGGGGGGTCCCATCATTGGAGGTGATTAAAACGAGTAAGTCTTGGCGGTTTGGGAAGCAAGACTAGCCCAAGTGGACTAGAAGCTTCTGCGACTCAACGAGAGTAAGGTGGGCGACGATAGGTGATTTAACAAAAACCACCATTACAGAAGCATTGTGCCTAATTCCGCACCATACATTCTGGCCTCCTAGTATACTCGCATCGCGAGAGTCGGGCAACAAGATGCCGAGAGGGTAGGTTTTTCCGTTTTTTCTGATTTCTCGAATGGCAACTGAAACACGAGGAGCACCTCTGCAAAGTTTTCAGAAACTCGATTCGCATTCCGGTTTCGGAAGGGATTTCGCCGAAAGCGTTTGATGTGGAGAAGCGCGGATGAAGGCGCACTTTTTGATCGTGACTCATTTAGGTGTCGAATCTTGATTCGTCCGAATACCATGTGGCGAGCTTTTTTTTGTGGAGTCGGAATCGTCTTGATCATTATGGGCCTGGAGTGCCTTATGATCGATAGCGCGGTCTTGGTGGCTGGCGTTTTGGACGATCCGAGCAATCAAGTTCCGCAGCAAGCAGGTGGCTTTTTTTCGGCTCCTGTTCAAAATTCAGTAGACCGCGTTTTTAAACCGTCGGAGTGGTTCCCATGGTCCTTGCTTGCGACGGGCTCGATCGTTTTGCTCTACTCCATTTCGTTACGCAAAAACGCGGGATAGTACAAGTTAGTTAAGAATCTTAGGGAGAGCGAAGCTCCTGCCGAGCCAGCAGTGCAAAGGTTCGGCAGGAGCTCACCCTCCCGAGCAATGAATTGCTTAGATAAACTCGTAGAAAACATGTTTAGAGCGGTGGCCTCACCCTCCCGAGGAATACTTCAGGTGGCATACACTCGAAGAAAACTCCATCTTACATGGTGGTGTAGGGAGCTTCTTCACCGCGGAGCTGCGAAAGGGCGTTCCCCGCAGCACGCTGCTCGGCTTCTTTCTTGTTACGCCCCCAAGCTGGTGCAAAACGCCGGCCTGTAATTTCCGCAGCAATTTGAAAGTGTTTGCTATGGTCAGGGCCGCGTTCGTCAACAAGTCGGTACACGGGAGTGCCCTTGAGGTCGCGCTGCGCAAGTTGTTGCAAAAGCGATTTGTAGTTACCTCCACCATGCCCATCTGCAGCCAATCGAATCTCTGGCTCCATGTGTTCAAGGATAAACTTCCCAACATGTTCGACGCCGCCATCCAAGAAGATCGCCGCCACAATAGATTCAAAAACATCGCTCAAAAGCGATCGCGGCATTCCGGTCCGAAGCATTCCCCTGCCAACGATTAGACAACTATCTAACCCTAATTGTCGGGAGATCTTCGCACATACGCGCCGTGAAACGACCACGGATTTAATTTTGGTAAGCTCACCCTCCAAGTATTCTGGGTACGAACGAAAGAGCCGCTCGCAGACAATCATTCCTAAGATGGAATCACCCAGAAATTCCATTCTTTCGTTCGATTCCGTCCTCGATGACGCGACGCTTGAATGCGTCAACGCAGACAAAAGTATCGAAGAATCGCGGAACCGATACTTAATGATGCTTTGGCAATGCTCGACCTTTTGTTCCACGGTGAGTGTGTCATCGGGTGGTGTCAGGTCATTCATAGCCGTAATACAGAATCCAGATCGTATCTGTTTGGAAATTGGTTCATTCAGTTATCGCAGGTTGTCGCACTTACGACTAGCCCGTGCAATGAAATCGACCGAAAGGGCCAATTCCAAATGGAGCATGAGCGGCGGCAAAGCCGATTCCAAAATCGTTGGAAAGGGGCATCTACCTGGGATTAAATAATGGAATCTTTAGTTGGATGAATGTTCATCCACCTCAAAGGACATTGATCCCTCCAAATCATCGGGAATGAATCAGTTAATTCTAATACCAGCAATCGCCTTATTAATCTTGCTGATATTGGTTTTCGCAAGAGTGGGGTTCGGCTTTCTCTCAGATACGCTTCAACGCCGGAAAACCCTCAAAAAAGAACTCGCGGCCGAAAACATTGCCCGAATTGAGCTCGCTGCAAGACTTAGGCAAACCTACGTTGATCTTTCGATGAGCCGTAGGCAGGCTCGCTGGCGTGAAGTTATGGTTGTTAAGGTGGTGCAAGAATCGGAGGATGTCCGATCTTTCTATTTGGTGGATCAAAGTCATGAGCCGTTGCCATCCGGGCTGCCTGGGCAGCATATTTTGGTTGAACGAGCTAAAGGGGAAAATTCATCGGTTGGCTGCCGTTGTTATTCCCTTTCCGACGACTGTAGTGCGGGGCACTGGCGAATTTCCGTTAAGAAAAATTCATCGAATGCAGAGAGTGTAAGCCGATGGCTTCACGAAGAAGTAGCTGCTGGGGACGTGTTAAGAGTTCGAGGGCCATCTGGGGCATTTTATCTGCAAACGGCAGTGGACCGAAAAATCGTCTTGGTCAGCGCGGGCATTGGGATTACCCCTATGCTTCCTATGCTTTTTGAAGCCATTCGCAAACCTTTCAGACCTGTGCTCTGCTTCGTGCAGTTTCGAGATGTCGCACACATGCCCTTTATCGACACTCTTACGAACATTGCCGCTCACTATGCTCATGTTGAAATGGAAATTTGGATTAGTCGCTTTCCGAAGGGAGTGCGTCGGTCAGCAGAAAGTCTTTTTCGGGAAGGCAAGTTTCAAGCAAAGGAATTGTTGAGTCATGACGGTGCGCGGCGCAACAGCGACTATTACTTATGTGGTCCTGAAGCGTGGCAGGAGCGAATTCGTGCAGATTTGATTGAAGCCGGAGTTCGGTCTGACTTCATCCACTACGAACTATTTCAGCAATCGGAAAAGCCTGTTTTGGCATCTCCAAGCAGCAAATTTGCGTCCCACAATATTCACTTCAAACAATCTGGATCGATTGCGAAATTTGAACAAACGCATAGCAGTCTTCTGGCATGCGCTGGTCAAAACAGCGTCTCCTTGGAAAGTGGCTGCCGAACGGGAGCTTGTGGAAGCTGCGCTGTCAGACTTCTTGGCGGCAAGGTTCGATATACCCGCGAGCCACAATTCCAAACTCAAACGAGCGAGATTTTGCCGTGTGTTTGTGTGCCGGAAAGCGATCTGGAAGTGGACGCATAATCGCGAGAACCCGCATTTTCTGTTTTCTTTTGAGCGTCGAGTGGACTAGCTTGTACGGTTGTGAATGCAAACACAAACCAAACAGGATCCAAGTCATGCTACCAACATTTCACCTGCAATTTCTATGTTCCCGGCGAAAGATCCGCTTGTTTGCCGCCTTGCTCTTGGCACTCAGGCTAATACCTATCCTTCCCTTAAACGCACGGGAGTCATCAAAGCCAAAGGAGTCGGTACGAATTCTCTTTGCCGGCGACATCATGTTGGACAACGGACCCGGCAATTTGGTTGCCAATGGCAAGGATCCCTTTGCAGCATGCGCATCCCTTTTCGAGGGAATTGACTTAAGTATTGGGAATCTCGAGTGCGTTTTGGGGCGAGGCGGGGAAATGCAACTCAAACCGTATGTATATCGTGGAGCGTCGGATTCGCCTCGTTTTCTCAAGAAATATTTCCACGCGGTCAGCTTAGCCAACAATCACTCCCTCGACTATGGGCCCGGAGGAATGGTGGAAATGCTTGCGGTGCTTGACCGCGAAAAAATTCCGAACTTCGGTGGTGGGCTAAATCTCAAGCAAGCAATGGCACCCTTTGTGACGGAAATCAAAGGCCATAAAATTGCAATTTTTGGTTTCAACGAATTCCGTGCCCAAGACTACGCAGCCACCGAAACCGTTGCTGGAAACGCCCCTCTTCTAGAACCAGGAGTCACCCAAGCCATCAAAAATGCAAAGGAAACGCTTGGTTGCAACGTGGTGATCCCGTTTCTCCATTGGGGCCAAGAAATGATGACTACACCTCGCCCAGACCAAGCAAAATCGTCGAGGGCTTGGATTGATGCTGGTGCTACCGCAATCATTGGAGCCCATCCGCACGTTCCGCAAACCGTCGAAACGTATCGGGGAGCTCCAATCATTTATAGCTTGGGGAATTTCGTTTTTGACTATTATCCCGTCGATCCACTCGAATGGACCGGCTGGATTGCAATTCTTGAAATTTCCCCGGCCGGTGTGGTGAACTTAGAAATCAAAACCGTTATTTTGGATGCCGCAGGATGTCCAAAGCCTACGCCGATGGAATAATGGAGTAGGACGACCGCTACAAACGGATTCTTCAGCAACTCCGAAGATGGCTGAGCATTTCAATAATTTCGGCAGATCGCGATTTCTTGGCATGTGACTGGAATCCGGTCGTTGCGTAGAGTAGTGTAGTAGCTTAGGCATTTCCCTCGTTTGTTCTCTCTTCTTCCAAGTGACGACCGGCATGGCAAACTACGTATCGCTCGATGAAGCCGCAAAGATTCTCGGCATATCTTCTGACGAACTCGTTGAGATGCGTTCCCGAGGTGAAATATTTGGATACCGGGATGGCAAGTCCTGGAAATTCAAGACGGAAGAAATCGAACGCGTTCAGTCCGAATTAGATGGCGACGCATTGGATGAGGAAGCCGGTGGCTCCTCCATTCTTATCTCGGAACGGCAAGTTGGCCCGTCTGGCAGCAAGAGCGGTTCGACCATCGGAAAAGCTGGCGAAAGCGATTTGTCGCTCGGCAGTGACCTCAATTTAGCCGATGATGACGACGAGAGAATGGGCAGTGATGTCGCACTGGTTCCTGACCCAAAGAGCGGAAGCGGAGTTCGACTCGTCAATCGCACGCCAGGCAAAGGCGAGGGCAGCAGTCTTCATTTGGATGGAGAGGGCAAGAACGCTCTGTCGGATTTGAAACTTGAGAAAGAGGGCGGTTCCGGAAGCGAAGTTGAACTTGGCAGCGATTTGAAATTGATGGGGGATGACTCGGCAAACGAGAGCGGTTTGGACCTGATGAGCAAAGACTCCAAGGTAATCTCAGGCTCAGGGATCGGGAGCGGTCTCGGTAGTGGCAGCGGCAGCCTTGGACTCGGGGCCGACCTTGAGCTAGCTAGCGATGACGAAGATGATCTCGTGTTGGGTTCCGACTCTGGAGTCGGATTGGCATCGGAGAGCGGTATTAATTTGATGAGCCCATCTGACAGTGGCCTCTCACTCGAGGACGAACCTCTCGATCTTGCAGGGACCGGCATCTCCGGACTTGATCTCGGGGCTGAAGTGTCTGGTGGCTCAGGTTCAGGCGTCGGTTCGGCCAGCGGTATCAGCGGTCTTGGTAGTGGAGCCCTTGTCGATTTCCAACAAGGTGACGAGTTTCAGTTGACCCCTTCGAGCGGTGGCATCGAAGTGGATGACGATAGTGGTTCCCAAGTGATCGAACTCGAGGATTCAAGTGAGTTTGGAGCCATACCTGCGGGTGGCATGGGTGGTTTCGACCCAATCGACGAACAAGGTGGTTTTGGTGGAGACGGAGGGTTTGGTGACGAAGCTGCAATCTCTGGTGGTGCAATGGCCGCGGGCGCTGCCATGCGTGGAGTTCCTGAAACACCTTACGGCACGCTCGATGTCCTTTTGCTTATGGGGATTCTGCTCTTGATGGGCATGGGCGGATTGCTGGTCTCAGACCTAATGCGCAACATGTGGGCATTTGACGGGCAAAACGACTATACGTCTGGATTGACCTCAATGTTGGTCAGCGCAATCGGCGGTAAGTAACAACGGCCCTGAGAAGGCCGTCTCGCTTTCTTATTCGAACGGCCTGCCATTTCAACGGGAGGGTGAGGCTCCTGCCGAACCATTGCATTAGTGGCTCGGCAGGAGCCTCGCCCTCCCGAAGGTTTTTACTGAATTTGGCATTGTAAACATGTTTAGAGCGGCCACTTAAGGTTCCGCGGTAATGGTCATCAATGTCCCTGACTCATATTTGATATTGATGAGAGCCAGCATGTGCTGAACTTGTTTGTTCGCCCATGAATTCTCAGCGATGATGAGTTGATTTTCCGCGTAAATCAAGTCGGTGAGAATATTGCTGGTCGATGGATTTTCGCCCATGAAGTCCTCGAACTTGACTTTGTGGCCGTCCACTTCTTCTTTTTGGGCGATGGTTTGTGCGATTGCGGCTTCGGTTGTCGCGTAGGTTGCTTGCGCGTTAACGATCGCTGTCTTAATATCCTGTCGAGCTTTGTTGAGCTTGTCCTTGTAATCTACTTGGAGTTTTGCGATCTCCAAATCACGGCTCAGCTTGCTTGCCTTTGCGGACCGGTTTCCCACAGGAAATGACCCCGTCACTCCAGCTGCGATACTCGGTCGCCCCTGACTGAACTGGTCTGCGAACGACTCAGCAAATTGATTGTTACCACGCAAGCCTTGGACATAGCTTGTCGTTTCGAAGTCGAGCTGCCGCTTTAGTTCATTGATGGCAAGGTTCTTTTGAACGACAGCGATTTGGAGGTCTTCTTGAATTGCTAGAATGTCACCACGATTGGTAAGTGCCGCGATCAGCTCGTCTTCGAGAGGGAAGTCAGGCAACTCGACAGCTGGCATGGTCAATGGCAATATCTCAATGCAATTCTCTTCGTTAAGCTCAGGGGAATTGACGAGCCTTCGCAGCGATTCCTGCAGTCCAAAAATATTCGCTTTGGCCGTTGTAATTTGACCTTGCTGGTTCGAGATGGATGCCGTGGCACGGGATATTTGCGTCCCAATCAAATCGGTACCGCTTCGATTTTGCAAGTGCTCCTTGATGGCTTTCAGTCGATGTTGACCGTTTCGAGCTTGCTCCAATAAGTACCTTTGCAAGACTAGTTCCCAGTAGGTCGAAATCACTTCTCGGGTATGGTCCTGAAGTTCTCGATTTGCGGTTGCAACTCGCTGATCGGTTTTTAACCCAGCGATCCGAATCGAAGAGGTGTTGTAGTACATGCCTGCCCCACGTAGCAAAGGTTGCGTGTAGTTTAGGCTTAACTTCGTATCCGCTTGATTGTTGGGTTTGAAGAACAGCGAATTGTTGTCGCGTGCGTTGAACATCTGCGAAAGCTCGGTCTTACCGCCTAAGCGATTCTTGTCGCGAATCCCAATCGAGTTTTCCCAGAACTGTTCGTTCAATCGAGTTGGACCACCAGTCGTTAGTGTGTTGCCAACGGGTGACGACGTGTCATGGTAGTTCGTCTGGCCAAATCTCCTTCGATCTAACTCCCCCAGAGCGATTTGAATATCGGTGCGTTGAATCTTAGGGGTAATGAGAATACTTTGCACTTTGGGCGAGTGCTGCATGGCTTGCCATACGAGCTCCTCTAATTGGACAGCACAAACTTTGTTGGATTCCGCAGTCAAAATGGGTTGCAAGCAGCGCTGCTGCCACCACGGAATTGTGTTTGCATGGAAAACGGGTACTTCAGCTGGAGTTTGGAGAGGCGTGTTACCCCACTCCGGTTCAGGCTCCAACCGAACTATTCCTTGCCTAGGAACCATAGGCTCTTGTTGTTTCGATTTTGCGGCTCCCGCAGCCAGATCTGGAACTTTCCTGCTTTGCACTTCGGGAGTTGGCAAAGTGTTAAGTCCAATGAGACGCTCAAACTCTTCGCTGGAAACAGCGGATGTTGGCAACGGCTCAGGCAAATCGTAGGTGGACTGGGGTATTTGAGTGGGCAAGGGCGATCGGGTTGGTACCGACTGCGCGAGCAAAATGCCACATGAAAACGTAAGCCATACGGCAAACGCCTTTCCGTGCATTTTCAGAGAACGCCCAAAATCCGACACGCCGATCCTCCATGAAAAACCGTTGCTGGCAAACCCGTCCTTGAATCCCCATTGCAGAATTACGGCTTTCCGTTTTATCGAATTTGGGAGCGGGCCTTGTTTAGCGGATAGACAAGCGAACCACATAAGAGCAAACCCTCATGTGTATTGTCCCTTTTGCAGCCACAACTGATGCCTGAGGAAGAATCGCTACATTCGGCATTTCAGTCGAAATCACTAGTCTGCCACGGTACATCTTACCAAGGCTATCGGCGTAACGAAAAGCTCCCTAATACCGGATCAATCGTTACATCCGAATTTGATCGCGCACTTAGACGAGTAAATTTGTGCAAGAGTGCATTCTTTGGTCTCTCACCACAGGAAGTAAGCAAAAGTAACGTGGCTTGTACCCTCGGGGTGCAGGCACTGTCCCTTAACCATCCGGAATCCTTTTCATGCCTCGGCTGAAGATCACCTATAAAATGGCGATCATCCTTGCGACGATGTCGTTTGGACCGATGTTGGCTGGAGGAATCTCTGGAATGATCCCTTTTGAGAACAATCAAACTCAGAGGGAAAGACAGGAAGTAAGTCGAGCATTGGCAGTGAGTTGCTCCTCGTATCTATCCAACAAAGACAACAATGGTCTTCAAAAGTCCTGTCGCGCGGCATTGATCCAAAATGCAGAACTACAAAGCCTGAGCATCATCCGTCACGACGGGATGGTTCTTTATGCAAGTCCAGACCACAGTCGACATTGGACGTTGAAACCGGAAGAACCGTCAAGCATCAATCAAGTACGTGTTCCACTGGACCGCGGAAACAAAACGTTCGCAGAACTTGAAATTGCATTTGAGCCATCGAAAGCAACCTTTGGGTCAGCTTTAGTAAAGTGGTTCCTGCTTTTGCTTGTCGGTTTTGTTCTAAACTTTGGCAGCTTCTCCTTTTTCTTATCGCGGGCGTTGAGTGTGCTCGATCCAAAAAGTGCCGTACCCAAACGGGTCCGTAACACTCTCGACACGATTGTCGGCGGGGTTGTGATCCTGGATTCTGCAGGAAAGATGTTACTCGTTAACGATTCGTTTTCCAAAAGCGTGGATCGTCGAACCGACGATTTGCTCGGTGAAAGTTTGAGCGAATTGCCCTGGCGAAGAGATTCCAACGAAGAATGGCCCTGGGACTTCGCGCTAAGGGAGCATTCGCAAAAGACAGCCGTCAAAGTCCACCTTAAAATTGGCGAGGAAAAAGAGCTTAGCTTCGTAGTGAATGCAACCCCGGTTCTTGACGGGGATGAACGCGTTTCTGGAGCCTTGATCAGCTTTGAGGACATAACCGTCATGGAGTCGCAGCGCAAAGACCTGCTGCAAGCGTTGACGGACCTGGAAGTGTCTAAGGAGCAGATTCGCCGCCAAAACGAAGTGTTGCATGAGCTCGCTTCTCGAGATGGATTGACTGGCGCATTAAATCGCCGAGCCCTATTTGAAAAAACCGAAGCTCTTTGGCCACAACGCAATCAAGGCGATCGCGGCATTATCACCATCATGATGGACGTAGACCATTTCAAGAAATTGAATGATCAACACGGGCACGCGGCTGGCGATTCGGTGTTAAAGGACTTGGTCAAGACGGTTCAGATGCTTATCGGCAATTATGCAACTCTCGCGCGTTATGGCGGCGAAGAGTTTTGCGTCACGATGGATTCGGCGACCGTGGAAGAGGGGGTCGCTATGGCGGAACGCATTCGCGCCGGCATTCAAGAACACTTAGCGAACCCTTACAAGGTAACGGCTAGTATCGGCGTTTCTAGTAGCATCTTCGGCGCACCGAACCTGCAAGCCCAGATTGAGCAATCGGACAGGGGATTGTACGCAGCCAAGCACGGCGGGAGAAATGCAGTGTGCTGCTGGAGTTTGCAAATGGAATTGGATGCCATCGAAGCGGAACGAAAAAAGGCCACCGCCATCTCGTCCATCGATATCGAGGAACACCCGATCTCCTATCACTCGGTTGTTACCCTCAATTCGGCAATGTCGCATCGAGTCCCCGAAATCGCAGCACACTCGCACCGCGTCGCAGAAATGTCGGTCGAACTTGCGCGTGGATTGATGACTGTCGGTCAACTTTACTCGCTTGAAATTGCTGCAATGCTCCACGATATCGGTATCGTCGGAACTGCGGACAACGAGTCGATCGCCCTGCTGCATACACGGAACCCAGAATGTGAAGCTGTCGTAGCCAATCACGTCCGAATCGGGACTGAGATTGCACGAACAGCCTTTCATTCGACGGATCTAATCGACATCCTAAAGTACCAAAATGCTCCTTACGCTGGTGGCGACGGAAGTATCTCCGGCGAGGACATACCGCTCGGTTCGAGGATCATTGCGATCATTAACGCCTATGATTCTATGACCTCGGATTTGGCCTTTTCGCCGTGCAGCCACGAAGAAGCCGTTCAAGAATTGCGTAAGCACGCAGGGTCACTCTACGATCCGGCTCTCGTGGAAAAGTTCATGAACTCACCAATGGGTTGGCGGCCGTCTGGTCTACTGCCCGATACGGACATGAATGACCAGCACGCGATCATGATCGGCTATCAATTGGAGCGAGTGATTCATAGTTTCGATTCACGTAATCCTCTGGTACTCAAGTCACGGTTGCAAACGCTGCAAGACATCGCCAAGACTATTGAAATGCCACAAATTGCAGCGATCATCCATGAGCTTGCCAGCGAAGCGGACCGCAAAGCTGTCGCCGACTGGGATTCTTTGCTACCAATGCTTCAAGACCTCATCGAACTCTGCTTGATGATTCAACGTGCGTACCTGCGAAGTATCAAGCCGTCGACCACGATAAGAAATGACTGCGTCGAGCGATGAGCAGAATCCCAATTGAAGAACTAGTCGCTCACTCATCCACGAGGCACACTCGATTCGGCTGGCTGCAGCTATTGGTCTTCGTAGGCATTGCATGCAGCTATTTGCTTTTCGCGCCAAACTATGCGTGGAATGCCGAAGAGACAGGAACGGCCTATGGTGCAGACTTCCTGCAGGAATGGGTCGGGGCTCGCATGGTTCTGACCGGACATGTCTCCGAGCTTTACAATGTCGAGGTCTTCCGCGCTTGGCAATACGATCCAAAGATTGTCGGTTTCGCTTGGAAAACAGACCAGTATTTCCCTCCCGTCTATCCACCATCGCATTACGCTCTGTTTACTCCGTTCGCCATGCTGAGCTATCGAATGGCCGTCGTGGTCTGGCTGCTGCTGTTGATCGCAGCAGCTTGGTTTTCCGCTAAGCTCATCGCCGATATTGCCAATCACAATCAGCGGAGCCAGAACGGCAATCCGACTAGCGAAGTTGCAAACAAGACTCGCTTCTTGTGGTTGGGCTTGGTCCTTTTTCCGTCCCTGTTGTTTTCAATAACGCTTGGCCAGAAAAGTGTTTGTTGGTTGTTCTTGATTTGCTTGAGTTGGAGGTTGTTACAGTGCCACCGCGACTATGCCTCTGGTATGGTATTCGGTATCCTTTCAATCAAGCCAACTTTGTTCTTCTTGCTACCATTGGTAATGCTTCGCAACGGTAAGTGGCGTTTCTTTGTCGGGGCAAGCGTCAGCGTTTGCGCGATTTGGGGTACGACTGCGTGCCTTGTCCCCTTTGATACGTGGGTGGCGTTTGCCAAGGTCGTAGGCACCACCGGGAACTATGCCGAGAATATTGGGTACCGGCTGGAATGGTCATGCAATCTCATGACGATGGCATACAGTCTGCCAACGGAACTAACGCAATGGTGCAAATGGGCCATATGCATTCCACTGTCGATCTACTTGCTTTACTGCGTCTTCGAAGATCGCCACTTCGCCATCGACTCACCAGAGAAGGGACTGATGATTCTCGGCTCAACTCTTTTGATTAGTCCCCATACCTATCACTACGATCTTTGTATCCTGCTGTTGCCCATCCTCTGTCTAGCCACCACAGCTAGCCAACGAGCATTTGCCTACTATGGGCTGCTTGCAATTGGAGTCACTGTCGCAAGCGAATTCCAAGAGTTCTTTCACATTCCAATCTTGCCCATTCTCTTGGTTGCAATGGTTTGCGAATTAAGACTGCAAGGAGTCTTTTTACCGAATTCCAATGTCCTTCGAACGGGAGTTTCCATGGACATGAAGTCCGCTCCAGCTTGAGTGTCATTGTTCTGCAAAAAGGGAATTTCGGTGCGGAATTGGTTGTCGGCGGTCCTTTCTCGTTCCGGCTGGGTTCTATGGTAAGTGTCTAATCTAGATCAACCGAAGGCTCCCCCGTTTACTTGAGCGAGTGGTCCGATGAGTGACTTGAATCCATACGAGTCTCCCCATAGTTTGCCATTTGATGCCGCCGACAATCAACTGCCACTGAATTTTATCTTTTCAGCGTTGGTCGCATTGATCGCCGTGCTTTTGGCGGGCTTTCTTCTCTACACCGGCGTTTTCTTTGGTTTTCAATGGCCTGGAACCATCAAGTCGGCGATTGCCTTCACCTTCCTTTTGGTCTGCATTTCGTATGGAATGGTTCGCGGCAAAAAAGAACTGTCGCAGTTTCGCGAGCTAACTGGAAAAGAACGGCACATTGGATTCGTTCATATCATGCTCATCATCGCTTTTTGCTTCGCAGTTCGAGGATTTGTGCATTGGGTCACGCTAAACACATCCTTCTAGGCAAGCGGTAGGCTGAAAACTACCAGAGTGGCATAGGCTTCTAGCCTGTGTGGGAGGGCGAGGCTCCTGCCGAGCTGTCTACGCCAAGGTCTGCATGTGCTAGAAGTAGTTCGGGACCATTGTCCCGAACTAGTTTAATGGACGGGACAATGGTCCCATCCTACATCGGCAGGAGCCGCACCCTCCCGAGCAACAAATTGCTTGGGTGAAGTCGAATAGAACATGTTGAAAGCATCAGGCTGGAAGCGTTTGAAGCCAATACCACTGGATTCCTGAGCGAAATTCGGTCCGCCAAAAAAAATTTGGCGGACGGCGGCGGCAGGATCGACTCTACAGATTAGGGGAATCCCAGTCTGACTGAATTAAGAACGCTTATTGTGGAGCAGAAGCCATGAAAACGAAAATCAGAAGAAACTCAAATCGACGGCTTTTTTCGGAGGCCCTGGAGCCGAGGGCTATGATGGCAGCCGACGTCGCCCACAATTTTCTGTTCCCGCATGATGTCGACGACGATGGTAGCGTGACTCCGCTGGATGCATTGGTTGTCATAAACAGATTAAATCACGGGGGCGACGATTCTCGTTCGGCCGAGCGGCAGTTTCATGATGTCGACGACGATTCGCAGGTAACTCCGCTCGACGCCTTGATATTGATTAACGACATAAATTCCAATTCGGCCGCTCCTGTCGGGAATGGTTTGCATGTGGCTAAATCGTCTGTTTTGAATACGGCTAACGCCCGAGTTCGGGTCGAGTTGGAGACGGAGGGGCCAGAGACGGAGCTCAATATCCGAATGGATCATGCACCGGTTTCTAGCTCGTTTGAGGTTTCGCTGAACGATATTGCTTTGGGGCAACTTGTGACGGACGCAAGAGGCCGTGGAAAGATGGTTCTTAGCCAAGGTGACGAC
Organism: Pirellula sp.; assembly: GCA_031424235.1. GTDB lineage: Bacteria > Planctomycetota > Planctomycetia > Pirellulales > Pirellulaceae > JBKCUI01. The sequence continues at coordinate 38,698 of JANPHB010000010.1, forward strand.
AATCGCGAACACTTGCCGCTCCCGAGCGGACTGACGACATTGTCACCTGACATGGAACTTGTCATTGGCGACATCGTCAAAGGAAAATTATCGCAAGTGACCAAAGTGGAGAGCAATGGGACATCCACACCGGTCGTCACGTCAAGCCAAGAACAGCAGTTTGCAGCCAGGTTTGATGCGGTCGGTGGTGTAGTTCGGTCCGCCGAGTTCGAGCAGGAAACGGAAGCAGGTGCGACCAAACGCAAATTCAAAGCTGAAATTGAAAAGGCCACACCGAATACTAGATTCGACGTTACGGTCGGCGGGATAATGGTTGGAAGCGTCCAAACGGACTCCAAAGGGAGAGGCCGCTTAAGTTTAGCAACTAACCCAAAGGATGCTGGCGATCAGATAATGCCAGCATCGTTCCCAGCGATTTCCGATGGGACAACCGTTAAAATCGGTGCGGTCGAATCCGCGTTGCGACGTAGGGTCTAGACGCGTCGAATGAAATCGCCTTTCGCTTTACCTAAAACCGTCGCACAGTCATACTTGTCTGATCGATCACGCGTAGACCAACCTTTTCCTCTTCATTCTTCCAAAGTGTGGTCACACTTAATCATGACTGACGACCTTAAAAAAAATGGCAGCGACGTTGCGTTGCTCGACCGGATCCGTTCTGGCGATCAGGATGCAGCATTGCAGCTCTATTATCGGTACGCTGATCGTCTGATTCGATTGGCAAGTCAGAATACCCCCTCCGAGTTATCGCCGCGCTTCGACCCTGAGGATATCGTTCAATCTGTTTTTCGAACCTTCTTTCGACGTGCAGCCAAGGGGCAATACGAAGCGCCTGAGGGAGACGAACTTTGGAAGTTGTTGCTCGTCATGGCGTTGAATAAAGTCCGCTCGCGAGGCGCCTACCATCGCTCTGGCAAACGGGATATTCGAAAGACACAGGCTCTAGAGAGTGCCCAAGATCAATCAGACAATCAAAACACGGAAGAAGCCAAAAGCATTCTTTGCATGTCGGTCGAGGAGGTGATCCAAAAGCAGCCAGAGAGTCACCGCGAAATCATTCGGCTTAGAATTGATGGTCTTGAGGTACAGGCCATTGCGGAGCGCGAAAATCGAAGCAAACGCACGGTAGAACGCATTCTTCAGTCCTTTCGCAAGGAACTAATGGAATCTGCGTTGCTGAATGTGGGAGAGCAGAACCCATGTTGAATCTCGACGTCTTTGTCGATGCCCTTGAAGACGCGGTGGCGGCCAAAGGGGTACTTAACGTCGATTTGAAGCAAATGGCTCCAGACCAAAATGAGGCTGGAGCTCAAGAGCGCGCGGGAATTCTGATCGAGATGTTGCGAGTATGGATGGAGCATCGCTGGCAGGCTGGTCACCCTGTTTCTGTTTTGGATTGCCTCGCCGAATTTCCAGGCGAAACGTTTTCCGACGACGAGCTAGAGAGTCTTCGTTTTGAAGAGCAACGACTCCGCACGACAGGCGTGAAAACGGCTGGATCGGACACCAAGGGATGGTCAATCGACTCATTGCCAAATGTAGGCGAAATGTGGGGTGAGTTTGAGTTGCTCGGAGTTCTAGGGACCGGCGCATTCGCAAAAGTCTACTTGGCCAAGCAACATGGATTGGCGGGGCGATTGGTTGCCTTGAAATTGACCTTTCGCAAGACGCATGAGTCACATTGGTTGGCAACGTTGCAGCATTCAGCCATCGTGCCGATCTATTCGACGCATTGCGCTGACAAAGTGTACGGAATTTGCATGCCGTTTCTTGGCAACACGACGCTCGCTGACCTTTTGCACGAGACGCCCCGATCCGCAACAGTTCACAAGTCCAGCTGGTGGTCCAAATCCAAGAAGAACAGTTTTGGAGGTGGCGGCGCGCTGCTGACAACCATCCAGCAACGGCAAGGACAGATCGATACGATTGTTAAAACGGTTGAGAACGCACAGGAAAGTAATGCAGGGCAATCGGTCTCTAGTTCAAGCCCGATGCATGGACTTGCAAACTCACCCGCGTCTCAAAATCTAAGTCGATGTGATTACGTCGATTCGATCTGTTGGATCGGTGCACAATTGGCGGATGCGCTTTCCTATGCGCATCGAAGCGGTGTTGTCCATTCCGACATCAAGCCCGCCAATGTTTTGGTCGCCTTTGACGGTCAACCTCGCCTATTAGATTTCAACGTATCTTACAAAGGCACAAGCGACGGAGTCGTCAGCACAGACCTTCCCTTGGGCGGCACGATTCCCTACATGTCGCCCGAACATCGGCAAGCTTTGAACAACTCGGCGGTTGTCGACGCCAGGAGCGATCTATTTTCGCTTGGGGTTGTCCTATATGAGATGTTGACGGGGCATCTTCCCAAACAATCCAAGTCGGAAACAGCGGATCCCAGCAAATGGAATCCCTCTGTTTCTCCTGCAATGTCGGCAATCGTTCGTAAGTGCTTGGAGCCTGATGTTGCAGCCCGCTATCAAACGGCGGATGAGCTGCGGGATGACTTGACGGCGCAGTTCCGCCGAGAGCCGCTGGTACACCAGCCAGAGCCGAGCCAAACAGAGCGGTTGCTAAAATGGTGCTATCGACATCCACGCGTTTCTTCATCGCTCTCGATCGCTTCCATAGCTACGCTCCTGATCGGTTTTCTGGTAACGGGCTTGGTCGTTAGACAACTCGCATTGAATAGAGCCAATTGGGTACATCGAGTTGACCAACTGAAAGAGCGAATTCCAAACTCGATGGCCATGTTGACTTCGCTCGAAGCGTTTCCTGAACTAGAACCTGACGTGGTAGTTGACTTGCAGAAAACGTTCGCTTTGGTCGCTTCGAGTTTGAATTCAAAGCAAATCGATCCCCGATGGAATACTCATGCAGAAGTAGGTACCGAGGCGCGATCCGAGCTCAATATGCTCGCTTGGCTGGCGAAGAATCGAACATGGAAGAAATCGCCAGATATCCCCGATGGATTGACGGACGATGTGAGTTCAAGCGATCCGTTGCAGCAGAATCAATTGATGGATCAGCCTTTGAAATTGATTCAGGCTCGAGAGTATGGTGCCGCGATCCGTTTTCTTAAGAAGAGCATCGAAGAAAATCCAAGAGGCTATGTCGGTTGGTGGCTCCTCGGTGACAGCTACAAGTTCAATACAGACGCTTTGAATTCGCAGCAAGCGTTTACTGTTTGCATTGCCCTGCAGCCAAAGTCCCCAATTGCCTATCTTAATCGCGCCGAAGCGCGTTTCTCCGCTTCCATGTTTTCGCTGGCTGCCGAGGATTTTGAAAAGGCCCTGACGCTCGCTCCGTCTTGGCATTGGTCCCGTTTAGCGCGCGCTCTGGCTTTGCAAAAGCTGGGGCTAGTGCGCGAAGCCATCGCAGAATTGGACATGGCAATTGTTGCGGGCTATTCTACCGTCAGTATCCTTCGTTTGCGAGGCGAACTCTTGATGCAAACGGGGGACGTAGACGGCGCTAAAATGGACTTTGCAAAGGCCTTGGAATGCGAGCCGCAGACGGACAAACAATGGGTTGACCGAGGCCTGATTCGACTCGCCTCAAACCCAGCTGGTGCAGCAGAGGATTTTCGGCAGGCTTTGGCTGTAAATCCGAATCATGTCGACGCTCATCAAAAGCTTGCGTACGTCTATAACGAATTGCTGAACAACCCAGAAAAGAGCCTGGAACATTCCAATCGGCTCGTCAAACTGGCACCTTCGCAGCCAACCCATTTGGCGGGCCGAGCGGTGTTGCATGCTCGCGCAGGTCGGATCCAGCTAGCAATCGAGGACTTAAAGTCCCTTGAGAAAATGCACGTTCAAGACCCAATCGAGATCTATCAAGTCGCGTGCGGGTATAGCCTCTTGGCTGGAAGTCCTGCGAAAAGCGACACCGAAAACACTGACTTTTCGAAGGCTGCTTTTCGATGGTTCACGAAAGCTGTTGGGGAAGACCCAAATATTCTCGCCATTGCCATGACCGATCCCGACGTGCAATGGATGCGCCAGCAATCTCAATTTCAAGAAATCGCCCGGGCTGTCACTACTCTCAAGCTGAACCCGCCATAGAATTTAGATCATGATCCAACGCACAAAACAACGAAAACGCAGCTTGCGGTTAGAGCAACTAGAAAAACGGGACTTGTTTGCGCGGGACTCGATTGCGTTTGCAGGTTATGGCAGTTTGACGTTTAGCATTGCTCCGGACGGTACGCACGTCGGAAATGAAATTAGCACCCTGCAAAGCGACTTCGATCAAGTTGCGCCGGCAGCTCAATGGCAGCAAGCAATCGCTCGAGCTTTTCAAAAATGGACCGTTAATGCAAACATCAACATCGGAAATGTAGCGGACAACGGTGCGGCATCTGGCGTCTACGGTCCAACGCGAGGGGACGAACGCTTTGGAGATATCCGAGTGACTGGCTTCGATTATGCGACCGATACTTTCGCAGAAGCCGTTTCAGAAAACTCGCGATCCGTAGGCACTTGGGCTGGCGACGTGTTTTTTAATACGGCGGTTAACTGGAAGGACATTAACTCGATCGAAGCGGCCGCTCTTCACGAGGTTGGGCATATTCTAGGGCTCGGCCATAGCGACGATCCAGCATCGCCAATGCATGTACACGGTCCTAGCGGTGCCTTGGAATTGACAGCTCAAGACATCCTCAACTTACAGGCTATCCATGGAACGCGCCACTTGGATACGAACGAAGGCGGAAACGGCAATGACTCCATTGCTCGAGCTTCGAGGATCAAAGGAGGAGAAGATGATAGCACTGTTCTGGAAGGGTTTTCTGGGAATCAAGTCTGGATCCAATTCGGCGACCTTCATAACGTAAATGATCGGGATGTCTATGAGATTAGAACCTCGCTCAACTATTCAGGACCACTGTCGGTGGAGCTTCGAACGTCAGGCTTGAGTCTTGCAAAGCTCGGAGCCGAGATAACAGACAGGAACGGGAACATCCTTTCTCAAAGCCAAATGTCAGGTGATTTCGGCGGAGTATCGGAGCTGACTCTCAATCAGACGACGCCCGATGGCAAGTACTACCTGCAAGTGCATGCAGGTTCCGATCGATCATGGGCGACAGGTGACTATAGCATTACTATTGCGAACCCAACTCGACTTGAAGCGGACGCCGATGCAATAGCGGAGTGGACTCGAAATGCACATCGTTGGTATTACGATAGCGATCGAACCAGGGATGGCTTCTCGTATCAATTGGTTCCAAGTTCAAGCAACGGTCCAGCGACGGACGACAAGCATACCGATGACACGATTAGCAAAAGCGTTGACATTCCTTTGGGGTTAACAACCGATACTCGGATCGTGTATCAAGCTGTTGGAACGATCAGCGATTTGGTGGACATCGACCATTACCGCGTTATTGCCCCCAAGGTACTCAATGGCAAAAACGAATTGGTAGTTGACCTGGAATCACTAAAAGTAGGTGGTCTGGTCCCTCAAGTTCAACTGTTTGACAATCGCGGAGTTGCTAGCAAAGCCGAGGTACGTGTTCAGGGATATGGTCAAACACAGTTGGTATTGGAAAATGTCCAGCCCGAACAGGCGATCATCATCGAATTAAAAGCGAACACGGTTGCGAATGAGTTCAAAACCGGGAGTTTTTCGCTAAACGCGACGTTCTCGTCACCATCCCAAAAACCCGAATTGTTGGTCTCTGGAAACGTTAGCACAGGGGCGGGCACGATTGAGCGAGAATGGTACGTGGCGAGACCGCAGCTCTTTGGGCTGTCGCTTGAGGGACTAACGGCATCGCAATCCGTCGAAGGTAATGTTTGGGTATCTGTCTTTGATGAGCAACGGCACCTTGTTGCCGGACTGGTCGCTCCGCTGAACTCGCTCCGGTCGGCTCCAGGGTTGTTCTTGGACCCGGGTACGTATTACTTCCAAATCGCTGCAGAATCCAACTCACTCACGCCAGCCGACGTAGCTATCCGATTCATGGTCGAAAGACCTTCAAATCCGATTGGTCCTGTTCTCGGTGGTACTGCGGTTCAGCCGTTGTTCCTCTGTGCTGGATCGACGACGCAGTATTGCTATCCAGACAACCCGACGCCCATTGCAACAACTCAAAGGGTCGGGCTACAACCATCAGTGACGCTGCCAGCCCCATCCAGAACGCTCGTACAACCTAGCCCCAGTTCATGGTATTGGTCCAACGAGTTTCTGCCGACGAACCCGACCAACGCGTTGGATGTCACTGGAAATGGAAGCGTCGACCCATTGGACGTGCTGGTCATCGTAAATGCAATCAACTCAATTGGCTTTGGACCGGTGCCAACACCGCCACAATTCTTGGGTTATCTCGACGTTAACGCAAATGGATTAATCGATCCACTAGACGCGTTGGTGGTCATTAACTACCTCAACGCGAAATAACTGCCGTAGCACGACGCGCAAGCTAGTGAATCTACAATCCAATTCACTCTCGTTCCAGGGCTCTGTCTTAAAGAGATGCCTTCGAGGCTCCGCCTCACGTTTTTGTGACTCAGGAGGCAGGTTGCGTTCCCAGGCAGAGCCAGGGAACGAGTTCACTGTTGCTATTAGGCGAGCGGCCACATGAAAACTACCGTAGCACGACGGTCGCCTTACGGCTGGCCAGCTAAGACAGCTGTTCCTGTCGTGAGCAGTTGGAACCGCATCGCACCAGCGTCATAGGGTGCACGTTGCCGAACACAAGGTGCAGCAGAGCCAGGTCGGTGGTATCCAGTGCTGTATCGATCTTCGAGTGGTCGTTGCAAATAGGACTTGTATGGTAGCATTGCCACGTTGCTAAAAAACCTTGCCCCCGACACAATCGGTTGAGCACAAGGGAAGCGTTCCTGGCCATGACGCTCCAGCATTACATCTTCGAAGTAGAGCGGCTGATGGCAAAAAACCGGTGCCGTCCAGGTCTTGGTATCTAAGGCCCAAAATCCGTAGCGATCGGAACCATACGGCAATGTAATCCTGGGCGGTAATCGCCCCCCCACAACGTCTTCCGGAGTTGCTCCCGTTCCTACTCCCTGGACTGAAGTGTTTGGGATAGAAAGATTTGGAAGTACGATTGGCTCGCGGTTCTTGGGTTTTGGCTCGCTCGCCTTGGCCGATTCATCTTTGATTTTGCTGGCTTTTTCGGAATCCAACGTATTCGCAGCATCATCTTTCAATTTGGTTGCTGCAGCATCGTCCGCAATCGTTTTTGCTGATCCGGGAACAGGGACTGAAGTTACGGCGGGCAGTTGGATGGATGCAGGGCGAAATACGTTCTCCTGTGCTTGCAAACAACAGCTGGAGAACGCGACACCAATGCCAGCAAAACAGCTTGACCTTGTTATCAAGGTCTGGAATTGGGTTCTTTTGGCCATCCTAGCGTTCATGAGTGACATCCTGCCACCTGCTTTTGAAAAGTGTATTAAAAGTCGACCTAGGGGTAGACCGGTAACAATGCACCGGTGGTCGACTTGCTGTGATTCTCGGCATAAAGCGTCAGACCAATTAAGGATTGCAACAGGAATTCAGGTTGTAAGCCGTGAAGTACGGAGCTGCGCCGGTCGTAGCCGTTAATGTCAACCAAGACGGCACTCTCGAGACGGCTATTCCTGCTAAATCTTGCAATCATGATCGTCCATCGTCCCTTGGGCATTTTGGCGAGCGAGGATTGAGGTTGCGAGCGACTTTTTCGATCATGTTGTGCGGTAAGGGTGTCGTCAGTGATGTAGCCGTCTGATAAAACACACCGAAATGACTGCAACCCAATTCGTGAAGATTCCATTCCGCGGCGAGTTTCCGATGCGCAAGATATTCATCGTTGTTTTTTCGATTACCCTCTTCCTAAGTTTCTTAGCCCTTTTCCTCATGCCTTCTCTGCTATGGAGTTGGATTGTCCTGGGCCCAGTTTTAGCATTAGGTGTTTATGATTTCGTTCAAGTCAAACACTCGATCCCACGGAACTTCCCTGTTCTTGGTCGCATGCGTTATTTGTTTGAGCTGATTCGACCCGAAATCTATCAGTACTTTGTTGAGAATGATACGGAGGGTGTGCCTTTTGATCGCGATCAACGTTCGCTGGTCTATCAACGTGCGAAAAAAGTCCGCGATACAATTCCATTTGGAACCAAGGAAGATGTCTATGCGGCGGGCTATGAATGGATCAACCATTCAATGGCACCGCTCCACCATAAACCTGAGGACATGCGAATTACGATTGGTGGCCCGGATTGCAAGCAACCCTACTCCGCCAGCTTGCTCAACATCTCAGCCATGAGCTACGGCTCCTTGAGCAAAAATGCAATCTTAGCACTTAGCAAAGGGGCAAAAATCGGTGGCTTCGCTCACAACACCGGGGAGGGGGGCATCAGTCCATATCACTTCGAAGGTGGTGCGGACATCATTTGGCAAATAGGCACGGGGTACTTCGGCTGCAGAAACGACGATGGCACTTTTTCTGAAGGACTCTTCGCAGAACAAGCTGCTCATCCACAAATAAAAATGATAGAGCTCAAGTTATCTCAGGGAGCAAAACCTGGGCATGGCGGAATATTGCCCGCCGCCAAACTAACACCGGAAATAGCGGCCATTCGCAAGGTGCCATTGGGCAAGGATGTCCTGTCTCCTCCAGGCCACTCTGCCTTTTCCAGTCCTATCGAATTACTGGAGTTCATCGGTAAGCTACGCAAGTTTGGTAACGGCAAACCCATCGGCATCAAACTTTGTGTCGGTAAACGTCGCGAGTTTTTGGCCGTTTGCAAGGCGATGGTGAAAACGGGAATTACGCCGGACTACATTGCAGTCGATGGAGGTGAGGGGGGAACCGGGGCAGCGCCGCTCGAGTTTTCAAATCATGTCGGCTCCCCACTAATCGAAGGACTGATCTTCGTTCACAACGCTTTGGTCGGTTACTCGCTCCGATCCGAAATTCGTGTGCTAGCAAGCGGAAAAGTTGCGTCCGGATTTTCACTGATGAAACGACTGGCGCTGGGAGCTGACGCATGCTACTCCGCTCGAGGAATGATGCTCTCGCTTGGCTGCATTCAAGCGTTGCAGTGCAATAGCAATCACTGCCCGGTTGGCGTTGCTACACAGAACCCCTGGCTGAACGCTGGATTGGACCCGACCGAAAAGAGTGTTCGCGTCTCCAATTTCCACCGTGAAACGATCAAGAGTTTGTGTGAGATGCTGGGTGCGATCGGCCTTGCAAGTCCAGGCGACCTTCGCCCTTGGCACATCATGCATCGAGTCTCTCACACCGACACAAAACACTACGGCGAACTTTACGATTTCCTCAAGGAGGGCGAACTGCTTCGCGAACCGCTTCCGTTGGCTTACGAACGAGCCTGCAATGCCGCTTCACCAGAGTCCTTCGCACATTCCAAGTAGAACCGTTTAGGATTACCGACCGACCTCTTGCTAGTAGAGCAATTACTGTGAAGCATTATGTAGCGAAACTCGTCAAGAGTTTCGGTCGTTTAGTCGATGCTGCCGAAAGTCTTGACGACTTTCGCTAAACATAAGCATGGTTTTTGCAGCGAGAAATGCTTCACAGCGTTCGCAATTACTCCTTGGCTTTCTTTTTGGCTTTGCTCGCATGCCGTCCCGTTCCGTCCCCCGTGTCCGGAATTCCTCCTGCTGGATCAAGCTTTGAAAGGACTGCCGTCAAGCGTTGACGGGCTGCAACAGCATTGGGATCGGTGCTGTTTGCCTCGATTCTTTTCTCTTCAAAGGGTGCGTCGCTCATGTCGAAAAGCTCACCAAGGTGATTGAGCTTCCAGTGAGCATCCCGAACATACCACATGGCTGCAAGTTGATTGTAAACCCATTCGCGAGGCTTTCCGGATTGCCCAAGCAACTGCGGCGCAATACTCTGTCCATCAAATACGATTTTCTTTGGCAACTCGCCTCCCGTAAGCTCGGCAAAGGTCGTTACAAAATCGGTCGAGTCGATCATGTCAGCACACACCTTCCCCGACGGCGTTTTGCCGGGCCAGTTGGCAATCAAGGGAACCAGTCCGCCACACTCTAGCATGCTGCCTTTCATGCCCGAGAGATTTCGGCCTCCTATCGTTGACAATTTGTCTTGCCCTTTGGCAGTGCCGTTGTCTCCCATAAAAAGAATAAGCGTGTTCTCTCTCAATTTTAACGATTCGAGTTCAGAAACGAGCTTACCGACCAGCTTGTCCATGTAAAGCACGTTGTCAACAAAGAGGTTTCGGCTGTCCCGTGCGCTATCTGGCGTTGGCTGAATTTCGCCATGAACATGCGACAGCGAATAGTACAGAAAGAACGGCTTGAACTGATTCTGCTTAATAAAGGCCATAGCCTGAGCATGCATTAGGTCCGGCATGTACTCTTTGTCAGCAAGCTTCTTTGCTTCGCCATTGACGTAATACGTCACAGGTTTTTCGCCCGCTTGACTCCAATAGACGCCACTGCCGTTGAAGCGCAAGGAATGATCGAAACCATGGTCACCCGGCGAGCCTGGCAGCTGTCCCCACTTTCCAATCGAGGACGTCGCGTATCCGGCAGACTTGAATACTTTCGGAAGCACAATCTCGGAGTGGTCCATGCGTATGCATGCATCTTGATTGGAAGAACCGTTGCGAAACGCATAGCGGCCCGACATGATCATGGCGCGAGACGGACCGCAAAGAGCGGCTGTAAATGCTCGTGTAAATCGAGTACCAGTGCTCGCAAGCATATCGATATTCGGCGTCTTGTAATGGTCGGAACCGTAGCAACCGACGTTGCCGATCCCAAGGTCATCCGCAAGGATAAAGATAATATTAGGCTTTGCGGGCTCGGCGGAATACGAAGTTGCCGGAGTACTGAACGGCCAGAGAAAGGCAAACACGAGAATGCAGGACTTGATGAACCTGCTAATGTTCATGCGAATCATTTTCGTTCAGTCGTTGAAGCAATTGAAATGCCGATTGGGAAATAGCGATCACCCCTAGATGTCGCTCCGATCTTTGGACTATCATAACCTAATCGACGACTGATGTTATTTGGCGATTTTCTGTCTGACGCCTCAAGACTTTCGCGGTCCAATTTTCGGATGAAAATGTTTGGCAAGTGGGCTCTTGTGATTAATCGCGAATGCGATGGCAGTTAATAGCCTGGGGTGAAGTTCGCCCAGCGAACGGAACCCCAGGTCCCATGCCCTACCTGATTCAGAGCTCTGAAGGAGCGGCACTGGCTCTGAATCATTTCTCATCCAAAAGCAATATTGATCATCAGTTCAAGTAGCTTCGGTGGGAATGCCGTCGCGCTGCGACTCTCAGCCAATCCGTTCAAGGCCGACCACGGGCTATAAAATGCCACTGCTCCGCAGTTAAGGCCGCTGCAATGGCTTTGCCTGTCGGGATGCCAAGTTTCTCGTTTACGTTCTCACTCGTTGGGTTATGAATATTCCTCGCTAGCCGAGACATTTGCTTAGCTGCGTGGTGGCGCCGCAACGCTTGGACGGGCAGCTGTGCCCCCTGGGAGTCTTCGTCGCACGGAGCTGAATACGTGCTGAGCAGAGTACGCCGTATCCGAAATGATCTCGTCAATCTTATTTCGGAAGATGGCAAAGGCCGCCAGTGACGGAATCGCGATAACTAGGCCACAAACGGTCGTGACCAGGGCTGAGTAAATGCCGCTTGCCAGATCGCCTGCCCCTGCTGTCCCCTGCGATAAAGCCACTTCGCGAAACGCCAAAATCATTCCAGTCACCGTTCCAAGCAACCCGATCATCGGGGCGATATTCCCGATCACAGACAAATACTCGAGTCGACGGTACAGTCGGGCCGCTTGTTCTGCGGTTGAATCTTCGAGCGCCTTCTCAACGGCGGGCCAACCGTATTCGATTTCGGACATACCACTCACCAAAACGAATGAAAGCGGACACGGTCTTTTTCTGCATGCTTGATCCGCATCCTGTAGCTTACCCTGTGCCAAGAGTTGTCGAACCGTTTCGACAAGATCGGCGGGAACCAACTCCTTCTTTCGCAACGCCATGGCTTGGTCGACCACTAAGTACACAGAGAAAATCGATAGCAGGATCAAAACGATCATGATTCCTATCCCCATGATCCCGCCGCTGAAAATGACAGCAAGCAGAGATTCTTCCGCAGCCGCTTTGCTTTTTCCTTGTGCCGCCGGTGCAGTCGCGGTTGGAGTCGCAGGGGCACTGGCGGCTGGCGCATTTCCTTGAGCAATAACGGTCTTGCTCAAGATGCCTGGCAAACACAAGCAGAATGCAATTGCGACGACAAGGATCGCTCGATTGAACCGTTGGATCATGATGGATGTTTGATTTGGATTCATATCTGCCATCATGCTCGCTTGCTATTTCTTGCTGTTTTTTTCTATCTTATATCGATCAAGAAGCGATTGCACTCGATCTGCTTCCGCGGTTCGACCGCTAGCTCGAAGGGCTTCGGCTGCCTTTGGAATCGCCTTAGTCACCAGATGGTATCGATCCCCATGCATGGTCGCAATGCGTAGCCATTCGGGAATAGCCAAGTTCGTCTGGCCTGCTTGTTGTAGTCTTTCCGCCAAAAGCATCGTTGGACCAGCTTGGGCGGGAAGTAAAAGCTTGTCCCGTTCGGCAAGCCAACGAGGGTATCGATCCGATAGGATTTCGGCTGGAGGTACCGTCCGCCAGAGTTGAGCTTTTGCGTAAGCAATGATCATGGGGGACTTGGAGCTTTTGGCCAGTTCCTCAAGCGTTTCGATAGCAAACGTTCGTTTAGTGCCAGTGAGAAGCCATGCGGCACCTAATAATTTTGCAGACTCGGACTCTTGTGCGATCCATTCTTCCGCCGACGTTTGGATTTTCTTCATGTCCAGATCCGCGAAAGCCATTTCCCCCCAAGGAAGCGGGATCGTCGAAAAGAGAAGGACCGGCGGCGGAGCTCCTTTGGCCAAAACCACAAAAAGGGTTCCTGCAATTTGCGGTTTCCCAATCGCCGAACATGATTCAATCATTTCGGCAAGGATGAGTCGACGCTGCCAGACGGGAAGCCCGCTTTTTTCAAATTTATTAACAACCTCCTGTCCTTTGGTAATGACCAACTTGAATTGGCGTTCCATGAACAGGCGATGGATTTCCTCACCCGACTCATTCGTCCATGCGGGTTCGATCCGAACGATTGTGTCGCCTGGAATGGTCGTCTCCGCTTTGCCGGTCGAACGAAAGAGCAGAACACGCTTGGAATCCCAGTCCAACAGGATGCCACTATCCTCGAAAAGTTCGCGAGGATCCCAGCGATTTAGCCCATTGTCGCCAGGCTCCGCAATCCAAAGTCGGCTTTCTTTGCCTACCTTTTCGGCGTACTGCTCGTACGTCAGTTGCCCTTGAGCAATTTCATTGAAAAACGCGGCAACAACCGGCAGCAATAGGCATATTTGGACGAGTCGTTGCATAGATAAATACAGACAATCGAATCGTGGAGATTGGTAGGTTTACGACAAGCGTATTCTCGACCACAATACTGGCAGTCTCCGCTACAACTCAAAATAACACGCGTTCTTCATTTTCGATAGGCAGCATGGCATCGCTTCAACTGATCACTTATCCGCATCCGACCCTTCGGCATCGGTCCAAACCCATTGTTCGAGTGGACGCGCGTCTCAAGGAACTTGTCGATGAGATGTTCGAAATCATGTACGAATTTCGCGGGGTAGGACTCGCCGCCAACCAAGTAAACTTGCCGATTCGATTGTTTATCGCCAATCCAAGCGGCGACAAAGAAGAGGGGCCAGAGTTGGTTTTTATCAACCCAGTCATCAATCGAGCCAAAGGGGCTGCGGAAGCAGAAGAAGGCTGCCTTTCACTCCCAGGCGTCAATGCTCATGTTAGGCGAAACAAATCGCTCGTCGTCAACGCGTACGATCTAAATGGCAACGAGATTAATGCCGAAGTCGAGGGATTCATGGGCCGAATCGTTCAGCACGAAATCGATCATTTGGATGGCGTACTGTTTATCGATCGCCTGACAGACGAAATTCGGCGACCGATCGCGGATCAAATCCAGGCATTTGAGACTTTGTTTGAGTCCAAACAGAAAACGGGTAGCATCGCCCAAAACGAAGCGTTGCAAGCGGAACTGCTAGAATGGGAACGGAAGTACTGCTGAGGCAACGGATTGGCTGTGCGACAAGGCCGCTTTCAAACTTTTTTCGTCCTAAGCGTTTTTTCGTCCTAAGCGATCGCGACGCGGGATTGTTGCTGGGTGCTTTGCTTGGCCAAGTCGAGAATTCGCAATGCACGGCAAGTGTCTTCTAGGTCGTTTGCCTTTCGAACGAGCGCTGTGACGGCTCGGTGGAATTGGCCAAGCATTTGTTGGCCGACGGGAAGCTCAGTATCGAGTGACTCCTGATGTCGGCCAGCTTCATCGAACCAAACCAACGTGCTTGGTAGATCAACAAATGCGACTCCTTTTTCGCAGCAGACTTGGATTGCAGCAGGCGGCCGATATGCGATCGCTTCGTGCCAGACTTCAGGAATGTACGCTCCGCAACTGATTTGTGCCAAAATTCCTTTCGTATCGTTTTCGGGCGAGCCGAATCCAAGACTGAGGATTTGATAGTCTGCGCTTTGAGTTGAGTGAGGTGTACAGTGGCGAATCGCTTGAACCCAGCTCGGTGCATCGCCAACGATATAATTGCACCAGTCAACCAGCTCGATCAGTTCTCGCTCAGATCGGGAATCGAGGGACCTTGAATTTCGAGAATCTTTTGTTTCGCAAGCCAATCTCCGGTGGCAGAAAAGAAGCCTGGGGCGGCCTAATCGCGTTGCAATCAATTCTTTGAGCCGAAGTGTCGCGGGAGCGAACCTTCTCGGGAATTCCGTCATGAACGCAATTCCTGAGGAATGAATACGCTCTCTAATGGAGTTGGCCGTGCTGGAATCCAGGTTGAGTTCCGAACCGCAGAAGACTCCCTTGCCGTAGTCGCAAGCTGCAAACAGCGGCATGAGTTGATACCAGTCATCCTCGAGAACGAGGACTGCGTCGAGAGATGGGTTTTCGGCAATCGCTCGAAAACTATCGAACCGTTCGGCCTCGAGATCGCGGGCGGCTGCGTCGGCGAGAACAGATACACTGTTGTAGACGCCGACGACTTGGAAACGATCGCGCATGGATCGAAGTGTGGGCAAGTACCGCGACTGCCAGTCGCGTCCCTGTCCGATAACTCCGATTCTCAATTTCATATCAACAAACCGATGGCTGTTGTAGGATCGGATCGATTATCGCTTGCGGCGTTTGCTTTTGGCGATTCCCTGTCGGACTTTGTAACGTGGATTGCTCTTGCAAATCACGTAAATACGACCGCGGCGGCGAACCACTTGGCAGTCAGGATGGCGATATTTTAGCGCCCCAATGGACGATACAACTTTCATTTCAACTAGCTCCAAGTGTCAAAGCGGATGGACCCCAAAACGGACCGTTGCCAACCGAATGGCCGGTTTCGATCTGTTCAGGCTAATTACCAACCGTTTGACCAGTGGAATTGCCTAGTATGATCTTCAACGTGTTTTCGACTATCGTGTAGGTTTCGGGAATCGCGTAGTATATCGGCGCAGGCCGCCGTGACAACGCCAAATAAACCATTTATTCGTTGGGCCAACAAGCGAAATCGGAATTCACACCACGAGCTAACTCCATGCAAATTGCGTATTTTGACTGTTTTAGTGGCATTAGTGGCGACATGACTCTCGCCGCCTTGATCGATGCCGGGGCTGACCTTGCTATCATTCAAGCGGCCATTGCTTCCTTGGAACTAGGGGATGTCCGGCTTGCCGTTTCCAACACCTCCAAACGAGGCTTCCGAGGGAAACTCCTTCGCATCGAACACCCTGAAGAGCATTCACATCGGTTCTTGCGAGACATCTTGGCCTTGCTTCGAAAAGCGAAGATTTCAACCAACGCCAAGGATCTGGCCATGCGACTCTTTGAGAGGATCGCCCGCGCCGAGGCCAAGGTTCACGGCACGACCATCGATCGAGTTCAATTTCATGAGGTTGGAGCCATCGATTCGATCGTGGACATGGTGGGCGTCGCGGTCGCCTGGGATCTGCTTCAAATCGAGCGAGCTTACGCGTCGCCAGTCCCAACCGGTACAGGACAAGTTCGCATTGCCCACGGAACCGTGGCGATACCGGCCCCTGCTACCGCCGAACTGCTAGTCGGGGTTCCGATTGCAGCGACTCAAATTCCAATCGAAATGACAACGCCGACCGGAGCGGCTATCGTGTCTGAACTGGCCACCGAATTCGGAGGCATGCCCCCCATGCAAGTCGGTCGGATCGGCTACGGCGCAGGAAATAAAGAGATGCCCGATCGCCCAAATCTATTGCGGATTTTGATCGGCAACGCGATCAAACCTACCCAGAAAAACGATGACTCGATCTTAGTCATGGAGTCGAATCTGGATGACATCTCCGGCGAGCAAATCGGCTTTGCTATCGAGATGCTCTGGAAGGTCGGAGCGTTGGACGTTTTTACGGTTCCAATCCAAATGAAAAAGAACCGGCCTGGATCGCTGCTGACGGTGATTGCCAACCCCCAAGATCGAATGGCCATCGAAACGATCTTGTTTCAACAAACAGGTACGCTCGGCATTCGCTATCGCAAACAAGCTAGAACGGTTCTTCCGCGAACAGCAGTCCATGTTCAAACGCCTTGGGGAATCGTCGCGGGCAAAGTCTCGGAACTACCAACCGGCGAAATCAACTACTCACCGGAATACGACGATTGCAGTCAGATTGCTGCTAATTATGGTTTGCGATGGCTGGACGTGGTTCGAAAGGCAGAAGAGTGCTACCAAACCGAAAACAACTCACCGGTCTCCGTGACTTTAACGACCTTGCCCAAGGTGCCTGATGACATTGCTCAACTAGACCGCTTGAATGCAGTCTTTCGGCAAACGGCTATTGAAGATGAACTGGCCTCGCTAGCATTTCAGATTGGTGCGGACAAGAAAGATAGCCTCCCAGAAATCGTCTCGGAGGCAGTCAATCCAATAGAGCAAAACACCCATTACCGTTGGGACAGCTCGCCGTGGCCAGCGGCAGAGGACCGGCCCGAACCCCCAGAGTAAAACGATTGTCCTCAATCGTTTCGGCGTGCCAGTTCCCAATCGAACGCAAAACGTTTCTCAATGCACCGCATGTCCGTTCTTCCGAAATGAGCCTAAAGTGCCCGACAAGCGATTGAGGACAATCGCTCTACTCTAGTGTAAAACGATTGTCCTCAATCGTTTCTGCCCTAACCAGCAGTCATCATTCGATTTCCCCAATGATGTTTTGACAGGAACATTGATGACAGAAAAATTCCTTCGGTTTTTGAGATTCATTTTCCTGCCACCAATTTTTCTGTCAAAAAAATCGTTGTGAAAGCTCTCTACGTCGAGCGGTGGGTTCGGTAATACCTAGCACGACGCGCAAGCTAGTGATGTAGAAGTCGATTCACTAGCTTGCGCGTCGTGCTAACTGAAAAATGCTAGCGTTGGGATTCTGTGGTGGATCGTCTCGATCTTCTGTTGCTGGATTACCGATATTCCTCTTGTCCGCAATTGCCAAGAGTTGCACAATCTGCGGAAGTTGTTGATTGTTTCGCGGGAAAGGAATCCCATGCATCGTCGTGATTGGCTCAAATCGTTCTCTATCGTAACGCTCACAGGTCTGGTGGGTTGTCGTGGCTATCAGTACGGGCACGTTCTAAAACCCGAAGCGGCCAATATGGTGGGCAGCCATGAAGCAGGTGCCGAAGTCTTTGACCCGTTGATCGACGAAGCTGTTGCGAAACTCCTTGCTCGGCAAAACGTTGAGTCGGACGACTGCCCTCTCGGGCCCAACGGGCAACCCATGAAAAAGTCGATCTGCTTTGTTGGGATCGAGAACAAAAGCGCTGAAGACATCGGGGACTTCAAAGACAAACTCTACAACCAAATCGATTCGCGCATCCTTGAATCAAGCTGTTTCCAATCCATGAGCAAACGCATGGTGGATGCCGCCCTCCATGAAACTCGTATGCGTCCCGATGCGCTCATGTTGCCGGACAACATGCGATTGTTCATCGCGGTTTTGGAACGAAGCGGTGCACCGGTCGACTATTTTATGTATGCGACTTTGACCAGCGGAACGACGAAGCGAAACAGCTCTACGCAGCGCGACTACGAATTGACACTTGAGCTCGTCAATCTGCATTCCGGCTTCGCGGACAAAGTCAACGCAGAAGTGCGAAAGGGTTATCACAAAACGGCAGCGGGCAAGGTCTGGAATTACAACCCATTCAAGCGATGACGCCATGTGCTAGGTACCATCCCAAGGCGAGGGAAACCCTCGCCGCCCCCCCCTCCTCCCTTGGCTACCTAGCCGCTTGTCTATTGGTCTTGATTTCAACCGGTTGCTCAACCCATTCAAAACGCATTTCTCAACCGCGAAACCTCTTTTACGATGGCCAGTTGAAGGCATGTCGAGAGGGGCTCGAAAAGCTCGGCAAGTCCAACCGCCATGATCGCGACGTCGTCAACCTCGACTTAGCCGTTGTCGATTTGCTCAGTGGGCAACCCAAGCAGGCAGAAGCCAAGTTGCGGGACGTGCGAGACCGATTTGAGCTTCTCGAACAAGACTCGCTCGCTGAAAAGACCGTCTCCATGTGGACCGACGATCAAGTGCGATCATATGCAGGCGAAGATTACGAAAAGATTCTGATTCGGGTATTTCTGTCACTCTCAAGCCTCATGCAAGACGGCTTCGACGCGGAAAGTTATACGTTGCAGATTCAGGAAAAGCACGAAGCCTTGGCGGAATTGTTCGCCAAGCGGAACCCTCCACCGGAAGAAAGTCCGCCCGATAGCAATCGTCCTGAGATCGTGGCTCCGAAAAAGAGCCACGGCAAGGAGTATCAGCCGTTGCCGTTGGGCTTTTACATGCGAGGCATGTTGCGTGAGGCGACACATCGCGACTACGACGACGCCGTTCGAAACTACGAGATCGCATCGAGCCTGCTGCCGGCTTGCGTTCCATTGCAATGGGACTTGGCACGAGCGCGCAACGGAGTTCATTCGCAACCTGGCCATGGCGTTGTCTATGTCTTTGCGATGGTCGGTCGAGGTCCGTATAAGATTGAGGTTGCAGAGCAACCAACAAGCGACGCACTGCTCATTGCAGACCGGATCGTTTCGGCGGTAGGTCCATACAAACTGCCGCCCACAATCGCTCCTATCAAAATCCCGGACATCGCTGTTCCTCCGTCCGATGTGGATAGCGTTGGAATTCGAGTGGATGGACACTCGATAGGTCCGACAACATCTTTGGCCAATATCGAACAACTAGCCGTCTCCACTTATCGGGCCAATCGCAACTCCGTCATTGCACGAGCGGTTGCAAGACGTGTTGTTAAGAAAGCGACGATCGCGGCCGCCAAGACCAGCATGGGCAAAGAAGGGTTAACGTCACTTGGGATGGATGTCGTAGGAATTGCGTGGGAAGCGAGCGAAGCAGCAGATACTCGCTGTTGGGGATTGCTGCCGAGAGACATTCAGATACTGCGAGTCGAAGCACCAGCGGGTGATCATCAATTGCAATTGAATGCACTGTTGGGGAATCGCCCAGTCGGCCCGGCTCAATCGACCCAAGTTCGAGTCTTCGACGGACAAAACACCTACGTGATCTGCTGGTTTCCGGACGCAAGAAGCGTTAGCCAAATCATGTGCAGCAATCGAGTGGAGTAGCCCTGTCCTCGTAGAGGAAGTTGTAAAACTTCCAAGAGTTTGCGGAATATCCTCGTTCCAAGGCTCTGCCTTGGAATGCACTGCCTTTGAGGCTCCGCCTCGTTAGCCATGCCTTTGCAACTCAGGAGGCAGGAGCCTCCGATGCATTGCGTCCCCAGGCGGAGCCAGGGGACGAGTTCCCAAAACCAAGCGGAACTTCTAGTGTTTGGCACTCGTTTAACAGTCAGCCGGAGGCGTACTGCGAACAGCCGAGTACGCCTTCGGCTGACTGTTAAACAAATAAATGGCCGACGACCTAAGCAACTAGGGACGCTGTTTGCTATGCAAATTCTCTGGTGTGCCGGAGAGCTTTGCGTTTTCCTTGGCCGATGGCGGCCCTTCCAATGTCAGCAACGCAAACAAGTCCGCTAGCTCTTGTGGAGTCACTTGATTCTCGATTCCCTCAGGCATCAGCGACTTTTTGTCCTGCTTAAATTCTTCAATGTCTTCGTTAGGAATCGTCTCCTCTTTTCCACCCTGGACTTTGATCACTGTTCGTTTGTCCGTCTTTTCAACCAACAGTCCTGTAACCACGGTGCCATCCACTGTCCGAAGTGTTACGCTTTTGTAAGCGTCACCGATAACCAAGCTTGGATTGAAAACACTGACAAGCAATTGCTCGTAAGAGCCGCGGCCATTGGTGGTAATATTAGGACCGACTTCGTGACCGCGCCCATTCATCAAATGGCATTGGCCACAGATTCGATCGTAAACGACAAGACCGCGTTCCGCATCACCGCGTGCATCCCAACGAAGCGTATTGGCAATGCGCGTGACAACTTCTTCACGCTCACGCGTCGACTCAACATTGACTTTCCCCCAAATCTTCCCGACCGACTTTTGGATTGCTTCATTCGAGTCAGCGGCAAGCAAGCGGACGCGATTTGGACTGATCAATTCTTTACGCAGCTTTCCGTCGATGATCTGATTCAGCAACGCTTGCGCTGTGTCGGAGCGACGGCACATGCGTTCGCCAATAGCCGCCTGCATCGTCGTCTTTAGCGATGGAAGCAACGCGACAAGTTGTTCCGTATCCGCTGAACTTGCTAAGGCAATGCCGGAGTCCAAAGCAGCATCTCGATAGCCCCCATCGATCGGCCGATCGGCTTTTAGGTCGTCGAGCAATTGCAGCAACGCTTCCGACGCGATTTTCGGTTGCACTTGGATAACCGCTTGCAGCATTTGCTTGCGGAAGGCCGGGTCCATTTTTGGAGCCAACACAATTTGCCTAGCCATCTCGATAGCCCCCGAATCAGCGCAAACCAAGCGTACGGAAAGGATGGCTTTTTGCAATAAATTGAGCGAAGCGATCGACGTCTTGGCCAGTGTGCCGAACGATGGTTTCTTGTCATTCAAAGCCAACCACTTCTGAAACGCTGGGCTCAAGGCATCGCCTTTGATTTCTCCAGTGCGAGACTTCGCCAACAACGTCTCGAGAACAGCAGCAGACAAGTTTGGATGCTTGTCGCTGAGACCACCAGCCAATTCGAGCACGGAATTCACCGCAGTTTTACTCAGATCGTCCTGCATCGTCGGTTTCACCTGCGCGACCAATACCGAAGCGATACGTGGTGCCATCTCGCGGAGCAAGTCTTCGCTTTGATCAACACCTTGCAGCAAACTCTCAAGCACAAGTGTTTGTTGCTCTAACAAGTGTGGCTTCAGGTTTTGCCAAGCAACGCGAGGCAAAAGAGGGTCATTGGAGCTGCTGCGAAGCACACGGATCTGTTGCTTGACGTTCTCAGCCGATGCGGATTGGCCGACGGCAAGCTTGGGGGCCGCAATGGATGCTTGAAGTCGTACACGAGGATCGCTGTCGGCGGCGATCTTCACCAAGCGTTCCAATGTTTTTGGATCGCGATTTTCTTGACGGCCTGCCGTCCGCACTCCCCAAGATCGAAGCTCAGGGGAACTGCTGTCCAGCAATTGGTTCAGGAATTCAGAAGATACTTTTCCAGAGCCGACGAGAGCCCAAAGCGCGTGCATCCGATATTTGAGCGGCAGATCTTCCTTGAATACCGCTGCTTGCAATCGCTTGGTTGAGTCTAAGTCTTTGGAGACCACTTGACGCTCTTGTAGCTTGAGCTGAGCGCGTTGACGAATGAAGATGTTCTCGTTCGACAGGAGCTGCTCAAGTTCGGCATTGCTCAGCTTATTGAAGTCCTTTACCGTTGGCTTCGGACGGCTCTCATGAACGATGCGGTAGAGGCGACCGTGTCCTCGATCGACCCCGGCAGGGTCCGCATTGGCATCTTGGTAGCAGTGATAGCGGTCGTACCAATCGAGCACATACATGCATCCGTCTGGTCCAACCTTTTGTGCGACTGGCATGAACCAAACGTCGTTGGCCGTCAAGAAGTCAGGCTCTAAAATTCCTTTGTAGGTCGAGCCTGAACGTTCCACTCGATCACAATTCAAGCAACCGCCGTGGATATTTCCCATGTAGAGTTTGTCTCGATACTGCTTCGGATAGGCAGGCGAGTCAAAGTACTCGATGCCACAATAAGCGGCCATTTGATGCTGGTGCTTGACGATCGATTCAGCAAACCAAGTGTTCGGCGGGTACGGGCCGCCTTGTCGAAGGTAATATGCGGACTCCGTCAAGTGCCAGAGGTGGTCGATAACGCAAGCGCTGATGAAAGCGCTGCCCTCGTGATCAAATGCGACGCCCCATGGGTTGCTGGTCCCCTCGCAGAACAAGTCAAACTTCTTGGTGACCGGATCGATGCGAAACAAGGCGCAGGTGAAATCAAAAACTTTGCCGTGCTGTTTCACTACCGACCGATTGAACACCCCATTCAAACCGTAGAGACAGCCATCAGGCCCCCAGGTTAACGCGTTGGGAAGTTCGTGCGTGTCGTCGCGTCCAAAGCCAGTGACGATGACCGTTTGTTTGTCTGAAACATCGTCGCCGTTGGTGTCTTCCAAGAAAAGAAGGTCAGGAGCGTTTGCGACCCAGACACCGCCGTGGCCCACGGCGATACCTGACGGGATATTGAGGCCTTCGGCAAACACCTTTACTGTTTCGAATCGCCCGTCACCGTCTTTGTCTTCAAATATCTTTATTTTGTCTCGCCCCGGTCCGGGTTCGCGACGTGGGTACTCAAAGCTTTCCGTTACATAGATGCGGCCGCGATCATCGAAAGCCATTGCGACCGGATTTTGCAAGTCAGGCTCGGATGTCACAAGTTCGGCCCGGAAACCAGGAGGCAGGGTCATCTTCGCGATGGCTTGCTCCGGGGTTAGCGGAGGGCCTGGAGGAGCCGACTGTCTGCGAGGAATGAAGTCGTCCGCATTGGAAAGTGCGGCGTTGAAACTAATTACCGAAAGGAGGGACCATAGTGTCAGATAACGTTTTTTGCGAATGACTTGCACTTCGAAGATTCCTAGCAGAGAGGTGACAGGCGGGAAAACGTATTGTAACTTGCTTTGCATCGAATTGGGGAGCTGAGAATCATAAAACGTGTTAGGATTAGCCAAGCGCTGGCTTCTCAATCCCCTTCCTCAATCAAGAGTCACAATGGCTTCACCGTCAACTCAAGAGCACCGCCGAAAAGCAGCTCGACCGATAACCGTTTCTATCTTAACGGTCAGCGACACACGTACTTTAGACGACGATCTTGGAGGCAAGTTGATTGAGGAACTAATCCAAGCCGCAGGTAACAAGGTTCTGCAGCGGGCTATTGTTGCGGATGAAACCATTTCGATTCGCGAAACGGCAGAACAAATGATCAACGCGCCGGAATGTGAAGCTTTGCTTGTGACGGGTGGGACAGGTTTGGCAGCGAGAGATTGCACACCTGAGGCGATCGAAGCCCTTTACGATGCTTACATACCCGGCTTCGGAGAGCTTTTTCGCATGCTGTCGTACCAAGAAATCGGCTCGGCCTCCATGCTCAGTCGAGCGAGCGGCGGCCGCGTTGGCAAGAAGGTAATTCTAACGATGCCCGGTTCGCCGGCAGGAGTTCGATTGGCCATGGAAAAGCTCATCGTGCCTGAGATCGCGCATTTGGTTCACCACGCGGGCAAGTAGAGTGTAAAACGATTGTCCTCAATCGTTTCGGCGTGCCAGTTCACAGCCGAACGGAAATCGATTCTCAAATCACTGCTAGACCGTTCGACCGAAATGGAACTGAAGTGCCGGACGAGCGATTGAGGACAATGAATCCTGTAAAGCCGTCATTACCTTGCATTGAGTAGAGCTTGAGTTGCGACGTGTCTTGAGCCGTTGAACTTGCGTTTTGGCCTGGGTTTTGTTGGCCCACGAACATGCTTTCGATATCGTT
>JANPHB010000011.1:0-9319 GCA_031424235.1 Pirellula sp.
ACGCCGTCAAGGGAGCACCGGCGGTCAGCGAGGCGATCGCCATGCCCAAAAAGAATCGTCGCATGGAAACCCTCCTACGGTTTGTTTTGCGGGAAAAACGGCGCTTTGGAGCTGTTGTCTAGTACCTGAGCACCTGCAAACTTTCCTGACCGGATCGAATGTGAGTGAACTGTTCGTTGAGTGAGTTTTGACTAACCTTTTGAGCTAGCAAACTCGCTGAACGAGGCCCCCCTCGTACGACCAGACTACTGGTTTGCGAATACCGTATGTTTCGGCAGAATGGGCCAAGGAGCGAAGTGTTTTTACCAATTTTGACGAGCTTCGCGATGAATCCGATGAATCCTTTATTCCTGACGAGCTCAAGGTTTACCTAGTCCCGCTATCATCCGCGTCGACTACAATCACAACGATCGCTATTCTTTCACAAAACCACCCAGCTTAACGTTATGCCAATTCAAGTACTCTTTCATCAGTCCGATTCCGTTCGAATATGCGATACCAAACGAATGAAGAAAGCGATTCGAACCATCGCTGAAGACTACGGTTGGGAAGATGGTGATATCTCGGTCGCATTGATGTGCGATGAGGAGATTCGTGAGATCAATAGCAAGCATCTCTCGCATGACTATGCTACGGATGTCATCAGCTTTGATTTGTCCAATTCAGAAGACTTCCTCGAAGGCGAAATCATTGCTAGCGTCGAAACGGCGGATCGCGAGTCGGATGAACATAGCTGGCAAGGGGACGACGAGCTGTTGCTGTACGTCATTCATGGAATGCTACATATTATCGGCTTGGGGGATAAGTCAACTAAAGAAACCAAGGCCATGCGGGAAGCCGAAAAACATTACCTCGGGCTATTTAATCTAGTTGCGTCGTAGCACGACTCGCAAGCTAGTGATACGCACTCGTCCCCTGGCTCCGGCCTGGGGACGCAATGCACCGGAGGCTCCTGCCTCCTGATTTTTAAAAGCATGGCTAACGCGAGGCGGAGCCTCGAAGGCAGTGCATTCCAAGGCAGAGCCTTGGAACGAGGGTATGAATATGTTAATTGATCTGACTGCGCCCCCTCACCCCCAGCCCCTCTCCCCGAAGCGGGGCGAGGGGAGCAATCGCAACCCTGCGGGATAACCGCACTAACGATTGCTTTCCATCCGTTGCAGCCTAGCTTCGAGTTGTTGCAGTCGAGCTTGGGTTTCTGACAACTCCGAATGCACTCGTTCCAATTCTCCTTGCAAGTTCGCTACATACTCTGGTGTCAGCATCTCTGGTGAAATGGACGGCGATCGTCCAGAACCTTCGGCGTCCGAAGCCAACGGGACACTGACGGTGTTTAACTGACGGCCGCGATAGAACGAGAACGATATGACTTGGCCAGGTTTGGACCGGACGATCGTATCGAAAACCACATCGGCAGATTGAACGGTCGTCCCCTCGAACTCGACAATGCAATCGCCTGGCTTGAGTCCTGCCGAATGAGCTGGGGAGTTCGGAATCACTTCCGTCACGGATGCTCCTCGATAAGCGGGAATGCTGAACTGACGTCGAAAGGCATCCGACATATCAGCGACGTTGACTCCAAAATAAGCTTTCCCAAGTCGATTTCCAACGATTGGACTTGTGCCAGGTTCCAACTCAACTGCCGTTCCGGGTCGGATACCATGGATCTGACCTGCGATCGATCGATCTTGAAGAACAGCAATTAGGTTCGCTGTCTTACCTCGTCGGTCGACCAGAAACTTGACGGGAGCCCCTGGCGCGAATCGACCTAACTGTTCTGAAAACGCGTCGACCGTGGAGACAGCTTGCCCGGATACTCCGATGACTTTGTCGCCGTTTCGAAATCCTGCTTTCCAGGCGGGTGAGTCAGGTGTTACCTCAACTACAGTCAACCCGAAGCCTCCTCCTGGAATCGATTCCACGGTCAATCCTAGGAATCCGCCGCCGGGTGGTGATGATGGTGGGGTTTGCGACGATTGGGCTGCAGGCGTGTTCTTGGGAGTTTTTGGAAACGGGGATGGTATGAGGGATGGTAGGGCAGGACTTGCCTTAGGAGGAGCCGCTTCCTTCACCGCAGGCGTTGGCTTCGTAGGCTTTCGAATGGGAGGTGCTTTTGTCGGTGCCTTTGGGGCAGGCAATTCTAAGGATTCGGGCTGCCCTTCGGGTTTAAGAAGTCCTGGCGTTGGAACCGATTCGGGGTTAAGAACGCTTGGTAGTTCGAGGGGTTCTGAGCCGGATTGCTTTTCGGATGATTCCGCGGAAGGCTCTTTGGCTTTCGACTCCTGTTGTTTTTGGAAGAGCTTGTCCTCAAGCTGCTTCAAAAAATCCTGGCCGTAAAGGTTGGATGAACCGGCTAGGAGCAGGAACGTTGCCAGTTGGATTTGCCAGCGATTGATTGTCATTTTTAAAGCCTCGAACGAACCGATACCATTTTTCGTGATCCTATTGATTGTTTCGATTCTCAATTTGCGGGGCAACAGCAATCCCCGGATTTTGATTGGGTTAGATGAAATAGAAGCTTTGGAAACCACGGGAGAGCAAGGCTCCTGCCGAGCTTGGGACGCAACGGTTCGGCATAAGCCTCACCCTCCCAAGCATGCTACCGGGGTATTAAATCACACTAAGTTACCGTTTGCAGCGACTCATTTCTCGTTGAGGCATTACACAGTGTCTCCAACGGCGGATGGGTTCGGCTCAAAAATCGTTTTGCTAAGGAAATTGCAGGCTATTCGCGCGTCTTCGCAGTCGGCACACTTTCGTTCAATACCGATTTTGATCTAGCCATAAAGGGGAAAATCGAGAGAATTTGGGCTTGTCGGTCCGCCGTCTCGTTCTTGTTGTCAAGTCTCCCCTGGGACCTTTTCGGAATTACCATTTAGGAATTGCCGTACGCAAGTTGCGGGTCGCGCAGCAAGCCTCTCAAAGTGTCATCACCCAGGTAAATCATGCAAAAGACTTTAGTACTTCTCAAACCAGATTGCGTTGAACGTCGTTTGATCGGTGAAATCATTCGCCGATTTGAAAACAAGGGGCTAAATATTATCGCCATGAAAATGCTGCGAGTGACCCCCGAACTCTCGAAAAAGCACTACGCCGAACACGTCTCCAAGCCGTTCTATCCAAATCTTGAGGCGTTCATCACTTCCTCGCCAATCGTCGCTTTGGCTTTAGAAGGACTCGAAGCTATTCGCGTCATTCGCGACATGCTCGGCGCCACCAATGGCTTGAAGGCAGCTTCCGGGACCATACGAGGTGACTTTTCTAGTTCACGCCAAATGAATCTGGTCCATGCGTCCGATAGCGAAGAGTCCGCTGTCCGCGAGTTGGCCCTTTACTTCCAGCCAAGCGAACTTTGCACCTACACCCCAACACTCGTCGGCAGCTTCCGAGCTAGCGACGAAACCTAAGACAACCGCCGTATGCTTTCTTGCATTGGCAAAACCTTTACCACTGAATATCCAAATGCGTCGCAACGACATCCGAAACATCGTCATCATCGCTCACGTCGACCACGGCAAGACTACTATGGTCGACTGCTTGCTCAAGCAAAGCGGTCAATATCGCGAATCGCAGCTCCAAGGCGAACGCATTCTGGACAGCAATGACTTAGAAAAAGAACGTGGGATCACGATTCTCTCGAAAAACATTGCGATCGAGTACAAGGGCATTAAGATCAATTTGATCGACACCCCTGGTCACGCGGATTTCGGTGGCGAAGTGGAGCGTGTTGTTCGAATGGCCGACGGAGCCTTGGTTTTGATGGATGCGGCTGAAGGGCCAATGCCTCAAACTCGGTTCGTTCTCTCGAAGGCTCTCGAGGCGGGCGTTAAGCCAATTGTCGTCATCAACAAAATCGATCGACCCGATGCTCGCTGCGATGCAGTTGTCGAGGAAGCTCTGATGTTGCTCGTCGATCTCGGTGGCGAACACTTCATGGACCACTTCGACGTCGTGTTCGCTTCCGGTCGTAACGGCTACGCCACGCTCGATTGGAAAACGCCTGGCGAAACCATGGCCCCACTCTTGGACATGCTTTTGGAAAAGATCCCTGGCCCAGAAGTTGAGCCAGACGCGCCGCTGCAACTCTTGGTAACCAATCTAGATTGGTCCGATTACGTCGGCCGAATCGCGATCGGTCGTATTCAGTCCGGTACCATGACCAAGGGCCAACAAGTCGATTTGGCGAAAGACGAAGGGAAAATCGCCCCAGCTCAAATCGCCAACCTTCAAATGTTCGACAAACTTGGACGAGTCGACATCGAAAAAGCTACGGCCGGCGACATCGTCGCTGTCGTCGGGATCGAGAACATCGATATTGGCGACACCATTTGCAATCGCGGCGAAGTGAATGCGCTCCCAAGGTTGCGAGTCGACGAACCGACTCTGGAAATGATCTTCAGTATCAATACGTCGCCGCTGGCAGGCAAGGATGGCAAGTACGTAACGACACGCCAGCTAAAAATGCGTTTGGAAAAAGAACTCGAACGCAACGTCGCTTTGCGAGTCCGCCCTGTCGAGGGGAGCGAAGCGTTTGCGGTTTGCGGACGTGGTGTTCTCCACCTTTCGATTCTCATCGAGACCATGCGTCGCGAAGGCTTCGAATTGAGTGTGAGCAAGCCTCGCGTTCTTCTCAAGAAAATCGACGGTGAACTACAGGAACCCTATGAAGTGCTGAACATCGAAGTTCCGACCGACAAAATGGGTCCCATCATGGAAATGGTCGGAAACCGACGCGGTATTCTCGAGGAGCTGACTCCCCGTGGCGACTACACGCTGCTGCGGTTCTCCATCCCTGCCCGTGGTTTGATCGGCGTCCGAACCAAGATGCTTAATGCGACTCAAGGCACCGCCATCATTCACCACCGGTTCTCTGGCTACAAGCCTATGGAAGCCGAACTGCCCCACCGACAGAACGGTGTTTTGGTTTCGATGGTCCCTGGCAAAGCTATCCCTTACACTTTGTTTGCGTTGCAAGACCGCGCTGAGCTCTTTGTGGGTCCCGGCGACGACGTTTACGAAGGTATGATCGTCGGCGAAAATGCTCGCGACAATGACTTGGTCGTTAACCCAACCAAGGAAAAGAAGCTGACGAACGTTCGAGCCGCCGGTAGCGATGAAAACATCATCCTCAAACCGCATCGACAGTTGTTCTTGGAAGCTGCTTTGGAATACATCGAGGACGATGAGCTCGTCGAAGTTACACCGAATGTCATTCGAATGCGCAAGGTCTTCTTGCGAGAAAACGAACGCCGTCGACAATCGAAGACCCCTGGCGAATTGGCCATCGGCTAAGCGTAGCTGGGCTTTGTTTTGAGACCCTAAGCATTTTCGCGAATGGCGTAGCAGGTTTCGTGAGAAACCTGATGCTATGGAATGGTCCTTGAACGCAGATTTCTCACGAAATCTGCTACATAAGTCTTCGCCCCGGCTTATCAGCCTCGGCTAGGGATATGTCGGCCCTTCAGGCCTAGCTACTTTGTTAGCAACTCATAGATTCTCTTATCTTGCAATGTTTGAGCAATCCATCGCGAGCCATGGAACGGCCCATGCTTGGTATGCTCATTGGGGACCGACACGACGTACGCTCCTGCTGATACGCCTGCTTTCGTTCCCGTGGGACTGTCTTCCAGTACCAACATGTCTTCTACGCACACCGACATCCGCTGTGCTGCTGCCAAGTAGATATCGGGATTGGGTTTGCCTTTTGGTACATCCTCTGCAGTGATCACAAAATCGACTCGCTCCAACATCCCTACGATGGAAAGTGCTTTTCTTGCAAAGTTCTGCGTCGAACTTGTCGCTACGCACCGTGGCATCTTGATTTCATCCAAGTGATTCATTAGTTCCACGAGTCCAACCATCGCCGCTAATTGGTCTGGCAGAATCGTATGAAAGATTTCATCGGTCTCCTTTTGGAGATCTTGCCAAGTCTCTGGCATTCCCTCCTCCCTGATCAATACACCGAAGGCTTCGGGTGCTGGCAGACCTATCATCAAGCTGCGTACCTCTTCGCGATAACGCTTGCCTCGGCGTTGCATCAAAATATGCCCGACTTGCTCGTAGAGATCTTCTGTGTTCAACATGAGGCCATCCATGTCGAACGCTACCGCTGCGATTCCTTGCGTCGAAGCTACTATCGGTCTATCCTTGGTGGATAACTTGTCGCTTCCGTTCAGTATTTTGTTGTCCATTGTTTCGCTTACCAACATGCTAGTTTTGGCTGTTCACAAGGTACGCTTTCGTGAACATGGCAACCGACACTTGGCTGGGATCAAGTGACTGGTTTTCCACAAAGTCCTGTGGGCCTTTTCGCCTTCGTTTTCCTGGCTTTCGGAAGCGTGATGGACAGTTGTCGACATCAAAACGCTTCCCTCTACAACAACAACAAATAGATAGTTCTATTTAGTATATAAGGAGAGCCGGGCCAACCCTTGTAAACCTCTTTACCGAGAATTCAACCAACCCGTTTTCTTGGGAGGGTGAGGCTCCTGCCGAACCATTTCACCGCTGGCTCGGCAGGAGCCTCACCCTCCCATAGATTTTTAACCGATTGGTTATCTCAATGATGTTTACTGGGGGTGCCCAGCTCAATGCACTTTAGGACATTGTCCATCCATCGTTGAGCGTCGCATCCTTGGTAACGATCGGAATACCATCCCGAACATGGCATGGCTCATACTGATCTGAGTCGCTTACGGTCAATCGGTTGACGACTTGGACATGACGGCCTATTCGGCAGTTCTTGTCGAGGATGGCGCCGTCAATCAGGCTTCCTGAGCCGATGCCGACGGGAACCTTGCCTTCCGCTTTGATTGTGGCTAACTCTTGTTCGGTTTCCATGTAGTCGGCACCCATGATGATGCTGTTCTTGATGGTGACACCCTCACCGATAACGCATCGAAGTCCGATGACGCTGTTTTCGATGTGAGTTCCTTTGCCGATCCGGCAACCGTCCGCGATGAGCGAGCTGGAGATGGTTGCTCCGTCGACTACCGATGGGGGCAGGAACCGAGCACGGGAGTAAACGGGCTTGTCGGCCGAGAAGAGATCGAACGGCGGGTTGTTCTTGGTGAGAGACAAATTGGCATCGTAGAAAGCTCGGATGGTTCCGATGTCTTCCCAATAGTCATCAAACAAATGCACTTGCACCTTGCGAGATCGAATCGCGGCCGGGAAGACTTCTTTGCCGAAGTCGCTGTAGTCGGTTTTGTTGAGGATGTCGAACAGGAGTTCTTTGTTAAAAATGTACAAACCCATGCTGGCCAAACAATCGCGACCTTGGGAGGGAATCCCACGAGCATCGATCCAAGCGGGGCTGGTCGAGACCATGTTGATTTCTTCGTCGGTCTTAGGCTTCTCCAGGAAGCCCGTCACGCGGCCGGTATCGTCACATCGCATGACCCCCAGTGCGTGGGCAGCCGAACGGTGGACCGGGATAGCGGCGATGGTAACGTCGGCTTTGGAGTTGATATGGGTCTCGAGCATTTTCGAGTAATCCATGTGGTACAGTTGGTCACCGCTCAAGATGAGAACGTATTTGCAATCATTTTGGTCGAAGTAGCGAAGGTTCTTTCGGACAGCGTCGGCGGTGCCTTCGTACCATTCGGTGCCCCCCTCCATGGTTTGTTGGGCGGCCAAAAGTTCGACGAAGCCGCCGTTGAAATTGTCGAAACGGTAGGTTTGGCGAATGTGTTGGTGCAGCGATACACTCAAAAACTGGGTGACAACATAAATTCTATTGATGCCGCTGTGGAGACAGTTGCTGATAGGGATGTCGATAAGACGGTATTTGCCAGCCAAAGGGACGGCAGGTTTAGCGCGAATTTTGGTAAGGGGAAACAGCCGGGTTCCGCGACCACCACCCAGGATCAAAGAAATCACCTGGCGCATATCATTGAGCATCGAAATCACTTAACCTTTTAAAAAACGAAGCGAGTAGGTCAAAGCCAGTGGAATAACAAAGCACTAGAATACTCTAAACCGCATAAGCCTGACAGTTTAGCAAAAGCAGAAGACAGAGATGAATGGACGCGAAATCGAAAAAACGCGGCAATTGACCCAAGATATGGTGCGATTTCCGTCGGTGAGCGACGTAAGCAACGAATCCGTCAGCCAATTTGTAGCTGACCAGCTATCCGCCCAGAAATTCGAGGTGGAATGGCACAGCTACATCGACGCAAAAAACCAAAACAAGGTCAGTTTGGTAGCTAAACGAGGGAGTGGTCTAGGGGGCGTCGCTTACTTGGCCCATACGGATGTAGTGCCAGCCGAAGACTGGTCCTTGGATTTTTGCGGTCCGTTCGACGCGACCGAGTGGGACGACCGACTCTATGGCCGTGGTACTTGCGATATGAAAGGCTCATTGGCTTGTGCTTTGCAAGCAGCCAGCACCATAGACCAGCAGTCCCAAAACAAGCCGATTTACTTTGTGGTGACGAGCGATGAGGAGGTGGGCATGTTAGGCGCGCAAATCGTCAATTCCAAGTCGAAGTACTTCCAAGAAATGGTCGAAGGGGACACGGTGGGTATCGTGGGCGAGCCCACTAAACTGGGAGTGTTTCATGCGCACAAAGGTGGTCAGCGATTATCGGTCCGAGCCAGGGGCAAAAGCGCTCACACTAGCACGAACGAAGGAGTCAACGCGAACTACCAACTGATACCGGCGTTGTCAGAACTCTTAACACTGCGAAACGAAAGCGAGTCGAACCCAAAGTACCGGAACCATGACTTTGATCCGCCGACGTTATCTTGGAACATGACCATCACCAACGAGCCGGAGGCAGTCAACGTGACAACGTCGCTCGCTCAAGCCAACATCTTTTTACGGACGATGCCAGGTGTCGATCACAAGCCACTGTTGGAGGCCATTCAAAGGCTTTGTAACCAGCACCAGTTGGAATTGGCGATCAACGACGGGGTCGAGCCCTGGCAAGTTCCCAGCGACGGGTCCTGGGTTCAAGACATGTTGAGGCTGGTGCAGCAACCGGAATCGTACAGCGTCTGTTTTGCAACCGATGCTGGTATCCTCCAACGTTTAAAGCGAATGCTCATCTGCGGCCCAGGCGACATCCAACAAGCCCATCGCAGCGACGAATGGATTAGCATAGATCAATTAGCCAAAGGAACTCAAATTTTCCAACAAGCCTTCCGACATTGGTCAGTGTAGCTAGGCTCAGTAAGTGTAAAGCGATTGTCCTCAATGAATCCTGTAAAGCCGTCATTCCATCGGTGCGTATGATGAAAAGGGTAACCTTTCCATCGCACGAGGAGACTGGCAATGATAGCAAAAATCGTAGGGCAGTTCGCAAAACAAGCGCCC
>JANPHB010000012.1:0-116536 GCA_031424235.1 Pirellula sp.
GCTAGTCGTTACGACCGTCAATCAGTTACTAAAAATAATCCACCGTCATGATATGGCCGACAATTAGCCATACTCCAAAGAACAAACAACCAATCACAGTATTCAAAAACTCGATAGACATAGGTCGCGACCTCCCCAAAAATGAGAAACCGCCATCCGTAGTAGCCGACTTGGACCCCCCAAGTCGTTCGCCTTCGTGCGAGCGAGTCATATCGACGTACTTTAGACAAAACTTCAAAAGTTTTTCGTGCCGCTGCATCTCTTCTCTAGCCGGCAAATCTTAGCAGGCACCCAATCTCTAATCTCGACGTGTTGGCCTTGCAATAAACTGCGCCAAACCCAATCCGATCACAAGTCCGGTTATCAGGAACAAGACGAAGGGAGCGGCGGTCTGAGACCAGCTCCAATTGTCGGTGAGCGTCGTTCCGAAGATGGCTCCGAGGGTAGCAAACGGAAAGAACATCGCGGCCAACATATTCAGTCGATGCGCAGCCACCGTCATTTTGTTTGTTGCGTTGGTCTGCTCATCTGCTCTACGAATGACCGCGACATCCATCGAGTTTTTGGCGTCTTCATAAAGCAACTCCGCTTGTCTCGCGAGATCGTAAGCTCGATCGCGATGATCGATCAGAGACCGTTCTTCCGGAAGTGCCTTTCGGGCTTCTTCGAGTGCGTCCAATAGGTTGCGGCTAGAGCGAACGAGAGGTGCGAGTCCCTCCAAGAGGGGCAAGTAATCATCCGCGCGTGTTGCTGCTGCTTCTTGGAGTTCGCAGTTTTCGATTCGTTTGGAGTAGCGATCTAAGTGCAAACCAAGTGCAACTTTCCCAGGATCGCCATTGCTGCAACGCCATTCCCCTTGGCCGTCTCCCCAAAACAGAACGCCTCGTCTACCGGCTTCGTCATGTTCGGGAACAATGTGAGCGACGATAAGCAGGTCTCCATCGGCTTTCATGGTACGTTGTCGACCAACATTGGTCCCCAAGCGCGAGCGGAATTCCTCAGGGAAGGAAGACCAATTGGGTGGAATAAGAGAGGCTGCGGCCATAAAGGGAAACTCGATTGTGGGCTGTGATGAATCAGACGGGACCAGTCAAATTCTATCTGGCGACACGCTTGAATGCATCGAGTCACAGCCAGTTTCCAAACTGTTTGCTAATTTATCACCACTCAGCTGGTTTACCCGCTTTAGCCGGAATGGCGTTGAGCTAGCAAGTAGTGGAATCTCGTAAGAGTTCCTGAAGTGTCTCGAACTCCAGGAAGTTTTACAACTTCCGCTACGAGTTCTGGTTTAACTCAACGCCATTCGGCTTTAGCCGGCTTGTTCTCCGTTGGTGTAACGGCTTGAGCTGATTCGTTCTCGGAGGATGCTTCGGTCTTTTATAACGAGGCTTCTGAAATCAAGAAAACCGCTCTACGGCGATGGCTGAAAAAAGGAAAAGCGATTCAATGGGACTACAAGAATATTGTCCGTCTAAAAGGCAAGCTGGAAAGACTGAAGTAGTTCAACGGCGCTCAGGACGAATCACTTTTGAAGCACGTTAGGGGTTTGCCGCACGACCGGTCGCGTGTCGCCGTTACACTGCTAACCAGCAGCCGCTGCAAGGTGAGCTAAATAACTGAATAGACCTATCCTAGAAGCATGTGGTATACTTCGGCAATTCGAATCACAACGGCATTATGGAGGATAGCCTGTGTCTGCTTTGGCTAAAACACATGTACGCGGTAGTATGCTACCACTCTTTGCTATGGTGGTTTTGCTCCTCGCAGGTGATGTGATGGCAATGTACTATGCAGAGCGTTCGGGATCGATGCAGTTCATTGCTATGGGATTCCTTCAAGCTCAAGCAGGGCTTTTTTGTATTCTTGGCGGAGCCGTTGGACGTTCTTGGATTTCGAGTTTCCTTCAGGCCACGATCTTATCGGTTGTTTCGGGGTTGCTGTTTGCCTCAACGGTTTTTCTTTCGGATGATGCTCCGGCGGCGGATATTCTGGTATTGTTATGTGGCCTACTGCCGCCAGTACTTTTCTGTGGTTGTTCGCCACTTCTTCTGTTGCGGACTTTGTATGGTGGACATCTAAGTCGACGGACGACGGAGCTCGATGAACCGTATTCGCTTCGCATGGGAGATTTTTTCCTTGCAATGACGGTGATTGCATCGCTATTGGCCGTCGCGAACACGGTTATGGGCTTTGAGAGCAACAACGTAGGAGGTGTTACGGATACCTTAGTCATGGCGGCGTTGTTCGCGACAGCGGCTTCCACCGTTGCGGTTGTGCCGGTAAGTATTTTCTATTTTAAGTGTACGACACGACGAGGACGGATTCTGGTTTTGTTTCTGTTCGCGATTCTGGGCTTAGCTGCCTCGGGTTGTTTCTTGATTGGAAGCGGGTTGTGGATTGGTGTTGATCTATGGATCGCCATGGAACGCTCTGCGCAAACGATGCTGCATCTAGCAACATCGACCTTTTTGTTTTCGCTGGGACTGATTGTTCTACATGCAAGTGGCTATCGCTGGCGCACCATCGCAAGAATGAGCGTGCCAAAAGAAGTCGCCGATCCGCTTGATCTCGCGGATGCTAGACCGAAGTCAAACGGCTATCGATTGCCAAACCGCATTGCCGCAGCATGTATTGTCGTTGCATCGATCGCACTGACCATCTCGGTTTCCTATTTGAAGCAAGAGCGATTGAGGCAGGTAGAGGCTCTCAAGAAACTCAACACCAATTTCGTCGTCGAAGGTGGATTTGTCGTGTGGGAAGGCGCTGAGGCTTTTGCCCTTCAAATCCCAAGGAATGCGGACTGCTCAACTCTAGATTTGAAACAGTTCCGTGGGCTAACCTCGATTTCGCTAGCCGGGGCAAATGTCACCGAATCGATGCTGAAATCGATGAGCAAAAAGACGGCGCTGCGCTACGTAGACTTAAGCCATACGTCGATCGACGATTCGAATGTCAAGCATTTTTTCAGTCGGCGTGTTCTCACTAAATTGTCGTTGGCTGGAACGCAACTTACGATCAAGGGCATCAACGAAGCCATCGCTGGCTGCCCTTCGTTTGCGCTCGATCTTGGAGAGCTCGACTTGGATGATGAGGCGATGAGCCAAATCAAACTAAAAAATCAAAGAGGCTTGATTCTACGTGGCAATCCAATCACGGACAAATCGCTGGAGCCTCTTAAGTCTCTTCAATACCTCGACTTGAGTGATACGAAATGCACTGGTTCAGCGCTCGAGCATTTGACTCAAGTTCTTTCGATGAAATTGGACGGAACTACAGTTGACGATTCAGTGATCGCGAAACTTTTAATCGCCAATACCGTTCTGAAACGTTTGTCGATTCGCAATACGCTTGTAACGGACGCAACATTAAAAGCTCTTGCACAACACGTAAGCTTGACAGGCTTGGAGATTGGAGATGGAGAGATCACCGCTGAAGGTCTTATCGCGACGGCGTTCGCACCTGCGGATCGACTTGCTTTAAACTCACGCAAATTCAATGGCTCTGTGTTCGCGAATTGGAGGCCAAGTATATGCTGTTTAGACATGAGTGATTCCGGACTTAGCGACGCTGACCTCCATCATTTGGGAAACATCATTGGCTTGCAGGAATTGTCCTTGGCCCATTGTGAAGTCAGTGACGCGTCGCTAGAGAAACTTGAAGCGTTGAACTTGATGAGGTTGGACCTAACCGGGACCAAAGTTACTGCAACTGCAGTTGCAAAACTTTTCCAAGGGGCAACAGTTGTCCATCTATCTCCGGCGCAGTGCAGCCAAGAAGAGATAGCCCAATCGAATACACTAGGACATTTGCGCATTGGAGTTCCCTTCGACGTAGAGAGGTACTGAACGAGCACTCAATCGCACGGCCGGGCACACCGTGGGTCACTCTTGCCGAGAGTGACCTTGCCGCTTAACTGAAGCAATCTCGTTCCCAGGCTCCGCCTGGGAACGCATTGCATCGGAGGCTCCTGCCTCCTGAGTCACCCATCGAACGCAAACGCGAGGCGGAGCCTCGAAAGCAGTGCGTTCCAAGGCGGAGCCCAGGAACGAGAGTGAATTGTTTCGAAGCCGCGATAGCGGCGGCATTTTGTAGCCGTGGGGCTTGCCCCACGGTTCTTGGAATGATAAATGCGAGAGCCGTGAAACGGCGCCACGACACCTGACTGGCAGGGTAGCGCCGTTTCACGGCTCTTCGATTCGGTTTCGTTCGGGACTGCGGGGCGAGCCCCGCAGCTATGAACTGTCGCCGTTACACGGCTAAGCAACAGCGGCTCCGCGTCGGACCGTAGCGGCTCAGGGAACGTGAGTTATGATCGCTAACAAAAATGATTGTGCCAAACAAATGCTGTCAATGGCGGTTGGCAAGCCGCACGTCTTGGCTCAAAATAATCTTTTGCTTACAAATTTGCCAGCATACAAGAGCCATTTGGCGATTTTGTGCGATGCGACTGATTAAGTCAGCGCGCCCCTACGGTTTAGGTTTCAAAGAACGGATCTCGAATGGCTAAGCGGACTGCTAAGAATCAACCGATGCTGATTGGATTTGATTCCCTGTTTCCAGAGGATGCACAGGGAGCGGCTGCGGTCGCACAAGCCAATTCGCTCGCAGCTTCGCCCGAGAAGTCTAGGTCGACGTCCTCAATGGCCCCTGAGAGCGATCTTTCGCCCGAAAGCGTCCGAACCAAGCCTCCATTCCCTACCGAAGGCGATTTGGTCATCTTGGTCGATTCCCATTCCTTGATTTACCAGGTGTTCCATGCGTTGCCTGCCATGACCAGTCCGCAAGGGGTCGAGGTCGGTGCCGCCCATGGCTTCCTTCGGGATATCGCCAACCTCCTGGAGCAATGGAAACCGGATTTTCTCGTCTGCACCTTCGATGTCTCCGACAAAACGTTTCGAAACGATCTGTACGACCAATACAAGGCGAATCGGGAATCGATGCCGGACGCATTGCGGGACCAAATCCCTCTCATACATCGCTGCCTCGAGACACTTGCAATCCCAAAGATCTCGGCACCTGGATTCGAAGCGGATGACATCATGGCGACCTTGGCTCATCAAGCAGAACAGCAAGGAGCTCGCGTCCTATTGGTTACGAGCGACAAGGATTGCCGCCAATTGATTACGGATCGGGTACAAATGCTCAATGTTCGTAAGAACGAGTTGTTTGGTGAGCCCGAACTGAAAACCGTGTGGGGCATTCGCCCTGACCAAGTCGTTGACTTCCAATCGCTCGTCGGAGACTCGGCCGACAATGTCCCAGGCGTTCCGCAAATTGGTCCCAAAGCCGCGCAGCAGCTACTCGAGCAGTTCAATACGTTGGACGAGGTTTACGACAATCTCGATTCGGTGGCTGGCGAGAAGCGGAAAGAAAACTTGCGCACGCATCGCGACTTGGCCATGCTGAGCCGTGACTTAGTACGTCTTAGCAAAGAATGCCCAATCGATTTGCCTTGGTCGCAAATGAGACCAGGTACGTTTGATCGCAATCAAGCCATGGATCTCTTTCGGGAGCTAGGCTTTCGCAAGTTGTCCGATGCCTTCGTGGCCCTTCTTGGGACGATTGAGCCGCCGGTCATTGTTAAGCTTGCAACCGATGGCTATCAACTGATCGATCAACCCGAGAAATTGGAAGAGCTAGTTCGAACGCTTGCTGGAATCGATACGATTGCGGTCGACACGGAGACAACTTCGACGCGTGCTCGGGATGCCGATCTTGTTGGCATTAGTGTGTCCTGGGCCGATGGCCAAGCGGCCTACATTCCCGTTCGTGGGCCGGCCGAAGCCACCGTTTTGGACATTGAGCTTGTTCAAGGTCTGCTTGCTCCCTTGTTTGCCGATGCGAGCAAAACCTTCGTAGGGCAAAACATCAAATACGATTCCATTGTTCTGAAATCGCATCAAATGCCAATTGCTTCTATCGGATTCGATACGATGGTCGCGGACTATTTGCTGGACGCTGGCGGACGCAATCACGACCTTGATGATATTGCCAAGCGATGGTTGGGCCAGACTAAGATTACGACCGAATCTCTCATCGGTTCTGGCAAGACTCAGATCACGATGGACCAAGTGCCGATCGCGGACATTGCTACTTATGCTTGCGAGGATGTCGACGTTCCGCTCCGGTTGTTAACGCCGATGACCGAGCGACTGCAAAACGAAAAACTCCTCGACGTGATGCAGAGATTGGAGATTCCGCTCTTGGGAGTATTGGCCGATCTCGAATATGAGGGGATACGGATCGACTGCGATCGACTCGAGAAACTGGGGAGTGAGTTCCAAGCAAAGGCCGATCATCTGCGTTCCCAAATCATGGAGTTGGCTGAAGAGGACTTTAACCCCGACAGCCCGAAGCAATTGGCCCACATCCTGTTCGATAAGTTTATGCTGCGAGTCGTCAAGAAGACAAAGACAGGGCCTAGTACGGATGCGGAGGTTCTAGAAGAGTTGGCTTCCGAGCATCCGCTGCCTGCCAAAATCGTGGAGTATCGTCAGTTGACGAAACTAATCAATACGTATGTGGAATCCTTGCCTCGATTGATCAGTCCACGAACCAATCGACTGCACACTTCATTTCGGCAAGACATCGCTGCCACGGGGCGTCTCAGCAGCGTCGAGCCGAATCTTCAGAACATCCCGGTTCGAACGCCTGAAGGCCGATCGATTCGTTCGGCTTTCTTGCCACGTGAAAGCGGTTGGTCGCTCATGACGGCAGACTATTCGCAAATCGAATTGCGTGTATTGGCGCAATTCTGCGGTGACGCATCGTTGAGTCAAGCGTTTCGAGACAATCTCGACATTCACACCAGTGTGGCCGCTGAGGTAAACGGAGTTGACGCCAGTGAAGTGAACAGCGACATGCGACGCAACGCCAAGGCCGTTAGCTTCGGTATCATTTACGGACAAAGCCCGTTCGGACTCGCCAAAGCGCTTGGCATCTCGAGAACCGAAGCGACCACCTTCATCGACGCCTATTTTGCGAAGTATCCAGGCGTCAAGGATTTTATCGGAGCGACTTTGATGGATTGCCGAAAAAACGGATACGTCGCAACCATGTCTGGTCGCAAACGTTTTTTGAGAGGCATACGGGATTATACGGCCTTGCCAGACCAAAAGAAAAAACAGCTTCTCGAACCTGAACGCATGGCAATCAACACGGTCATTCAAGGCTCCGCGGCGGACATGATCAAGCTGGCCATGATCTCGCTGCAACGGGAATTGAAATCGCTCGATTGGCCTGCGCGAATGTTGCTGCAAATCCATGACGAATTGATCTTTGAAGTCCGAGATGACTTTGTCGGGCAGCTCGCAACGGTGGTTCGCGAAGTTATGACGACAGTCATGCCATTAGATGTTCCTTTGCAGGTGGATGTTAAGCATGGCGCCAACTGGGCCGCGTGTGAGCTGCTATGACCCAAGAACCTGCTATCAAGAAGCCCGTTGTTATCGGCGTAGTAGGAGGCATTGCGAGTGGCAAAAGCGAAGTCACTCGAATGCTAGGAGCAATGAACGCCGTCATCATTTCCGCCGACGAAATTGGACATCGTGTATTGCAAATGCCTGACGTGCGAGAATCTTTGGTCTCGATTTTTGGCGATGGCATTTTGCAGGAATCGGTCGCGAATTCGAACGACTCACGGCAAATCGATCGCAAGAAACTTGGTGCGATGGTCTTTGGAGATACTCAAGACAAGCAAGTCATGAGGAAAAAACTCGAAGCGATCGTCCATCCACGGATACGCGAGCTGGGGCGTGCGGAATTGGCGAGCCTGGTCCAGAAGGCCACGTTCCCTATGATTATCCTGGACGCTCCGCTTCTGATCGAGGGAGGCTGGTTGCCGTATTGCGATCGAGTGCTGTTCGTCGAATCGCCAGAAGCGATGCGAATGCAACGGGCAATGGAGCGAGGCTGGACGGAGAAAGAGTGGCGAGACCGGGAGGCGGCGCAACTTGGTTTGGCAGAGAAGCGAAAGGCCGCTTCAGACGTTTTGGTTAACGACGGCTCGGTAGAGCAATTGAAGCAGAGGGTGGCTGATTTTGTGGCTTCACTCTCACTTCGAATAGGGTAGCAGGTTTCGTGAGAAACCTGATGTGGTACCCCGGGGAGTTCACGCTTTCGTCGCGGAGCGACGAGCGACATTGTCGCCCTTCGCTCCGCGAAGGAAGCGTGATTCAAGAAAAAAGCCTTTGACTCCCAATAGATTCTAGCCAGCTTGAAAAACGCTACAATCTAACGAGTACCTTTTGGTTCCCCGACACTGCAGGAAACTTCGACGATGTCAACAAAAGACGAAATGCCAATTCGAAAGATCGACCATGTTCGGTTTTTTGTCGGCAATGCTCGGCAATCTGCTTACTTCTATCGAAATGCGTACGGATTTGACGTAGTGGCTTACGCTGGCTTGGAGACCAAAGTCAAGCATGAAGCGGGCTACGTGGTTCAGCAAGGTGGCATCACCTTCGTCATCATGTCACCTCTGCGGGCCAACCATCCTGATTCTTCACGGCTGATCCTGCACGGTGATGGCGTCTCCGACATTGCCTTGCAAGTGGACAATGTTCGTCACGCCTACAATTTGGCGGTCGAACGCGGCGCGATAGGTGTCGTTGGACCGCGGGCTATCGAGGATAAATACGGTTTGTACGAGTATGCCACCATTCGAGCTTACGGCGACACGACGCATACTTTTGTCAATCGCGACAACTACAAAGGAGCATTTGCACCCGGCTTCGATCCGATCGATCCGTCGCGTTACAATCCGGCGACTTATCACCCAACGGGCTTATTGGGAATCGACCACATTGTAGGCAACGTCGAGGAAGGGAGAATGAACGAATGGGTCGAGTTCTATCGCAAGGTTCTCGGATTCGAACAACTCGTCTCGTTTGATGATCAAGATATTTCGACCGAGTACTCTGCGTTGATGTCCAAGGTCGTTCAGAGCGGTCGCGGCAAAATCAAATTCCC
The DNA here is from genome assembly GCA_031424235.1 of Pirellula sp. Classification (GTDB taxonomy): domain Bacteria; phylum Planctomycetota; class Planctomycetia; order Pirellulales; family Pirellulaceae; genus JBKCUI01. The sequence continues at coordinate 8,971 of JANPHB010000012.1, forward strand.
AATCAACGAACCGGCACAAGGTCGTCGAAAGAGCCAGATCGAGGAGTATATTGACTTCTACGGTGGTGCCGGGGTTCAGCATATTGCAATGGCGACCAACGACATTGTCAAAACGGTGCGTGCCCTCAAGGCAAATGACGTTTCCTTTTTGCGAGTGCCAAAAACCTATTACGAAGGACTTGGAGATCGCATCGGCGGCATCAAAGAGGATATCGATGAGTTAGCTGAATTGGGAATTCTGGTCGATCGCGATGACGAAGGTTACATGTTGCAGATTTTCACCAAGCCCGTTCAGGACCGTCCGACGCTTTTCTTTGAAATCATTCAGCGAGAAGGCTCTAAGAGCTTCGGCAAAGGCAATTTCAAAGCACTCTTTGAAGCCATCGAACGCGAGCAAGAGACCCGTGGGACACTTTGATCATGCCCTTACCTCTCCCGCCGATTCGCAGCATCCGAGACTTTTACGCGTTTGAGCAACATGTCAAAACATGTCGCGCTCAGCGAGGTCTTGGCATGGTGAATCAATGGTACGAAATACCTGTCTTCTACTTTTCCAATCCCGCCTCGGTGATCGGCAATGGTGACGAGGTTTATGCGCCAAAGAACTCGGTTGAGTTGGACTTTGAATTGGAGATTGCTGCGGTTGTCGGTTGCGAGGCCAGCGATTTGCCATCCGACGACTCGGCGATGGAGTGCGTGGCTGGATTCACTATTTACAACGATTGGTCGGCACGCGACTTGCAACGCAATGAAATGGCGGTCGGTCTCGGTCCGAGCAAAGGGAAAGATTTTGCAAACGCGTTAGGACCTTGTCTTGTCCCATTTGCCGAGTTGAAGGATCGCTACCAAAACGGTCGGCTAGATCTGAACATGTCTGCGGCCATCAATGGCAAAACGGTTTCGCGTGGGAATGCCTCGAGCATGTATTGGACTTGGCCGCAATTGCTGGCCCATGCAAGTCGCGATACCAAACTTTTACCTGGCGATGTTATCGGTTCGGGAACTGTCGGAACCGGGTGTATCCTTGAGCTGACTCCAGCGGCAGTAGGTGGATGGCTAAAAGCAGGAGATGTCGTTCAGTTGGAAATCGAGCGGCTTGGCATTCTCGAAAACCGTGTCGCTTCTCGATAAGTTTGCTTGAAAGAAAGAGTCATTTCAAATGCCACAGTATCTTCAGCGAGGTTCGATTCCTCCGAAACGCCATACGATTCATCCGAACGTGCCAGGGCATCGCCAAGAAGGAATCTACTACGAGGAGGTAATCACGACTCAGGGATTTAGCCGAGCTTACAGCATTGTGTATCACGTGCGACCGCCGACTCGTGTATTACGGGTTGAAGCTGGCGGCAAGACTCCACTTGTGAAGGCGGACTCTTTCACCCTTCGGCATGTTCATTTAAAAACGGCGGCAATGGCCAGGGAGGGCGATCCAATTACCGGTCGCGTTCCGCTGATGTTCAATTCGGAGGTAGTGCTATCGCGATGCCGTCCGGCAACAGTCCAGATAGAACTGTATCGAAATGCACGAGCCGACGAAGTCCTCTTTATTCAGAAGGGTTCAGGTCGATTGATTTCGATGTTTGGTGTACTTCCGTTTCGGCCGATGGATTATGTCGTGGTGCCCAAGTGCACTACTTACCAAATCGAGTTCGACACGATTGCGGATGCGGACATGCTTGTGATCGAAGCGATTGGCGATGTTGGGTTTCCGCCTCGGTATCTCAATCCGGACGGTCAGTTTCGATTGGGGGCTCCGTTTTGCGAACGTGATCTACATGGCCCAAACGAACTAGGGACGCAAGACATGGAGGGGGAATTCCCGGTTCGAATCAAAGATGGTGAGGATTGGGCCCGCTATACCATGGCCAATCATCCGTTCGACGCAGTTGGATGGGACGGAATGGTGTATCCTTATACGTTCAATGCAGATAATTTCGAGCCGATTACCGGTACCATTCATCAGCCGCCGCCAATTCATCAAACCTTTCAAGCGTCGGGGTTCGTGATTTGTACTTTTGCTCCGAGGATGCTGGATACCCATCCGCAGGCGATCAAGGTACCGTATGCGCATAGCAACGTCGAATCGGACGAATTGTTATTTTATGTTCGCGGCCAATTTGGGAGCCGACGAGGTGTTGAGATCGGATCGATGACGTTGCATCCGCACGGGATTCCTCACGGTCCGCATCCTGGCACCATCGTTGCAAGTCGATCGGTCAAGTTTACAGACGAGTTGGCTGTGATGGTCGACACGTTTCGTCCTCTCCATTTGGCTGCGGCCGCAATTCCGCTGGATGATCCAAACTACCCTTTCTCCTGGCTAGATTAACCAAGATAGATTAACAAATGCAAATTGATGTTTCCAAAACAGAAGTGGTCTCGGTTTATCAAATGCTAGTCGGGCTTGTCGCACCTCGCCCGATCGCTTGGGTAACAACCCTTTCTGCGTCGGGCGTAGTCAACTTAGCGCCGTTTAGTTTCTTCAACGCATTTGGAGCGAACCCGCCGGTCGTCGTTTTTTCGCCCACGCTGAAGCGGGATGGGGGGAAGAAAGACACGCTTATTAACATCGAAGCAAACGGCGAGTTTGTTATCAATGCCAGTTCTGAAAAGCACGCAGAGCTCATCAATATCTCGAGCAAGATGCTGTCGCCGGACGAAAGTGAGTTGAACTTAACCGGCCAAAAAACGCTTGAATCGATTCGCGTCAAACCGCCCCGTCTCGCGGATGTGCCATTTGCGTTAGAGTGCAAGGTCATTCAAGTGATCCCAGTTGGTCATGGAGCGATTTCTGCGAATTTGGTGATCGGTGAAATCCTGACCATGCACATTGATGACATGGTCCTTGACGAAAAAGGGCAACCGGATCCTAGAAAGATTAAAGCGATAGCTCGGTTAGGTGGAGAAAACTGGTGCCGAACGCAGGACCTTTTTCAACTGGAGCGACCTTAGTTCGATAGAAACCTTAAAGTAATCTCGCCCCAACCTTCATTTGCGACACCAAGCATTACATATCGCGACTTCTGTGAATTACTCGTGCAACCTCAGTACCGCCAGGGATTGCTCGGAAGTATATGACATATTGCCCAACGCTGAAGGATCGGCATCCCGATACTCCGAACGACTTACGATCTTCTCCAGCGACTGGTTGTGTCGCGAGTATTTCGCAAGCCGCTTTGATCTGCACAAGCCAGTTGCGAGCAGCGATTGGTTTATCTCTCGCTATATAATCAACGATGCCTTCTAGATCGTCATCCGCCTCTGGCGCAAAGACGATTTTTGCCACTATATTTCTCCTCGCTCAATTTCGGCAATTCGCTTCTCGGCTCTCGAGTATGCTTGTTCGCTTGGTACCCCTTTACCAGCGTCTAGGTTTTCAAACGCCTTCACTACTTCTTCGCGAAGCGTCTCACGCGCTTGCAACATTCGCAATCCTTCAGAAACAACGTCTTGTTCGCTGAGGAATCTTTTCCCCGCGACCATGCGCTGTACGAAGGGTTCCATATCGTGTGGAATGCCTAAACTCATTCGTTACTCCTGCCCGTGTGTTTTTGAATGGCTGCGCTCGTTCATGTTAGCAGCAAGGCCCGTTGCCAGGACTAAAGGCATTGCACATTGGCCGGTTTAGGCTCGTCCACTAGAAACCCAGCGTTCCGTCGACTAGTCATCCCAACTCCATCGGCTTTTCGATTGGTCCAACTCCTTTTGCGTTCTGGAGTTCCTGAGCAAGTTCTCGCAACTCGTCGACGATTTCCAACCGGCGTGCGACCGCATCTGGCGACATGTCGCAGCTTGCGCCACGAGATTGTGCCTTTGCGTCTTTCATTCGTTGATTTGAGATATCGCTGCTCATTGGTCCTCCAGTCTCCGAAGCGCGTCAATGTCCGCAAGGTCTTGAGGTCTGCCCGCAACTTCCTTCATGGTAATCAGTCCATTCCTCGATACAAACTTCAAGCTTTGCGCACCTACTTGAATCAATTCTCGATCGGCCCAAACGCCTTCAAATACGGGACCGACAAGCATTGGGTCGAGGGTCGTCAATTCTGTGCCAACCGCCCGCGAGACGCGAATCCGAACAAATACCGTGTGAATTCGAGGTTGGACGCCAAGGTTATCCTCTAACGATGAAAATAAATGAAAGGGGCTGCCTTCGAAGCAATGGGAAGCCCGCTCATACCGTACAATTTAGCTGTGGCGATATGCGGAGCGAGAGTGCAAACTAGACGGAATAGAGGAGTCGATTATGAATCAACTGACACGTCGTGATTTCCAACAACAAGCGATTGGCTCGTTGCTAACTTGGTCGCTGCTGGAAACGCTCTTTAAACGAGATGCGTTCGCCCAGGAAGTCAAGCCGATCGCGGCGAAGTGGCTCGCAGAGCTCAATTCCTGGAGCTTGGACTTAAAGGGCAAAAAGCTAGGGCAACTTGAATGGCAGAAGAAAGTCGAACAACTGTATGCTACGGTTGACTTACCGGACCTGCTGAAATTTTTAGACTTCGAAAAACTTGCCAAGGACGTCAATCCAAAAGAACGTGGCGAGCTTAGCCTGAAGGCAACTCTTCCCAAAGTCGAAGGGCTTCCGACCGAATTGGTTTTTGGTCATCAGATTTTTGCGTTGAACAAAGACCGATCCGTCGTCCCGCATGGTCACGACAACATGGCAACTGCCTTCTTAATATTGAAAGGGGATTTCCATGGCCGACACTACGACCGCATCGAAGACACGAACGATCACATGATCATTACTCCGACCATCGATCGCGACTTTGGGCCAGGCGGGTGTTCAACTGTGACCGACACGAAAGACAATGTCCACTGGTTCAAAGCCAAGTCGGATATGTCCTTCATTTTCAACATTCATGTGATGAGCGTTAAGCCTGGGAAAACGGGCCGTGTCTACATCGACCCCAACGGCGAAAAGTTGGCGGGAGGCAAAATCAAGGCTCGCAAGATCGACCACAAGGAAGCGGACCGACTTTACGGGTAAGGTAGTAGGCACACTCGAAAAAATTCGTTTAACAGTCAGCCGTAGGCGAACTTCTTGCGGTTCCGAGTACGCCTTCGGATGACTGTTAAACAAGTAACGGTTTTGGCATTAAACCAGAATCATATGCAACATTCCTGGCGGACGGCACGCGAAGCGTGCCTGCTACTTTTTGGCAGCGTCAGTTCCGCACTCGAAATCAACATCTTACTCGCTTTATTCCACCGGTTGGTTACGATGTCTCAACGGGAAGCGGTTCCGTACCTAGTTTGTACCAGCTCCAAATCAGCGAAGGTTACTGTTGCGAATGATGTCCACGAAAGCTCGTTGCTGCTTATGGCGGGTCCTAGTTCAATCGGCTCTGTTTACGGCGACGTTTCTAGCGGTAGCGTTCCCTCTAACAGCAGCCAAGAACGCTTTTGCCCAATCAGCAAAGCTGCATCCTTTGTCCGATGCGCAAGTGGGTGATTTGCTAGTCGGCGAATTTCGATGTGCGGCTTGTCATGGTGGTTCAGGCCCAAACGTTTTCCTCGAAAAAACCGCTCCCGATTTATCGGATGTTGGTTCGCGAGTATCGCCCGACTACCTGCAACGCTATCTTGCTTCCCCGTCTACCATGCAGCCTGGGACGACGATGCCCGACATGTTGAATTCGTTCTCAGGCGAAAAAAGAATCGAAATGGCTGATGCACTGACGCATTTCCTCGTGGCCCAGTCGAAGCACGATTTTCAACGGGACTCGAGTCAGCTCGTCGATCCGAACCTGGGCAAGGACTTGTTTCATTCGGTGGGCTGCGTCGCCTGCCACCAGCCCCGCGAAAAAATCGAACTTGAAGTCGATGATGCGGAGGAATCGCCGGTCGAATCTGCCGAAAATCAGAACCATAAACAACGAGTGGTTTCGCTGGATCATCTTCCTCAGAAATATAGCCCCAAGTCGCTGAGCGAATTTTTGTTTCATCCACTACCGATCCGAAGCTCGGGACGCATGCCGGACATGAAACTTACGACAGACGAGTCGCAAGCTATTGCAGGTTATTTGCTCGGTTCAAATAATGCGGTCCCAGAGACGCTCAAACCTCGCGATGCACTTGTCACGCTTGGCAAAAAGCTCTTCCAGGAACTCAACTGCGCCGCTTGCCATAGCTTGACGGGCTTCTCCGCCAAACAACCCATCGGTTCTTTAGCCAACGCCAATTTCGATCGCGGTTGTATCTCAAACAACCATAACGCGGGTCCAAGGTTTCGGCTCGAGGCAGGTCAAACACGAGCCATCATGGCATCGCTCACCCAAGCAAACAAACCAGACACGGATCAAATCGTACTAGCGAAGACTCTGACCGCATTCAACTGCACCGCATGCCACATTCGCGATGATTTTGGCGGTGTCGCGAAAGATCGTAACCCGTTTTTCCGATCGAGCGAAAAAAATTTGGGAGACGATGGTCGCATACCGCCGCCTTTGACGTTGGTTGGCGCAAAGCTGCAACCCGTTTGGCTCAAGAAAGTTCTGTTCGATGGCGAGAGTGTTCGTCCTCACATGATGACTCGCATGCCACAATATGGTGAACCCAATTTGAGGCACATACCGGAAACCGTTGCTCGATTGGACAAACTAGAGCCGGTCGATTTGAAATTACCGAAACCCGAGAGCAATAGCAAAGACGAACAAGAGCGAGAAAAGAAATTGAGAGCCGGCGGTCGAGAGTTGCTGGGTGACAAAGGCCTAAATTGCGTAGCGTGCCACAATTTTAACGGTAAACCGTCGCCGATCAACAAAGGGATGGATCTGATGACGACCTACCAACGGCTTCAACCCGCCTGGTTCAACAACTTCCTTCGGAAGCCAGGTGCGTATCGTCCGCGAATCGTTATGCCCTACTCATGGCCGGATGGAATTGCAGCACACAAAACCATTCTTGATGGCGATACCGAACTGCAGATCGAAGCCATTTGGTATTACTTGTCTTTGGGGACTTCTGCGGCCGACCCGTCGGGCATACGCAGGCTAGATACGAAACTGGCTGTCGGCGATGCGGCTCGAACATATCGTGGCCGCAGCAGCGTTGCTGGCTTTCGGGGGATTGCTGTCGGATTCCCTGAGAAGCTCAGTTATGCCTTCAATGCAGAGACGGGAACGCTCAGCGCCATTTGGCAAGGTGAGTACATCCGTGTGGATCGCGGAGGCCAAGGCTCCGGTGGATTCAATCCGTCCGCCAAGCCGATCCAATTAGCTCAGGATGTTTCGTTTGTAGAATTGGCGGACGAATCAACCCCGTGGCCGCTTCGTCCCGTCATGACCAAAGAAGCTCCCGTGAATCCAAACCCACTTTACCCGAAGAACCTCGGCTACCAGTTCCATGGGTACTCCCTCGACGAAGCCTCCGTACCAACATTTCTGTACCAAAGCGGGAACGTCGAGATCCAAGATCGTTCTGTTGCCGTCCAACAAAACGACAAGCTGCATTTGAAACGCACGTTGCAATTTGACGCCCCCACCAAGCAGACGCTTTGGTTTCGAGCGATGACGGGCGAGATCACTTCGGAGTCGGATCGCATTTTCAAAACCAGCAGCCTTCGATTGTCGATCCCAGAATGCCGCACGTTGATTCGGACCATTTCCGAGTCGCCCAAATCACAAGAACTATTGCTGAAGCTCGATGTCAAACCAGGCAAGTCCATCCTTGAGTTTACGTATGAACCACTTGAAAAGTAACCGAATCGGCTGGCGACTCAGCTTGCTCTTGGGCCAGCGGCGGAATGAATGCTTCCGTAGCTGGATTCGTAAGAATTCAGAACTCGCTGAATTCTCTCGAATTCAGCTACGAATCGTGGTGCATTTTGTCTTACCGCTCGCCTTAGCATTGTGGCTTGTGAGCCAAGCGATCGCAGCCGAAGAAGTTGGCCAGCGCTGGGGCACCGAGGAACGCGAACGGGAATTCTATCCTATCGTGAGTATTCCCATCCCCAAAGACATGGTGATCGAGGCGGGAGCGTTTACCGTTTTGCCGGACCGACGCGTCGCCGTTGGGACTCGGCATGGCGAAATCTATTTGATAGACCGCATCGACGACGCAAAACCGAATCCTTCTTTCCATTTGTATGCTACTGGGCTCGATGAGATCTTTGGACTTTCGTACAAGGACAACGCATTCTATGTCACGCAAAGCTGCGAGCTAACGCGAGTCAGCGACACTCGGAACGAAGGAAGAGCCAATCGTTTCGAAACCATCTCGGACGCTTGGGGGTATGCCAACTACCATGAATACGCGTTTGGTTCGAAATTCGATGCCGGCGGGAATATGTTTGTGTCGTTAGGACTTTCCAACTCCTACGACTCGTTCGCATTGTTTCGCGGATTTGTGATGAAGGTTTCACCAGAGGGCAAGACGACCGCGTTTGCGAGCGGATTGCGAAGTCCCGGCGGAATTGGTCCGAACGAACATGGTTCGCTGTTTTACATCGAAAGCCAAGGCCCCTGGAATTGCTCGTGCAGTCTAAAAGCAGTATCGCAAGGAAGCTTTCATGGCCACCCGGCAAGCTTCAATAGTTATCAATACGCGCCCGAACTCGGCCCCGTTCCTGAAACTCCAAAATCGGGGACAAGGATCGTCACCGAAAAAGAGCGAGTCAAACAATTGACTCCCTACGCGGTCATCTTTCCCTACATCAAGATGGGTCGCTCGATTACCGGCTTTACCGTCAACCACACGCATGGCAAATTTGGTCCGTTCGAAGATCAAATGTTTCTTGGTGACTACACTCAATCCGTGCTGATGCGCGCGACAACGGAGCAGGTTAACGGAGTGTGGCAGGGAGCTTGCTATCCTTTTCGAGAAGGATTGTCGACGGGCATTCTCAACGTCGAATTCACCGCCGAAGGGAATTTGCTGTGTGGCGGAACCAACCGCGGTTGGCCGGTCCGGGGCATGAAAGCGTTTGCCTTGGAGCGACTCGATTGGAGTGGCAAAATGCCATTCGAGATCAAGAAGATTACTATCGAGCCCGACGGATTCCAAATTGTCTTTACCAAACCTGTTGAAAAAGCAACGGGCAGCAATCCGGCTTCCTATGCAGTCTCCACCTTCACCCATCCCTATCACGGCGGATACGGTGGGCCTGAAATCGAACAGACGACTCCCCAGATCCAATCGGTGTCACTTGCCGAAGATGGGCTCGGCGCCAAGCTCGTATTGGACAAGCTAACTCGCGGCTACGTCTACAATTTCGATTTGGTTTCGCTTCGATCGCGCGACGCAGAAGAGTTGTTGCATCGCAACGCATACTATACCGTTAACGAAATACCAATCCAGAACTAAGGTGAGCGGCAGAAAAAGACAGACCGCGACTCGTAGCTGGATTCGTAAGAATTCAGCGTCCCCACGATTCAAAGCTGAATTCACACGAATCCAGCTACGGTAGTTTTCGTTCTGTCGAACGCCCAAAGAGAGCCATTTCATGCTAACCAACAACCGAACGCTCCCTCACATAATCATTTGGCTGATGGCTGGAGCATTGCTCATTGCGAGTCACATGCAGATCGGGGCGTCGGTCGTTGCGTGCGAACATCCGGTTCCGGAAAGCCCGCTTTGGCTGACATATCCTGGCGGGCCAGGACCTGGACAAGGCAAGCACATCATCCTCATTGCGGCGGACCAAGAGTATCGGAGCGAGCATTCGTTGCCCATGTTGGCCAGATTGTTGTCCAAGCATCATGGATTCGATTGTACGGTCCTGTTTAGTCTCAACGAGAACAACGAAGTGGATCCGACCAAAAAGATCCGTTGGGAAGACAAATCAGCCGAACACAACATTCCCGGTTTGGAGTATTTGAACAAATGCGACTTGATCATTTTGTTTAGCCGACTCATCTCACTGCCGCATGAACAGATGGCACACATCTACGAGTATCTAGACTCTGGCAAGCCGATCATTGGAATTCGAACTGCAAACCACGGCTTTCTCGGCTTCGAGTACAAGAAAGGTGGAAAGAAAATCGATTTTGGAGAAGAAGTTTTAGGAGGCGCTTTTCGAAGCCATCACGGCCGATGGCAACAGGACTCGACGCGAGGTATTATCGTCGAAGCGAACAAGCAGCATCCGATTCTCACTGGCGTTTCAGATATCTGGGGGCAATCTGACGTTTACCGAACTTATAAGGAAGGGGGGAAACTACGAGAGGACTGCATACCGCTTGTCGAAGGGCAGCCGTTGATGGGACGCAAGCATGATGATGCAGTCAACCCGGAACTCACACCGCTCCCAGTCGCATGGGTGAAACCGTGGACAGGGAACAAGGGGCTTACCTCGAGAGTCTTTCATGTCACGATGGGCAGTGCGCAGGATTATAAAAGCGCTGGTATGCGACGCTTGACCGTGAACGCAGCTTATTGGTGCATGCAGATGGAGTCGAAGATTGATGCGGAGTCATGCATGGACATTGTGGGAACCTACAATCCGCCCGATAGTGGGTTCGACTATGCAAAATTGGGGGTTGCACCCGTGAAGCCGAGTCAGTTACGTTAGTCTTTTCGTTTAACAGTCAGCCGTAGGCGTACTCGATTCTTCGACAGTACGCCTACGGCTGACTGTTAAACGAGATGGTATTCCTCAATCGAGTGGTTTCACCATATACATCGATCCGCCGCCGTCTGCGTCCGCTGCATAGACAGCTTGCTTGAAGCCAAAGCGGCCGTAAACCGATTGGGCGTTCTGATTGTTCTGTTGTACTTCAAGCGTCAATTTGCAACAACCGATCGAACGTGCCTCGTTTTCAATCGTTTCAAGCAGGCGTGTCCCAATCCCTTTTCCACGGAGTCGCGGTTCTAGGTGAAAATCGCTCAGATTGATCAGTGGCTTGGCGGCGAAAGTTGAGAACCCTTTGAAACAAGTTGCGATCCCGCATGCTGAGGAGTTTTCGTAAACCAGGAAAACAATCGTGGTCGGGTGAGCAATTAGTCCCTCGATCAAATGGTTGCGTGCGTATTGTGAGAGCGGCCTGCCATCTCCCATCGCGTCACGCGCATACGCATCCATCATCGAAACGATGTCGCGTTGATGAACCGGATCACTTAGATCGGCCTTGAGAATCTTAAGGTCTGTCATTCCGTCGCGATCGGTAAAAAGCATATGTTTTCCGTCAAGGCCTAACCGAATACTCGGTGATGCAAGTGTCCGTCGGAAACGGCCTCTATGATAGCACGGACGATTTTACCACCACCGCTAGCCGAAGGCTCGATCGGCGAGACGGGTGAGTAGTCAATTGCTTCGCTACAAATAGTTCGCAAATCGATCAAGGATAATCCGTTTTGGAATGCGGTGCGAGTAATCGTGTCATTGAAAAGACAAAGCCCGGCTCGTTCCGATTTTTCCAATCCTGGAACGGAATCGTAAACCGTACAAATGGAAAGATGACGCTTCATTTCCTTTAGATCATGGATGAGTCTGTGATACTCTTCTTTAAATTCCTCTAGGTGTTCAGCGACAACTTGAAGTGACGAACGAATGTTCTCTGAGGATTGCGAAAAAATAGTGCCCGCCATCCGTAAAGCATTATTTCCGCCGGCACTTAGGACAAGATGAGTTGCATCGTCGGGGATTCTTTCCAGCTGTCGGAAGACCGATGAAACCGTAGCACCGTCCAGCGCAACCATGGTCGCCTTGTCCCCTTTCGGGATAACACTACGAAGATGCTCAAGCACCGATGGTCCTCCAGGCACGTATAGTGCGTTATCAAAGATGGAGTCGCCAAGCAGAACTATGTGTCGTGTCATTCTGTTTTCGTGGATTAGTATTTTTCGATGAAAATGGGTTGGCCTGTGTGCAATTCTACAAGCCCCTCACCTGAGACCAGAACGCTCTCGCCATTCGCAAATTCCAATTGCATTTGCGATTTTCGTCCATGCTGGATGGGCAATGGGATCAAGTTGCAAAACACGGCGTCTGACTGGACGAGACAGCCGTCGAGGATTGTAACAGGAAATGTCTTGACATTGACGGTTGCATCTCCTTTGAGGAAACGAAGCTGAACAAGCTGCGACCAGCCTGCTCCAGGATCGACTGCAGGCCTGCCTGGACTTCGGTGGACATATGCCTTGATCACTAACGTGATATCGCCATCGCAACGCTCAATCCCTTGCAGAATCGAGTCATGCAATTCGATTGCGGCATTGGGCGCGATTACTTCCATTTCAGTTCCTTCAGCAACTGAGGAACGGGCAAGCCCTGGATCCCTCGCCCTTCTTGCACAGTTGCGTTTATGTCAGCTTGCAGTTCCTGAATCTCGTTCTCCCAAAACTTGTTGATCTGCTTTCGGGGCAAAGGTATTGTGGATCGGACCAATCGCATTCCCACCATGCGGGCTGGATCGGAGGTATACCACCAAGGACTTTGAGGTACTTCTGGATCTTCCATGGCCCAATCGTGACGATCAGAACCCATTCTCGCTGCTGAGCGAACTCGTTCCGGTGGGTCGTTCCAGCAACCGCCTCGTACGCATTGCGAGTTCAGCGTTGTTGTCCACTGAGTTCCTTCCAAGCCAGCGAAGGTCTTCCCCGCTTGGACGACGTAGCCATTGGGTGAGTACTGTTCGATCGTCCATTCCCAAACGTTCCCGTGCATGTCGTAGAGTCCGAACAGATTCGGCTTCTTGCTGGCCACTAAGCTCGAACTCGTTTGGGAGTGGACGGCATACTCATCGAGCAATGACGGGTTATCCCCGAAACAATATGCAGACTTCGAACCCGCTCGGGCTGCGTACTCCCATTCGGCTTCGGTCGGCAGTCGGTACTGGACTCCTGTGATTCCACTTAGCCATTTCGTATATTGCTTTGCTGAATATTGAGTCATCGTGACGGCCGGATGCTTGGGATTGTCGCCATACTCTTTGTGGTAGGAAGGGTCGTAGAGAAGAGTAGGAACGGTAACTGCATCGGCTCGGTTTGAATTCGTGACCTCGCGAGTCCTTTTTGCCGCAAGTCTTTTAAATACGAGATGGGTTTCTATGAAGCCCTCAAACTCGCCCCAAGTAACCTCGGTTTTCCCAATCCAAAAGGGGGCCAACTCAACCGTGAAGGTAGGACTTTCGTCTGGCCCGTGGCCAGCTTCCCCTTCCGGGGATCCGACCGTCGCACTGCCACCGGGTACGGGAATCATTTCAAAGGAAATTCCATTGTTCCCAAGTTGTTGAACATAGGGAACCATGTAGCCCCCTTTTCCACCATCGATCGGAACAAAGGGGCCCGATTGCGGTTGAGTCTCAACGATACCGACCGTCTTTGGAATGCCATCGTCCGCTTGAGCAAAACGCATCGACGCCATCGAACAAAGAATCGCTAGGGGAAGGTAGGAAAATGGGAAGGATGGGGCGTTATGCATTTTTTGCCTTTTTGATAGTTCGCTAATTTCCAGCTGCTTGTTTTCGAATTAGCACGTACGGAAGCCAGGGGTATTGCTGCTTGATTTCCTGACTCATTTCGGGAGCTACTTCCGAGGTCGTTTCAACCGACAGTATCCGCATCGATGGCAGCGAGGCCAACTTGTTGATTCCTTCCTTAGTCAAGCTGCTACCCCAAATCCGAAGAAGATGTATCGAAGGGAGTTTCGCGATGGACTCGACGGCAACGTCGGTCACATTCCCCTCCATGGACAACTCTGCGAGGCCTGGACACTCGCTTATCCAAGCGGCAGTTGTATCGTCTATGCTCGTCCCACTGCTCTCAAGAAATAATTTTTTTAGGGATTGTGACTTGCGAAGTGGCTCTAGCATTGGCGGTTGAAATTGTCCTCCAAGCTGCAAAGATTCAAGTCCCGGCAATGCAGCCAAGGATTCCAACTTGAGTCGTTGGGATTCATTGTAAATCCACATTCTTTTGAGGGCTCGCAAGTTGGTTAACGCTTGAAACCCCGAGCCGTCGACTCGTGTTGCGAACAGCGACAAGTACTCCAAATTCTTCATTTCAGACAAACACGATAGCCAATCGTCGTCAACATCAACGTGCTCCAGTTCCAATTGCACTAGGTTCTTCAAACGCCCAAGTTCTTTCATCTGATCTGATGAAACGGAGGACATGTCCTTGAAGGAAAGTTTTTCGATGTGGTCGAGTTTGCAGATTTCGTGAAGGGTTTCGAAATCGACTGATTCGACTTTCGGCCACCACTTTAGTTTTGGCAACTGAAACAGGGAACGGGTTAAATTGGCGCGTTCGGTTTTAAATGCATCGTTGTTGGTTGATATCTCAAGTCGCTCTAGCTCTTTCAGTGATTCAATTGCTTTGCAAAATCCTGGGCCTGCCTCGAACAACAACAAGTCGAGTCTTTTGAGATGCGGTAGCTCAGACAACTCAGCAAGCGTTGGGGTATCAACCTTTCCACCGAACCAGCGGATCCATTCCAACTGCGTGATTTGTCCAATACCCTCCAGTAGATCGTTGTTGGTATTTGCCGCTTCGTACAGATCGAGCTGAACTCCCTTGAGCGACGGGAGTTTTTTTAATGCTGTCATCGATTGAGGGAAATCGCTCTCCACCTTCACGTTGATGAAAGTAAGCGAAGGATGACCGCCAAGCCTTTCAAGCACCTTGGCGTTTAACGGGGGCATCGTATGAATGGATTCTAGTTTGGCTAACTTCTTGATCCAGGTGTCGAGCCCCAAGGGGCCAGGATCGCGAGATCGAGAACAATTCAACGCAACCAGTTTTGGGAGTGCAGGGATTTCTGAAAAAGCATCGGGCAAAAATTCGCACGTCTCGAATCTCAATCGCAAAAGGGAAGTGAGATCAGCGATGGAGAGAATTTGTATACGATTGAGTTTTGCTTCTGCGATTTTGAGCGAATGGATTGCGTTTGTTGGAAGCTTGGAGAGAAAATCGAGATCTTGGAAAGCCGATCCAATTAACTCCAACTCGACAAAGCAATCATCTGGAACGACAATTCGCCCGTGCGCTCGCTGAACAGAAACCGTCGAGTTACTAAAGACAATAAATGGACCATCGTAGGTCGGCATAGGTGAACAAGATACAAATCCGACCGGTGCGGACTCAGGGAAATTAAGAACTCGATCTGCCCCCTCACATAGTAACGAGGTTGAGATCAATGCGAGAAAAGCAATCACGACAAGGAAGGTGCGTGCACGACACAGAAGCAGGGATCTAAACAGTAGCATGGTTCTTAGCCTGTTGCATCAACGATGAATCGACATCAATAGCTTGCTATTTTTCTATTCTGTTATGGTACATCCCGGTCTCGGTCTTGCCAACGATCGAGAATCCATGCTCCGCTATCTTGGTTCAATAGTGGCAGACGACGCCAAACAGATCTCTCTTGCGATGCGTGACACATGCTGTACGACTAGATTCTTATTGCATGCGTACAAACCGGCAAAGCTGAATCCGCCAACCTCGACGATATGATACGAACCGGCTTCGGACTTGCCAATGTCGAGAATCCATACTGGATCGGGTGAAAATCCACTTACGATGACGCTGCGAGCAAATCGTAGCGATTCCATGTCGTTTGCTTCCAAGGATACCATTTCGCCATCGATCTTGTACTGCGATCCTGCAATTACATCGCCACCTCCCACCACGTATCGCCATTCCGACCGTATTCTTTGAGGAACACTGACAACAACAAGCGACTCCACCGGAAAGCCATTGAATCCCAGAAACTCAAAGTCCTTCTCAAACTCATCCCTGGATATCACTTGACCAGTAAATGACTTGAGCGGTGAATCAGGGCGAACGAAAACTTTGTCGTCGACTCCGAATGTTTTAACCAAAAAATTAATGCATCGCGGCAACTCTCCAAACGGAAGCATCGCGTATCGTTCATTGAGAAGATACTTGCCCAGGTGCGTGTAATAATGGGAGCAAAAGTATTTTTCGACACTTGCGAAAACGCCTGGAGTCCAAAGCCCGTCAGCCCGAACGCATCGAACAAGATCGACATCGCCATGTGTGACAACACACGCACCAGTCGGGAACGCATTGCGATAAAGTGAAGGGACGTCGCGCCAATGATAAGGCATCGGCGGCCTCGAAATGGACACAACAGTGTATCCATTCCGTTTTACGGCCGCGACTAACTCGTCGTGGTAACTCTCAAAAGCCGCTGCATCAATCAACCATCCGACCTGCATCTACTCTCCATTTAATTTGATGGTGATACTTTTAATCCAAAACGTCCATTAGACGGGCAATGAGAACTGGTTACACTCCATTTCAAAGCCAGGGCGGTACAACTGGGGACACACCACTTCAAAGCTCGGAGGGCGGCATATCCCTGCCGGTGACGTAAGTCACCGGACTCGGTTACTCACTCGTATCGAGCCCGGAGAGGCTGTGAAAAAATGTAGGACGCCCTTTTTAGGGCGTCGAAATTGGCCGTTTTTTGCAGTAACGACGGCCTGAAAAGGCCGTCCTACGAATAAATTCACAGCCTCGGAGGGCGACACATTTTAGAGTGCTTTGATGTGTCGCCGTCCGGAAACTTCATTGGATGGCAGATTCCATGTGCCGTTCACCAGCAACAATTGTCAATTCACTCCAGCGGACGGCACGACGGAGCGTGCCTGCTACTTTTGTCGGCTGTGCCTAGAAGGATTCGATAGCTTGGATAATCTCTTTTGTCTCCGGCAAGATCGGTGCCCAGGCGGCAGCACAGAGACGCCTTTCGAGAGCCTCGTGTTCCATGATGTTCCCATAGAGTTTTTTCATCTGATGCCAGATGCCTAATGCTTCGCTCGACAGTGTTCCACAGTACTCGTGGTCATCGAGCTGCTCGCTTAACGCAACACACATCAGCACAATTCCCAAATGCTGATCCATGGCTTTGGTGACATTCGGATCCTGATGATGACTGGGACCGGCGACATAGCCGAACGTCTCTTCTAGGCGGAATTGGGATGCTAGTTCGTCTCGCAGACGTCTCAGCAATGCTCCCGCCTCTTCTTCCACCCAGTCCGCACAAAAAGGGTCTTGGGTGTACGAACCGAGTGTATTAACGTCTTCCCAAAGGGGTGAATTGCACTCCTTCAGTTCGTTCATGAAAGCGCTGTTCACGACACGTGCAAATCCGACTAAAGTCATCGCGACACCTCGTCCATTGGTAGGTTTGGAGTATGGCAAGAAAAACGCTTTCGCTCTCGAGCGATTGCGCTTCGCATTTCAAGTACTTCATGATGACGAGCAACAACCGGACCAAATTCGATTTTCAACGATTAAAAATCGATACGGCATGCTCACTGGCAGCAAATTGTGAGCCTATCAGGTTTTGTCGGCATTTGCAACTTTTTTATGCGGACCTGCAAATTGCTTGGTCCAAGTCGGCCATTAGATCGGCCGGATCCTCTAGACCTACCGAAATTCGAATCAACGAATCCGAGATCCCGAACTTGGCTTTTGCTTGCGCATCGTAACTCGCATGCGACATCGAAGCAGGTTGCTCAATGAGCGATTCGACGGCTCCGAGGCTCACGGCCAAACCGAACAGCTTGGTCGATTGGCAGACGATCTTCGTCTTTTCTAAATCGCCATCAATTTCAAACGAGATCATGGCACCAAACTGGTTGCCCATGTACTTCTTGGCGCGTTCATGATTTGCATGGCTAACCAATCCAGGATACAAAACCCGTGTCACCTTCGGATGCTGCTCGAGCCACTGCGCGATTGTTAGCGCGGATTGGCATTGTTCTCGCATCCGCAATTCGAGTGTCTTGATCCCACGCTGCAACAAAAAAGACTCTAGCGCGCCGAGCACTCCCCCCGTTGCATTTTGGATGAAGTAAAGCTCTTTGTGCAACGCAAGGTCGCGAGCTGCCAACACGCCAGACAAACAATCGCTGTGTCCACCGAGATACTTCGTTGCCGAATGCATGACGATATCAGCGCCCAGCTCAAGCGGCCTTAGAATCGCTGGGGGGGCAAAGGTGCTATCGACTCCCAGCAACGCGCCGCGTCGATGCGCAATCTCTGCAATCGCAGGAAGATCAGGAATCGTCATCATCGGATTGCCAATGCTTTCGACCCAGACCATTTTCGTATTAGGCTGCATGGCTGCTTCGATTTGAGCAGCATCTTCGGCTGGTGCCAACGTTACCGCGATCCCGCTTCGATTGCAGATCTTATGCAGTAGCCGATAGGTCCCACCGTAGATGTCGCATCCAGCAACGATGTGATCACCGCTTTTAAGCAACATCGATGCGCAATGGGTCGCCGCCATTCCAGACGAAAATGCCAAGGCTCCCGCGGCTCCCTCCAAATCAGCCAGCGTTCGTTCCACCGCGGTTCGTGTCGGTGACCCGCTTCGCGAATAATCGAACTGGCCCCAGACGCCTGCGCCAGGCTGAATAAAGGTGGTTGCAAGATGGATCGGTGTTACTACAGCTCCTGTTGCCGGATCGGGCTCGCTGCCAACGTGAATCGCTCGGGTTCGGAATTTCATGCTTCGAGCGCCTGCTTTAGATCTGCGATCAAGTCCGCTGAGTCCTCAATGCCACACGCCATGCGGATCATGTTGTCGGAGATCCCAAAGCGTTTGCGATCTTCGGGTGAATAGTCAAAGTAGCTCATCACGTACGGTTGTTCGATCAACGATTCGACTCCACCTAAACTCGGCGCGATCTTGGGAATCGTGCAAGCGTCGATGATATCTGCTGTTTGTTTCCAATCGGCATCACGCACCAAGAAGGTGATCAGGCCGCCAAAGCCCTTCATGGTACGCTTGGCAACTTCATGGCTCGGATGTGATTTCAAGCCTGGGTAATAAACTTTCTCAACGCGAGGGTGAGCTTCCAAAAATTCGGCCACGCGTTGACCGTTTTCGTTGTGTCGTTCCATTCGGAGCGCAAATGTCTTGAGACCGCGCTCGAGCAGGTACATGTTGTGCGGTGAGTTGATTCCGCCCAGGATGCCTCGCATCTTGCGAACGCATTCCAGCTTTTCTTTCGAACCACAGATAACCCCGGCCAAGAGATCATTGTGCCCACCCATGTACTTGGTCGCCGAATGCCAAACGTAATCCACTCCAAATTCAATTGGGCGAATGTTGTACGGTGTAGCTAACGTCGCATCGATCAATGTTTCAACTTGATGTGTTTTGCCAAGATCAACAAACTGTTCTAAGTCGATGACGCTCAAGTGAGGATTGGTTGGCGACTCGCTGATCAGCAGCTTGGTTCGCGCGTTGATGGCGGCATCCATGGCGGCGTAATTGCCTGTTTCGACTTGGTGCGTAACGATGCCAAAGCGGGACAAGTGCTTGGCGCAAAACTCGCGGCTTCGATGGTAGCATTGGTCGAAGATCACGATCTCATCGCCCGCACTGAGCTTGGCGATCAGCAAACCAACAATCGCTGCCATTCCGCTAGAATAGATGATGGCATCTTCGGCGGAGTCCAAGGCCGCCAGTTTGCGTTCGACCACCTTTTCGTTGGGGTTGCCGTAACGTCCGTATTCTTCGCGGTCTTGTTTTTGTTGAATGTAGTCGATGATGCTCTGAGTCGACTCAAACGTGAACGTGCTGCTACAACAAATCGAATCGGTGATAGCATCGTTCGGTTTACGTCTGGCTTCGCCCGCATGCACGCTGGTCGTGCTCAAGCCTGCTCGCTTGACTTTGGGTTGAGCTGGAGAGTCGTGGCGAGGAGGTTGGACAGTTGATGGATTTTCCACAATGATTGCGTTTTCCATGTGCTGATAAATTGTCTAAAGGAAGAAAAAATCAAATCACTTTAGAATTGCGACCTAGAGCAGACTACGTGGACCAAGTTTTGGGTATCCCAAAACAAGGGTGGTAGTTGTCGCTGAAGTTAGAAAGCTACCTGGGGCGGAAGCGAAAAATGGTCTCGGCTTCGAGGAAGCTCTGGAACATCAGTGGCTATTTAGCAGTTAGGCTGCAAGCGGCCGCAAATCCCTGAACAGGATAGAGTCTAACTGGAGTCCGAGCCTTCATCAAGGAGTTTTTCCAGGACCGTTAGCCGCCTTTCGGCACAACCTGTTAAACTGTGTGGTATGTAGGAGTTTTCTTGATTTCATTTTGAGGAAAAGCCGCCAAACTGGGGCAAGCAAGCCAAATGGCGAACGACAAGCACGGAGTGCGTGTGACGAAGCAATTTTCGATGGCCAACATGACATACTCACGCCAAACCCGGCTTGGGGCCGTTTTATTTGCGGCCTTTTTCGGTGCGTGGCTTATGGGGATTTCGTGCCAGAGCAACTGCTTCGGTCAGAATGAGTCCGTCCCAGATAGCATGATTGCTGAGTTGGTGTCGCGTTTGAGTAGCAGCGAATTCGCGGCGCGCGAGTCGGCCATGGAACAGCTCTCGCTATTGGACGAAAAGCGACTTCCTGAACTGGAACTCGCATTCAAAGGCTTGGCGAAAGATAATCTTGAAGCGAGAATACGACTCGGTGGCATTGTTGCCAAACTCAAGAACGACCGGATTGAATTCCAAACCAAACGATTCTTGCGTTCCACCGATCCCGATGAATCCTATGGGTTTGATGGGTGGCGGAGTTTTTCCCGTGTCGCTGGCAATAGCCGGAATTCGAAAAAACTCTTTCTGAAACTGTCCGAGTCCTATCCGGAGCTCGTGTTTTCGGAACTGAAAAGCAAAAAGGAAGCGTTGGACAAAGCCAAGGAAATTGCAACTTCCATCAGTCAAAAACTCCAGATCCTTGCAGGTTACGAAATACCCGACTCTCTAGCTTTGCTTTATTGCTTTAATGTGGCAGACGACTTAACGGATCGCAGTTTGGAGCGTTTCAGTGCTAGGGTTTTTAATTTTTCGCCGTTTGGTCCGTTTCTGTTGGACCCGCAGTTCAGAAAGTCACTGGAACGCCTTATGGCGGGTTGGTCGATGCGACTTGAGGTCAGCTCTTTACCTCAATGTCTAGCCATGTTCGTCGAAAAGGACTTTGCATTAGCCAATGATGTTGCAAGAAAACTGCTCGAGTCAGAGCAAATCAAATCGGAGCCGTTGCTCTACATCCGATCGATGCAAGCGGTCTATCGTTTTGGAACCAAAGCGGATTTGCCGTTTGTGGAAAAGTGGCTAGATGATAAGTCGCTGTGTCTCGATGAACTCGGACAAGGGTTCAGCAATCCGTTGGCTCAGGAGATGTACACGGCCGAATATCGGGACGTCGCATTGCTAGTCGCGATGCATCTGGCCGGAGAAGATTTCATGCCAACATTTCCGAAATTCCAGCCAACAACTTTATGGGGATTTCGAGAGGAATCTGTGTTGCTACCATCGAACCAGAAAGAGTTGCGAAATAGCAGAATCGAAGAATGGAAGTCGAAACGAAAAAAGGGGTAGGTGCTCCAGATACATTGTCGAGGCTAGAGAGGAATTTCTTAGCCCAACAAGGCAAAGCCTTTCAGCATCCTAAACTGCGGAGCAGTGACATGTTATAGCCACGGATGAAATCCGTGGTTTGCCTTGAACGGATTGACTGAGAATCGCGGAGCGACGGCATTCTCGCATGCTCAACCAGGCTTATTGATCAACATCGCCTTTAATTGAAGCGTTTTTCAAAGCCAACGCCGCTCCTTCAGAGCTCCGAATCAATTGGGGTCGTAAACCTGGGATTTCGTTCGCTTTGCGAACTTTACCCCAGGCTTTCAAATGTCATCGCATTCGCGATTGAGTCGCAGAAAGTTCCGTTATAATCATGCACCGTCATTTTGCCGTAGGACGAGCAGGCGCTCGTTGGTCATCTCGTTGATTGCGTAGCGAACTCCTTCTCGTCCAATTCCGCTTGATTTAACGCCACCGTATGGCATTGAATCAAATCGAGTGTTCGGGGTGTCGCCAACAATAACCCCACCAACCTTGAGTCGTTCCCAGGCCTGCCAAGCGTGCTTGATCGAGTCCGTAAAGACTCCGGTCTGCAAACCATATTTTGAGCGGTTTACCTTGGTGAGAGCTTCGTCAAATCCGTCAAAGGGTTCAGTGATTAGAACTGGTCCAAAGACTTCGTCGCAGCATAGCGATTGATCTTCTGGAACGCGGTCTAGAAGTCCCGGCGAGATGACGGAGGTGCAGTCTGCTTTTCGTGAAGCCAACAGTTCGCGCGCGCCAGCCGCTTTCGCTTTTTCTATCCAGTCGAGAACCCGGTCCGCTTCGGCCGCGTCGATCATGGGGCCTACTACTGTCGTCGGATCGGTGGGATCTCCATATCGGACCTCAGCAGCAGCAGCGATTAGTCTTTCGAGCATCGCATCGTAGATCGATCGATGGATCAGCAATCGTTGTAGGCTAATGCAACTCTGTCCGCTTTGCCCAAATGCAGCTGAAATGATCTTTGGGATAATGCCTTGCCATGCATAGTGTTCGTCCACAATGCAGGTCGCGTTTCCTCCTAATTCGAGGCAAATGCGTTTGCGGCCACAATCCCTTTTCATCTGCCAACCAACCGTGTCCGAGCCGGTAAAGGAGAGGAACTCGATCCGGTCATCCACAATCAGCGGAGCAGCTGCGTGTCGAGTTGCAGGAAGAATGGAGAAAGCCCCTTCAGGCAATCCGCTCTCCAGTAAGATGTCCCCAAGCATTAGGGCACACATGGGAGTCCAGGATGCCGGCTTGAGGATAAACGGACAGCCCGCAGCAATGGCGGGTGCGACTTTGTGAGCCACCAAGTTCAGAGGGAAATTAAAGGGCGTAATGAAGCTGCAGAGTCCGACTGGGAACAAGCGGGTCATTCCGGTGTAGCCAGCGCCGCGCGCGGTTCCATCCAACGGAATCACTTGTCCCTCAAGTCGCGTTGCCTCCTCAGCCGCCAGCGAGAATGTCTCGATGCATCGATCCACTTCGATATCGGCAAAGGCGATCGGTTTGCCAGCTTCCTGAACGAGAGTTTGCACAAAATCCTCCCTGGATTGTCGCAAGCGTTCAACGCAGTGATTTAAAACTCGCTTTCGGTCCGCTCCGGTCATTTGCTGCATGGCTTCGGCAGCCGCACATCCGGCTTGGATGGCTTTTTCGAAGTGATCTTCGGTTGCGAGCGGGGCTGTCGCAATGATTTGGTTGGTATATTTAACCCTGATCGACAAATCCTGGTTGGGTGTCGAACATTTGCCTGCCAAGATCATTGGGAATTTTTGCATGGAATTTCTCGGGTAGTTGGTGCGATGCCAAACAAGCTAGGCGTGAGCGGATAAACTAGGGCTTAAACCGTTTTGATATTTCGCCCGATTCTCTTCCATCCTTTATCCGGCCTATGTTCGCGATTGACAACCCTGTTCTCCAGCGTGAGTTGATTTCAAATCTAAGGGCACCGAGAGCATTTCTGCTGATGCTGGTGTATCAAATTGCCTTGGCGGCAGTAGTGCTCATCGCATACCCGAGAGATACCAGGATCGATTTGAGCCGGGAGTCGGCATCGGCACAACGTTTGGTCGACTTCTTTTTCGTTGGGCAATTTGCGATCGCTTCTCTGATGGCGCCGAGCTTCACCGCGGGCGCCATCTCAGGCGAGAAAGAGCGAAAAACGTACGAAATGCTGCTCGCAAGTCCGCTTCGCCCTTGGGTTATTGTTTCCGGCAAGCTCATTGCGGCGCTAGCTCACTTGGTGGTTTTGGTATCCGGGTCATTGCCGATCATCATGCTCTGTTTGCCCCTGGGGGGCGTTTCAATCTACGAGTTATTGGCGGCCTATGTGGGCCTGCTTTCGGCGATCTTCCTATTCGGCTCGATCAGCATGTATTGTTCGAGTTACTTCAAAAGAACCAGCGCTTCGCTGGTGGTTAGCTACGTATTGATTCTGCCAATTTTGATTGTTGGCGTGGTCTCTTGGTTGTCCTTGGCTCAACAAGGTGACTTTCGACTCTTTGCAACGGTCACTTTTGTTCCTGTTGTTTGCTTGGTTGCTGGCTTCATGATGCTGGCTGTAACGGCCCGACGACTGCTTTATCCACCGGACGTTGGAAGCCAAGGTAGTGAAGTCGTCGATTTGGACCAAGAACAGAAAGAGGCGGTCGGATTGGTCATTCAACGCGACCAGTTTCCGGACAATCTATTTGCTCCGCCACGCCGCAAGACGCTGATGGATGACAACGCAAATCCGGTTTATGACAAAGAAATGCATGCCGAGCTCTTTAGCCAAGGGACCCTTATGCTTCGCTTGGTTATCCAATTGAGCATGGTTCTTGCGATTCCACTGATGGCTGTGTTGTTGTTCTTAGCGCCCAATTATGCGTCGTATTATGTCGGCTACGTTTTGATCTTCAATATTTTGGCGGCTCCCGTTTTTACGGCTGGAAGTATTACCAGTGAACGCGAACGACAGACCTTGGACCTATTGCTAACAACCACCATTTCTTCGTGGGAAATCATGTGGGGCAAGCTTCTAGCGGGCTATCGCGTTTCGTTTGTCTTGACCTCATTCCTTATGTTCCCGCTGTTGCTTTCGTTCTTGAATCCCGAACTCTTTAAGAACTGGCGGGCGATGCTAGTTTACGTCGCTATCTGCATTGTAAGTTCGGTCTTCAATGCGGTGCTGGCACTTTTCCTTTCGACATTGCTGCGAAAGACTAGTAGTGCGATGATGATCAGCTATATCGTGCTTATGTTTCTCTATTGCCTGCCAATTGCTATCTATTTCTTGTTCTGGAGCTTTGCGCCGGACGGAGAATCGCTGGACAGCCGACTAGCAAGGCAAGAAGTAGAAAACATACGCTTTCTTGGGATCGCCAGCCCATTGATGGCTGCAGATAGCACGCCAATGACCGAGGTGGCTTCCGGCTCAGGTTCTGCAAAAGCCAAGATTGGCAATTGGCCCTTGGTGGGCGGCTACTTTGCAGTAACGCTCGGTGCCATTGCGATTCTATTGGGAGTCAACACATGGCTATTCCAACAGAGATGGCGTCTCACAGGACGTGGGTAGCAATGCAGACTGCTTTCGGCAACCAAGCCAAAGAGAATAGAGGGAGCCTTCTGCGAATCGCGAATTTTTATTGTTTCCATCGGAGGTTGTTTGCGTTTGACCCGGGACGGGTCGCAGATGGTAGCCGGGGTTGCCGCGCAGCGACGCCCCCCGGATTGGTAACGCTTTGAAGCATTTCAGGGCGGCTGGGGCTTCCCCCCCCGCCCGCTGCATGGGATTTCTATATTCCCGGCGCCCGATCGCAGGCCACCGGTTTGGTCGAACTGCCACGGGCGGGGCCACGAATCCGGAGGTGTCATTTTCATCACGCGGCCCCTTAGAACACCAAAGCGGTGTCCGGTCGGGACAACACGAGCCGGACAAAACGAAAAATATTAAAAGTCAATGTCGGCAAAAGCACAGATCCGGTGGTGTTCGCTTCGCTCAAACCACCGGCTACCGCATATCATCCCTTCAGGATGAAACGCAATTGAGCATACCTTCGATATTGGGACGATGTATCTTCCCGGAACGGCCCCATGTTCAAAGATGTGGGTAAAGATGAGGATTTCATCCGTGGCATTTAAAATGCCACTGCTCCGCAGTTATGTCTGCATTCTTCCTATCGATTTCAACCAAATTGCATCGGGAACTTGATAGCGAATGCTGCGAATTAAGTCTTCAGATCCGCGAGCATGGTCGATAGCAACTCCATCGGTAAGCCGACGACATTCGATGGCGATCCTTCATCAAGCCTGATCCAATCGGGTCCGTCTTGAAACCCAAACGCCCCCGCCTTGCCAACCCACTGCTCTGTATCCAGATAAGATTCGAGCTGTTCGTCGGTGATAGGTTCCATCCAAAGGTGCGACACGTCGACGCGAATCGATCGATTCGAAGTCACTTTGTCCCAAAGACACACTCCGCTATAAACCGAGTGTCTTCGACCGCGAAGTCGCCGAAGCATCTGTCGAGCGTGCTCGCGATTTTCGGGTTTCCCTAAAATGATGGCGACACATTCGGCAACCGTGTCGCACGACAGGACCAATCCGGAATCAATCTTTTCGATGACATTGGCGGCTTTTTGATAAGCGAGTCTGGCCACCAACTCTGGAGGCGTTTCCCGCGAGCAGATACCGCACTCGGCATTCGGGTCGGGTTCAAGCACACGAAAGGTGTACCCGAATCGATCCAGAAGTTCGCGGCGACGCGGTGATGAGCTTGCGAGAATGATCTCGCGCTGGTCTGGTTGAAACGTCGGGGATGGGTGGAGAGACATAACTCAATCAACGGGGCGGTTGAGGCGGCGGTTGGTTGGGAGGCTGGTTGCCCTGCGATAATCTTGGCTTCAATTGCTCCCAAGAAGCTCGCAGTGACTCAAGCAACCGAAAAATGTGTCCTGATGCCAAATAGACTCGGCAACTGACCGCGGATTGCGGATAAAAGTTCGTGATGAAATCAAAGCTGAATTCATAGGGACCGTGTCCGATCATGACCGCATTGGCATACGCACCGCTCAGAATTTCATCGCGCAGTTTCAAGTCGTCATAGACTTCCTGCGGATTTTGCCGCCGCATCTGGTTCGAAGGATTGGAGTTCGGAGCTTGGCTGTTGGCAGCATTGGTTGGTGTAGGCGTTGGAGGGCTCCCCGCATCTGCATGCGAATCAGACGACGGGCTCACGGGACTCGGCGAGTTCGCCTCCCCATGCGGAGCATCCGGTGTGGGTGCACCCGGCGTGGAACCTGGCCATACGTCAACCGAGTTCGACTGTGTTCCTGGTTGCTGACTCGACGGAGAACCGGGAACCATTCCTGGCCCAGATTGCCCGGGATGAGAACCGGTCGTCACCTGCGGTACACCAGGGAGTTCACCGTATCGCTGCCGGAAAAGCTCAACATTGGCTGCCAACGCGTCAATAAACTGAGGCATAACCATGTGTGGCAGGACCACTCTCGCCACAATCATGTTGGGACGAGGAAGATTCCTCACAAAATCAAGCACGTATTCCGTGCCGCCAGTAACGACGATTACCCCGGTGCTAATCTCCCCACGGGCAATGTGCTCAGGAATCCGGGCTCGCATCGCGGGCATATTTTCAAGTGGATCAGGTCTGTCTTCTGGCGACGCAGGAAACGTCATCTTGGAATTCCGGGTAAGTTGGCTAGATGGTGTCAATGAATTTGCAGTCTTTCGCATTCCGAAAGACTCCGGCCTTTAAGATACCAGAATTATTCCAAATTGTCGGTAACCAAATAACTTGTGCCGGCTTCAACAGCCGATGGGTATTCGGGGTACAATCCAATATCAAGCGACGACGCTAAATCCCTTTTCTGCTTTTTCCTCCTTTTCGTCTATTCAAGTATGCCTCGGTACGTGGTTCGATGTGGTTTGATGCGCACTTTGTTCGTGATGAACTCGCGAACCGATCATCATCGTGGTGATATTGTTGTTGCCAGGACCAATCGCGGCTTGGAGCGTGGCGAAGTGCTTTGCGAAGCCACGGATCATGTTTTGGGGCAAATGAGCTCCCCGCCGAACGGCAATATCCAGCGCATCGCATCCGTTGAGGACGAGAACGAACATCGACACATTTTGGAATCGCAAAAAAAGGAATTTGCGAAGTGCAAAAAGTTGATCCAAGAGATGAATCTGCCAATGTCTTTGGTCGATCTAGAAATCATCCTCGGTGGCGAACAGATGATGGTCTATTACTCCGCTGAGGACCGCGTCGATTTTCGCGAATTGGTAAAACGACTTTCCTCGGAATACAAAACCAGAATCGAAATGCGTCAAATTGGCGCTCGCGACGAAGCGAAACTCCTAGCCGATTACGGCGATTGCGGAAAACCCGTATGCTGCAATACGCACTTGTCGGAGATGCCCCCCGTTTCAATGCGAATGGCCAAGCTGCAAAAGGCAACGCTCGATCCAAATAAGATCTCAGGTCGATGTGGACGTCTAAAATGCTGCCTTCGCTACGAAAACGACACCTACGAAGAACTCGCAGTCGAAATGCCCAATGTCGGAAGTGAGATTGTGACCTCGCAGGGACGCGGTAAAGTAATAGGTGTTGAATTGTTGGCGCAGCAGATTCTGCTTGTCACCGAAGACAATCGACGAATACTGATACCTGCCAGCGACTGCCTGACAGTCTTGAAACGTGGTGTCGAACATTAGAGTCCTTTTCCAAAACACAAAACGCAAACTCTTCCGCGAATATTCAAATGAACGAACATCTTTTGGCGATCGTTGAATTGCTTCAGCAAGACCAGCGATATCACTTGGAAGCATATCAGTTCGTACGCGATGCTCTGGCCTATGCGCAAAAGGTTATGAAGATGCCAGCGACCAAAGACGACGCAAGCGAGGCCAAGCAAGATCATCACTTGACCGGTCAACAGTTGTGCCAAGCCATACGCGAGTTTGCTATGGAACAATATGGTTTCATGGCCAAAACCGTCTTGAACAGTTGGGGAATCCATACAACCAGTGACTTCGGCGAGATCGTTTACAATTTGATCCGAATCAAGGAAATGCGAAAAAGCAAAACCGATCACCGCGAGGATTTCGATGACCAGTTCGACTTCGATGTCGCCTTTCAACCTCGATTTGAACTGTCCACCGATGCGGGCTGATTGGAAACTCAAACTATTTGTCGTAGCGACCATCCTCTTAGTCGCCTGGTCAGCCTATCTCATTTGGGTATGTTTCAAAATCGCGAACGGTTGATTTACCGCATGACGTTCGGTGGCATTTCAAGAACGCCTTCGGCTGACTGTTAAACGAATTAGGCACATTGCCATGTGCATTCTGTTTAGCCGTTGGGCGCTAGCCCCGGTTTCTAATAAAACGCGAAGCGTTAACGGAAACCGGGGCTAGCTGCCAACGGCTAAGATCCTGCCTCGTTCTTCATTCCCACCACACCTCCCAATGCGACGTCGATATCGGTCGCACCGGCATCAATGAGACGGTCAAGCATGGCTTCGATGAAAATTCGATTACCAGTCAGCCGTTGGGCGTACTATTCTTTTCCCATCCCAATAAACTCTTTGCGTGTCAAAAAACCGTCCTTGTTCGTGTCCCACTTTTCGAATCGTTCGGTCGCAGCAGTCTCATTCGACTGAGTGGCAAGGTATTCCCCTCTTGTAAGTTTACCCGTTTTGGCTTTGTCAAACCGATCAAAGCGGGCGGCGCGATCTTCAGATTCAATGGCCGGTGTCGGTTTTTGTTCCGCAGTCTTTGCCGACCCTGCTTTCGCTTTCTTGCCTTTGAGAGCGTTCGCCTCGATGGCTGCAGAGCCGACTGGCGGCAGATGTTTTGCAAACGATTCCATCAGGGCTGAGTGTTCAGGTCTGTCGGCTAGGCTAATCGTTTCGGTCGGATCGTTCTGCTCGTCGTAGAGTTCCGTGGCAATGATTTTCGGGCCACTGCGTTCACGCCAAAAGATGGCTCGCCAGCGGCTATCGCGAATGCTGTAGCCCATCAAATCTGTTCCTGAAGCCGTGTCCCTGCGCGGATACTGGCTAATGGCAACATCCGTCGCTGGAGCGTTTGGGTCGTCCAAGAAATTCTTCAAGCTAGTACCGTCTATCTTGGTTGGGGCGGCTGGTAAGCGGCAAAGCTCGGCAAGCGTCGGATAGACGTCGACGAACTCCACAGGTGCCTCGCACTTCTTGCCCGCATTCTTGGACTTTGGCACGCTAATGAGTAGAGGTGCGCGGGTTGCGAGTTCGAAATTCGTGTGTTTGTGCCATAGCCCATGCTCGCCCAACTGCCATCCATGATCGCCCCAAAGGACAACGATCGTGTTGTCCGTAAGCCCCTCGCGGTCAAGCGCGTCAAGCAACTTACCAATCTGTGCGTCAGTATAACTGATGCAAGCGTAGTAGCCGTGGCGGAGAGTTTTGGCGAATTCCGCGGGAATCGGCTCTTGCTTCGGAACTCCTGGATAATTGTGAAGCTCGCTATTGTTATGGCCCGCGAATTTCGGACTCCCTATTGGTAAGTGATCAACGGTTGGAACTGGAATCGTATTCGGATCATAAAGATCCCAATATTTCTTTGGCGCTACAAAGGGCAAATGTGGCTTCGCAAAGCCAACGGCAAGAAAGAACGGCTCGTTTTTTGATTTGAGCTCGGCCAATCGTTTCACCGCCTCTGCAGCAGCAGCTCCGTCAGGCAAATCGATTTCCGACTTGAGACTAACTTCGAAGGCCGGACCGGGCTTGGCACTCGAATCGGCTCGCGCCGCAGGCTTCATGAATTCTTGAACAGCTACATTATGCTTTGTGACAATCTGTTTGGTGAAATCCGTCGGGTCCGTATCGACAGCCTTGCCCATGGAGTACCAGTGAGGCACGCTCCAAGACCGGCCATCTTCGAAGCCCTTGTGATAGACCTTGTTGATTGCGGCGCAGAAATAGCCATTGGCTTTGAAATGCTGTGGCAGCGTAACGCAATCCGGCTGCGCAACGCGAAAGTGTGTCTCCAAATCCCAGACTTTGGTGACGTCTGGACGAAGGCCAGTCATGATTGCCGTGCGCGATGGACTGCAAACCGCTTGCTGGCAATACGCTTTGTTGAAGACGATACCGCGCGCAGCAATACGGTCGATATTCGGTGACTTCACGATCGAATTGCCATAGCAACCGAGCTCGGGACGAAGGTCATCGACGGCAATGAAAAGAACATTCGGCTTGTCTGCAGCAACTGCCGACTGCGCCAACAAAAAGACTGAGACTAGACTAAGGAATAGCTTCTTCACGGTTAGCTCAAATCAAAATGGTTGAAAGGACAGCTCAAGTAGACGTCAAATCGTAGATTTCGGCCTGCCGTTAGCCTTAGCGATTTAACGATTATACATTAACGGCTTGCTATGGACTGGACGCTAATGCACAATTAGGGAACCTAATCAACTGAAGGAGTCCGAAGTGAGTACGATCGAACGAGTTGTGATTGAGCCGCCAGAGACTCGGATGGTTCTGGAAAATGTCACGTGGGAAACATTTGTCTCTCTCGCGGATGAAAGGCGTGGAAGTATACCACGCATGACGTTTGACAATGGATTACTCGAAATGATGAGCCCAAAGCGAGAGCACGAAAACATTGGCCGACTAATCGGTCGAATCATTGAGACGTATTCCGAAATCAAGAACATCGAGATCATCAGCGTTGCATCCGTCACTGTGAAACGCTCCGATTTGAGTAAAGCATTCGAGGCTGATGAGTCGTATTTTGTGACGCATGCGGTCCAATTGTTGGGGAAACGAGAAATGGACTTTGATGCGGATCCGCCACCTGACTTAGTTGTCGAAGTCGAGATAACCTCCTCGGCAATCCAAAAGATGTTGCTCTTTGCAGCAATGAGTGTCCCTGAGGTCTGGCGTCACGATGGACGCAACCTACAGATGTTCCGGCTAGTTGACCGAGCCTACCATCCAATCGGTTCGAGCATCGAACTGCCAGGATTATCTGCAACTCAGATCAATCAAATTTTGTCGGACAGAGATGCAGTTGGTGAAACCAAACTCATTCAGAGGTTTCGCCGCGAAGTCTGAGGCAAACTGAGTTGAGCCGTGCAGACGACAAACCACAATTCAAGGTCTTTTTAAGCCTGAGGCGCTAGCCGATTTCCTGTGATTGAATCGGCTAGCGCCTCAGGCTCAAGTGGATTTACTTAATTCGCGCTACTTCGACAGACGAACCTTGGCTCGGGCCTGTGTCAGTGTCCGCTCCTTGAAGGCAGCGGACTCAGGTGAGTTCGATACAATCGACATGGCTTTGTCTAAGTCTGCTTCCGCTTCTTTGCGATCTATTTGGTCTGGCTTTAACAATCGGTCGGTGAGCACATAGACACCCTCGCGTGTCACTTGCACGAAGCCACCGTCGACAAACCATTCCGCCACACCGCTATTCGACTTGATCTTCATGAGACCGAAACCCAACCGGCCCACCATGGGCGCGCGGCCGAATTGAATCCCAAGTTCTCCATCGAACATCGGAACAACGATCGAATCGCAAGTCGTATCCAACTCAGTCTTTTCTGGAGTTACGACGATGCAGTGTACTTTGTTGTCGGTGCTCATGCTTACTTCTTACCTTGTTCGGCCATTCGCTTTGCTTGAGCTTCCACTTGATCGATACCGCCGACGTACATGAAGGCAGCTTCTGGTAGATGATCCCACTTGCCGTCGCAAATTTCTTCGAAACTGCGAATAGTTTCTGCCAAGGTAGTGATTTCACCCTTCTTGCCCGTGAACACTTCCGCGACCAAGAACGGTTGCGAAAGGAATCGTTCGATACGACGAGCTCGCTTCACAACGGTCTTGTCCACTTCGCTCAATTCATCGACACCCAGAATCGCGATGATGTCTTGAAGCTCTCGGTAGCGTTGAAGCGTCTTCTGAACGCGTCGAGCAATCGCGTAGTGGCGATCGCCCACGATCGCAGGGTCCAGGATTCGAGAGTTGGATGCCAATGGATCGATGGCTGGATAAATACCCTTTTCGGAAATCGAACGTTCAAGATAAATGAACGCATCGAGCTGTCCGAACGCTGTTGCTGGTGCAGGGTCAGTCGGATCGTCAGCCGGAACGTAAACCGCTTGCACGGAGGTAATAGCACCGCGCTTCGTCGACGTGATTCGCTCTTGCAGTGCACCCATTTCTGTCGCCAGGGTTGGTTGGTAACCCACAGCAGATGGCATACGTCCAAGCAACGCGGAGACTTCCGAACCTGCTTGCGAGAATCGGAAAATGTTGTCGACGAACAACAACGTGTCCTTCCCTGTCGAATCGCGGAAATATTCTGCCATGGTCAACGCGGAAAGGGCGACTCGGAGACGAGCCCCTGGTGGCTCATTCATCTGACCGAACACCATGCATGTCTGTTCGATAACCTTGCGACCCGTTTGGCCGATTTCGGTTTCCTGCATTTCCAACCACAAGTCGGTTCCTTCGCGAGTTCGTTCACCCACGCCTGCAAACACCGAATAGCCACCGTGTGTGCTAGCAACACGAGCGATCAATTCTTGAAGAATAACTGTCTTGCCAAGTCCAGCACCGCCGAACAAACCTGCTTTACCACCCCGAACGAACGGCGTTAGCAAGTCGATAACCTTGATACCGGTTTCGAAAACTTCTGTATTGGTCGAGAGCTCGGAAACCTTCGGAGCTTGACGGTGAATGGCCCAATGATCGTCGGCCTTGACTGGGCCACGCTGATCGATTGGCTCACCCAAAACGTTGAACACGCGCCCTAACGTTCCGATGCCAACCGGAACCGTAACTGGTTTCCCCAAGTCGACGCAATCGAGACCACGCATGAGACCATCGGTGCTGCCCAAAGCGATGCATCGCACGCGACCGCCACCCAAGTGCTGCTGCACTTCGGCTGTTAGATTGATTTTAACGCCCTTTTTCTCGCTTTCGATTTTGACCGCGTTGTAAATCGCGGGCAAATTGCCTTCAGAAAACTGTGCGTCAAACGTCGAACCAATAACTTGGCTAACTCGACCGATGTTTTTTGCAGTACCGACGCTCATTAAATTGCTCTCTTCTTAATGTAATACCGTCCTAAGTTTTGACACTTCGGACGCTGGAGGGCCAGATTTGTTGTTTGTGAATTGGTTTTAAGGTAACTATCCGAGGGCTTCAACGCCGCCGATGATTTCCATGATTTCTTGAGTGATTTTGCTTTGTCGTGCGCGGTTGTATGTTCGGGAAAGGGACTTAATGATGTCCCCTGCATTTTCCGTCGCACTCTTCATCGCGATCATTCGCGCGATTTGCTCGCTCACCGCAGCGTCGAGGAAACACTTGAACAACCGAGCTCGAAAACTCGCTGGAACAACTTCTTCCAAGATACCGCTGGCCGATGGCAGGAACTCGTAAATGTCACGAGCGCCAGTGGCCTTGGCTGGTTCTGCAGCACCGCCTGCGTTTGGAGCAGGGGCTAGGCTCGCAAAGGGGAGCAAAGTCTCTACTACAACGGTTTGCTTCGAGATCGTGATGAACTTGGTATAAGCAATATCGACTCGATCAATCTTGCCCGAGATGTACCGCTCGATCAACTCGTCGGCAATCTTGGCAACCGCAGCGAACGATGGCTGATCATCAAACTCGGTGTAAGTCTTTTCGATCGGAACACCAGCGAACCGAAGCGCCGAAATACCTCGCTTGCCGCTGACTCGCGTCTGGCCAGCTTCGATCTCTTTCTTGATTTCGTTTCGACGCACGGTTGCTGCCCGCACGACGGAGCCGTTGTAACCGCCGCAAAGTCCCCGATTGGCTGTCAAAACTAACATGTCCATCGCGTCCACGGAATCGTGGGCAGTTAACAGAGCGTGCGAGACGTCTGTCCCACTATTCGCAATGTCCTGAACGATCGAGGTGATGCGTTTGGTATAGTCCGTCGCAGCGGCGGCGCGGTCCATCGCCTTCTTGAATCGCGCAGTCGCGATCAATTCCATCGTCCGCGTAATCTTGCGAACGTTTTTCACCGACTTGCGTCGTTTATCGAGCTGACGAATATTGGCCATAGCTTACGAACCCCTTCACCAAACGCTTAGCGGAACGAAGCCTTGAAAGTCGAGATTGCAGATTTAATCGCTTCTTCGATTTCCGGAGTAAGGTCTGCGACTTCTCGGATCTTGACCAACAAGTCAGGCTTGCGATCGCGAACATAGCTCAATAATCCAATTTCGAAATCGCGAACACGATCCACTGCAACTTCATCTAGGTGGCCACGAGTACCAGCGTAGATACTGATAATCTGCTCGGCTACGTCCATCGGTTGATACTGTGCTTGCTTCAGCAACTCGACCATTCGATAACCACGATCCAACTTTGATTGCGTTGCTGGATCGAGTTCTGTCCCCAACTGAGCGAACGCTTCCAACTCGCGGAAAGAAGCCAAGTCAAGACGAAGACCGCCAGCGACCTTCTTCATCGCTTTGATCTGTGCATTACCACCTACGCGAGAAACCGAGATACCAACGTTCATCGCAGGACGAATACCAGCAAAGAACAAGTCAGGTTGTAGGTAAATCTGACCATCGGTGATCGAGATCACATTGGTTGGAATATACGCGGAAACTTCACCTTCAAGAGTCTCAATAATTGGCAAGCTCGTGATCGAACCGCCACCCAATTCCTTGGAAAGTTTTGCCGACCGTTCGAGCAAGCGGCTGTGGCAGTAGAAAACGTCCCCAGGGAACGCTTCACGGCCTGGCGGACGACGCATCAAAAGACTCAATTGGCGGTAAGCGACAGCTTGCTTGCTCAAGTCATCGTAGACGATCAATGCGTGACCGCCATTGTACATAAAGTGCTCGGCCATCGCCGTTCCCGCGTAGGGAGCGACGTACTGGAGCGGGGCAGGAGCGCTCGCACCGGCGACGATCACCGTCGTGAACTCCATGGCGCCGTTCTTTTCGAGAGCATCGATCACCAACGCGACCGATGAGTCCTTTTGACCGATAGCAACATAGAAGCATTTTACGCCTTTACCTTTCTGGTTCACGATCGCGTCGATCGCGACGGCGGTCTTGCCGGTCTTTCTGTCACCAATGATCAGTTCGCGCTGACCGCGTCCGATCGGTGTCATCGCATCGATCGCTTTGATACCCGTTTGCATCGGCTCGTGAACAGGTTGTCGTTCGGCCACACCCGTTGCAATCAACTCGACCGGGCGACTGATCGTAGCATTGACAGGTCCCTTGCCATCGAGAGGATTTCCGAGCGGATCGAGAACACGTCCGATCACCGCATCTCCTGCAGGTACCGAAAGCAGCTTGCCGAGTGCGCGAACTTCGTCCCCTTCTTTGATGCTCAGGTAGTCACCAAGGATGATGACCCCGACGCTCTTTTCTTCGAGATTGAACGCCAATCCAGTCACACCGCTAGGAAACTCGACCATTTCCCCGGACATGACGTTGGAGAGGCCGTACACGCGAGCGATACCGTCTCCAACTTCGAGGACTGTGCCTACCTCGCGCACGTCGATCGTGCTGCCGTACTGCTGAATTTCGGCCTGAATGACCGATGCGATTTCGTCCGAATTGAATTTCATGGTTTGTTGATCAACGACTTACAATGGATCAAAAGGTTTGGTTATTCGCGTGAGAGCGACTTGGGTTATTCTTTCAAATGTTCTTAGGAAGCTAAGCTGCTCAGCTTCTCTCGAATAGCAATTTCAGCCTTGGCCAACGTTGCCTTCTTGAGCAGTTTCAGCTGGCCATCGACGCTGCCGTCGAAAACCATGTCGCCTACTCGCACGATCAATCCGCCAAGAACCGTCGCATCCACCTTGGAGGTAATCGCAACATCTTTCTTGAACAGTTTCTCTAGTTTTTCCTTCAATGACTTCAGTGCAGCTGCGTCGAGCGATTGCGCCGTCGTGACAAGCACTCTTACCCGCCCCACAGCTTCATCGCGAAGTGCAGAAGCAGAGTGGTAGATCCCTCGAAGCGTGTTCAGTCTCCCACGTCTCGAAACCACCTTCAGGAACTTGAGCAGCGTAGCATCCATTTTTCCAGCGAAGGCTTTGTCGAGCACTCGAACTTTTTCGTCCGACGGTATTTTGGGGTTGGCCAAGGCCATCTCCAAAACCGGCTGCTTGTCAAACACATCATGGATCAAGGAATGGAACTGTTCCATCACAGCGTCAACGTTGCCCGATGCCCCGACAGCCGCCAACAACGCTTTCGCGTACAGGGGACCGACATGCATCGATTCGTCGTCGAAGACTGAATCGTTTTTTTGGGTTTCCGACATCGTACTTCTTCGATTGGTAGACTAGTTTTGGCTTGGCATCTTCGTCAAGGAATCAGCAATCAATTGCTTGTGATCGTCCGCTTTCAATTCTCGACCGACAACACGTCGAGCGAGCGAGAAAGCAATGTCCGTGCTCTTTCCAGCGATATCCGATAGAGCACCTTGCTTTGCAGACTCGATATCAGCCAACGCGCGATCGCGCTGCCTGCTCGCTTCCGCTTGAGATTCGGCGATGATTCTCTGTCCCGCAGATTCCGCATCCTTCCGAGCCTGAGTGATCAGGTCAGCCGATTGGGCATGTGCAGTCTGTAATTTCGCATCGTATTCCTTTAGCTTTGCCATGGCTTCATCAGCAGCCAGCTTGGCCTCTGAAATCTGTGCTGCAATCGTTCGCTCTCGAGTAGCAAGCCCCTCGGAAATTGGCTTCCACGCCAAAACGTAGAGACCACCGAATAGCAACCCAAACACAACAACCGACCAAATCGCTTTGTCAGCCTTGATGTCGATCAAAGAATCTAAATTTGCTCCAGCGTGCGCCGAAGCGGGATCTGGGCCGTGTTCGTCGCTTGCCATTGAATTGCATGCCAATACAGCACACAACGTCAGACATGACAGCCATCTAAATAAAATTAGTCCATTGAGCATGGTCGTTGCCATCCAGTTGATTTGACTACTTGAACTGTTGCGAACCCACGAACACCGCGTAGAAAGCAACGCCTTCGATCAGAGCGGCAGCGATAATCATCGTAATACGAATCGTACCTGCTTGTTCTGGCTGACGAGCGATCGACTCAACCGCTCCCTTACCAAGCATCCCGATTCCGAGAGCTGCTCCGATAACAGCCAATCCACCACCGATTGCGCCAGGCATTGCACCGTCGGCTGCACCAGCAGGCATAGCCATCAACGCAAGTGCACCCAAAGCATACAAACCACTTCGAACTGATTTCATCACTTTCAAAATCTCCTAGCTATTTCTTAAACGCTACAATTAAGCATGGAAGCAAAAACATTGCGAAACACACCCTGGCTTCGCACCAACAACCAACCTAGTGGTGATGCATCGAACTACCGATGAACATCGCTGCCAGGAATGTAAACAAGTACGCCTGCAAAAAGGCTACCAACAGTTCCAATACACTCAGAGCTGTTGTTCCAAGTACCGATATGGTCGCTACCGCACCCCAAGCTGGAGTGCTCATCATCGCAGCCGGAACGCTAATGCCGATCCCGAGAATACCAAGCAGAACCAAGTGCCCAGCTCCCATATTCATCAGCAAACGAACCGACAAAACCAAGTGCTTGATGAGAAGCGAAGCAAACTCGATCACCCACAACATGGGCACGATCCAAAACGACAAATACCAAGGCAATCCCAACTCAGGACAGATGTTCTTCAAAAAGCCAACAGGTCCAAAGGTCTTTAGACCCATTACCACACCGACAACAAAGACAATCGCAGCGAGCGCGGCCGTCGTACCAAACGCTGCGGTTGGAGAACCAACCCAAGGCACCATGCCCATCAAGTTGCAGCCGAGAATGAAAAAGAAAAACGTCCATAACAGCGGCATAAATTTGTCCGCATCATGTTCGCCCATGGCAGGCACAGCCACGTCACTTCGAACCCACTGAACCATCGATTCAAGCAAATTCCATCGTTTGCCTTTGGGCGGCTGTCCGGTCGCAACTCTTTTCGCCAACCAACTGAAAATTACCAAAGCAAGTATCGCCACAACCAACTCAATGATCATGTAGCGAGAAACACAAAAGCCCGACTCTGCCTCATACGCATTTCTGGGAGTCCCAAATGGCTGAGGGATCAGAATTTTCCCGTCTAATGTACTGTTGTATTGCGAGAGCTTTTCTTTGGACCAATCTGCAGTGGGGGAATCCTTAAGATACGACTGCAAAAATGTGTCACTGTTAATCTTTGCTTTGAGCTCAGTCCATTTCGCCAGCTTCTCGGGCGATTTCTGCAACTGAACAAACCAATCGATTGTAGGTCGAGCATTCGAACCAAGATAGGCTTGGTAAGCGTCGGATGCCTTCGGCGCGTTTGCTTTTGCCCAATCGCTGGCTGCAGCGACTGCAATCGAGGCTTGCTGTTCAAGGTAGGCGTCAATCGGCCATCCCGTAGTCTTTGCGCCTTGATGTTGCCACTCTTGCCAAGTGCTCTTGAGACCTGTCAGAGTAACGGAATCAACTCCGATTTCTGTCAAGCCGGCAACAAAGCTATCCGCCTCGAAAGACTGATAGTCCGAATCGAGCCGAACAAACCAAGATGGGAAATCGGAAGATTTTTGAAGATTGCTCCTCCAAAGAACCTTCGGGACTTCAAAGAAGTAACCATCTTTTATGTGGAGAATATCTGAAGCCATTGCTCAGGCTAACTCTGGGGAGGATGTTGGATCGTTTGATTACGAATTAGTAACGCGGATTGTAGTAACAAGAAAGGAAAATAATAGCCCATCAAACAGCTGCCAAAAGAATTGTTGTGTTGCCATTTTGTCGCAGCTGAAATTGCCAAGGCGCCCAGCAGCACCGAAAAGCGAAATCCCATCGTCAGCAGGATCGACAATTCATCCCGAGCTTGGGCTTTCCCGGTGAGTTGCCAGACAAGCGGACCAAACCCGGTGGCAAGGCATGCCGAAAGGGCAAGATATGCATAGCCAGGAATCACGCCATCCGAAGTCAACATCCAAGTTACGACGAGACAAACAAAACCAAGAGCAAAGTAAGCCATCGCCTCTTGAAGCAGCGAAAGGATGTTCGCTTTGATTTTCAAATGATCGTTTGTCATGAAGTTCAAATCCCGGAGTAGGCTATCGTAGCGAAAGTCGTCAAGACTTTTGGTTGCTTCTATGGTCGGGCCGAAACTCTTGACGAGTTTCGCTACAAAACCTTCTTCGATTCAGCGGTTTCTTTTTCCCTCAGCTCGCGACTGCGTTTTGCCGCTACATCGGCGATCTTTGCAACATAAAGCAGTCCAAAAATCGCAATTGCGATTCCCAGGCCAAATCCGATCAAGACAAAGAACCGTGTGCCAAGCCAATTGTCCAAGTAACTCCCCCCAATCCCTGGCAGCAGCATCAGTATCATTACTGCTATGGCCCGCGAAACAGCATTTGTGTTTGCTTGGGACTCAATACGCTCCGCCTCGTTTTCATCTGGTTTCCCATGGGAAGCTGAGAAAGGGCTTCGTCCAGAATCGGGTTCGTTGCCTTTGAAATTGCTCATTTTCGCTCCATTGTGGACAGCATACGTGGCTTTTTGTTGATAAACGAACCAGAAAACACGCTGCCGGGGCAGCATTCCGCTGTCTTATTACTGGAAATGCCGCTACTCTCCAAGCATACTGGATTTCCAAATTCGCGGGCTCGCCCTGAGTTTTTGTCCGTTTTTCCCCACCCTAAAAAGTACTGGAGCTGCAAAGCGACTCGGTACGCAGCCATGGAAGGTTACCATCCTTTTCACGGCCCCCCCTAGGAGCTTCCTGTGAACGCCTCAAAAAAGAACAAAACTGCCGCCAAAATGCCTGTTAAGAAAACAAATGCAAAGGTGGGAAAGGGCGGAAAACCACAATCCAAGGCGATAAAGGCTAGTAGCGGAAAGCCAAATGCAACCCTTAAGAAATTGGATTCAAAGGCGAAGCCAGGCGCTTCGAGCGCTAACAAAAAAGCAGCAAAGCCGGCGGTTTCCCCAAAAAAGACAGCGGTTGCTGCTAAAGCCGCAGTAAAAGTATCCGCTGCTAAAGTGCCAGCCAGCAAATTGCCAGCCACCAAAGTACCTGCAAAGGACAAGGCCTCACTTAAGCCGGCCAAGTCTAACCCTTCATCCAAATCGATTTCAGGCAATCTTGACAATGAAAAGGTTGGTAAAGCGACAAAAATAACATCAAGTAAACCTATTGCGAAACCCATGGTTTCGCCAAAGGCTCCACCGGCAAAGCCCGAAAAAGCAAATCCAGCACAGGTGGCTGCCAAGCCCCCAATGGAGAAGAAACCGTCCTCGTCGCAAGCGGCGTCAGTCGGGAAAACCGAAGCCAAGACTGTCAAACCAGCTGCAATCAAGCACGAGCCGGTTCCGCCACCTTCCAACACAAACCCTGCGATCGTTGCGAAAATCCGAAGCGCTCAAGCGGAAAAGGAACTACGAAAGGACTTGGCTCAAACCGCTCCCAAGACTTCACTGACTCCGCTAAATCCAATCCCGCAAATCGTGAAAGGCAAAGACCGCCTAATTCTGATGGTTCGCGATCCTTATTGGATCCACGCCCATTGGGACATCATGCGACATTCCGTCGATCGTGCAAAGGCCGCACTGGCTGAAAATTGGCACACGGTCAAACCCATTCTGCGGCTCCTCAAACTCGATGATTCGGGCACGACCAGCAACTCCGAAGTTATTCACCGAGACATTGAAATTCATGGTGGGGTCCGAAATTGGTACATCGACGTCGACGCACCACCAAGCCGCTTCAAGATGCTCATGGGATACCTCTGCGCAAACGGCCGTTTCTACGAACTTGCGCGCAGCAATATCGTGACGACCCCAGCGCCAGGTGGCAAAGAAGCAACGGACGACCATTGGGCCGATGTCGCCACTGATGCCGAACACATCTATTCGATGAGCGGTGGCTACGGCGACGACACACAAACAGGCGATCTCACCGAAGTCTTTGAAGAAAGACTTAAACGCACCATGGATGCCGATGTCCTGTCTCAGTTCGGCAGCGGTGCGGAAGGCTCACTTAAACGCCACAAACAGTTCCATTTCGATGTGAACGCTGAGCTAGTTGTTTTCGGCTCAACCCATCCAGAAGCTCATGTTTCCGTTGGTACAGAACCCGTCAAAGTTCGTTCCGATGGAAGCTTTTCCATCCGATTACCACTTCCTGATCGACGCCAAGTCTTGCCAGCGACCGCGAAAAGCCGAGATGGAGTTGACGAACAAACCGTCGTCATCGCCGTGGAGCGTAATACCAAAGTCATGGAACCCGTCTCATCCGATACCGAAGACCTGTAGGCTTTTGAAGCTGACGGGCAAAGCCGCCGCGGTAGAGTAAAGCGATTGTCTCAATCGCTTGGCGGGCACTTTAGGCTCATTCTAGCCAGGCGTCTTTGGAGCGAATTGCGATTGAATCTGAATTCGACTGTTTTTTTGGCAGCGCCGAAACGATTGAGGACAATCGTTTTACACTTTGGGGAGGGGGAGGCTCTCGCCGAACCATGACGTCGCATGCCCGGCAGGAGCCTCGCACTCCCTAGAGTAAAGCGATTGTCTCAATCGCTTGGCGGGCACTTTAGGCTCATCTTAGCCAGGCTTTTTTGGAGCGAATTGCGATTGAATCTGAATTCGATTGTTTTTTCGCCGCGCCGAAACGATTGAGGACAATCGTTTTACACTTTTGGGCCTAAAAACGAAAAAGGCACCGCGACAAGATCAAGATCAACTGAAGGTCCTCTCCCTCCTCCAGCCAGCCTCGAGCAAATCGCGGTGCCATTGTTTCGGTTGATATAAAATTGAACTTTTACACACACACACGCCCAAAATCAGTCTTCCGATGGGTTGAAGCAAATGCAGCTTGCGTACCAATCCGTACGCACGGTTTTTGAATGACGGCATTCGCTTTCGTCTAAGAGTCGATAAAAGGAGCTAATGCAACCATTTAGACGCCTGAATGGTGCCTTTGTTTCCTCAAAAAAAATCCAAAAAATAACGGGAGGTGACGGCCCACTAAAAAATTGGAGTGGAGGCAAAGTCCGGTTGCACATGAAAAGAGCATTTTCGCTGCTTAATAAAATGGCATGCCGCATCAAGCCTGCTAAACTCTCGAGATTTTGCAGGCAGAAAGGATTGGCGATTTGAGTAAATTTAATAGCTTTGAATGGATCGTTTGGCTGGTGATCGTGCCCTGATGACGAAAATGGATGGAATCGCTTAAGCCCTTCTTTACAGGCGATTGGAGACGGAGATACTTGCGAGACAATCGAATTGGTCGTTTTGTTCGATTGGAACTGATCGATTGCCCCCACTCGCAGGAGATTTGATGCCAACTTCATGGATGTCCCGAATGGCCGTTTCCGAGCTCTCAACTTACCGTTGGAGCTTTGAAGAAGATGTACTTCGGTACAAGGAGCATGGTTTCAACGCGATAGGGGTGTGGCGTCCAAAGCTTTCGGATTGTGGCGAATCCAAGGGGCGTGAGTTACTCTTGGATCAACAGATGAAAGTCTCGTCACTCAACTGGGCAGGGGGCTTTACCGGCAGCGATGGAAGGACCTTCAAAGAAGCGCTCCATGATGCTCTAGATGCAATTGATGTTGCAGCGCAGTTAGAGGCCGACTGTTTGGTTATTTTGGCGGGGAGCAGGTCAGGGCACACTCGCAATCATGCGAAGCGACTGCTCGCTCAAGCTTTGAAAATTTTGGCCGAAGCGGCCCAAGCTGTGGGAATTCAATTGGCCGTTGAACCAATGCATGTTGGATGTGCCCATGAGTTTACCTTCCTAACCAGTGTCCCAGATACCTTGGATGTGATCTCTGGAATTGGGAACAGCAATTGTGGAATCGTTTTTGATTGCTACCACATGGCACAGGACCCCAACGTCATCGACTGGCTTCCTTCGATCGTTCCGTTCATTCGATTGGTTCAACTTGGCGACTCGAAACGGGCTCCAATGGGCGAACAAAATCGCTGCTTGTTGGGAGAAGGAAATGTTCCCTTGGCTAGCTTGGTGTCAACCATAGAACAGTATGGTTACGAGGGCTTCTACGAAGTTGAACTGTTGGGCGAGGACGTAGATCACTACGACTATGGCGATATCTTGCGGATGTCCATGCAAAAGCTGGTCAGCTACCGAACTTAGCGTGGGCCAATATGCCTAGCACGACGCGCAAGCTAGTGAAATGGATGGTAAATTCACTAGCTTGCGCGTCGTGCTAAGGGTTCGATTTTTCCATTGCTCGCCGCGGGGTCTGTCGGACCAACTCTGTTGACAATGGGAATCGCTTGCGTGTTGTCTCTTCGGACTCTCCAAATTCAGTACCATCAGCAGATTCAGATGGGACTTGTTCCGTTGAAACTAGCGCGAGCACTGGCTCTTCGTTCTTTGCTCTTTCCATTGCATGGCCCGTGGTTGGGCTTCCTTGTCTTCGAAGCTGCAAAACTTGCACATACTCAGCCCCGAAAAACAAAATGGATATCCCGTAGTAACACCAAAGTAAGATAGCGATAAAAGATCCCACGGCACCATAGGCAGACGAGTATCGCATTCCAATCAAGAACGCTCCAAGCACAAATCGCCCTAGTTCCCAAATGCACGCAGCAAGCAACCCACCGCGAATCGCATCTTTCCAACACACATATTTCTTCGGCAGCCATCGATAGACCAAAGAAAACAGCAATCCGTTTCCTACAACATTAGACGCTAGCTCGGCGAGCGGAAGCAAATAGTGCATGCTCGGGACCGCCGAGCTTGTTATCGATCGAAACTGCGCCATCACCATCCCTGCTGCAAACATCACCAGAATTGCACCACCTAAACCCGCCAGCATCATGAAAGCAAGGAATCGGCTTTTCATCACACGATAAATCGTTCTCCGAACATCCGAGTCTTTTTGGGCTGGGATCCGAAAAATTCGGTCAAAACCGCGATCGATTTGAGCAAAAATCCCAATCGCCGCCAACGTCGCAGCCATGAACCCGAACGGTCCACTTACAAGCGACTGATTTTGTAGTTGTGTCAGTACTTGCTCAATTTGCTTCTTAATAATGGGAGACGCATGTGTCTCAACCATGACCAGAATCTGCTCCTCAGCCTTTTTGCCCGTTTTAGAAAACTGCAAAAAGATCCCGAAGCCGGATGTGAGCAACAGCATCAACGGGAACATCGAGAGTGCCAAATAGTAAGCTACTGAAGCTGCGAGAGAGCTAGCATCGTCCTCACTCCAACGAATCCCAGCGTCCCGAAGATTGGGAAAGAAATTCCGAATCCAATGCTTGCCGGATTTCAATACGGCAGTCTTCACTTCCGCAAGTTGTTCGATTTCAAGGCTCTTGATTGGATTCGACATGAACTGAGTTTACGGAAATTGGTCAGGCGATGCTATAGAAGTCTAATTGCTAGCGTTTTCCTGTTGGTGTTTGCGAGGACGTAAGTACCTTCGGGAGAGCGAGGCTCCCGCCGAGCTGGTGATGCCCACCCCCAAACATGTTTCCTATGAGTTTAAACAAACAATTCATTGCTCGGGAGGGTGAGGCTCCTGCCGAACCTTTGCACCGATGGCTCGGCAGGAGCCTCACCCTCCCGAGTAA
The DNA here is from genome assembly GCA_031424235.1 of Pirellula sp. GTDB lineage: Bacteria > Planctomycetota > Planctomycetia > Pirellulales > Pirellulaceae > JBKCUI01. Next base: position 53,915 of record JANPHB010000012.1, read on the forward strand.
TGAGCCTCGCCCTAATTTCCCACTTTCAATACTATTTTCCCAGACAAAACGCTCTTCTTCTGAACCGTATTCGATTCTTGGAGTCGATGTGCTTGTGCCGCTTCACTCAGGGGCAGAACTCGGTCGATTTGTGCTTTGAGGAGGTCCGAGGTCATCCAATGATTGATATCTGAGGCGCAGACCTGTTGCTGCGCTGCTGAAGCCTTGAACATGGCAAACCCATGCAGCGAACATCCTTTAACGTAAAACGGACCGACCGGAAACTGGGGACGTGCATCCCGGCCTGCCATCAAAATCATTCTACCTCCCTCGCTCATCGCACCCACCGCAAAATCGAAATCCGGATCTCGCAACGTTTCCCAAAACACGTTTACGCCGCTCGGGGCAGCCTTTCGAATTTCGTCAGCTAGGTTCGAGCTGTTGTAGTCGAACGCGAAGTCTGCACCGAGTTCAAGGCATTTTGTGATCTTGGCTGCACTTCCGCCTGTGGTGATCACCGTTGCACCGATGGCTTTGGCCATTTGCACGACCATCGAACCTACACCACCTGTTCCGCCTCGAACAAAGATCGTTTCGCCCGGCTGCAACATCGCATGCTGAAACAATCCCAAATGGGCCGTGATACCAACCAACGCGACAGCGGCCAATTCCGTATCGTCTGCGCAATCCGGTGAAGGATAGAGCCATTGAGCGTCGACGGCACACAATTCAGCAAACGTCCCCTGCTTGCCCATCAACCCTTGATTGCTCCCCCAAACACGCTGCCCGACCGACAAGTGTTTGACGTTGGCGCCAACCGCGACAATGACTCCTGCCAAATCGCAACCTGGAATGTATGGATTTGGAAGTGGCCAATAGTTTGCGCCGTTTCGGATGTAGGTATCGATTGGGTTCACCGACACCATACCAACCTGCACTATCGCTTGATCGACACCGCAAACGGGTTCGGGCAAATCACCAAACTCGATGACGTCAGGTGAGCCAGTCGTTCGAATGTAAGCAGCTTTCATTTTCAACATCGTTTTTCGTTGGAGTCAAAAGCGAATGATGGTACCAGAAAAGTAATTTTCTTGGATAGGAATGGCAACAGGCCATTTTGGGAACCCGACATTTAACACTCAGCCGTAGGCGTACGGTCAAAACCGCAAGGTACGCCTTCGGCTGACTGTTAAACAACTAAATCAACAAGCCCGAAAGCGAGGGATAACAATAACTCCTCGCTTACGCGTCGGGTTACCAAACTCAAGGAGCCAAGATAGTTCGTGTATTCTTTTGGATCGAAAGAAAACCTATAACTTGAGACGTGGCGGCTGAGACGACTGGGAGCCCATGGTAGTCCCTGCCAATGGTAACCATGTCGTCGATCATCCAAACCGAATCGCGAACGCTTAATCGTGCCGCATCGATCGCTAGTACACTCGAAGCATCCGGATGGGCCAGGAATACATCGCAAACTTGGTCTGGCAATCTAGAGCTCACCATATTGACGGGCCATCGCGACGTATCGGCAGGCAACGAGTCTACAATCGAAAATCGTGTGGTCGAACTAGCAATCGATTCGGGAGACACAGGTCCCGAAGGTTGACTCAACTGATCGGCACTGAGGGTCAAGCCTGCGAGCTCAAACTGAATTGAGTCCGGAATCGCTGAGCTCGGTGCACTGATTTGCTCCGCCAAGCATAGTACGCGACCGTCATCCAAAGGTAAGCACCAGCCCGCCCTTTGCTGGTTCTTTCGAAATCCGAATGACCTCTCCTGCCAACGCAGAGCCAGTCGAATAGGCTGAGGCATTTTCGATGCGATCCGATTCAATGCTTCACCGTGAGCAAGCGAAGGTTGCCATTGTGTCCATTCCTTGTCCGGTTTGTCGTAAAGTTTAAACCGATGTCCCGTCCCTACATTTTTTTCCGGTTCGGTCGGTGTTGCAACCTCGATCCCACCGGTAAACATCTGAGCCAGTGTATCGGCGTCCAATTGAATCCCGGACAAGCCAACGTCCAACCGCCACCCACTCCGGTTCCAAAACTTGCTATTCCTTCGTATCAAGTCGCGATACTCCGGATCGATTGCGCAGCGCGCTTGCACCGACCTTGCATCGCTTGCAAATCCCACTTGAACAACCCTGCCAATACGAAAACCTCGGTACAAAATAGGAGCATTGCTTTCAAGGCCACCTCGCGAGTTTGCATCGAGCGTAATCTCAAGAGATCCCTCACTCGGTGGTACGATCGGCGCAGTCTCGAGTCCTTGAAACCGAGACGCCAGCTTTCCGCCTGTCGGTGATGGATCGATCGCCAAATACTTCGCACCCAAAATCGTATCGAGACCTTGGATGGAATCGAGCGAAACCAACGGGCGCACGATCCAAAAACGAGCCCCCTCCGAGGCCAGCGAGCGAGTCTGCGTCGTCATACGAACATGGACCACAACTCCATCGCGTCCAGGATTGAGCTCGATCCTTTCTACGGCCCCGATTTCAACACCGTGAAACTTGAGTCGATCCTCAGGCTTGAGCCCATAACTATCGTTGAAATCGATTGCGATCAATTCACCACCCCCTTGCCTGGAATACCAAAACAATCCCAGGCTAACGAGCACACAAAACAAAGTCAGCCACCAAAGCCTGGTTCGGAAATTGGCCGAGACCTCGGATAAATTCTTGACCGATGCAATCGGGAAGGCCTCTTTTGATTCAATAGTGGACAAAGAATCGTCGTTAGTGGAGTTGGAACCGGGTGTTGAGGCGTTCATGGCGTTTCCCAAATCGCGTGGGGGTCGAAACAAATGGCAGATATCATACTCATGGAAACACACAGAACGAACGCAATCAAAGCTGGGCCAAAATGGAACTGAACAATTCCACTCAGCTTGATCAACATAACCAGCAAGGCCAAAAGCATGACATCCATCATGCTCCATTTCCCGATTTGCTCCATGAGGCGATACGTCCAAGTGCGATGCCGCTGTCGCATTAAACAGAGCCAACTCAGTTCGACCAACGCCAAAATCTTGAACAGGGGAAAGACAATGGAAAACAACAAAATGACCGTGGCGACCAGGAAACTACCGGTTTTGTACAGCTCCAAGATGCCCCCCAAGATACTGCTTTGATGGTGGTGCCCAAGCTGTTCGACCTCGAGTATCGGCAACATCACGGCGGCAGGAAACAACGCCATCGCTGCGACCGCTGCCGCTGCCGTTCGGGCTTGCGAGCGATTCCGATTTTTCGGCTGATCGATAACGCTATCGCATCGAGTGCATTGCGCTCGCTCGTTGACGCTCAACGAAGGGATTTGATGAATAAGGCCACAGCAGTGACAGGATTTAAGCATGGGCTGAGGAAAGGCTAAAGGCTGCGATCAAAGAACAAAGAACTCCACACCTACCCCTGACACTTTGGACAGAAAAACGTACTTCTCTGAGCCTGGACAATTCTCTGAATCGATTCTTTTTTGCAGGTCAAGCACCGTTCGTCCTCGCGGTCATATACCAAGTGTTGGTTTTGGTAACTCCCTTCGCCATTGATCGCGTTACGGTACGTGCCATCGCTTAAAGTGGAGCCCTCTTTTTCGATCGCTTCATTCAAAATTCGTATGGTTTCTCTATGAATCCTATTCCATTTCAATCGACTGAGATCGTTGCAGCGAATGCTGGGATGGATCTTTGCTGCATGCAGTATTTCTGCAGCATACAAATTGCCAATGCCACACACCACACGCTGGTCGAGCATCGCCACTTTGACTTCCCGATCGATCGCCCCAAACCGCTCAGCAAATGTCTTTTGATCAACGATGGAAGCGTCTGGACCTAGCTTGTCTGGTCCGAGATGCTCCTCAATTTGAGCTTCAGTCCATAGCGAAACCGTCCCAAGCCCACGACGGTCCCAATAAAGGAATCGCGGAACTTCAGCACCGCTCAATTCGAATACCATGCGAGTATGTTGCTCGCTTGGCGGAGCCGAAACCATCGCAATCCCGGCCATTTTGGGTTGCATGACGATCGAGTCGCCAGTGCTTAGTTTTACCAAAACTCGTTTTGCGATACGGTCCACGGATACAATTTCCTCGCCAAGAACACGCTTTCGGAACTCCTTGATAGATGGATCGATTTTGATCGGTCGATACGGGATATCCGGTTCAATGACCGAAGTGATGATGCCGCCGATGGTGGGAAGCAAACCGCGGCGCATCGTTTCCACTTCGGGTAGTTCTGGCATAAACTATCCCTTTACTTTTTGATAAACCGTACCTGGATCCACGATACGTTCTTGATCGACGACAAACTGTTCGTTCGAGTGTTTTCGAAAGAAGCAACTCGCGTAGCCTTCATGGCAAGCGGCACCGCTTTGTTCGACGAGCATCAAGATACAATCGGCATCGCAGTCTATGCGAATTTCGACAATTCGTTGTCGGTGACCGCTTTCCTCACCTTTACGCCACAAACGATTTCGAGATCGGCTGAAGTATGTTGCAAAGCCAGTTTTTAGGGACTCTTCGTAGGCCGCTGGATTCATCCAAGCGAACATGAGGACTTGTTTGGAGGCGGCATCTTGGGCGATAGCAGGAAGCAGTCCGTCAACCCCTTTCGCAAAATCCGGAACGCTCATTGCCAAGGTCGCTTCATGATCTCGTGAGCGATAATCGCCATGCGCAAGGATTGGGGGTCGCGAAGCTGTGCGGCCAGAGAAGCAGACGAAACTTTGGCCGTCGGTTGTGCTTCCACGACGGTAGCTGGAGTTTCCTTGAGCTGCTGTTCTTTCTTTTGTTTCTTCTTTGGCTTACTTTCGGATTGTCGAAGGCTACTCAGCTCATGCTGGAAGACTTGCTGAACGTGTGCCTGCAACCGCTCATCGGTTTGTTCCAAATCGTTTTTTCGAGTGGCCGACGGGAGACTCGTCGAAAGATTGCCAACGGTGGGTTCATACGGTTTCGAATATTCGACGACAGGAGCAACAGGAACCGGATCCTGTTGTTGCAGGCGGGGCGTTGGGGGTGGCGTTTGGCGTACGGGCTCTGGCTGGACGACAGGCGGGCGATTCGTGCGCTGGTGTTGCCGCTGCTGACGACGTTGGGCCGCTTGCTTGAGAAAATCGTCGAGATCATCTGCCATAATCAAATCCCTGCTACAAGACGAACAAACATTTCGATTTCAAAAACATCAGTTGGACCGAGCAGGATTCGACGGACCGGTCGTACTGGTCCCGGCGATGCTCTGTCGCATCTCAGTGTCCGCCGTAATGTTTCTCAGTTTGTAGTAGTCCATGATGCTGAGGCGACCACTCAATAGCGAGTCAGCGATTGCTTTGGGAACTTCTGCTTCTGCGGAAACAACTTCAGCTCGGCTTTCTTCGATTTTCGCGATCATTTCTTGTTCGGTTGCAACGGCTTCGGCGCGTCGGCTTTCCGCTTTTGCCCGAGCCACGCGCGTATCCGCTTCGGCGCGGTCTGCTTGAAGCCGTGCACCGATGTTCTCGCCAACGTCGATGTCAGCGATATCGATGGATACGATTTCAAACGCAGTCTGATCGTCGAGACGGCTCGCTAGAACTGCTTTCGAGATAACGTCGGGATTTTCCAAAACAATTTTGTGGCTTTCGGATGACCCGATCGCACTAACGATGCCTTGTCCTACTCGAGCGATAATGGTCTCTTCGGTCGCACCACCGATCAGGCGTTGAAGATTGGCTCGCACCGTGACTCTCGCTTTCACCTTGAGCTGGATGCCGTCCTTAGCAATCGCATCCAAGAAGGCGACTGCGCTACCCTTTGGAGGGCAATCGATCACTTTTGGATAAACGCTGGTTTGGACTGCATCGAGTACGTTTCGTCCGGCTAAGTCGATGGCTGCGGCCTCACGAAACGACAACGTAATCTGCTTGCTCTTTCGAGCCGCAACGAGAGCGCGAATGACTTGAGGTACATTTCCGCGAGCGAGATAATGGGCTTCGAGAGCTTTGGTCGTAAGATCTTCGTCGCGAATTCCGGCCTGAACAGCCATGATCTTTCCTCGCACGATTGTCTTGGCATCAACTCGGCGGAACATCATTCCGAGCAAGTCGACGACGGAGACCTTCGCGCCCGTCATGACCGACTGAATCCACAGCCAAAAGTAGCGCGAAAAAATCGCCAGCATGATTAAGGCGAAAACGAAAACGAACAATCCGAAAACGAGTGAAATCGTTACAAGGACGGGATCCATAATGGAGGCGTTTTTCTAGCTTAGGAAGTAATAAAAGGGATTTTGCAACAGCAAGTCAAAAAAGTTATTTCGAGCGGGTCGCTTTTGAGACGTCGCCACCCATGTAAAACTGCAAATCGGTTGGAGTACCGGCAGTATCATAAGCGATCGTGACCTTGCCAGCCGTGTATTTTAACCCAAACTCCTCTGGGCTGTGCGCGATCAGCTCAAGTGGGGTACCAGAAACCGAAAAGAAAAGCTTGCCATCGCGAAGCGTAATTTCCCATAAGCCACCGTCACCTCGGACGTATTTACCTGCAATTTTGGCCTGTTGTTCTGGCGTAAGCGCTACGATGACGGGGTCATACGGTTTTTCAGGCTGGGCAATGATCTCCGGCGGCAGTTCGCGAATCCAGACGTTTCGATATCGAACTGGGTTTCCGTGATCCTGGAACGAGAGCGGCAGTTTCTCGGCAACCGCATCGTACGGTTTGTGCTGAAGCCAGGAAGTTGGTCCAAGCGGACGAACGTTGTCTTGAACGAGAACGCCATTATGCAAAACGGTGATGCGAGCGGGTTGAGCCAATTTCCCATCCTGAAAACTTGGACGGCGAAAAATGATATCGTATGACTGCCACTCACCTGGCTTTCGACTAGCATTGACCAAGGGGGGGTACTGCCCATAAACCGAGGCCGCTTGACCATCTGCATACGTCTTGTTGTCGAAGGAATCTAAAACTTGGACCTCGAACAATCCTTGCAAGAAAACGCCGCTATTGCCGCGTCCTTGACTCTTCCCTTGTACTTTTTCCGGTGAAGCCCATTCAACGTGCAATTGGCAGTCGCCGAACGACTTGGCTGAAAAAATGTAGCCGCTGCCTGGTACCGATTCCATCACTTCATCTTTAACAATCCACTTGGCAGGACTCCCGTCAGCCGATCGCCATTCGTCCAAGTTTTTTCCGTTAAATAGAACCACGGCATCGGATGGGGCCGGGAGAGGTAAGTTTGAAACGCCTGGCGTGACCACTTGCGGGCGTTCTCGATCCCAATCGTGTGCTTTCCATCCAGTAGGCAACTGTGCGAAGACTGTGGATGACTCAAGAAAATTCGCCAACAAAAACGCCACACAAAAACTGGTACTTCCAACCCGCCACGAAAATTTCATAGGATTCCTAGCCTCACGAAAACAAAACTTCTTCCCGCCTGTGCAATAGCTGCTCCATCATAGTCGCTCCAATCGCAAGCGGTAAAGTGGCGGTAGGGTTCGCGGTGATCGGCGATTTGGAATAATCGCTACAAATGGAACTTTTCTTCGGTTCGGCAGGCTCCTTATTCTGAATCATCGCGTTCCATTTGCACGAGCCGACTTTCTGACATACGGTTTTTCATTGCCGTTTTTGAAACCCACATGAACGATAGCCAGCCCCACATTAGCCTTAGCGATGAACGCAACCACGTCTTTCCAACCCAATTCTGACAATTCTCCGCATCGGAACCCGTGGTCGTTCGTTTGCCCGTCAACAAATAGTTCGCTTGGTTCGGAGTCGTTGAGCCGATTGCAGTACGAAATGGTACACGCTCGACTCGGAGTCGTATCAAGTCTCTATGTGTCCCTTCGTGCCAAACACGGTCCTGCGGCGTCCCACTCACTTCGCGTAGCGCTTTGGACCTCGGCATGGGGGATAAGTTGCCAACTGGACGAGGAGCATCTTCAGCTTTTCGAGATTGCAGGGCTATTGCACGAGATCGGCAAGATTGGCATTCCCGATCGAGTGCTTCAGAAACCAGAAAAGCTATCTGAAAATGAACAGTCCATGATGGACTTGCATCCTCAGGTGGGATTAGAGATTCTTCGAGCAGCAGGTGCATCCAACGATTTGCTGATGGCGATCGCAGGGATTGGAACCAGCTTTAGTTCGTCGAATCATTGCGAGTCGACTGAAATCGCGCCTGTTGCCAGCCGGCTCATCAACATCATTGACGCGTACGATTCGATGACAATGCAACAAGTTTATCGGGATCCATTGTCTCGCGAAGCGGCACTGGCGGAGATCTTTCGGCAGAGCGGATTGCAATTTGATCCCAAACTGGTCCGATCGTTTGCAGACGTGGTTCTCAATCCAAAAGCCGAGGTGATGGAAACTGCGAGCAAGCGATGGCTCAAATCGCTTGACGCGAACGAACAACGTCCGTTTTTCGAACTGGATCGTGTCGATAGTCAAACCACGTCGCGTCCTTCAGAACGAACCGGCAGCGCGCTCGTCCACAAACTCAACGACATGTTTTACCGACACATGATGGACCATGTTCAGGACGGCGTCATTTTCATTGATTCCGAGTTCCGTGTTCTGGATTGGAATGCAACCTCAGAACGAATGACTGGCAATTCTGCAGCGTCAGTCTATCAACAAACCTGGAACACCGCGTTTGCTTCCCTATGCGACACGGAAGGCTTCCCGCTTGAAACTTCGCAATGCCCGTTTGCAAAACTAATGCAGACCAGCGAAAAAGTCAGCGAACGACTTTCGATCCGTCGCGAAGGATTTCCAATCATTCACATTCAGCTTGAGGTCGTACCTGTATTCAACGATGGCGGTCATCTTTGCGGTGGGGCTTTGATTTTAGAAGACATAAGCGAAACGGCATTTCTCGAACAAAAAATCGTTCATCTCCGTGAACGAGCTTGCCAAGATCAACTGACCAAGGTTCCGAATCGCGGCGAACTCAATCGTCAACTTCCTGACTTCGTCGCGTACCACCAACGCACGAACCGCCCTGGCAGTGTAATCATGTGCGATATCGACTTCTTTAAGCGAATCAACGACAACTTCTCACACCAAGTGGGTGACGAAGCGTTGATCGTGTTTGCTCAAATTTTGAAGGACTCGTGCCGCGAAACCGACTTCGTCGCTCGATTCGGCGGTGAGGAGTTTGTCCTTCTCTGCAGCGAGTGCGATTTCTCAGAGGCCAAAGAGTGGGCCGAGTCCATTCGGAAACGATTGCAACGAACCCCGATCGCTGCTCTTCGAAACGCATGCATCACTGCCAGCTTTGGCGTTAGTACCGTTCTACCGGGTGATACCAGCGAATCGGTTTTGGAGCGCGCAGATCAAGGATTGATCATCGCCAAGGAAAGTGGCCGAGACCGTGTCGTCGGACTTGGTCTTGATTCACATGGCAAGTTCTCGCCGCCCAACTCGGACAACAAGGCTTCCGGGGACGCATCCTGGTGGTCCTGGCTAAGACCCAAGTCGGAACTGACTCAGAAATTTGAACTGGGAACCAACGTCCCTCGAAATGTTGCACTTGAAAAGCTGAAAGGGATTGTCAATGAATTCCAGGCAACGGTGAGCCACGTCGAAAATGATCGCGTCACCTTGGAAATCGATTGCAAGAAAGCCCCTTTTCCGTCGACCAAAAACGAGAGACTCGGCAAGTTCAAGGTGGTGGTCGAAGTGGTCGAAGTTGAGATGAAAACGGGCCGAAGCGACCACCACTTCAATATTTGCACCTTGCTAAACCTCGAAGTCCAACCTCTGCGAAGTCGCGATCGACGCAGTGACTCGGTCCTGAGCCAAGGGCTTCGATTGAAGACAACCATCCAAGGCCTGATGTTGGCGTATGAAATGGACGAAGTTTCGAAATCTAACGTAATTCGCCGAATCAAGCAGGAAAAAGAATCCCGCTACTAGCAAGTGGCTTGACTCAACGTTAAGTTCAAGATTGCCTGATTGCATTTCCCAGTCGTTGGGAATCAACGGGAGGGCGAGGCTGAAAACACGTTCTTTTTTCCGTTGAACTCATGTTTGCGAAACTCCATCTATTATTCCTGGTCAGCATGCTCTTGCTCAGCAGCCTTGAAGCACAGGAATCGGACCTGGACCTGTCAACGTATCGCCCAGATTACTTCACCTTTGTTCGCATTGTCTACGACAGCGTAGGTGGAAGAAATGAGGCCTACTATCAAGGTGACCATGGTTGGACGCCGCGGTGGGCAACCGACCACCCCATCGGTGCCAAGAACTTAACCTTTCGCCTCAACCAACTCACCACGATCAAAGCAAACCAAGGGACTTTGCTACTCAGGTTGTCCGATCCGAAGCTTCGAGACCATCCATTCGCATTCATGAGCGATCCAGGCTGGCAAGCACTTAGTCGAGAGGAAAAAGTTGGCCTGAAAAAATTTCTCGACAATGGAGGTTTCCTGTGGGTTGATGATTTCTGGGGGCAAGCGGAGTGGGAAAACTTCGAAGGCAACATGAAAGAAGTCGCGCCGAATTGGCGCTGGTTTGACATCCAAGCCGATCATCCGATCATGTCTTCGGTTTACCCCTTAAAAAAATGCCCTCAGATAACTGCGATTCAGTTCTATCGACGCAACGGTGTCAGTTACGATCCCGCTTGGATTCACAAATCTCCCAACGGTGGCGACGCTGATCTGTCGCAAGTTCATTTCCGAGGCCTGAACGACGATCAAGGAAGATTGGTCGCTGTTGCTACTCACAATACCGATATCGCTGACGGGTGGGAGCGGGAAGGGGACAACGAAGAGTTCTTCCAGCGTTTTTCGATCGATGCATATGCCTTGGCCATCAACGTGCTAACGTACGCAATGTCACATTAGGCGAGCGCGGGTAGTTTCCATTTAGACGCTCGCATTAACACGGTAACCATCGCACGCTCAACGCCTCGTTAAAGCTGGTGATACCCTGGCGAACTTTACTCAAGGCCTCAGCCGTTAAGCTGGCGACACCTTGTGTTCGTATGAGTTGCCTGATCTCCGCTTCGGTCGCATTGTCGGCGATCGCTTTTCTCATCGCATCGTCTATTTTTAAACACTCGAAGATGCCGCAGCGACCTTTGAATCCAGTATTACGGCATTCGCCACAACCCACTGGTTCGAACGCCACCGCTGGCACTTCAACTCTCTGCTCACCGAAGAAGGCTTTGTCTTGTTCGCTGAGTTCGCCCGGCTTGCAACATTTTTCGCAGAGTTTGCGTACCAATCGCTGATTGACGACTCCAATCAAGTTTCCCGAGATCGAGTGATTTGTGACTCGCATATCTCGAAACGCGGTCAGCGTAGAAGCCACATCACGAGTATGCAACGAGCTAAATACAAATCGTCCGGAACTAGCTGCACGCATTGCAATTTCGGCGTTCTCGGGATCGCGAATTTCGCCGACAAAAATAATATCCGGGTCCATTCTCAAAAGTGCTCTCAAACCGCTTGTCATCGAAACATCATGCCGCTCGTCCACATTCATTTGCCGAACAAAGGGAACGTCAAACTCAACCGGATCTTCAATCGATACGATGTTTCGGTTTCGGTTGCCAAACGTTTGAAGCATGGAATACACTGTGGTGGTTTTGCCCGATCCGGTTGGTCCCGTAACCAATACGAGTCCCTCCGTGCCTCGCAACATGGTTCGTACCGTTTCAAGTCCTACTCCACTGAATCCCAATACTTCAAGTGGCAGAAAAATATTGTCCTTCGAAAATAGCCGCAAAGACATTGCCTCCCCTCCGGCCACAGGTGTGGCAGTAAGACGCGCTTCGAAATCTCGCATATTGGCAGGGAGCATCAGACGGCCCTCCCGCGGTCGAAACGGTTCCGAAATGTCCATTTTTGCCAAGTTCAGATACTGATGCATTAAATGCGTTGCCACGCCTGAGTCGACCGTGCAATACGTGACCAGGCTACCATCAATCCGAAATCGCACGCAATAGAGTTCCGACGATTGTGGATCGATATGTACGTCCGTAGCTCTCAAGCTGATGGCTCGCGCAAGCAAATCAAGAGCGGGTGAGTCCGTATCCTTAAGCGAGACGTATGTGCTGTCGGCTTTATCCATAATAGGATTCTGGTCGAGCATGTTGGGCTTGACCAAAACAACGGGGCATGGTGCGTCGTGCATCACTCGCTGAGCCACGCTTCCTAATGTCAGCAACAAAACGCCAGACCGCCCTCGCGACCCCATCACAATAAGGTTTGCGTTGCATTTCTTTGCATAGTCAATGATTTCTTCGTGAATCGTTCCGTTCAAAACTTCGCGATGGACTTTGTGCTGCAGTTCGAACGTCGGTGGCAATGCGGCGAAAAGACGGTTCATTGAATGGCGTTGGCTGTCCTCATCTGCTGCCCCATCCTTGACATACAACAAGTGCAACTCAGCCTGCATCGGTTGTACGAGTTCACAGGCTTTTTCCAAAGCGAGGATGCTGTTGGCACTGAAATCGAATGGAACCAGAATAGTATACACAGACATTGCATTAGATCCTCTTGTGCGTGGGTACTTTTGACACAGTTGTGCAGTTGCGCGCGGGGGAATTGCCGAACTCGCTAAGAATTTGTCTGTAAGCAATTGTTGTTCCAGGCGCGGGTTCATTGAGAGTTTAGGAGAGCGGCAGCAGGAAAACTGCCCTAGCACGACCCGCAAGTTTTGAAGTTGCACTATTTGATTTAGGGGCAAAGCCCCGGTCGTTCACATAGCCCAGCCTGAAGGGCTGGGTATAATCAAGCAAAGGAATTGATAGGGCCAACGGCCCGGCAGTTTGCTTCAGTTGGAGACGTCAGCCAACAAACGGTCGGACCTTTGGCCCTTAAGATCATTTGCATCGAACACCCAGCCCGTTGGGCTGGGCTATGTAAATTGCTGGGCCGTTGGCCCGGAAGCACAGAAAACATGCAATTTCAAAACGCGCAAGCTAGTGAATTTGCGATCCGATTCACTAGCTTGCGCTTCGCGCTATGACTCAAATGGGCTGCCTCGAATCGTGCCCAAAGGGCCCCCCGTTCGCTTTGAATTTAGTTTCAGGCTAAAATCGTCAAAGAAGAGCGGAGAACCCGCTGGCATCTTTCTTTTTCCCTGTTCTTTTGCTAATTCCCAATGCCATACACACTTACCAAGCTAACGTCGCTCAAGTCAGCATCGGATTTTCGGATGCATACAGGACGGCTTGGAATTGAATTGCCGATAGACGATCCTCTCATCCGAGGCGAAGACTCGCCTATCTTGTCGCCTGTTTCATGGGGCTCTAGGACGATAGGCAATCGCATTGCGATTCAACCGATGGAAGGTTGGGATGCGACTCATTCCGGCGGCACTTCGGAAGCGACTGTGAGACGCTGGGGACGTTTCGGCGAAAGTGGTGCCAAGTTGATTTGGGGAGGGGAGGCAATGGCCGTTCGACCTGACGGCCGTGCCAACCCAAATCAATTGTTGTTGCTCAAAGAGAACCAAGCAGACATCGAGAGACTTCGAGGCAAACTTATCGAGAGCCACCGAGAACAGTACGGCAATGTCGACAACTTGGTGATCGGATTTCAGTTAACGCATTCGGGCCGCTTTTGTCGACCAAACGACAAGAGGCGTTGGGAGCCGCGGGTTGCATATCGCCATCCGATTTTAGACAAGAAGTTTTCGGTCGATAGCGATGACATGGTATGGACCGACACGCAACTAGACGAGCTGATCGGTGACTATGCCAAAGCGGCATCGATCGCGCAACAGGTCGGAGCAGATTTCGTCGACATCAAGTGCTGTCACGGTTATCTTCTACACGAGTTCTTAGGTGCAAAAACGCGGTCGGGAATTTACGGAGGTTCCCTTGGGAACAGGTCGCGATTGCTGTTTTCCATTATCAAAGCAGTTCAGCAAGCGGCGCCTGGGTTAGGTATCGGCGTTCGCATGAGCGTATTTGATTCCGTGCCGTTTATACCCGACCAGTCGACGGCAGAAGCAGGAAAGCAGGGCCAGGGAATGCCGACTGACTATTCCAAGCTGATCCCATACAAATGGGGATTCGGAATCGATGAGGAGGATCCATTGAATCATGATTTAACCGAAGTGGTACTTCTGATTGAGTCACTTGCTTCGCTTGGAGTGACATTGCTCAATCTATCGGCGGGCAGTCCATATTACACACCGCACATCCTTCGGCCTGCAGCCTATCCGCCTTCGGATGGCTACCAGCCGCATGAAGACCCGTTGATTTCGGTGGCAAGACAGTTGAACGTAGCAGGCCAGTTGAAATCTCGGTTTCCGAATACATTGATGGTCGGCTCAGGCTACTCCTATTTGCAGGAGTTTTTGCCTGGTGTCGGCCAACACCAGGTGCGAACGGGCAAGATTGATTTCATCGGCTTGGGACGAATGGTATTGTCTTACCCTAAGCAGTTGATGGATGCCATTCATCACAGCAAAAGCGAACGGAAGCTGGTTTGTCGAACTTTCTCGGATTGCACCACAGCCCCAAGGAATGGTCTTGCTTCCGGTTGCTACCCGCTCGATGAATACTACAAGCGTACTCCCGAAGCGGCTCTGCTCAAAGAGATCAAAGCCAATCTTTGACTAGTCTGCTGAGAAATCTCCTTCGAATCCCATCTCAGTGACATCGCTAATTCTGCCAGCCAAAACACCGTATTGATTGAACATGAAGAAGCAGATGAACGGCAGAGCGAGACCCAAGACAAAGTCACCGACCGGTGGTGACGTACCTGTTAATACCATCAACATAAAGAAGGCGGCAAAGGCCATCCCGGTTTGCATGTACATTGCCCCCCAAGCTTCTGCCCGACTCTTTATCGATTGAAACACTGCTTTGGAATAGGGTTGGAAGATCGAACTGGTATCGATCATGCAGAGGAGCAAGATGGGAGTGATGGCCCAAATTCCAAGAATGATAAAGGCAAAGGAGACCATGGGGTGAGCATTCAAGGAACGGAAAACTGCGCCGAGCATCCCGCCTGGGATGCTAGCTGCCATGACTGCGGCTAGGACCATAACGCATTCTCCAATCGATTCTGACATTTTCATGAATGGCCATTCAGCAACTCGATTTGCTCGGTTGGCGGCCATGGTTAGGATTGCGATTCCGCACATGCAGATGGCACCAAAAATAGGTACACCAAACACACACAAGATCAACAACTGAGCGATGAGCACTTGAGCTCCCTCGAGACTAACCCAAGTCCCCATTGCAGCCATTGAAAACAGCCAGAAGCCGGAGACAAATCCAAGTCCAACAGCTGCAGTAATGACCATGGGGTCCTTGAGGAAACCAAACAAGAAGCCCATCCAGCGTTTGGTATCGAACGTTCCACTTAAGTCTTGATATTCTTCTCGTTCGGATTCCAAGGTCTGTTCGGCCCGATCAAGTATCTCCTTGGTCTTTTCGCTTGAACTGTTTGTGCCGTGCACACTGAGTGAATCGATCGGAGCAAATGTGACCTTCGCGACTTCAGCATCGATTTTGACATCCGCTTTTTTCTTCTTCTGAGGAGGACTCGGAACGCTGAATTCAGAATAGCAGTCTGGACAACGAATTGAATGACCGACCCGCGAGCGACTTGAGCATAGTAGGCTACCACAGAGTTTGCATGGGAAGCTGAATTCTTCGTCGACGGAATCCAATGGACCGATCAAAGCCGGGCTTTCCAAGGACAAATCCTCTAAGGAACCGGATAGGATCGGCGATTTCCCACTTTTGGATTTGGTTGTTTTGGGCTTCGATGGCTCCAGCGGTGCAAGCGGAATATCGCTCAAGTCGAGGTCCGGTAAAGCGATGTCTGGCAAATCCAAAGATGGCTTGGCGGAAGAATTTTTGGCTGCTGCCGGCGGCGATTTAGGCTCAAGCGGTTTTTCGCTTGCTGTCGAGGATGGATCGTCAAACGGCTGCAAATCAGGCAGATCGTCGTCGAATAAACTCTTGCCGGATGGCGTTTTTGCAGATGGGGAATTGCTGGAAGTCAACTCAAGGGACGGTGCTAGGCGAAGCTCGTCTAGATCTGCTAGCTCAGGAAGTTTTGACTCCTGGATTCGAGTAGGAGACGCAATCGGTGACTTGGACTGAGACGGTTTGACCTTTTCCTCTTGCGATTTCTTAGCTTCCCGAGGTGGGGGCGATTCTGGCTGGCTATTCAGTGCCAACCAATCATCGTCATCATTTTTGGAGTCAACGACCCCTGGAACTCGAATGGGAGAACTACATTTTGGACAGGACAACTTTTGGCCGGCTAGATTCGAGGGGGCTTTTAGTTTCTTCTGGCACTTTGGACACGCAAAAGAGAGCATTTGGGAATTTGCGTCAGACAAAGCTTAGCCTCGAGCGAATTGGGAAAGTGGTCTACCAACCAATTGGTATTGTACCTCATTGTTCAGTTTAGACGACGATTCCGCCAATTCAAAACGACTATTGCTCTCTAGGCCACCAACTGAGGAACAAAAGCCGTGAGGGCGCCCGCGATTTCTACGAAGGTAGGGGATTCAGCCTTTTCAAGCTTGGAAAAGCATTGATATTATAGACGTAGGGAGTCTCTCAATCGCTTCCTCAAGATTTTCTTACTTGTACGCCGGTTTTGGGAGTTTTTCTGTGTTGAATTCGAGGTTGTGGAAAACCTGTTGCTTGAATGTTGCATTGATGTTGATTTCGTCGCTCGGAATCAGCCATCCTGTTCGAGCAGACGAAACACTCCCTTTTTCTGTTCCGGAAGGATTTTCGGTGGAACGGGTGGCCGACGATGCTATGGTCCACGACTGTTTCTGTATGACGCTCGATGGCCTTGGACGACCAGTGGTTTCGGGGCCCGGTTATATCCGAACCTTAGTGGACGACAATAATGACGGCAAATACGATCGAAGCTTTCAGTGGTCGAATCCTAAGCAAGGGGCGCAAGGAATATGGTCCGAAGGTCGCAAACTTTATTATGTTGCCGAGGGTGGCCTATGGCTTAGCGAAGATAACGACGGTGATTTGATCGCCGATCCAAATCCTAAAAAGGTTCTGGAGCTTCCCACCGGTGAAGAGCACTACGCGCACGCAATCCGACGCGGGCCAGATGGATATTGGTATTTGATAGCTGGCAACTTTGCAAAGGATATTTCCAAACTGCAGAACGACCCTATCAGCCCAGTAACGCGTTCCCGTAGCGGAACCATTTGGAGGATGAGCCCTGACTTCTCGAAACGAGGAGTGTGGGCACATGGCATGCGTAACTGCTATGACTTCGACTTTATGCCAGATGGGCAGATTGTGACATTTGATAGTGACTGCGAGCGGGAAGCGACATTGCCGTGGTATCGTCCAACTCGCGTGATGGTTATGGGGCCAGGCTCCGATGCAGGTTGGTGCGGACAATCGTGGAAAGACGAAGATCATCGGATCACAATGCCTCTGGTTCTGGCTCAGTTAGGCAGAGGATCTCCGACAGGTGTAACCGTTTATCAGCATCGAGTCTTTCCGAAGAAATACCATGACGCAGTGTTCGTTTTGGATTGGACGTTCGGGCGCGTGATTGCTGTTTATCCCTCTCGTAACATTGAGGAAGACAAGCGTATTCCGAACAAAGTTCCTGCCGAGGTGTTCATGCAACCCACCGGCACCACCGGTTTTGCCCCGACCGATATCTGCGTCGGAACAGACGGAAGTTTGATGGTGTGTGTCGGTGGTCGAGGTACAACTGGGGCCATTTATCGCATTTCGGCGATTGCACCCACGCAACCGCCAGAACCAAAAAACTGGTTTGCCGATCCCGTTGCAAAAGGTCAGTTGAAAGCAGAGCAATCCCAAGCTCTCGTGAACATACTGTCAGCAAACAGACCTTTCGATAGCTGGTCCGAAGCAAAATGGTTGCCCGAAGTTGAGAAAGTTGGTACGAAAGCAATACTAGAAGTGCTGTCGGGAGAAATTCCGATTTCCGACGAGCCTGAAATCATTGCGGATGCAAAACTGCGATGCGCCCAAGTTCTCTCTCGACTCAATACCCCGGTTGCGTTTCCTCAAATTCAAAACGCTCTCAGTTCTGCATCGAGGTCCACTAGGGCCGCGGCTTGGTGGCTCGCAGGCAGGGGTAATGTTTCGATCACCGCATCAGACAATAAGCTATTGGAAGGTTTGTCGGCGATGGACTTCGCCTCAGCCCCGCTTAATACGGACGACAATGACCAAGCCAATTGGGAACTGCATCTCGGAAGGGCCGATGAACGATTGCGTTGGGAGGCTTATGGGGTGCGAAAAATTTCGTTCAGTTCCGCGACGAGTCTGCATGTAGACGACAGCGAAGCGGGCAATTCCTTGCGACGCAGCTGGCTTTGGGCGTTGGCACGCTCAGCCAAGCCACTTGCAAAGAAGACCGACGAAAATAATCTCGATTATCTAATCGCCAAACAGCTTTACAACACGACACAGTCGACGATTGATACGCCTCTGCTAGACGCACTTGCGAGTTGGGTGCCCAAGAACCAGCCTCAATGGTCGACCCGCGATATTTTAGAATTCCTAACTGTTCTCCAAACCGCGTTAGGTGAACGCCGTCTTTCTTTGCCACAACAGCAAGAGCCTCCGCAACCCGATGTGCTCGACGGTTTTAAAGGCCTGGGCTCATCCAAGCTACCGCCGAATGTTCGAACCGCGTGGATCGGATGGGCTATGTTCTTGGCAAGAAAAGCTGCCGAATCAGATCGACAATTGGTCCACTCAGAAGCGATGCGTACCCTGGCCATGCTCGAGCCCAAGGATCAAGACTCGCTTGCATACTGCTTAAATCAAATCAATAAAGACAGTCATCCCACATCGGATATTCATGCATTGTGTTGCTCCGCAAATTGCCAGTTCGCAAGAACCAAAGAAATGACGACGAAAACGGCAATCGCGCTGGCTGGTATTGTTCGGAAAGTCAAGGCTCGGGGGCTCTATACCGATAATCAATGGCCAACGCGACTTCAGCAACTGGTAGCAGCGTTGTTGCGACGCGATTCCAACTTGGGAACTGCTTTTGTGGAACTCCCTGTGCCATGCAACGCAGAAGACTTGACGCTGGTCGCGGCCTTTCCGGCCGACGTTCAAGCAGCAGCCAGGAAAAAAATGCGCCGCCACCTTTTGGCTTCACAGCCAACCGAATGGTCGGTTCCTGTCTTGCGTTACGCATCCCAAGCGGGAATCGATGCGGAATTGGCGAAAGCCATTCTCGCTTCTGCCGTTGTCGCGAGTCTGCGTTCAACTGCGGTCGATCTGCTTTCGGCCAATCCAAGTAAAGAGGACTATGAGCTCTTCCTTTCGCAGCTTGAAAGCAAAGATCGAAATCTTTGGCCATCCGCTTGGCGTGGATTGAGTGGCCTTTCGATTGAAGACGCGAAACGGGAATGGCAAACGTTAGCTCCGATTGTAACTGTTTCGATCAATACAACTGGCTTGATGCCGCGTGCACCTACCTTAGCACGAGCGAGAACAGTGGCAGGGAAATTGAATCTCAACACGCCACCAGTTGGAGACCTGTGGAAAGATTGGGAAGTCTACTATCAAAGTACACTTGATCCAGAGTTCTTTGCAAAGCTACCCCAGCCACAATCGACTTTTGATTGGCGTTCGTTGTTAACAGCTGCTAGTGCAGTTCCAGGAGACGCAAAACGAGGGCAACTGATCTATCAAGAAAAATGCGCCTTGTGCCATGGCGGTCAAAGTTCACTTGGACCTAGCTTGTCAGGAGTGGCAAAACGTTTTTCTCGAGACGATCTTTCCATTGCGATTTTCGAACCAAGCAGGACCATATCGGATCGATATCGTTCCTTGCGTGTCTTGACGACCGATGGCGAAATCTTTACCGGCATGATCGTTTACACAGCCGCAGATGGTACGACTCTTCAAACAGCCACCGGCACAATCGTGAGAGTCAATAAAGACAACATCGAGGACCAGGGGTATTCGACGGAGTCCTTGATGCCAACTGGACTGCTTAGCGAGAAAACCCCTGCAGAGGTCGCAGATCTTTACGCCTTTCTAGCGACGCTATAGTTGTCGTTGCTGACAACGTGGTTCTGCGTCTACATCGGCCTGTTCACGCCCCATGCTGTGAAGTTTAGTAGCGAAACTCGTCAAGAGTTTCGGTCAATTAGGCGATGCAACCGAAAGTCTTGACGACTTTCGCTACAAAAAAGCCTATTTTAATAGCGAATCACTTCTTCTTCGTTGTACTGTTCGTTTCAACGGTATTCATCATTGGAACGATCGAATTCGCGGCAGACACAATGGGCTCGTTAATGTGATTGACGAGCGTCAACACGTCCAACATGGAAACGATACCGTCCTGATTCACATCCAGCTTGATGTTGCCAGAACTCGCTAGGATCGAACCTCCGAAAGCAGCGTCAACACTTTCGCGGTTGAGGCGGTTAATCACGATCAAGGAGTCGATTGGCGATATGATCCCATCTGCATTCACGTCGTAGTCAATTACCTTTGGGGCAGCTGTTATCGGCAAGTGAAGAGAACCGGAAGTGATGTTGGCGAGAGGGATCACCGTGTCGATTCCGTATAATGTTAGCTCAGACCCGGGGCGGTTGCTGGGCGATACGGTCATGTTCAAGACCGCATCTTCCGTTGCGCGAACTTTAAAACGAACCAAAGACTGAGTTCCATTTCCAGCTGGAATCGCAGAATTTCGGAATCCACCGAGATTTCGCCACCCTTCGCTGGTCTTTTCACCTGAGAATTTGTTCGTGAATTCACCCAAAGATTCAGCATCGCCGACAACTTCAAAAGCGCTTGTATCGAATGCGACATCGACGTAAGCCGAATAGACTCCTTCACCGCATGCTCGTCCATCTTGCACTAGAACCTCGACCCAGAACTCATCTCCAGTTGCAATAGAGTTCACCGGATTGTTGTCGTCATCCACGGCTTTCAACGAAATGGTAGCAGCCCCAGCACTTTGCTGCTCATCTCCGGACGGCTGGCCATAGATCGAAACATATGTCTTGAACTTAGCACCATCCGCGGTTGTTACTTCGTACTCAAAGAAATCATTCCATCCATTGGAAGTGCTACCAATCGAAGTAGGATTGGTATACTCCAATCGCTGGTCCTCAAGTATTCGGACCGACCCTTTCAGTGCTGCTCCATTGATCGCAGTGATTTTGTAGTCAGCCAGATGGGAGTCGTTGGCTAAGACATCAAGGATCGTTTTTTGCGGGCCGGGGGCAATGGTATAGTTGTCACCGTTCAAAGGACTCGACAACAAAATTCGATCTAAAACGTTCGTTGGATCGTCCGTTGCATAGGTAGACAAATACATGTTGGTCAACGCGACCAGTGTATCCCCGACAACCACGGCACGTCCTAATCCTGATCCATCACCTACCTGTGCCCGGAGCGTTATCGGATCGGTCGCCTCTACGTCAATGCTTAGGACTAGCACATCGGCAAATGCTGGGTTCGGAAGGCCCGCTGGCGTCCAAATCGGTTGCACAGAGTCAATGTTGACTGCCATGGGCCAGTCCATAATTCGGAAAAATTGGTTTTGAGATTGCGGAATAGTTAGCGTCTTGGATTGCGCGTCGTAGCGGATGTTCATCGCCGGATTTGCGTCAAAGTTCCACGGCGAGATTTGGGTCGTGCCTCGCCAGGTGTAGATCGTTTTAGGGGCGGAAAGATCCGTCACATCGTACAACGAGACCTGGGTGTACCAAAGCGATTCTACTTCCACCATCCCGACGCCAAGCAAGTGGTTGGAATCTACCCAATGCACATAGTTGTTGATGCCGGGGATCACGACATCGCTGAGTTCCTTGGGTTGCGCGGGGTCTGACAAATCGATTCCATGAAGCGGATCACCCCAAAACCTCCATGTCGATTCGAACGGTTGGATGAACCCTGTCGTGACTAACGCTCGCTCTCCGTCAAACTCAACACTGTACGCTTGATCGCCAGGTGAAATATCCAAGACAGAGCCGACGGTTTTCAATTCGCCGTCGATAACCTTCATCACAAAGACATTGGCAGAATTCCGTATTCTTCCGCCACTGTTCGAACCATCCTCACTGGTCACAACCCTGAGGTACCCATCAAACTCATCCAAAAAACGCGAGTTGCGGATCGTCCCTTTTACATCGCCAAAGCCATTTGCTGAAATTTCGGAATTCCCGTTCTCATTGCCGAGGTTAAGATGAACGATGCGCGTGAATCCGTCCGCCTGTCCGAATGTCAAATAGATGCTTTTTTCGGTGACATAGTTATTGCTTACCCAGCCTCCAAGGACCGTTTCCACCGAACTTGGCGTTGGGATTTCGGTATCGAGATTCAGAGCGACGATGGTCGTGTATGATTCGCCACCGGTATCGGCAATATCGCGCCAATCACCAATAACTCCTGTGAAGATTTCTTTCCCATCTGGTCCGATTTGCTGATACTTGAAGGACGCGGAATCCAGAATCGTGGGTGTGATGCGATCCAAGTACTCTTGTTTGGTTTCGAACCGTCTTGTCCAAAAATCAGGGGTTTGCGACGAATCCTTTGTTAGTAACTGAGGTAACGCATTCCGTGAGCTTTGAAATAGCAACAATTGTCCGTTGGCGATTCGAGACGCTGATATCGAGCCCTCCATTTTCATGCTGCCGGTGCTGACGGGAGCTCCTCGGTCTGTCACCTCAAAGAATCTCACTTGGGTGTACTGAAGAGGCGATGACGAATCTAAAGACGTTTGCCAATCAAACCCCTGCGAAATCACGACCAGCTTGTCGCCAACCAAATGCATCGTTGCACTCTGTCCAGGTAGTTCGATTCGCGAAACTTCCTTGAGGTTCTTAGGATCATTGATGTCGATAATGCGAATCAACTGGTCGCGAAAAACAAACGCATAGCCATCGGCGGAAAACGCTGCAATGTCCGATTCATCAACTCCGATCGTTTGAGCGTTGGTGTAGTTGGGAGATGCAAGCACGGGCGCTGGAATGACGCCATAGTTAAAGTTATCCGACGACGCCAAACGCATCGACGCAACATCCCTTGAATCGGAATCGATCGCCAGATCGTATGCCATCATAAGGGAACTTTTGCCAAAAGAAGAACTCCACTGTTTCACAGCGCGTTCTTTTAGCTTGACCACAGCGTCCGATTCGGTTGGAAAGTGAAGTTCATTCGATTCGGATGCGTCTGCCGTATTTGTGGCTGTTGTGCTTGTGGACGTCACGGCGAGGGCGTGGTTCGCCGTAACGTCCATCGCTGTAGAAGCATCAAACCTGCAGATGGCCATGGGAGCTAAAATGTCCGAAGCCATAAGCTGTCGATCTTGCAGCCTCTCAAGAAAAAGCACTCGGAACGAACTGCGGCGGCTTGGGCGTGACTTAGGCATGATTTGCTCTCTGTTTGCTTGCGTTTGGTCTCAAACCGGATTTCGAGAGACCTACAACGACAGGGCTATTTGTAACGGCTTTGTCACGGATGCAAACAGATTTTTGGCCACCGCCACACTGTTTTTTTGGGGGGGCCGCTCGCTTTCTTTTTGGAATTGCTTGCGATTTTAAGGGGAGAGCGAGGCTCCTGCCGAGCTGGGGACGCCACGGTTCGGCAGGAGCCTCAACCTCCCAAGCAATGAATTGCTTAGGTAAACTCGCTGGAAACATGTTTACAGCGGTAGCCTCGCCCTCCCAATTCCCCCAAGTCACCTATCTACACCGGCAATGTGACTCGGCAAATCGTTCCACCGTTGGGAGCCGGTTCAAAGCTAATTTCCCCACCCAGTCCGCGAATCACGTTCCTTGTCAAAAAAACGCCAAGGCCCATGCCTTGCCCAACTTCCTTTGTCGTGAAAAAGGGCTCGCCAATCCGTCGATGGACTTCTTCGGTCATGCCCGTCCCCATGTCGGTAATGGTCAATCTCCAAACTTCGGAAGTCTTTTTCGAGCCTGTTTTCTTCTCAACCTCAGCCTGCAAATCGATTGATTGATCAGGAGTTGACGCATCGAGTCCATTTTGCAGCAAATTCCTCAGCGCTTGGGACAGGGCTTGTTTGGGCAAAATCCCAAGCGATTCCCCGACCCTGTTGGACATGTCGATTCTGACTCGCTGCGGCTCACGCATCGCTTGCACCGTCTCACGCAAAATCTCGTTCAATGCTACAGGGCGCAAATTCTCCGCAGCCGCTTCGCCAGCCCCACTTTTCATACGATGAAGAATTTCTTTGCAACGATTGAGCTCTTCTCGGATCAACTCGACATCCCGACGAACAGAGGGAGACGCATCCGTTTTGTCCAAGTTTCGTGAGAGCTCCTTGGCAACCACCGCGATCGTTGACAGCGGCGACGCAAGCTCATGTCCAGCTCCAGCCGCCAACGTTGCGAGCGCCTCGAGACGCTGCGATCGCTCTCGCTCTTTTTCAACCACTGCCAACTGGACCTCACGTTGCCGCAACTCCATCGCCAACATCGAAACGAAGTAGGTGATGACACAACAACAAGTCGAAAAGGCAATCAAAAACGCGTACTTCGTCACTCCCCAAAAAGCGTTGTGTGCTAGCGGAGAACTTTCAAAGACTTCTAATGGATACGCTCGATTCAATAAAAACATACCTCCCAAAACAGAAGCCAGGGAAATGCACCAAGCCCACATTCGCGGCAAGATCATCCCCGCAATAGCAACGTTGGCAAAATAAAACGAGATAAACGGATTGGCAGCGCCACCAGAAAAATACAGAAGCGCAGTTAATGTTAAGACGTCAATTCCAATCAACAAACCAATGGCGCGACTACCGATCGTGTCATCGCCATTCCCTTTGGCGTCTGCAACATCGCTCGCTCGCCTTAATTTCCTCGCCCACAGCCAAAGCACCGTGTTGCTGATCGCTGTGCCAGTCACAAGGACCAATAACTCCAAAATCGGCAACGGAACTTGCAATACAAACCAGACATACCCAATCACGAGTAACTGGCCTGCAACCGCGATCCAACGCAACTGCGTCAACCAGATCGCCGTCGAAATATGCGGCTCCGAAAAAACATGCAAACGTTTTGAGATGTTCATTTCTGAGTTGCTGAGCCAGAATCGAATATTGGAAAACTAAGAATTGTACCGCGATCGACAATGTTGCGTCGACTGCACCCAGCCAACGCTGTGCAGCATTAGGTAGCGAAACTCGTCAAGAGTTTCGGTCGTTTCGGCGAGGCAACCGAAAGTCTTGACGACTTTCTCTACACAAAAGGCCCCTTTACAGCAACGCAAGACGAGTCGACACGTTGCTACTCAGGTTCGGCTTACTCCTCACTCCTTTAGCCTTAAGCCTTAAGCCTCATCACCACACTGTTCTTATGCGCAGTTAGCCCTTCCTTGTCGGCCAATTGAGCAATGTCCGACGCGATGTCTTGCAATGCACTTTGGTCGAATTCGATTACGCTGCTGGAACGCAGGAAGTGATTGGATGACAACCCTGCGGCCCAGCGGGCAGTGCCGCCAGTTGGAAGCACGTGCGATGGCCCTGCTGCGTAGTCTCCCAAAGCAACTGGCGAATAATGGCCCAAAAATGTAGCACCTGCATTGCGGATTTTCGCCAACAAGCGTCGCGGATCTTCCACTGCAATCTGAAGGTGCTCAGGTGCAATGAGGCTCGTTACTTCACAAGCTTCCGCTTCGTCTTTGCAAAGAATCATGGCACCAAAATCATTCAGCGATGCCAGCGTAAGATCTGCTCGCTCAAGCCCCATGAGTTGACTTGTCATGGCCTGCTCAACACGGTCTAGAACGCGATTGTCCCAGCTCACTAGGATGCTCGCACCTGGTGAATGCTCTGCTTGAGCGAGCATGTCGGAGGCCGCAAAATCCGCGTTGGTGGTCTCATCTGCTATGACAACGACTTCGCTCGGGCCTGCAATCGAATCGATGTCGACGGTCCCGTAAACAAATCGTTTCGCCAGAGCTACGAATAGATTTCCCGGCCCAACAATCTTGTCTACACCTCGGATTTCAGGGAGCCCATAGGCCAAGGCTGCGACAGCTTGTGCGCCTCCTACCGCATAAATCTCTTGGATTCCCAACTCGCAGCAGACGGCCAAAACATCTGGGTTGTAGGCACCAAGCGACGTGGGTGGCGCCACAATGGCTATTTGTTCCACCCCTGCACATTGTGCTGGAATCGCGGTCATCAAGACTGTGGACGGATAAGCTGCTGCGCCACCGGGCACGCAAATTCCTATCCTATTCAATGGCGTATAACGCTGTTCCAAAACCACTCCTGGGCTTGGTCGCGTCACTGTGTTCTTGTGCAAAATAGCGGACTGGAAGTCGACAATGTTGGCTCGAATGCGGCGGATGGTCTTCAAAAATTCCGGTGAAGCGTTTGCATGAGCTTGCTCAATCAACTTCGCGGGAACTCGCAACGTATCGGCAGTTGTATCCTTGTTGTCCAACGCCCTGGCATACTGCAAGACCGCAGATGTGCCTCGGTCACGAACGTCATTGCAAATTCGCTCAACAACACTCTGAGGCGAAAGGGCCTCTCCGAAGACGCTCAACGTTAGTTGTCGACCGCGTTCCGAAACAACCGAACCATCCGGGCTTAACTTCTTACGAAGCTTTGCAATGTCGGCAGAAAAACTTGCACGACTGGCATCGAGTCGCTCGATGCTTAGCGAGTTGGGATTCATTGAGTTTTGTTGGATCAACCGAAGGATGCCAGCTGCTCTTCCGAAAAATTCACATTGGAGGCTACTGACTGAATGTCATCATGATCCTCGAGCAACTCGAGGAGTTTCATCACTTGAACCGCTGTTTCTGCGTCGACTTCGACCGTGTTGCTGGGGATTCGAGTCACTTGTTTAAGTTCGATCTCGATGCTCTGGGCTTCGATCGCGTCGACGACGGTGGTGTACATATCTGGAGTGCATGTGATCTCGTAAAGTTCGCCCACCTCGGTAACGTCATCCGCGCCGTTTTCTAATGCGATCTCCATGAGCTTTTCCAAGTCGGCTGCCGACTGTTTCACCGCAACCAGCCCTTTGCGTTCAAAGAGATAGGCAACGCAATTCGTCGAACCCAACTTGCCGCCATGATTTTCAAAGAGCTTTCGCATCTCAGGTGCGGTGCGGTTACGATTGTCGGTCATAATGTCACAAAGAACCGCAACTCCACCTGGTCCATAACCTTCGTACAGAATTTCTTCGACATCACCACCTTCAAGCTCACCCGTGCCCTTTTTGATGGCTCGCTCAATGTTTTCGCGAGGCAAGGATACGGCTTTCGCGTCTTGGATGGCAGTACGAAGCCGTACGTTTCCGCTCGGGTCGCCGCCTCCAAGTTTGGCCGCGACGATAATGGCTTTCGACAATTTGCTCCAGAGTTTGCTTCTCTTGCTATCGACTAGCGCTTTGCGGTGTTTGATATTTGAGTACTGTGAATGTCCGGCCATGCGTTTGCTCCTGAAAAGGAGAAGTCACGAGTCTTGGTTCTGTTTTCGATTTTGTGGAAGTCTAATTTCGTTGAATCAACGAGGCTTTTTCTTAGTGGGCGTGCCCTTGGTTTCAACAGGCTTTTTTGCTGGAACGCTCTTTTTGGCGGCGGCAGCAGGCTTCGATGCTTTCGCCGGTGTCTCTTTCTTGTCAGGCGCTTTGGGGGCAGGCTTCGCGTCTGGTTTCTTTGCAGCGGGTTTCGCGTCGACTTTACTGCTTAGAGTCTTCGCTTCGGGCTTTTTTGCGTCGGTCTTTTTTGCCTCGGGCTTCTTCACTTCAGGCTTTGCGACTTCGGTTTTTTTGGGCTCAGGTTTTTTGGGTTCAGGCTTTTTCGACTCCTCGGCTTTCGTTTCAACCTTTTTCTTCGAGTCCAAGGCCTTGGTCGCTTCCAACTTGCCTGCAGATTCTTTGGCGGTTACTGCCGGCTTGTCTGATTTCTTCGGTGCTGCGCCGGTTTCCGGCTTTGCGGATTCTGCGTCCGATTTGGTTTTGCTTGCAGCGGGAGGGGTGACTTCCGCTTTCTTGGTATCTTTTTTCGGAGACGCTTTTTCTACTTCTTTGGCTTTAGGCGAAACGCCCAGATCCTTAAACACAGCCAAAACTTCTGCATTTTTTGGGTTCTGCTGAAACTCGACCGCAAACTGGTGAAGCAGCGATCCAAATTCGAATCCTTTGTTCTTAGCAATGGCTCGCTCAACGCCAGGAAGACTTCTTTTTTCCGCTTCTGCGGCCGTAATGATCTCGCATTGAACCATGATTTCCAGTGCAAGCGTATCGACGGGGATTGCATGGCCACCCATTGCATTCTGCGAAACGTAATTCAAAACGAATGGAGTGACCCCTTTCAAAGCGGTTAGTTCATCGGTCGCTTTGCTAAGGTTCGCCTTCTTCATGTCGTCTAAGTTGTATTCGTAGCGAGTCTCGAAGAGGGACTGAAGGCATCGCTTGATGCGATGGCCAGCTTGGCTGGCGTTTGGCAAACTGCTTAGAGCTTCGCCCAGTTCAATAACTGTCGTAACGCGAACTTCATTCCAGTCGAAGTAAGCCTGTTGCAGTTTCGCAAACGCTTCATCGGCCTGTTCGTTCCTGGCGTCTTCCAGACAGCACGCGTAGATCAAGTGCTCCAAAACACTTCGCTCGCCGGGTTCCGATTGCGGCTTGAAGTGCTTTTTCAAGGACTTGTGGAGTTGCTCGTATTTCGCGGCTCGATTGCTCATGTTGTCGATTATGTGGGTCTTATGTTGCTTGGGGCAAAGGCGGGGTACGCTTTAGAAACTACTCTTTTTCGGATGCAAGTTGGTCATCTGCAGTCATGTCCTCGTCGGAATGAACGGCTTCTTCGGAAGGCTTGGTGGCCGATTCGCACTTCTGTTTTTCTAGGGCAATTTGATCGAGAATTTGCGCGACCGCAAGCGACTTCTTCACACCTTCGTCCGCGACGAACTTCAGTTTTGGCGTGTAACGGGTGTCGATACGTTCTGCGATTTTTGCTTGCAAAAAGCCCGCCGAATTTTGTAGGCCTCGCAAACTGGTCGCCTGCTGGCTTTCGCTACCCATGATGCTGATCAGCACTTTTGCCTCACGCATATCCGGAGCGACTTCCACTCCGATAACCGTAATGTTCTTGACGCGCGGGTCGCGAATCTCGGTCAAAATCGCCATAGCGACGACCTCTCGGATTGCTTCCCCTGCTTTTAGTAACCTGCGTGCACTCATAAAACTGCTAGATCGTACCGGATGCGAAAACCAAACTGATTCAGCGAGCCCAATCTGGGCTCGCCAATGGGATGGGTTGCTCGCCCCGCAATTCGCACGGCAAGCAACCCGCTAATTAATATCGTCGATTATCTCGACAACTCGAGCACTCTGGCGACTTCTTCGATTCGATACGCTTCCAATACGTCGTCGACCTTGATGTCGTTAAAGCCAGCGAGCCGGATACCGCATTCGAGTCCGCGTTGAACTTCTTTTGCATCGTCCTTCACTCGCTTGAGCGTATCAAGTGCATAGTCCCCGATTCGGCGTCCTTCGCGATTCACACGAATTCGGCAACCTCGTTCGATGACACCTTGTGCAACATAGCAGCCAGCAATCGTTCCAACTCGCGACACTGTAAACACTTGCTTCACCAACGCACGACCGAGTTCGACCACTCGCTCTTCTGGTTTGAGCCGACCTTCGATCAAGGCCTTGATGTCGAGTGCCAAGTTGTAAATGATGTCGTAACGGCGAATTTCGACGTTGCGAACATCCGCAAGCAAGCGAGCAGGCTCATCCGGAATGACATTGAAGCCAACAATGACCGCTTGTGAGGCACTCGCAAGGGTAACGTCCGCTGCCGAAATACCACCGACCGATCTCTGAAGAATCTTGATTTCGACTTCGGGATGATCCAGCTTCGTCAATTCTTTTTCGATGGCTTCAAGCGAACCGCGTGCATCAGCTCGAATGATCAAATTCAAAACAACCTTGTCTTCCTTGACTCCAAGCTTGCCGGACTGCAGCAACTCTTGGAAGGTCTCGAACGAAACCTTAGGCGAGGTACCCGACAAAGACTGAGATCGAACGATCACTTCGCGGCTAGCTGCGATTTGGCGCGCTTGGCCAATATCGTCCAGCACGTAGAAACGTTCGCCTGCCTCAGGGGCTTTGTCCAAGCCAGTGATGTTGATCGGCATCGATGGCCCTGCTTCGGTCATCTGCTTCTTTCGCTTCATCGTGTCATACAAAGCCTTGATCCGTCCGAAGCTCGAACCGCAAACGACGATGTCGCCCACACGCAACGTGCCGCTTTGGACCATAACTTTAGCGATGACCCCACGGTCGGAAGCCTGTTCGCTTTCCAAGCAAACGCCCATGGCTGCACGTTTTGGATTGGCTTTGTATTCATGCATTTCGGCGACCGTCAAAACGGTTTCCAATAGCTCGTCCATGCCTTCACCAGTAATCGCACTGGTCGGCACAACTTCTACGTCACCACCCCAAGCACTCGGCGTCAAACCATACTCGGTCATCTGAGTCATGATGCGATTGATATCGGCGCCCGGCAAATCGCACTTGTTGGCCGCGACCACAATTGGAACACCGGCTGCCTTCGCGTGCGAGATGGCTTCTTCTGTTTGAGGCATAATGCCGTCGTCCGCTGCGATTACCAAGATGGCGATATCGGTGACGTTTGCACCACGTGCTCGCATCTCCGTAAACGCTTCGTGACCAGGTGTATCGACGAACGATATCGCTCGACCATCTTTCTTAACTTGATAGGCACGGATCTGCTGGGTGATACCACCCGCTTCACCGGAAACAATTTTGGTACCGATCAAATAATCGAGCAACGATGTCTTGCCGTGGTCAACGTGACCAAGGAATGTCACGATCGGTGGGCGAGTGACGAGATCCTCGGCATCATCCTCGATGTCATCCATCTTGCCGATCAAGCTCGTTTCAAGCGTTTCGGCTTGTCGGAACTCAAGCTCAACACCTAGGTCTGCGGCGATCAATTCCGCTTGCTCTTGATTGAGGTAGGAATTGATGTTTTGCATCGTTCCCATCGTCATCAAAGAACGCAAAATTCTTGCCGCCGTCACACCCGCAGCTTCTGAGAAGCTTCGAATTGTACATGGCATCGCAAGAATCACTTTTTCCTTGCGAGCTGCCGTTGGGGCTTTCTTGTGGTGACCTCGATTCTTCTTGTATCCTCCACGATCATCGTCTTCAAGCGAAGCCAAATCACGGCTTGTTTGAATGCGTGGCCCACGGTCCTTGCGACTGGACTCGAGTCCTGCAAGTCCCTTCTTCTTGACCGGCGCTTCTTCCTCAACCACAGGTTTCTTTGCCTTGAGGTTTAACTTGTTTTCAGCGTTGGCTTTGAAGTCAGCCAAACCGGAATGCTGTGTCTGGCTAGGAGTCGATGCACGGCCACCACCCATTGCCGGTGCACCAGGCTTGGCAGGTGTAGCGGGTTTTTCCGCTGGTTTTTCCATCCCCTTGCTCACCCCTCGGATGACATCCGGGGTCAGCTTGACGATCGGTTTCTGTGTCGCTTGCTCTTGTGGCTTGGGCGCAGGTTGCTGCGTACCTGATTTAGGTATCCCTGCGAGCTTGATGTTGAGAACGGCTTCGCGAGTCTTCCTTGGTTTCTCTGTACCTGGCTTCGCATCCGATGGTGGTCGAGGACTTCCAATCACGCGAACTTTCCCGCTCGTGTTAGCAGGCGAGTAAAAATCTCGGCGAGGTGAATCGGAAAGTCGCTCGGGCTTGCCATCCTGAGGTGGTGTCTCGGACGTATCGGTAGATTCCGATGAAGGCGTGGAACTTGCAGCTTCCAACTTTGTCTCCTGCTCGACTGAAGTCTCTGCCGCGACTTTCGATTCAGATTCAATCGTCGCCACGGGTTCGAGCGTTGGCGTAGGCGCACTCGATTGAGACTCTTCCTCTAAAGGCGTGTCTTCCGAAGCCATTGGCTCAGCCACAGCCGGAGTAGTTGGTTTACGAACGGACGAAAGGTCTCGTTTCGCACCGCCAATTCGACCACTCAGATCGCGGATCGGAGTATCCTTAACAGGTTCTCGCGTCGGCTTGGTGGGAGCAGATGGAGGAGCCGATGCCACGGGAGGCGCCTTCTTCTCTTCGATATGCTTCTTGATTCTCGCAATTTCTTCGTCTTCGAGGCTAGCGAGCGCGCTTCCTTTACCCTGAATTCCCAAACGGGTACACAGGTCGACCAGCTCCTTGCTGTCCAGTCCTAGATCTTTAGCCAGCGAATAAATTCGTACTGCCACTGAGCAAAATTCCTTGGGCGTAGGCCCTGTGAAACGAGGCAAGTCGGCCGGTCATCCGGCGTTAGTTGCTCACCTGTCTCTGCGTAAAGTTATTTCATTAGGTTGCCCCCACGCTTTTGTAGCGGGTCACCCACCCGATTCGACACGACACATGTCGAACGATTTCGTATCCCCCAAAGCACAATGTGCTTTGACGAGTAAAACTTATGCTGCCTATGATGGTAATGCATAAATCATTCTTGCGTTAGGCGTTTCCGCCAGTTTGCTCGCCACTACTGTCTTTGGGTGGCTCAACTGGGGGGATCGAATCCCCTATTGGCTCATCCGAAGCAGATTCGTCAGCAGCTTGAACCTCAGGCGGTGGAAGCGTAACAACCCCTTCCTTGCGATCCAACTCTTCCGTGGCTTTTCGTTCCCTATCCAACTTTTCTTGATGCTTGCGATCTTCCTCCGCAGTTTCCTGCTCCATCGCCTTGGTGTCGGCTTGGGACACTATCGCATCCACCTCATCCTCGGTCCAACCACCCATCTCCATCAACGCATCAGGCTCAATGACGGACAAGTCGTCGTACGAAAGATAACCTTGCTCAACCAATTGCTGAGCGACGGACTCATTCATTCCCTCGATTTCCATGAATCCCTCCATGGCTCGCTCGATCTGACGCTCTAACTCCGGAGCTGTCATGATTTCAATATCCCAACTGCAAAGCTTGCTCGCAAGCCTCACATTTTGGCCATAACGACCAATCGCCTGAGACAAATGTTCGTCGCTAACTAGCGCAATCGCTCGGCCGATCATATCGCACAGGAGGACTTGCTCCACTTCGGCAGGCTGCAAGGCATTTGGAATCAAGACCATCGGGTCGTCGCTCCAACGCACGATATCAATTCGTTCGCCAGCCAACTCGCCTGTAACGTTCTTGATTCGGTTGCCACGCATTCCAACACAGGCACCGACGCAGTCAATGCGCTGATCGCTGCTGCTCACAGCCACTTTGCTGCGATAGCCAGGCTCACGACTGATTGCGTTGATTCGGATGACACCTTCGGCGATTTCAGGAATCTCTTGTTCGAACAGACGCTGAATCAAAGTCGTTTTCGTCCGGGATAGGATGATTTTGACCCGATTCCCGGCCGCTTTGACTTCGTAAATGACAGCCCGAACGCGAGAGCCATTGTGGTAACTTTCGCCAGGGATCTGCTCACTGCGA
Organism: Pirellula sp.; assembly: GCA_031424235.1. GTDB lineage: Bacteria > Planctomycetota > Planctomycetia > Pirellulales > Pirellulaceae > JBKCUI01. The sequence continues at coordinate 87,296 of JANPHB010000012.1, forward strand.
GGTAGAATCGCCTCAACGTTTCCAAGCTGCACGATCGTAACGCCGCGCTCGGTTCGCTGAACGATCCCAGTAACAAGCTGCCCGATCTGGGTGTAAAACTCATCCATCCGAGCATCCCGCTCGGCTTCCTTCAGTTTCTGGATGATGACTTGTTTTGCCGTTTGAGCGCCGATACGACCGATTTCGTCTTCGCTCAAATTTCGACCATTGACCGTTGCCAGAATGGCTCCACCGTCGCGCGCAATTTTAACCAGGACATCGGATTCTTCTCCGAATTGTCTCTTGGCGGCAGTGACTAAAGCAGACTCGATCGCCAAAATGACCAACTCTGGGTCAATTTGCTTTTCTCGATGCAACGAATCTACAATTCGGAGCAATTCTTGTGGATTCATTCCGTTGTTATCTGTTGGGTAGGTAGTTTTGGTAGGGGGTGGTGAATTCAGATCCCCGTTTCCACTACCCCCGTGTCTTGCGCAACAAGCGGAAAAGCTATCGCCCTTCGGTTGAAATGTCAACCGCCAATTGAACTTACGCCCCTGGGCGCAACTTGTTTGATACAGATAATGCCGACATGAATTCGTCTAACGATTACGACACCATTATTATTGGCGCAGGAATGAGCGGCTTAGCCGCTGGTATTCGCTTGGCCCATTACGATCAGCGCGTCTGTGTTTTGGAAAAACACTGGACCATCGGAGGGCTCAATTCGTTCTATCGGGTCAATGGCCGAAACTACGACGTTGGCCTTCACGCAATGACCAATTTCAGCGAAAAAGGGGCAAAAAAGGGCCCTTTGGCACGACTGCTAAAGCAATTGCGTTTCCGCTGGGATGACCTCCAATTGGCCGAACAAAAAGGTTCGCGAATCGCCTTCCCCGGCGTCCACTTGGATTTCAATAACGATATACAAATGCTTCAGGCGGAAGTAAACGCTAAATTTCCTCACCAAAAAGACGCCTTCCAAATTCTGCTCAGTCGACTCGTTGAATACGACGATCTCGCTCAAGAAGACTTCCAACTTTCCACCCGAAAAATTTTGGGCGAGATTTTTACTGACCCTTTGCTCATCGAAATGATTCTCTGCCCGCTCATGTGGTATGGAAACGCACGCGAGCACGACATGGACTGGGGGCAGTTTTGCATCATGTTTCGGAGCATATTCCTAGAAGGGTTCGCCCGCCCATTCAAAGGTGTTCGCCTCATTCTCAAGCATTTGGTTCGCCGATTTCGGGAACTCGGCGGCGATTTGAAACTGCGGAGCGGCGTCTCTAAAATCTGTGTCGACGACAACCGAGCTGTCGGAGTTGAACTGGAAAACGGCACGATCCTAACCGCCAAACGCATCCTTTCCAGCGCCGGAATCGTGGAAACGATGCGTCTTTGCGACGACAGTTCCGTCTCCGAAGTTTACATGGCGGGAGAAATGTCGTTTATCGAATCGATCTCCGTTCTAGAATGCCAACCGAAAGCCTTCGGCTTCGATAAGACCATCGTCTTCTTCAACGACTCCGAAAAATTCCATTGGAGCAAGCCTGCCAACGAGCTTTGTGATCTTCGAACGGGCGTAATATGTTCACCAAACAATTACGCTTATTCGAGCACCGAAGGGGAATTAGAAGCGGGCTTCGTCCGCCTCACGACCATCGCGGACCACAATCGTTGGTCGGCAATTCCGGAGGATCACTATAACGCCGAAAAGCTTCGATGGTACGACGAATCCGTGGCTGCCGCCGTTCGATTCATGCCAGACTTTCGACGGCATGTCATCGATACCGATATCTTTACTCCAAAAACCATTCGTCGTTTCACTTCGCACGATAACGGAGCTGTCTACGGAGCGCCGCAAAAGCAACTCGATGGAACAACACGATTGGGAAACCTATTCCTTTGTGGAACCGATCAAGGGTTCGTCGGAATTGTTGGGGCAATCGTTAGCGGCATCTCGATGGCAAATCAACATTGCTTGCTGGTCGACTAGGTTTCACAACCGAAGTTTTTGTTTTGGATTACAATGTTGCCTTCTAGTCCCCTCCTAGGAGATCGTTCAAGTTAGTCACCCTCCCTCCGGGAGGGTCGAGCGTAGCGAGGGGAGGGTGAAGTGCCGTCGCGAACTGCACCGACACTTCACCCTCCCCGGCCTAACGGCCGACCCTCCCGGAGGGAGGGTGACTTTTGTTTCCCCTCGCCTCGCCACATCCAATTCAATGATCTCGATCGTCGTCCCACTGTTTAACGAACAAGACTCGTTGACGGAACTCATTCAACGCATTCAACAAGCCGTTGTCGCAGACAAACTCGGGGACTACGAAGTGCTCCTCATCGACGATGGCTCGACCGATTCATCTTGGTTCTTTATCGAGAAACTCAGCCAAGAGCATCCGACCGTCCACGGTATTCGTTTCCGTCGAAACTTCGGCAAGGCAGCCGCTCTCGCAGCGGGCTTCTCCGTCGCAAAGGGGCATACCGTTGTCACGATGGACGCTGATCTTCAGGACGATCCAAAGGAATTGGTAAACCTCATTGCGAAACTCGATTCTGGTTGTGAAGTCGTTAGCGGGTGGAAGCAAACTCGCTATGACCCTTGGCACAAACGCTGGCCCTCGCTCGTATTCAATGGCATCCTAAGAAAGTTCTCGGGCCTGCCACTTCATGATTTCAATTGCGGGCTGAAAGCGTATCGCCGAGAAGTCCTTGATGAGATTACGCTCTATGGTGAAATGCATCGCTTTATCCCGGTTCTCGCCGCAGCCCGAGGATTTCGTGTCAAAGAAATTTCCGTCCAACACCATCCTCGCATTCACGGTGTTTCCAAATACGGTGTCTCTAGAATTCTAAAGGGATTCCTAGACCTCTTTACGGTTGTCTTCCTCACTCGATTTCGCTACCGCCCTCAACACTTACTCGGTGGTATCGGTTTAGCCGCTTGCTCTATCGCCAGCGTTTTGCTCTTGTGCCTGATGGCGACTTGGGTTGTTAGCAGGTTGCCATTTGGCATGGTAGCTTTCGATCTGCACAAGACGCCCATCTTTTATCTGACCATGTTTTTATTTTTGCTCGGCTCGCAAATGATCGGTGTTGGCCTGCTGGCTGAATTGGTGGTGGCCAACTCAGGTAGCCGAACGATTCCTTACTCGATCGCAAAGACTACGAGCTCTCTTCAAAAGAACCCACTCGATCAAGCTGGTGAAAAATCGTGACCCAGACGAAAGAATCTGCTGAATCAAACACATGGCGTTACCAAGATGCAGCTTGGCTGCTCATCGGAATTGCGACTGTCATTCAACTCGCTCGCATTCTCGGAATGACTGCGACGCATGGCGAACTTCCTTTTCTCAGTGCAAATGACCGTTCGCGTTGGTGTGCCATCGCCGCCTTGACCGAAGATGGCAAATGGGAAATCGATCGCATTACCGAATTGCTCGATAGCAAACAAAAATCCAAAATCTGGAATTCCATCGATATTGTTCGGCACCGAGGAGCAGATGGCAAAGAACATTTTTATTCGAGCAAACCGCCGTTGCTTACTGCCATGTATGCTGTTGTCTGCAAGCCGGTCACGATGCTCTTCGGGAAAAAATTGACGGAAGAGCCGTTCTTAATCGGGCGAGTCGTGATGATCTTGGTCAATGTTCTCCCGCTGGCAATCTGGTGGATTTGGTTGCATTTCTGGCTTGAAAAAAACGTTTCAAACGCATGGTCGCGATTCGTTCTATTGAACATGGCTCTTTGGGGGACGTTTCTGACTACCTTCGCGGCCACACTAAACAACCACTTACACGGCGCTTTGTTTTTTGCATTAAGTCTCGGCCTCGTTTGGCAAATCATCCATGCACACAAACGAGGCCTTACTCAACCGTGGTGGACCTGGATCTTGTGCGGACTCTTTGCGGGACTTGCAGTCGCTTGCGAGCTGCCAGCACTGGCTTGGGCTGCTGCAGCGGCGGGAATTCTTTTGGTCATTGATTGGCGAAAATTGCTCATAGGATATGGCCTCGGCTCGGCCTTGGTCGCAGTTCTTTTTCTCGCGACCAATTACTGGGCGCATAACGACTTGAGGCCACCCTACTCGCACCGAGGATTAGGAGCCGAGATCGCCAATATCCCCAAGGCGACAAACGACCAAGCGGCACCTGAAATGGAAACCGTGATTTCAATTGCGAACCAACATGGCTATTCATTCACCGACAAAGCCACAATCATTCCGGCTCGCCTGACCAACGTCTTGCAGTTTATTGACGAAAGTGTCGGGCAACGGGTTGCGATCGAGTCCCAGGAGAACCAATGGTCGATCTGCCACTGGGACGATTGGTATGATTTCCCAAAATCGTATTGGCTGCCAGGCAACAAAAAGGGGGTTGATCGCGGTGAACCCAACCAAGTGCTCTATGCGGTCCACTTTACGATCGGCCATCACGGTATTTTTTCGCTGACTCCGTTCTGGTTGCTAGGGATAGTAGGAACGGTCCTTTGGGTTCGCCGAAGTAGCGTTCCAACACAAAGCTGGAAGGACTTCATTGTTTCCGATGGAGGCATGGCCCTAGCCTTTTCTGCGATCTCATTGGCATGCTTCGTGTTCTACACGCTGCGGCCAGTCGAAGATCGAAACTATGCGGGTGTCTGCAGCGGATTCCGATGGGTGTTTTGGCTGGCTCCTGCATGGCTATGGCTATGCATCCCTGCCGTAGATGCTGCTAGTCGATTATCGATACAGCGAAAGATAGTAGGGTTTTTGCTGCTCGTCAGTATCTTTTCCGCCACCATTCCATGGCCTAATCCCTGGACTCACCCTTGGCCCTATCGCGTGGCGCTGTGGCTCTATCCAGAACCGCCCGAAACCAAACCGTGAGCCCATTGTTCCTTGAGCCACTCCGTTCGAATACGGTCCTTCTCGATCCCTTCTGGAGTGAAGTGAGGAAGTCCATCGCATTCGACACATAGCTTGGCTTCGGAACAATAGAAGTTAAGAAAATAAATCCCTTTGATGTATTGCCGTCGAAACCTGGCGTTGCAACGCTGACGGTTTCGAATGAGTTGCCACAGCAAATATTCAGCGGACGTCATTGCCTTGCGGAGGTGTTTTGAAAAGTCTTTTGGTTCTAACCATTCCATCGCCATGCTTCAACCTCCTCATCCCCCCTTCTCCTCCACAGGAGGAGAAGGGGGGAAAACGCAATCGCCTGGGACCTTAACGCAGTTAGTCAATCTCATCGAATTTGACGTCCGGTACACCAGTTCCGTAAATTGGTTTGGCGATAACCACCTGTAGTCCGTCTAGTTGCCACGGCTTGAGTCCGGACCAAACGCCGGCAACGAACATCACTACGGCAATTAAGGCTAGCGGCACGATGGCGGAGCCAAAGCCACTGAGGATGGCTTCAATGGAAATGCCTAAGCCGAAACAAAGGGAAACCGTCGCCAGCGTAACTATCTTCACGGACTGACTACATCGATCCAAGTAAAGGAAAGCATAGCAGAGCGATAGTGGCACAAAAGAAACCGACATCATTCCTGTCGCTGAACAGATAACCACGAAACCAAGATGCTTCCAATGGGTAATCGCTAGTTCAAACAAGTAAGGCCCACAAAAGAGAGACAGCGCAATGGGAATCAATCCCAATCCTAACAACGAGGCAGGCATCCAAAGCAAGGAACGCAAGGACAACGGGCGTTGCAATTCATCACGACCCGGCTTTACGAGTTTTATCGAAGTAAACTTTTGGAAATACCAGCCCACGGACGCGAGACTGATCAAGACCAGCGGTACAACCACAACGGAAACCATTACCAACGGCGGAAACATCAATAGCGATTGGGCAAGCAAACAATAGCCGCACAAAAACGGCGCTACGCCCGATTCGTCATGATCTACTGGTAGTAGCCATGCCAATTGAACATTCAAAACAACGATCCCAAACTCTAGAATCGCCAGTCCGGCAATGATGAAGCCCAATACCGACGAGACGGGGGCGAGGGAGGTGGTGGCTTGGTTGGGAAAGACTCCAACCAATATCAGAAACGACCAAAAAAACAGGACTACAGATCCTGCGATCCAAATCAATGGTTGCGTGTAACGAGTTCTCGGATATTCGTTGGTGCTGATTGTGATAGCGTCATTCGCCATCAGGTACCACTCGAAAGTCGAGGGTAACGAGCGATTTTTCCGGCGGTGGTGTTCGGCGCATTGAGTTTAATTGGGCATTTGCCGCACTGGATTTGTAGCATTTTCTGCTCGTTTAAGGCGAGGAAACAGAAAGGGAATCAACTTCATGGTAGCCAATTCTAGCATGGTTGCGATTGAAAAATTGGTGATCAAGTATAGGATTGAGCGAGTCGGAGTTCGATTTTTCGCTGAGCTGGCTTGGCATCCGACTCACCACCTACTTTCAAATTCCCTGGAGTTTGTCTCTCAATGAAGAAAACTTTCTTTGCAGTCGTTGCGTCATTTGGCTGCGTCGCCTTTGGCTTTTCCGGTTCGGCTCACGCTCAGAAATGGGCTGATTTGACCATGACCGTCAAATTGGATGGGGACGTTCCGACACCCAAAAAGATCAACGCTGCAGCCGACCCTGTTTGCACACAATTCAATATTGTCTCGGAAGATTTGGTCGTTGATCCCGCAACCAAAGCTATTGCTAATTTGGTGTTCATGGTCGACTCCAAGAAAACAAAATTGGAAGCAAACCAACTGCACCCGGATTTGCAAAAGCTGCCAGCAGACAAACCCGTTATAGACAACCTCAAATGCGCTTTCGTTCCGCACGTCATGGCTATCCGAGCTGGTCAAACTCTTCTCGTGAAGAACTCCGATCAAACCGGTCACAACGCTAAATTCAGCTTCTTCAAAAACGATGAAGTGAATCCGATGATTCCAGTCGGTGGAAGCAAAGAAGTCGTAACCAAAGTCGAAGAACCTGGTGCGACGAAAGTCGAATGCTCGATTCACCCTTGGATGAGCGGCTACGTGATCGTTGCCGGCCATCCGTATGTTGGGATCAGCGATGCAAAGGGCAATATCAAAATTGAAAAGCTACCTGCTGGCATTCCGCTCAATTTCAAACTCTGGCACGAATCGCAGGACAAGTCGATCGAGGAACTCTCTGTCGGCGGAAAAAAAGAAACTTGGAAGAAGGGCTCCGTTGAACTGACACTCAAGGAAGGTGTTAACGACCTAGGCACCGTTCTTATCAAACCAGATCGCTTCAAGAGCAAGTAAGCTAACCCGAGTTGTTGTACCGCCGTTAGGCGGCTTTAACGTCGTGCCGCTCGGTGAACGAGGTTCTCTCTCGTTCCCAGGCTCTGCCTGGGAACGCAATGCATCGGAGGCTCCTGCCTCCTGAGGCACAACTCGAAAGCAAACGTGAGGCGGAGCCTCGAAGTCAGTTCGTTCCAAGGCAGAGCCTTGGAACGAGAGTGCAGGGATGGGCCACATGCCTCATCCTTTTTCGTTATGCTCTAGATCACCGCTCATTACGATTGCGCCAACAATCTTCGCCCCAAGAGCACCCCAAATGAAGTACCACTGCCTCGAAATCGTTGCATTTCTGCTTCTATCTTTCGGAATAACAAATGCCACGTTCGCGCAAAAGTGGGCCGACTTGACGATGAGTTTTGTCTTAGATGGGGAAATCCCGGCCAAGCAAGCGATTGTCGTTCCTGGTGGGATTTGCGGACTTGCAAAAATTGAATCCGAAGATCTCGTGGTCGATCCTACAACCAATGGGATCGCAAACATGGTTTTCATGATCGATTCCAAGAGAACGAAACTTGAAAACGCGCAACTGCATCCCGATTTGCAAAATCTACCTATCGAAAAACCGGTTTTAGATTGCAAAGAATGTGCCTTCGTCCCCCATGTCATGGCCATTCGAGCGGGCCAAACGCTTTTGCTGAAAAACTCCGATCCAACCGGTCACAACCCTAATTTCAGCTTCTTTAAGAACCAAGCAGCTAATCCGATGATTCCCGTTGGTGTTGGCAGAGAAATCCTAACCAAAGTCGAAGAATCCGGTGCGACGAAAGTCGAGTGCTCAATTCATCCTTGGATGAGCGGATACTTGATTGTAGCTGGTCATCCTTATGTCGGTATCAGCGATGCCGAAGGCAAGATCAAAATCGAAAAGCTACCTGCCGGCATTCCGCTCAATTTCAGAATCTGGCACGAATCGCAAGACAAGTCGATCGATGAACTTTCCGTCGATGGCAAAAAAGAAACTTGGAAAAAGGGTTCCGTTGAGCTCACGCTCATGGAAGGTGTCAACGACCTAGGAACCGTTCTTATCAAACCAGCTCGCTTCAAGAGCAAGTAAGCGAACACGAGTTTAATCTCGTTCCCAGGCACTGCCTGGGAACACAATGCATCGGAGGCTCCTGCCTCCTGAGGCACAACTCGAAAGCAAACGCGAGGCGGAGCCTCGAAAGCAGTGCGTTCCAAGGCAGAGCCTTGGAACGAGAGTGATGCTTCGTGGCCTGTTTCGATTCGTTTACCAACAATACCTAAATAGATTCTTCGTGCAGATTGATCTGGCGTTGCGCGTGATTAAGCCTCGCGTAAGTTCCGCCCAGTCGTAGCAGCTCTTCGTGATTTCCAACTTCAGTGATTCGACCTTTTTCGAGCACGATGATGCGATTGGCTTTGCGAAGCGTACTAATCCGGTGCGCGATTGCAATCGTCGTACGGCCTTGAACCAAAACATCCAACGCTTCTTGAATCTCGCGCTCCGTTTCGGTATCTACCGCCGAGGTCGCTTCGTCAAGGATCAGAATTCTTGGATCCGTTAACAGTGCTCTCGCGATCGAGATGCGCTGACGCTCGCCACCGGAAAGCGATTGGCCTCGTTCGCCAACCAGCGAATCGTAGCCGTCCGTGAGCTTCAAAATGAAGTCATGGGCTTTGGCGGCTCTGGCTGCCGCGATAACTTGCTCGCGAGTCGCATCCGGTCGACCATAAGCGATGTTCTCCGCGATCGAGCCAAAGAACAAGAATGGTTCTTGCAAGACGATCCCGATGTTGCTCCTGTATTCTGTGATCGGAAAGGACCTGATGTCGATTCCGTCAACCAGAATAGCCCCACCGCTGACGTCGTAGAATCGGCAAACAAGATTGACAAGCGTGCTCTTTCCAGCACCGCTAGGGCCGACGAGTCCAATCATTTCGCCGGGTTGCATGTCGAGACTTACGTTGTGAATTACCTGTCGTGAGCCATATCGGAACGTCAGGTCGTTCAAAGTCACACGGCCTTGGACGCGTCCTGGATGAACGGGCTTTTGCGGTTCGGATACGCTCGGAACGCGGTCTAGAATTTCAAAGATTCGATTGGTGGCAGCGGCAGTACGTTGGGAATTGGCGAGCAAACGGCTCATGTCGTCAAGACGACCATAGAGTGTTCCGATTCGGTTCACGAATAAGTAGAGCGCTCCAATCGTGATAGCCCCTTTGGAAACTTGATAGGCGCTAAAGCCCCAAACGACAAGAAGTCCAAGGTCGGTCAAGAGAGTGATGATGGGTGAAAACGCAGCCCATAGACGGTTGACTCGATTGTTGGCATCCAAAACATGGTCGTTGCTCTGTTTAAATCGATCGACTTCACGATTCTCCTGCGCGAAGGCTTTCACAACTCGGATACCAGGGATTGTGTCGGCCAAGACATTGACCATCTCGGCCCATGCGGCGCTTCCGCGAGCGAACCCCATTCGGATCTTGCTTTGAACCCGGGAAACCGTCCATGCAATGAACGGAAAAGGCAAAAGGCCGAAGAGGGCAAGCATAGGATCCCAGATGAACAAAACAACCGCCGTAAATCCGATCATCAGGATGTCGGTTGCAAAGTCGACCAAACTAATCGAGAGAAAATCGCAGATCCGTTGAGTGTCGCTGCTGATTCGCGAGATAAGGTCCCCCGTTCGCTTGCCGCCAAAGAACTCCAGGGACAACTTTTGAAGATGCGCATACGTGGCGTTGCGCAAGTCCGCGCTAATGTGCTCGCTGACGGAAGCAAGGGAATATGTCTTAGCCCAAGCCAGTGCCCAACTCAGTAACGCGGAAAGAAGCAATGCAACGAGCAGCCACGGTACAAGTCGGAAGTCTGCAAGAGCCGCCGCCGCATCGCTTGCTGCCGACTGGGCTGCGGTGATCGCAGCGGCCGTACCCGTTTCGGAAGCGACCTTCTCAAGCTTTTCGGAATTGAGTCTGGCTGCATCGTAAGGCACCAGCACTCGATCAACCAGAAGAGAGGTTAGAACGGGCGGCAAGAATGTTGCTGCGGTACTTAAGAAGGTTAACGCAAAGCCAAGCATGATCATCGACGCGCGCGGTTTGGCGAATCGAGTCAGACGCCATAGCGAGCGATTGGTATCGGGCGCTGGCGTCGGAGCACAGTTGCTACATACCATTTGCCCGACGAGCATCGCACCTCCGCAAGACGGGCAGATGGACGCCGACACTTCATCTTCTTCGGTTTTGCCTGCCTTGACGAGTTTGAATTTCGCAGCGAGGGATGCCGCAGTCGTGCTGTGGCCTGCCGTGAATCGCCAAGCTTGAAGAAGATGATTTTCCCCGAGAAGCTCCAAAACCCCGAGTCCAACTCGATCGAGCTTTTTGATTTCGCGAACATCCGATAAATCCCAGCGAAGCCACGGTGCGAGTTGTGTCCCGGGCGGAGTTGGCTGTCGAGCGATGACACCACGATTCGTCAGTACCACAATTCCAACGCCAAAACGCAACTTTGAGTCGAGGTTGGGCTCAAGCCAAGCGATGATTTCTTCGCCGGATTGCAGTTGCGTCGCCAGTTCGCTTTGGAAATTAAGTGGGAGCGTTGACGATTCGGAAGTGGTGGATACGGCGACTGGAGTTTTCACGAAAGTTCTTTGAATGAATCCGACAGGCAAAAAAGAATGTTGTGAATAAGATAACTTGAATTAAGAAGTTGTGGCGAAGCATTTGCAATTGCGGCGATTTCTAACATCGATCCACTGCAACCTTTTCGGCCATAAGCCATAGTTGGTGTAACAGCTTCAGCCGGCTAAAGTCTTTTAGGGCTTCGCTGCGCGAACTTGCGAACAGGGGGCTATCGGCCGGTGGGACTCACTATGCTCAATAATCTGCCTGCACCAATTGCCACGATTCGCAAGGAATCACCTCCAGCGGACGGCACGACGGAGCGTGCCTGCTACTTTTGTTGGAGGTGTCTATTTCGCAGCCGACTTCGGCTTCTCGTTTTTTGGATCGACTTCCGGCTTACTGCGAGCTTCCATCAGGGTTTTCAAAACGCTTTCGCGTCTGGCCGCAGGAAGACTTTCCCAAGCGAGTTTGTAGTAGAGTTCCACTGCCGCCCAGTGTCGCTGCTGCTTAGCGTTATTTGCCAACGCAAGGTAATAACTGGTGTCCGAGCTCATTTTGTCGGGAGAGGTTGCTTCCGAATGGGAAAGAGCTGCAAGATATTCGTACTCCGCGTTTTTGGTCGATGTCCCATTTGCCTTTAATGAATATTGCGGTGGTTTCGATCGAATGGAAACCAGGTCCGGCACCGTCGGTTTGCTGCCCGCTTGAGATCGGATCATCACATCAAGTTCGTTCAAGTCGATAATCGTCGCATGGACCGAAGCACCGGCCGCGGTTTGCATCGCCCCTCGCGCAATAGAACCAGGTCCGAGCGAATTGCTCCCCACGGCCCCGCGTTGGTTCCCTCCCAAGTACGCAGAGCCAGAATCTGGAACCATAACACTTGTTTGGAGCGAGAAAGTGCCGACCGTCGGGATCTGAACCACTTGCGCCATCGCACTCCCAACTAGCAGATTCCCCAAAACACTTATAGAAATCAGACAAAAGAGACGACTGCAAGAGTTCGATGCAAACGGCCAATGAAGAATGCGCGACATATTTGCTCCCTTTTGAAACCTACTAAATTTTCGGCAGCGAATACCCAAACATCACACCTGCCAAGATAGAGGTTACCCAAAGAATGACCACCGTGGTAACTAGTTTCTCCGACCTTATCCGAGAAAACATATAAAAGATGATGTAAAACGGCACAAACATGCAAAGCAAACCTTGCTTGGCCGATTCAAAAAACGCAGTAAAGAGGATCGCAAGCTGGGCAAAAATTGCCACAAACATCAATCCGGCACCCGCCGCCGCCGCGATCACTGGCATCCAATCTGCTGCTTGGATTTTTGCCAAAACGGGATTGGTTGAACGTTTGCCAGTCTGTCCTTCGTCCATTTTGACAAGTGCTCCGCCGACGAAAATCAGCAGCCCAATCAAGAAAGCGGCCATCATCCACCAAGGAAATCCTGTTTCTAACATCCGCTTTTGCGTCGACGCCTCACGGGCCATCATTTCCACGGCATGGTTCAAGTTTTTATTCCCAAACTGCTTTTTCTCAAGCGACTTATGCCCCTCGACCTTGGTCCCTTCCGAAAAGTTAAAGCCACAGTTCGTGCACAAAACCGTGCCTGGTTTCGACGCTTGGTCGCAATTCGGGCAAAATGTTCCTGACTTTTGAACGATGCCAGCAGCATCTAGCAAATTGGTCATCGCATTCGTCTGTGCCGGAGCCGCAGCAGCCGCTGCCTTGGCAGTCTTGCTCCCAGGAGCCCCTGATTGCGGCGTGGCTGCACCTCCCGCCGCCGGTATCCGAATCACCTGTTGGCATTTTGGACACTTCCCCGACTTCCCCGCCATCGCGTCGGGAACGTTCAAGCTTTGTCCACATTGGCAGGCGACTCGGATCGGCATGTTTTCCACTTTCATTGAAAATTCTCAGGCTCAATTTGTCCTAATATTCTGGACAGAGTCCCTCGTCAGAACAACGTCATTCCGCAATTTTCTTCTAGGAATGCCTAATCCTGGATTTCTGAGTTTTGGTTATGGCACGAAAATTGCTCTTTGGGCGGACTTCACCTGTGCAATGCCGTTTTGGCGTTTTGCACGTAACCGATCCCCAAAACTAGTTCCCTCTTTTACGCATGGAGTTCCGTTCAATGGCCGCCGCAACCAAAGAAAAGACCAAGGTTAAGCTCGTCCCCCTCGGAGATCGGATCGTTGTTCAACGAGAAGTTTCGCAAGAGAAAACAAGCGGTGGGATTTTCTTGCCTGATTCCGCTAAGGATCGCCCAACTCGCGGCAAAGTCATCAGCATCGGCGACGGTCGCGTCCTGGACAACGGCAGTCGTTCGACTCTCCAAGTCAAAGTTGGGGATATCGTCCTCTTTACTAGCTACGCGGGCGAAAACATCGAAGTCAACGGCGAAGAATACTTGATGATGAGCGAAAACGAAGTTCTAGCCATCCTCGGCTAGTTCGCATCGTTTCCCTCAAACCCAAAACCACCTTAACTAACATAGATTTACGGAGTTATTCAATGGCAAAGATTATTGCTTTCGATCAAGAAGCACGCGAAGCGATTCGTCGCGGTGTTAGCAAACTGGCTCGCGCTGTCAAAGTCACCCTCGGGCCTCGCGGACGTAACGTCATCCTTCAAAAGAGCTTTGGCAGCCCAACCGTGACCAAGGACGGTGTGACAGTCGCCAAGGAAATCGATCTGGAAGACGTCTATGAAAACATGGGCGCACGTATGGTTCGCGAAGTTGCTTCCAAGACGAGCGACGTCGCAGGTGACGGAACCACGACCGCAACCGTGATGGCAGAAGCGATCTTCAACGAAGGCCTAAAAGCTGTCGTTGCTGGCGTAAACCCAATTCAAATGAAGAGCGGTATCGAAGCCGCTGTTGCCGACATCACCGAAAAGCTTCGCAAGATGTCGATCAAAATCAAAGACAAGTCGGAAATGGCCAACGTTGCTAGCATCGCTGCAAACAATGACCGAGCCATCGGAAACTTGCTCGCAGACGCAATGGAACGCGTTGGCAAAGACGGCGTTGTGACCGTCGACGAAGGCAAGAGCCTCCATGATGAACTCGAGTTCGTCGAAGGCATGCAATTCGATCGCGGTTACCTCTCGCCTTACTTCGTTACCGATTCGGGTACGATGGAAGCGATCCTCGAAGATCCATACATCTTGGTCTACGAAAAGAAGATCACCAACATCAAGGACCTCGTCCCTGTTCTCGAACAAGTTGTTCAACAAAGCAAGCCGCTTTTGATCATCGCCGAAGACGTCGAAGGTGAAGCGCTGGCAACTTTGGTAATCAACCGCCTGCGTGGTACGCTTCAGGTAACCGCCGTCAAGGCTCCTGGCTACGGCGATCGTCGCAAAGCCATGATGGAAGACATCGGCATCCTGACCAGTGCAACTCCAGTCTTCGAAGCACTCGGCAAGAAACTCGAAGCATTGACATTGGCTGACCTTGGTCGCGCCAAGAAGGTGCTGATCGACAAGGACAACACGACGATCATCGAAGGTGGCGGAAAGGCCAGCGATATCAAGTCCCGCATCGACCAAATCCGTCGCGAAATCGAAAACACCTCCAGCGATTACGATCGTGAAAAGCTCGAAGAGAGATTGGCTAAGCTCGCTGGTGGCGTTGCTAAGGTAAACGTCGGCGCCGCGACCGAAAGCGAAATGAAAGAAAAGAAAGCTCGCGTTGAAGATGCCTTGCATGCAACTCGCGCTGCGATCGAAGAAGGCATTCTTCCTGGCGGTGGTGTTGCGCTCCTCCGAGCATCGACTCAAGTCACCCCAGCGGAAACGCTGACGACAGACGAAGTCACCGGCTACAACATCGTTTTGCGTGCTTGCCGCGCTCCTTTGACGATGATTGCGGCCAACGCTGGGCAAGACGGCGGCATCGTCTGCTCCAAAGTTGCTGAGGCCAAGGGTAACAATGGCTACAACGCTCTGACCAACGTCTACGAAGACCTGGTTAAGGCCGGCGTTATCGACCCGACTAAGGTCACTCGCACAGCCTTGAGCAACGCAGCTTCCGTAGCTACTTTGCTTTTGACGAGCGATGCCTTGATCGCCGAAAAGCCAAAGCATGACCACGGCAAGAAACCTGCTGGCGGGCACGGCGGCGATTACGACATGTACTAAGACACCACCATCAGGTGATGCATGAAAAAGAAACCTCGGTCTAGTGCCGAGGTTTTTTTACGGCTGCGTTGGAAGCACTTCGTTTAACAGTCAGCCGAAGGCGTACTGTCAAAGAAGCAGCGTACGCCCAATGGTTCTCGCTTTGGTTTGTGTTTCTGTAGCAAATGGGCGAGAGCCCTCCGGTTTCGCGGCCTTTACTGGCTACTCACCGGACGGCTCGCGCCGTTCCGCTAACAAAGTGAGTGCCATTGGATGTACGCCTACGGCTGACTGTTAAACGAACAAGCTAACTGTCACTCCGCTAAACAAAAACAAAAACAAAAACAAAAACAAAAACCCGCTGGCAATCCAGCGGGTCTTCCGTTTGTTCGATAAAAACATATCCGACAAAAAACGTTTTCGAACGACTACTTGAACTTGTCGTGGCAAGCCTTGCAATCCGACGTCTTCTTGAGCTCTTCGATCGCCCCTTCGCGACCTAGTACAACCTTGCCAGCGCTCAATGCGGCTGTACTTGCAGCGATCTTCCATTCGGCCTTGTCGCCCTTCTTTGGTTCCCCTTCAGCCATGTCGATGTAAAGGTCGAGCAGTTGCTTCTTTTCATCGTCGGTTGCTCCACCGGCCAAGACCTTCTTGTGCAGCCCCTCTTTGTGAGCAATTTTCATCACTTCCTTTACCGTCTTTGGGGGAGCCTTTGGTGCTGAGTTGTTCATCGCCAAAACACCGCCAGCGCAGACCGCAGCAGCAACAAGGGAACCTACGAATAACCGAATACGCATGTGAAATCTCCGGAAAACAAACAAAGTTCAAAACACAAGGCACGATGAATTCAAAGTGTATTGGATTTCACAACGGGTTTGCAACTCATGACAAGGAAATTGCCAAAGATGCGCCAAAAACCTTCTTTTGGGATTTGAGATCAAAACGCCAACATTGGCCTCATTAGCATCCTGAGACTCATCGCTACAGCCGCTAAGACCGCGACCCAACTTCCCGTTTTTCAGCTCCCAAGTGCAATTTCAATCAAAAATCCTGATCTCAAATCCCGATGAAGTCGGTTGGACCGCTTCCATTACAACCGCCTAAGCACATGGATGTGCTCGATTACGAAACATCCAATGCTTTCCAATTTTATCCAAAAGCCCATCGGCATTATTACTATTCTGGGCACCGCAATCGGTGGTCCTTACGCGGCCTTTGAAACCGATCTCGGAACCCAAATTCGCCGGTCGATTGTCAGCCGAATGGGACAATCGAACCCAGGCATTGGCGGAGCTCTCCATTCTGAACCGTCCGATCCGTATTCACTCGCTTCCGCAAATACACCCAACAGTTTCAACGCGACGCCGTCGCCATCGTTTCAGCCCACATCTTGGAATCAGCCATCTGCATGGAATCAAAATAATGTTCCAACAGGTGCAAGCTACCTAACGCAGCCCCAAAACACGCCTCCGAGTTTTTCCAGTCCATCTACCAATGGAACAATAGTTTCGACCGTCTACGGACCAGCAACCATTAAGCCATTGGGGCCTCCAGCTCAACAGCAACCGTATTCATCGAGTTCGAACTATCCGATGAACTATTCGAACTCCGCTGCAATGCCTTATATTGAAACGAGGTCGGGGCCAGCTACTGCTATTCCTGGCAGAACGGACCAGCTTTGGGACTATACGCTAGGAACTCCCACGCTGGGGCAACTTCAGCAGCAGCCGAGCACGAGCGTCGGCGGCGGAGCGGTCACCGATTTGAGAGAAGTTCTTCGGTTTGACATTGTTCCGGGATGGCTTCCGAAACGATTCTCGCGTGTTTCGACCGTGACCTCAAACGTTCAAATGGACGGATTGCGGGTCCCGCTCATCACGGGGACGCAACCCAACGATATCGCGGGCTCGCTCACCTACTATTTCGACGCCAGTCAATCGCTCAAGCGGATCAATTTGCATGGCCTGACTGGTGATCCAACCCCGCTCGCCAATTTGATGGTTCAGTTTTATCAGCTCAAGCCCGAACAAAGCCTCGGCGGACAGCTCTTTACCACTCGTTGGAACAATCGCATCACCAGTGTTTTGCATGTTGCACCAGCACCTGTCATCTACGCTGGAGCAGATCACTCCAAATATATTCTCTTCCTGGAATTGAATCAGCCGACGAATCAATATGGGCTCAGTGAAGAAGCTAGTGAGATCTTGCGAACCTCACAAGCCACTCAGCGCTGGTAGCGCAAAGCCAACGACACTCACGTTTCTAAAATTGAGCCGCGGGCGCTAGTGCGAGAAACCGGAAGTTCCTTCCGGTTTTTTCATTCGACTTCTATTGAGCCTGAGGCGCTAGCCGAGCCACGCCTCTGGAAATCGGCTAGCGCCTCAGGCTCAGTATGCTTCAAGCAAGTGGAAGGGACTTAAGACTTTTAGCCCTAGCCGCGACAACCGTGTTTTCCAGGGAAGCCGTAACGCGGCTAGCGCCTGCGGCTTACTAGATTGCCTGATCCAATTGCAACGTGAGTGCCAATGGCTCAAAGCCCCCAAGCAAACGGATCGTTCTCGTCGATAAGGACTTGCATATCCGCATTGACAAACGCACGTCCGGTAATGCTTGGCGAAACCATTCCCTTTGACTTATCAAGCCATCGATAGCTACCGAGAAACGTGCTTCCGATGATGCTCTCTTGAACCCACGTTTCCCCTTCGTTCAGCTTAGAGTCAGCAGCCAGGCAAGCCAGCTTTGCGCTCGTACCAGTGCCACACGGCGAGCGGTCGTACATTCCACCTGGACACAATACAAAGCTGCGTGAATCGCCCGCCTCGGTTTTGGGTGGTCCGAAAATCTCAACGTGATCTACTTCTGGGGCGCTTCGACGGCACGCAACAAGAATACGACTTGCAAGTTCGAGCAATTCCGAGATCGGTCGATCGAGATCATCTTGTCTCGGTGAAGCGACCAAACAAAACCAGTTGCCAGCGTAAGCGATGTCGGCTTTGAGGATGCCGATGCCATCGACTTGAAGTTCGATTCCTGTGTGCGAGCGATAGCTCGGTACATTCTCGATCGTGACGCTAGAGTCGGTGTGCAGCGTTGCGCTAACCAGCCCGGCCACCGTTTCAAAGCGATGGGTACCAGGCCCAATTTTGCCAAGATGTGCCAGCGTCGCGACAACCCCGATGGTTCCGTGCCCGCACATCCCCAAATAGCCCACATTGTTGAAAAAGAGAATTCCGCACTGATTTCTTGAATCGCGAGCGGGAATCAAGTAAGCGCCGACCATCACTTCTGAGCCGCGCGGTTCATTGACGATCGAACGCCTGTAACCATCATGGTTGGCTTTCATGTCTTCAATCTGTTCAACGATAGAATCCCCTTTCAATCGAGGACCACCGTCGACAATCGTCCGTGTCGGCTCGCCGCCGGTATGCGAATCAATAACCCGAAACGTCTGCATGGGAGCTCGAAAAAGGGGGAGAACAAACTAGGACATTTGGTGAAACGTGAAACTACCGAACGATCGTGTTGTTCGGCTGATCGCTCAATTTGATTTTCGGAGAAAGTGTACTTTGCCCATCGACGCCTGCAATCGCACTGTCCGATTCTTTCTTGCTGAAAATCTTGTTGGCGAAGAGATAATTCCTTCGATGATCGATGCCGTTCGATTGGCCTGCGATTCGAGAATCATCGGCGACAACACTGTTGCCTCGCAGGCGTTTTCCGGCGAACCGAGTTCCATTGTAGATGGAGCCATATTGAAGAGGGCCTACCCCCAAAATCCAAGTGTCCCGAGCACTGCTGCCAGCTTGGGCGATGCCCGACTGCCACAACGGCTCACGCGTTTCTCGATCATAAGCGAAAATCGAAACCTTAGCGGCCGCACTTTTTAACTCCCGTTTTGCCACCGAAATTTCAGGAATGGTCGGCAGTGGCGGCGAGCCAGGAATAACTGACGAGGCTGTGCTCAGGAAATTGCTGGCCGGCAACCCATAGATCATGCTGTTTCCGTCAGTACCGAGAGCGCCGCATCGGGCTTCGCATACGATTTCGGCTAGTTCTTTGGTGTCAACCAACATGCATCCGGCCGCGGTCAGCTGCTGACGCAGCCCGCTGATGATGTAATCCGAGTTGACTAAGTTGACCGGCATCGCAACCCCAGGAATAACCTTGCCCGCCCCAACAACGTATTGAGTATCCAGAAACACCTTGTGCCCCGACAAAGCCCGAAAGTCCATCTTGGAAATGGTTGAATCCACCGCGTCGGACATCAGCAACTGCTCGGTCGCGGTAAAAGACTTCGTGGTCCCACAGCCAATTGCCGAAATCAACAAAACGAGCAGCAGCAAAGCTCTTCTGTTTGGCATGATCAAATGGCTCAGAGAATCAAACAAGTGCATCTGCTATTTTCGTGGGAGGGGACAGTGGCTGGCGGGTTTCCCGTAATGGAATTGAGATGCGAGGATACAGTGATAGGCGTCCCTTGCGAAAGAGAACTTTGGGTATTTGGGCAGAATGGGGATTTGGGCGGAAAACGATTTTGTGTGGCAAACGCCAAGGAGAATTGATTTGGCTGGGTTTCCTCAAGCGATTGCGAAAATGAGTCGAAGTAACAGCCATCTTGACCGGCGAGCCAAAGTCCATTAAAACCCGTCAGTCGAAGATGATTTCGAAATGGCTCCGTAGCCAAGTGGCTAAGGCAGCGGATTGCAAATCCGCCATCGTGGGTTCAACTCCCACCGGAGCCTCTCAAGAGAAAGCCCTGCATTTTCCACTGTAGTCTTCGGGAAATGTGGGGTTTTTTCGTTTGTGTCCTGGTGATGGTTAGCGGTGGCTAATGGCATAGTTTCGCACCTTGCACGCACTGAATTGAACCCTGAGTGCTGTGGAATCTGCTGTGGGTCTGCCGTCCCTGTTTTTCGAAGTTCAATGGGTTGAGCGAAGGCCCATCGCATGCGTTCGATAGCGGCTGCTTCGCTGCCGGGGAACAAATGCCCGTAACGGTCCATCGTCAAACGGATGTCCGAATGACGCATGATGGTTTGAACGGTCTTTACGTCGGCACCGCTTTTAATCAACCAGCTAGCACACGTATGCCGCAAAGCATGGAAATCGAGTCTCTCCCCTTCCGAGTCAACGGACCGCAGGAAATCGCTAGCATCGCGTTCAATGCGTTCTTGGGGCTCTCGGAAGGTATTCAGCCATTCAGCCCTTGCCGTAGCCATATCGGCCCGCAGCATGTCCGCAACGTCATGTTCCTTTGGCATCGCGAAGACGGTTGCCCCGGCAAGCTTTCGACCAACTAGGTTTTGCAGTTCCAACGCTAGCTCTGGCTGGATGTACTGCCTTGCAAGTTTCTTGTTTTTGGTTCCCCCCGGTTTTGCAACAACAAACGGCACCGCATCGGTAAGGTTAAGTTTGCCCCTAGTGAGTGATCGCAATTCATTGGAACGCAAGCCGGTTTGAATCGCTGTAGAGTAGAGCAAAGCACGGGCTAGTCCGGCCATGCCAAAACGCTCGGGGCTCTGTCTCGTTGTCGAATCGATCCAATGCCATTCATCATGGGACAGAAAGCGACGAACTAACTTCCGATCATCCTCAACAGAAGGTTTTGAAACTGTTGCCAGTGGATCGACTGCAAGCTTGCCATTCTTAACGGCCCATCGAGTGAAGCCTTTGATCGACTGCAAATGAGATGCGATCGTTCTCGCTGCCCTACCTGCTTTCCGCAAGTTCGCTGCATGCTTATTTACTTTGTCTGCTGTGATGTCCTTAAGAGATTCGAAGCCAAACTTCTCGATCGCTATTCGCGTGTCATCGATGTGACCCTGCTTGCTCTTGGAAGCCATTGCAGAACCATAGTCGTCAAGATGGACCTTCAAAGGCATGGCAGCAATCTTGCTCATGTCTTCTATCGCAGGATCAACAACACGTTCCTTGCGTAATGCGGCTTCCGCTTCTAACTTGGCTGCGATTCGATTTGCCGCAGCTTTATCCGTTGTGCCACTGCTCTTAGTGCGTCGCTTCCCTCTATGGTCGAACCAATCGATTTGATAACGACCAACACCCCCGCGCTTGTATACTGTTGCCACTCGAATCAACTCCTAAAACTCGTTGTTACAAACTAACGTAAACCAGGATGTAGCAATCATTGATCGATTGCCGTCCTGCCACTCAAGATTGCTTTCCATTCGCAATCACTTTTTTGGCCTCTCGAATCAAAATCGGCCAAACCCAACCAACCCTAGTTTGTCCCACAATAGACGCAGCTTGGTCGATCAAGTCGATGTCTTCTTGCAATCTACGGCCAAACTGGATTTGTGGAAGTTCTTTCGATTCGCCTTCTTTCAATTTCTTGCGTCCAGCCCCTCGACGTGCCCCACCACGTTTCTCTGTACCATCGTTTGCCGACTCAACGACTTTCTTTTTTGCCACAATTCCACCTCTCCAACGAAGCATCTGGTCCGTGCGTCAATTTGAGGAACAATTGTTCCTCGGAATTTCGGTGATGGTTTTAGGAACAATTGTTCCTGAAATGACATGAATCACCCTACACGAATTCTAACATCATTGGCTGATTCGCTGACTAGACTGGTCACTGAAATCAATGAGCCAGCCATGAATTGTGTTGCCTATCGTTGCCTGTGATCGGGCTTGCAAGTCCCTCGTATCTGTGAATCTGGCATTACGAGTGTACCGACTTGAAAAGCAATGCCCAATTACATCTTGGCAATGAAACGACTCTCATTTGCCGATCCTCCTAACCATTCGAACGCCCTTAAGTAAACTAGCAAGTGACAGCCTTTCCACTGGATCGTTCGGAACATCGTCGGCAATCGAGTAACGAACTGTAGCCTCCAATGATTCCGCTTTCTGAAGGTCCGCGAAGCCTCTCCCCATTGCTTGCCATGCATCAATAACGGATTGGAAATCCATGTTTGCGTTGGAGACGATGACCGCATGGAGGTGAGGATGGTAGTTTCCATCACGCCTCAAGAGGTGCAGGACGGCAATTCCTCGACGAATGGCACCCAATTGACCTCGTTGCTTTCGAAAGCGCTGTTGGCTTCTTGCCTTGCCGAGTTTACTCCATCGTTCGAACAATTCAGACGTCTCACCTAACCATTCCTTACCTGTTGGAATGGTCAGTAGTGCAAACCAAATTTCTCCATCCAAGTTGATACACTCCCTTAACCACTTTCTGCTAGCTCGATATCTTCGCCCGATCCATGCCGTACGACATTGGTCACATTGCCATCTGTCTCCACAGTTACAGCGATGTAGTGAGTGAGTGACGTATAGACTAGAAGGTAGAACAGGTGTTTCAACTTCATGAAACGACGTGCGAGTCATCCGTGCACGCGATCGTTTGAACGTCGCTGATTTTCGATGAACAAGTGCAAGTCAGATATACTGTATCGAACTGCCCTTCCAATTCGAATACTTGGAATCGCCCCCATATTGGATAGCGTCCACAGCGTACGTGTCGAAATGCCAAGTATCCGGGCAGCTTCCTTTCCAGGAAGCAATAGTGGTTCAGAACGTGAATCAGTCATCGGCAGGACTCCAGTTTAAAGTCTTGCTCCCGGAAAGCTGCATTTCGAATGCATTGCTTGGAGCAACATGGAGATGACTATCCATACCTTTCGGGAAGAAACGAGTTTTCTCGCATAACTTCCGAGTGATTCCGACGTCTTGCAATGATTCGCAACATCGCAAACGATGAAGAAAATTGAGGAAGTGCTTACTTGTTCAATTGCGAGGAAACGTTATTTCTCAGGTTTCCAGGTCCGAAGCCACTTACGCCACTTGTCCACAATGTTCTTTACGTCCGGTTGTTCCAAACCAAATCGAGTACCAATGTCTCTGTAGGTTTGAGACTTCCATCCCTGCCGCTTTTGTTCATCGGGTGAAGTATTGGAAACGCATTTTTCCCATGCTTGAACAATCTGCTTCTCTGAAGCTGAAAGCCTTTGCAAGTATGCGGTTTTGGTTTGTATTTTGGGGCGTCCTCCTGCGTTCGGCTTGGGACTTTGAATGACTGGGGAGACTTCCGAGAGTTGACTTTTTCGGTACTCAAGTGCGGAACTTAGAATCAATTCAAATCGCGTCGCTGCCCTGGTGTCCTTTTCTGTGGTCTTTGGATTTCGCTTGTAGGATGCCGATTGCCCAGTTCCTGGATGCCGAATGCAAACTGTAACACCGTCATCGCTCAGAAACCCCACCCAACCAGCTTCCGCAGCTTCTTTAAAGAGTCGATCCCAAACGGACGTTAGGACCCACCACTCTAAGTACCTCCATGGTATACCCGGCGACTCAAATTGCATGTCCGAAATTGCCGTTTGTAGTTCGATATATAAGGGATCCGAAAGATACTTCATTGGATTATCCTTCAATCCGATTTGTCTTGCGCTTTGTTCCTTTTGCCTTTCGTCGCTTTGATTAGTGGCGTTGCCAACATTTGGTACCTCTCGAAAAGAAATTCGACTCGACTACGTTCGGATGTGAACGAGGCGGATCTGTAACACTTCTCGACCGCTCTATCCAACTTGTCATGAGCGTTCACTAGGTCCGGTGGCATAGAGCGAGGATCGTACAAATCAGCTAACGTTGAGTCGGGGTAATTCGCTCTCGCCTCAAGTACGCTTATCGCTTCACGCTCAACGTTCTCGATTTGCTTGTCAGTTGGCGCTGGCCAAGGGTAATTGTTGTAGACCAGCTTTGCGGAATACCTGTAGTCGCTTTTCAATCGTCCACACACAGTTCTAACCCAGGCCATATGCATTGATGAAGACAGCACTCCAAAATGGAAAAGGGTCGCGTTTGGAACAATCAACGTGAGATTACTGGCAATAATGCTTGGGTGGCAGAACCCCACCGGAATGTATTTTCGCTTCTCAGATGAAACAGACGGGATTAACAAGTATTCCGTATTTGGCTGCCTGATTTCGCCAAATAAAGACGGCGTATTCGCTAGTTTTTTTGTGGTCGGTCGACTGCTTGCAAGTCTGTGTTTTTTACATGCCTCTATCCTTTGCATTACTCCCGGAAGTTCTCTCAATGTGTTCGGACTTGCGCCAACAAGCCATATGCACCATCGACTAATACCATTAATGAATTCAACCGCCCCAAGAAACTTGCGGATGTATTGTTCGGCATTGGGGGCTTCCCTCAACAACTTATCTTTTTCGATATCATCTAGTGTTAGTGCGCCACCATCGTTGGGCATGCTTCCAAAAACAATTTCGGGGACCTTACATAGTGCTTTTGTTCTTGATTGGACGATGATTTTTGGCCCATCTACAAGATATGCATTTAATCTGCTTGGATTTGATTCGACGCACATCCCTTCTTCGTAGTCGAATAGCCTTTTCTTGGATCGTTCAACTTCGGAAAATCCAACGATAACTACGTGAACGTTAGCTTTCCCTTTGGCCTCACTTGACCAGGAAAAGGTTCTATGTGCGAAGTTTATCGAAAGTTCAGAGAGTGCCCCCCAAAGAATCGCAACCTGCTCTCCCTGCACGATGGAGTTCGTCGAAACAAGCGCCGTCTCGATCGAAGTCTTGCGAGAATACTCCGCACATTTTTTGAACCAACAAGTAACGTAATCCAGTAAGTTCGCTCCAGGGGAATCACCCCATACATTATTCATATCGGCAACCTGCTCCGTCGTTCTAAATGCCTTACCTACGAACGGCGGGTTACCAGTAATGTAGTTGCACTGACTTGCCGACAGGACAGTATTCCAATCGATTCGAAGCGAATTTGCGTGAACAATATGAGGACTCTTTATCAACGGTAGCCTTACATAGTACTTCCCAAACACCTCGGACAGTCTAAGATTCATTTGGTGGTCCATCAGCCATAAGGCAACCTCAGCGATGCGGGCAGGCCACTCTTCAATCTCGATGCCGTAAAGCTGATCGACATCAACGATGGAAATCACCGATGTGTCCAGCAGTTGCTGCAAATGCTCGGTGTCCCCACCGATGTTGTGATACCGTTTCAACGCCTCCAATTCGAGCAACCGCAATTCTCTGTACGCTACCACCAGGAAGTTTCCACACCCGCAGGCCGGGTCAAACAGGTTAATTCGTCCTAGGCCTTCCATGAAGGCTTTGAGTTTGGATTTGTTAGTGCCAGCCTTTTCTAACGACTCCTTGAGTTCATCTAGAAACAGGGGACCGATCGTTTTTAAGATGTCGCGCTCGCTTGTGTAATGTGCACCTTTTTGCCTTCGTTCCTTGGGTTCCATAACGGACTGGAACAATGCCCCAAAAACCGCAGGCGATATTCGCGACCAATCGAACCGAGTACAGATCAGCAAAGCGTTTCGCATTTCCCGATTGAATGCTGCGAAACCAAGAAACTCTGAAAATAGATCACCGTTGACATACGGCAGTTTTGTCAACTCTTCCAACAGGTTCGATTGCCTTTGATTCTCGGGAGTGTTCAGAATCTGAAAGAATTCAGCAAGTCGCGACCCAAGGTCGGAACCATCGTCCTTAGTGTGGTCAAGCAAGTATTGTTGTAGAGCATTGCGTTCGAAAATCCCGGTGTCTTCTGCAAAGAGACAAAACAGAACCCGAACCAACATCCGCTCTAGATGGTGCCCCTTGTAACCGCCCGCTTCAAGCGAGTCATGGAGTTCCCCCATAATCGCTACTGCTCTAATGTTTAATGGATTGTCTGGTTCCAACCGATGTTGTTGGTACCCGGGGATAAATCCAAAGAGCTGAATACGCTTTGGCAACTCAGAAAGCGCAAATTCCGTTGACGTACCTTCCTCAAGGTCATGTAACGCAATTCGAGCGAAATCGGAAACAATTACATACCTGGGTATCTCATCACCACGCTTCTCCCTCTGAAGGCTTTGTATGTACTCCATAGCCTGCGTATGAGCCTTTCCAAGCTCCTTCCCCCGGCTTTTGTGCTCGACAATCAAGAGTCCTTTCCAAAACATATCGATGAAACCGTAAGTACCCTTGAGAGTTTTTACCGGGGCTTCAAAACTCGCGACATGCCGACGGGTTAAGCCAAACATGCGAATGAAATCATCCCAGAAGGTCTTCGCTTCAGCTTCCTCTCGCGACTCTTTCAACCACTCCTTTGAGAATGCGTAAGCATTTGATCGAATTTCGTTCCAAGATAGTGGCATCGTTTATTCCAGTTGGGGCTACAGTATCGCAGTCTGGGCAGTGAGGAGTTCATCGACGAATCCAGATTGTAGCCACCATTCATACGGCATGTTCCAGCCGAAACAAATCTCAAAATCTCGTAAAATACATTGGTTCATGCCTTGTCAAAACGAGATTCTTGCTGTTTCGTTTTCGGTTCAATTTGAAAGGAACGATGATTTCCTACTTTGATCTTCCACACTCTACTTGTGCGTTTTCGGTTGCTACGATACGTGTTGCTGCGTTTAAGATCGCTGCCCGTTGTTGGTCGTCAGCTTGCAGGTACATCACGACAAGTTGATGCAATCGAGTGTTTGCAATCGCTGCATTTGTCGAAGCCATCCATTCTAACTGCTGTTGAATCTGCTGTGGGGTATCATGATCCCCTGTGTTTTCGTTGGTTAGTGGCGGATTGCAAATCCGCCATCGTGGGTTCAACTCCCACCGGAGCCTCTCAATGAAAACCCTGTGTTTCCGAAGCGAAACACAGGGTTTTTTCGTTTCTGTTCGATTGCTCGCAATCATGCCTGTGTCCGTATGTGTATACTCAAATCCGCCCAAAACCTTGCGCAAACCTTGCGCTAGCATGCCGTGGCTTCCTTGAGGACGTTGAGAGCATGGTCCTGCTGTTCGGGGAATAGATGCCCGTACGTGTCCAGTGTCAGCCGTATTGTGCTGTGTCGCATCATCTTTTGAATCTGTTTGGCGTGAATGCCTCCCAATGCTAGCCAAGCTCCACAGGTGTACCGTAGAGCGTGGAAGTCTATATTCTTGCCCTCCGAGTCGGTGACCTTGAGAAAGTCTGACGCATCCCGAGCGTTCTGTTCGTCGACTGTTTTCACTTCCTTGATCCACTTTACCCTAGCTGCCTCCATGTCGGCCCTGAGAACGATCGCCAAGCGGTTCAGGTCCATAATGCCGAACAGCGAAGCGCCACGGTGTTTGAGACCCACATGCTTCGCCAGCAGCTCGGCCAGGCGTGGCGTGAGCATCTGCTCCGCCGCTTTCTTGTTCTTGGTCGCTGCGGACGGCAGCATGATGTATGGACTCTTTCCGTCAAGAACTACCGATGCCCTCGTAAGCCCGTCGATCTCCTTGGCTCTGAGTCCAGTCACCAGCGCCAGCTCGTACAACAGGGCTCGTTGTGGTCCTGGTATTCGTCTGCGATCTGGCCCCGCTATCGCCTCAATTCGAATGCGGTGCCATTCGTCGCGACTTAGAGCTCGTCGTTCGTGTCGTCGATCCTTGGCAGGTGATGGAGACTTTACGCGAGACAGAGGGTTCGAGAGCAGCCGTCCAGAATCCACAGACCATTTTGCGAACGCCTTCGCAGCAACGATGTAGCTCTGAATCGTTCTAGCAGACAAATCCTCGGCCTTTTGCCGTTTCGTCGAATAAGCCTCGAGCGCGTCGGCCGTCAGGTCGCCACCGGTCCGAATGTTCTGCTCGGCGAGAATCTTCTCGATCTTGATTTTGGTATCAGCAACGTGCTTGTTGGCCTGGCCGTGCTGGGACTGCAAAGAGTTCGCGAAATCGTCGATCCTTTTTTGAATGGGCTGTTTTGCGAATTCAGAGGCCTTGTCCCCGGCCGTTGAACGCACACCAGCCCGAGTTTGAACGGCGTGAATCTCCATTGCCACCAGCAGCTGGTTCGCTGCTGTTTTGTCCGTCGTTCGACTGGACTTTAGCTGTTGCTTTCCATTCGCATCGACGTAGGTGATGTACCAGTACTTTCGGCCTTTGATGCGAGTGACCTTGCCCATTATCGATCAACTCTCCGAACGTTGCATCGCCCAGTCGATACGGGAAGCGAATCAATGTATTCGTTCAGTTGTGAGACCGGGTAGCGGACGCTACTTGCACCAACAAGCCGTGGTTTGATCACGGGGCGGGGCGCGGTGCTGGGGCCATCCATCTATGCTTGCCGGGCGATTTTGCTTTGGGCGCGGTGCTGGAGCCATCCATCTATGCTTGCCGACCGATTTTGCTTTTGGTAGATTCGTAGCACAGTTTTCTGGCGTTGTGTTTTCGTTAGGCATTTGAGGAAAGGGTTTCTGTCCATGGCTAGGCAGAATCGTCGCGATATCTTTGATCCGAAAGAGGTTGGCTGCTTCCATGCCGTTCAGAGGACGGTTCGTCGGGCTTGGCTCTGCGGAGCCGACCCAGTTTCGGGCAAATCCTTTGAGCATCGGCGGACATGGGTCCAAAATCGTCTGCAAGAGCTCGCGGCTAGCTTTGGGATCGACTGCTTATCCTTTGCGGTGATGGTTAACCATATCCACGTCATTTTACGCAACCGGCCAGATATCGTTGCTGGTTGGTCTGACGAGGAAGTTGCTAAGCGTTGGTGGCAGTTGTTTCCGCTTCGGAAGAACAAGGACAAGAGCCCTGCTGTTCCCACCGAGAGTGAGCTCAAATTGTGGATGACTCCAGCTCGTAACAAGCAATTGCGGAGCCGACTGAGTGACATTTCTTGGTGGATGCGTGCCTTGGCCGAGCCGATCGCAAGACGCAGTAACATCGAGGACAAATGCACGGGGCGCTTCTGGGAAGGGCGATACAAATGCCAGAAATTGGCTGATGAAACGGCGATTTTGGCTTGTTCTGCTTATGTGGATTTGAATCCCGTGCGAGCGGGAGTTGCAGAGGCGCCTGAGAAGAGCCAGTACACTTCGGTGTACGAACGTGTTGCTGCGCAGAAGGCTGCTCAAAAGGAGCGGGCTCAAGCGAAGCTCCGCAAACGGCGAGGAAGTCGAACGCGTTCTGTTGGTGCAGGCGAAGGGCAGACGAGCTTCGTGCGAAGCGACGCTTGGTTGACACCACTGACGATCGACGAACGATCAGCTGCGTACAAAGGAGCGATGCCAAGCAAGAGCGGGAAGCGGGCTAGCGACAAAGGATTTCTTGGAATGAGTTTCGAGTTGTACTTGAAGCTGCTGGATTGGACTGGCAGGCAGATACGTCGAGACTTCAAGAAGGGGCGCATTCCGGCTGACTTGGCACCGATTATGGAACGAGTTGGTTTGTCGGGAGAGTTATGGTGCGACTTGGTGAAGCGGTTCGGCAAGATCTTTAAACGCGTAGCAGGAAAGCCG
>JANPHB010000013.1:0-5116 GCA_031424235.1 Pirellula sp.
TGTCAAACCGGAGCGAGAGGAAACGCCTAGTGCGTCCCCGCATGCAAGCGGTGTGGCAGAGGCCCGGCCAAATCCGGCCCCTATGCCGATCTTGGTTCGGCGTCGCATCTCCCAACGACCATACCACTCATTTCTTCTCGAGGGCAAACTTGCCGCTAGCGTCGTTTACCAGCTTGTCCGACTGGAGATATTTCTTCGCGGCTTCCGAATCCTTAAGGTATGCATCCCAGTAGAGCGTGCTGCACAGTTTGACGGTATCTGTGATGTCGCCGCCCCTCGTTCCGAGGCCGCCCCCAAAGGAAAGGTGGTTGGCCCCGGCGATCACGACGAGATACTTGTTACCCGCAGGACTGTATTTGTACGGTTCTTTTTTCCACTCGACGCCCTGGCCCCCGGCCCCTTGATCGCGCGTTCCCGTAATGGTCATCATAGGAAGCTTGAGTGCGTCCCAACTCTTGTCGGTCAATCCTTGCTGACCAGTTCCCTGTCCCGAAATGGGCAGGATGCACGTCAAACGCTTGTCGAAGAAGGTTTTGCCCTTGTCCTTGCCAAGGTCCGCTGTGACGCCACCGATCAGCATGGCGGTATACGCCCCGAACGAATGCCCGGCGACCCCAATCAATTTCGCGTCGATCTTACCCTTCAGACCGGACACCGATTTCGGTAGGTCGTCCAGGTTGTCCAAGATCAGAACCAAATCGGCCACCCGGCCGCCGATTTTCTCTGGATCGTTCAGCCCACCCAGCAGCCCTCCAAGCCGAGCTCTGGCTGCGGGCTTGTCATCGCCGTCTTTCTTGGGATCAATCTTTTGGCGGCCGAGTCCATCAGCGTGGGTCGTATGAATCACCACATACCCGTGGCTGGCCCAATGCTTGCCGATCGGGCCGAACGCGTCCTTGTTGCCGCCAAACCCATGGGAGAACAGGATCACAGGGTAAGGGCCGCCGGTCTTGGGATAGTAGACCTTGCAGAAAAGTTCCTTCTTTCGAGCCGCATCATTGAGTGAGAGGTCATCGGCGGTTTGGACCGCGAGCGGCCCCTCCTTCGATTTGATCGGTTCGTCGGCAATCGCCAGTTGCACGAAGAAGGAAACCGCGATTGCGAGGGGAAGTAACTTAAGCATTTCGACTCCATTGCGCGTGTTGGACTCGTACGAGATATAAATAAAACCCCTTCGCCACGGTTTGGTTACGTCACCAGAGGCGTTTCTGTGGCCAAACTATAAATTCTCCGGCGCGGCGCCGGTAAGCACATTCTAAATGTACCCCATCTGGCTGGTTGATTGGGCAGGCGAACTGAAAGTTTACATGGAGCTGGGTAAACACGACGCACCGGCGTGTCAAACCGGAGCGAGTTGGGGCTTGGCGAACTGTGAGGGAGAAGCCAACGAGCAATCCAGGCTCTTGTTTCGATTCGAACTGCTTTCGCATCCTAGCTCGGCGGCTGTTCTTTATTAGGTAGCATCGCCAAATCAGATTCTCCATTTGCTGCTCGCCAAACTAGCCAACCAGCGATTTCAAAAACCACGATTGGGATAAGAGTGCAAAGATTGAGCCATTGAAAACTGATTTCTCTCCACTGCCCCGATTCCATGAACGACATTGGAATCCACAGCCAGATCGTTAACTGTAGTACCCAGGTATATTGATCACCGCGACTCGGATCAAAAACAGTTGCAATCTTTTCCATCAAAAAACCGGTCGCCACGATTGCGATGATGTACCACTCGCGACCAATTTGTAGCAATGGGATGCAACGCACAATCGATAGGCTCAATAAGATTACCGTGATCCCGCAGCATGCGACAGCACGTATTTTCCGTTTCTTCGACGAGTCCATTTTCGACGGTACCTTTTGCGATAAGGGCGACCACGCCCCGTCACGCGCGAGTGAGGCCTCCATCGAAAAACGGCCAATCGCGTGCTCGGCGTGCATGGCTTTTGTTCAGCCCAAGCTGAGTTAGCCTACCATGTTCCAGATGATAAATGAAGTGAATCTAATTCCCAATCCATGTGCAATTCCAATTGTAATTGGTACACCAAATCTCCATCCGCGATGTTTAGAAACCGCGCATACGAAAATCGACAATATCAATCCAGCTGTGGCTAGTATGGCAAGTCCAACAATAATCCCTGCAAAAAACGGAGGTGTAAGCGGGACAGCGTATGTCGCAAGAAAAAAGATCTCAGGAAGTGCCATTGCCGTTATGGGCGAGTCAGCGAACGCAACAGTTGTTCCTGGTACGCCAACGGTGAAGGACGAAAGCTGAAACAAGAAAAAGGCAACACACGTAGATCTTGCGTCAACGCGCCGCCTTTTCGGAAACGTGATTTGCAGAGTGGGCTCGTAAGGATTTTCGTGCTTTGTCGGCATCCTAAATAACTCTCGTAGCAGAAAGACCTGACTCAGCTAGCCCAAGCAAGAGGCTCTCCACAAGTCAAAACGCGGGACCGAGGGCTTGGCCGCAATCATTTGATCGTCCTTGTCTTCGTATCCTAGTTGTGGATGCTAGATATGCAACTACCAGAATCGACTCTCGTACTCTTCGATAGCATTCGGTTTTGATGACCTTAAGTTGATCCAGAAATAGTAAAAGAACTCGATTACGGGGAAAAAGCACGCGAAAATTCGAATTGCGAGCCAAAGTCCATCGAGCCCCCAATTCTTCGTAACAGCACATGCGATTGCGGCAACGGTTGTCACGGCAACCAGCGTGCGGATGTGAAATTGAATTGGTGGATGCTTAAGCTGCAACAGACCGTCTTGTTGCTTGTTAAGTTTAGGGTAGAGGCACTCGCCAGTCGTGGTGCCATCGCGATTCGCTTAAATGTACGGACTAGTAATTCTCCGGAGCGGTGCCGGCAAACATATTCTTAATGTACCCTATCTGGCCGTTTGATTGGGCTGGGCGCGCTGCTTGTAAGTGGATGTTTGGTTGGGAGCCGAGTAACCACCCACGCTCCGGCGTGTCAAACCGGAGCGAGTTGGAGGTTGGGCTTGGGATGGCACAAGGACTGGTTTGAGCTCACCTATGTCGGCCATGCGAGCGAGTTTTGAGGGCGACGATTTTGTCGGTCTTCCACTTGACGCCTAACGTGGAACTTTTGCCCATTCAATCACGAATCCAGAGCCTTCCCTCAGCGATACGGGTGCGCGCATCTGCTAAATTGACGGTTCACAGATCGCGGTTTCCCGGCCTTAACTTTTGCCTTGGCAGGCACATCTGGAATTCATTTTTATGAGCACACTCAATCGTCGCGACATGATTCAATTGAGCACCGCTGGCAGCCTGGGTGCCGTGATTGGTGACGTTGGGTTTTCTGCACAGAAGATCGCGGCGGATGCTCCATCCGCCGAAGCGCAGATAAAGACGCGGATGTTCTGGACCTGGGACCACAGCACCGAATGGGCACTGAATCGTCAGGGCGCACACACGCACGGATCATGCAATGAATATGGACGCTCAACGGAAGCGTTCCTGCTGGACTACACGTCTCTTCTTCGCTGGTGCGGGCGTCACAAGATCGACGCGGTTGTCGTTTGGGGGCTATTGCGCGACGGACATGGTGGCCTGGAATCCGCGAAACGCCTATGTGACGTGGCGGCGAAGGAAAATGTTCGGCTCCTGTGCGGCGTGGGCCTAAATGCCTACGGCGGAGTTTATTATGAGGGTAATTCGCCGCACAATCTGGAACGGCATCTGGAAAAGTATCCCAAACTGGCTGCCGTCGATGCCGACGGCAGCCTGCTGAACTTCTCCATTGATGGCAACGGTGCGAAAACACCCATCACCACGACAGGGACTCCCGGTCCGCGAGGGTTCTACCAAGCATGCCCCTCGCGACAAGAGAATCAGGACTTCATCGCGGAATCGCTCGCATGGCTCTTTAAGAATCTGCCACTGGGCGGCGTGCAGATGGAAACCGGCGATACAGGAATTTGTCAGTGCCACCTCTGCCGGGATCGACGTCAGCACTCGGCATCTACCTTTGAGTGGCTCTCATGGGAAGATATGGGGCTAATGTACCCGCTGGCAACCAACGCCGTTCGCGCAGTGGCTCCCGACGCGTGGGTCGTGTGCGAAACCTATTCACATCCACAGCCGTATACCGGTCCTGACAAGGCGCCGAAATTTGGCGATGCAATGCCAGCCTGGGCCGCTGAGGAGTTGGCAAGGTTTCCCCGCGGTGTCTTCGTCCAGTGGGTGGCCGACTACTTCATGAAAAACGGCGAAGTCATTCCAGAATGGACTGCCGCAGGAAAAGTTTCCAACGCCCATCACCGCCATGTAATGCGGTCGCATCTTGCGACATCCTGGTTTGGAAACCGCGGCGAGTTGGCTGTTGACGGGCTCGCAAACCTGGTGCAGCGGAGCATGGCTTCCGGCTTTGAAGGCATTTCTTTATTCGGTGAAGTGTCGTCGTTTCACGCTGGCGCGGAGTTGAACTACCTAGCACTGGCTGATTTTGGCGGCCTCGACAATCCGAACGCGGATCTCGACGCCTTCCAACAGCGAGTCGCCGCGCCGCTTTTGGGCGGAGTGGATAACGCCCGCGACTTCCTCCGATTCGCTCGGCTGCTGAGCGATCGAAACCAGATTCCCGCCGCACTCCCGAGCATCTATGGTCGTCTGGCTTTACTCCCCCCAGACGCTGCACGACGATGGTGTTGGCTGGCAAACCAATTGGCTTCGTTTGTCCCCCTGGATCCATAGAATGGAGTTTCGGTGAGGGAAGTCACAGGCGGAATAATAGGGGACGCAGGTACAGCGGCTCGAGCAACTACATGAAAAAATTCTCTCCCTCGATCAAATGTATCCTATCTGGCTGTTGACTGGGCAATCGCGCCACTTGAAAGTGAATGTTTGGCTAGGAACGGAGTAAAAACCGACGCTCCGGCGTGTCAAACCGGAGCGAGTTCGCCGTTAAAGCAGCCAAGAAGTGCGACTGCGACGCATTGCCTGACCGCCTGTGTTGTGCTGGCGGTATCCGAACACTTCACGTCGAATTGAAGTTACCTGACGAATTTACTAGCAACTTCATTAAGGCGGCGTGATCGACCGGCTTGACCAAGTGCCCGTCGAACCCGGCGTCTTTCGATTTTTGGCGGTCTTCCT
>JANPHB010000014.1:0-72541 GCA_031424235.1 Pirellula sp.
GCCGTCTATATAAATTGAATAAAACAAAACAACCACCCCAGTGGTTAAACGTGTTTTATAAAAATAAAAACACACCACCTAGTTGGAACTAAATGATTCTTCTATACAACAAAAATGTTAAAAAAAACCACGACTCCAACGATGCGTTCCGCTGGATCTTTGGAATAGATGGTCCGTCCGACAAAAAGAATGACGACCCTCAGTTAGGAAAAAAGCGGCAGCTCAAGTTTCTTTCGGACAACGATACCAGTTCGTTGATCGTGATCGGAGCGGATGACGTACAACTCAAGACCATCGAGGAGCTCATTCGAGTATGGGACGTTCCGGAGAAGGCGAACAAGAATCGATTTCGATACACAAAACTAATGCATATCGAGTACTCAAGCCCAGAGGGCATTGTCGAGGCGATCAAAGAGGCTTATCGCGATCTGCTCAGCTCCACGGATAAGACGTTCGAAAAAGAAAAATCAAGTGGTGGCCCGGGAGGAGTAACCGAAGCCAAACGCGGAGCGTCGTCGGATTCTATCGCCGATGGCGCAATGAACTTTACTTTCAATGGTCGATTGTCGATGGGGGTCGATAAGATTACGAAAACCATCATCGTCACCGCAGAAGGTGAGGACTTATTGAGATTGGTCTGCGAAATGATTACGCAGTTGGACGAGGCCGCGAAGCCCACGGGTTCGATCGAGGTCATAAAACTGGATGGTGCCAACGGTGCCGCGATGGAAAAGGCGCTCATGGCCTTGGCAAAAGCCAATGGCAAAGAGGTCCAGAACGGCGACCCGAACCAACAGCAACAGAATCAACAACAACAGCAGCAAATGCAAAATCAGCAACAGCAGAACGGCAACGGCCAATCACCTAATTCGTCCCGCAACGGACGAAAGAGGTAGCTGGATTCGTAAGAATTCAGATGGCTTTGAATTCTCACGAATTCTCACGAATTCTGCTACGGTTCATTCCGCCACTCGCCTTACCGCTGTTAACTTCCGGCCAGCGACTCATCTCGAGTCAGCGTTGATGAGATGCTATCCAACGCACTCTTGCTCATGCGATCCGAGAATTGCCTTAACGTGTCTAGTTCCTCCTGGTCGCCAGTCGCCCATCCGGTCTTCTCGGCGACGAGCAGTTCCAAAAGCGTTCCAAACATTCCTGACGCAAGCGGCGTTCCATCGCTTCCTTGTGCTCCTGACACAAAGAGTCGATCTGGCACGAGGGGCTGTTGGCTGTTCGACAATTTGGCAGCAACTTCTTGCAACGCATACAAACGAGGATCTCCGAAGGAGCCTATTTTCTTGAGTAGGACTGCGGCTTCGGACAAACCGATTTGCATGATCTTCTGACTTTCACCTCGGCCTGCCAACATACGTTGTTGGCTATCTGCTTCGGCCAAAAGAACGGTCTGTTCGGCTTCGCGTCGGGAGCGTTCCAATTCCGCATCGGCCATCACAATCGTTTGTTGCGCGGATTTTCGAGCTCGAGCCAGGATCGCTTCTCCTTCGCTGTCGGCGATGCGTGCCTGGACTTCGGCGTTGGTGAGGGCTGTTTGCCGTTCGGCTTGAGCCTCGGCAGCGTTCAACTCCTGGAGCTTTTGTGCAGCCAGCTTGCGTCGTTCGAAGGTCTCAAGTTGTTCGCTTGATAACTGTCTTTGTCGCAATTGCTCAAGAAGTGTCTCGATCTTGTCGTCGCCAGGTGCATGGACCGGTTTGCCAATCAAGACATCGACGCATTCGATATCGAAAGCACGAAACTTCTCACGCAGCTCTTCTCTGGCTTCCTTTTGGATTTGGTCTCGCTCGTGGAGCAAGCCAAGCATGGTCTTGGTATGCGCCACGTCACGAAAGAAGGCGCTCAGCATCGGATCGATGGTTTGCGTAATCAGTTTCTTGACGTCGCCAAATCGCTGGATAACACTCGGAGCTCGTTCGTAGTCGATGTGAACGACCACGCTCAATGGCAAGAGCGGTTCATACGCGTCTTTCGTTACCAAGTCGATAGAGCGAAGGCTTTCATCGTATTTGTGCGACTCAGACCGACCGGTTATCCAGTGAAGGACAAAATTGGTCGTTGGGACGGCGACGATGCTACCTGCATAGCGATTGAAAGCGTACTTGCCCGGTCCGAGGGTCTTTTTCCAAACCCCTTTTTCTCCAGGCGCTACTTGTTCACCGTGTCGAAAGCCCGCCCCGGAAACGTCATCGCCACAACGGCCAACGTAACTGACCACAACCCCAACGTATCCGATTGGGATTACGGTTTTCGGATTCATTTCCACGGTCGCAAACCATCGGTTGATGAAGTAGGTACCGTCGGTCAGAGTTAGGTACTGACGACCTCGTCGACCGCCGGCAAGCAAGAACGCTTCCGCATCTTGGAAGTTGTTGTGAAAATGTTCCAAACTAGAATCGCTCCCCACAATCGGCGCGATGATTTCATCCGGTGGCAATGACGGGCCGTCGTGTACCGTAATTACACCGATGGAGTCCACGGATGTGGATTGATCGGGTTCGGGAGCGTCATCGCTCTGCATGAGCGAACCGATAACGATCGGAACAAAGCCTCCGATGTCGGCCAGTTCGTCGCGATATTGCTCCAGTGTTGCAATCTCTTTCCGCGATTGGATCGCGTGGAGCGAGTAAACTTTCTCGTCGGTAATGACGACGAACAAAGCAGGGTTGATCGCATAGACACCTTCTCGCAAAATGGCTCGTTGGCGACCACGTTGACCCGACGCAAGGAATAAACGCGCATCTTGGAACGAGTTGCATTCCACGCTGCGTCCAAGTGTCTGGCTGGAAGCGAGCGGTTGCCCGTCTCGTGCGTACACATATCCAAGCTTGCCTTGCGAAATAGTGACAAGTGGTGCGCGGTGAACGCGATATTGCCATCGCCAATAGCCGAAGTGAACACCACCTCGAAGCAGCTCGGATTGAAAGCCTGCTTCGTTTTGTAGTGAGATGATGCCACCTTCAGGAATGGAGCCATTGCTTGACCAGAGCTTTTCGACGACCCCAACGGAGTTGTTGGGGATATAGCGAAAGCTAAGCCAGGCAGCAAAGAGGGCGATGGCCTTCAAAACAAGAATTGTGAAGACCGAAAACGCAAACCAAGTGGTTTGCCCGAACAAGACGTACATAGCCATGGGCTACCTCCAATCAGGAGCAGCTCGGTGCGCACAGCAATAGAAACACTCTAAGAAGGAAGAATGTGGTATCGCGCGAAATCAGCTAGATAGGTTAGAACTGAACTCGAGCGTTAGCATTCCTGCACTCAGCTCGAATCAAAATTGCGTGTTCATCGAAACAGCTCAACAATGCTGCACTAGCTTGTTCCGTAGAACTGCTTTCCATGATTGCAAGAACATCTTGCGATCGGCCGACGAGGTTAGCTGACGGGCTGGGATCGGAATAATCCTGGCGTCGAAATCGACACCTAAGCCCCAGTGCGTACCATTGAACCGAAATTCAACGTCGCACCATTGGTTCCCCCGCACGATTCTTCGGTGTTTTCCGTCGAATCGACTAGGCTGTGCACATAAGATTAACTCTACACGCTATTTGGCGTTCGACAAGTCGAGCACTGGGTAGTTTGATCGTAACTTGCTTGGCAGAAACGAGTTACGCAATTATGGAATTCTCGTTTTGTGGCATTGCCATTGCCGCAACCTTAACTGCGGAGCAGTGGCATTTGATAGCCACGGATAAAATCCGTGGTAGGCAGTAAATGGATTGTCAGAGAGTCGCGAAGCGACGGCATTCCTACTGAACCTGCTTGGCCTGATTAGCAACATTGCATTGGGGTGAGGTATAATTCACTGCCAATGCCGCTCCTTCAGAGCTCTGCGGCAAATGGGGCGTCATACCTGGGGTTTCGTTCGCGGTGCGAACTTTACCCCAGGCTTAAAAATGTCATCGCATTCGCGATTTAGTCGCAGTACGCTCTATTGATCCGCTTTGGCTTGCACTGCCAAGCAAGCACGCCGCCGCTACGCCGTACAAACGGCTACTTGGGAGCCCGACGGCTGACGTTTACTTTACTCCGCAGCCAATGAACTGATCAATAGGCTGGCGGTAAGGCTTCGGGCTCGGCACCAGTACTTTGCGGGCTAGTCGGTTTCTCCTTGAAGAAATTTTCCATCCAGTCGATCGATTTTTTGAGTGTGGTCATGCGGGATCGAAGTTGAAGCAATTGTCGTTCAACTTCGGATTTCGCAACTTCTGCTTTGGAGTAATCTAGTTTTCCGTCGCGTGATGTGCCGTGATTTACCCTGGCTAGTTGAATAACCACCTGTTCTTGGGCCTGATCAAGCTGCTTCGTAACGAGTTGGTATTCGGACTCGGCCGACTCTAGCTCGGACTCTAGACTCGACTTTTCAAACTCCCAAACGGCCTTCGTTTCCTCGATCTCGCTTTTGACTTTTGTAGCGCCCTTGATGGATTGTTCTCCCTCCAATTGCCGCATTAGCCCTTTGAGCTTGAATCCAATGTTCATGAAGGAGCGTTGTGATTCCAATTGCCCGTTGATGGGATTGTTGCTTGCAGGGCTTGGGCTGACAGGGACAGATGTCGGTGTTGGATTTGCATTTGACGTTGGCAAAGAATCATTAACGTTCAAGTCGCTCGCCCGAATCGTTCGACTTGGGTAATTGACGAACTCAGGTGATGTCCGTGGTATCTCAACAGGCTGAGCCGAAGGGAGAATGTCAGAAGGTGCTGTAAACAGTTGTGGATTTGTAAATGTCGGCGAATAGTTGTTGACTGGGGAGTATGGTACCGTGCTGTTAGCTGGGTTGAATCCGTCTGGGTTGAATCCGTCATTTCGAACTGGCGTCTGATGAAGTGGACTATTCTCAATACCAGGTAGATCTGGGTTTGCGACGGGCACTGAGGCATTCCAACTCAGTTCGTCTTGCTGGCCAGTCAGTTCCTTGACGCGTCGTTCGATGATTTTTGATTTGTTCTGTAAACGTTTGTCGAGCAATTCTTGCGTTTGTTGGACTTGCGTTTTAAGAGCTTCGACGCGTGACGATTGAGCTTTGTGTCTGGCATCGAAAAGTTCGATTAACGCTTGTGTTAGCGATTGATTGTACCTTTCCTTCATCGCTGGCTCAGCATTTCGATATTGAAGGGCTAATTGTTGAACTCGAGCCTCCGCTTGAGTGTCTTCAGCGTTGTTTGAGTAGCTCTGCCCAATGACTGTTCCCTGAGTAAACCTCGTTTTGGGCACCATTTCGACCCTGCCTGTTCTCGGATCGACTTCTGGCACCATGTATTGTTCCGCGTTGGTTCGTGGAACGGATTGATAAAACCCATCTGGGGCGTTAAGCATGGGAGGTGAAACATTTCCTGCCAAAGGGTAATTGTTAGGTTGAGCGGGGATTGCATCGTTCGATAAGGTGACTGGATTATATGTGTCTTGTGGGAGCCGACGCCGACTCTCTGCGTTTCGTGCTTGTGCCCTAGCTTCTGCAACTTGGGCCCTTGCAAGTGAAAACGTGGCCGATTGCAGCCATATCAAAAATGTTACGATTCCGAACAAACTGCATCCGAGTGCGATCCATAGGACACCGGATCGAGATATTCTTCGGCTTCGTGTGTTTGAAGTAACGGTTTGGTCTGGGGATTGGTTGGTGGTGTTATCCATGATAGTGTTGGCTTTCTGAGGTATCGTACTTTAATGAATACGTTGTCGGCACGAGTGTCTACATGAGGCTACTGCTGGATATTTGACCGAATGGCATGCAGTTTGGATTCGAGCTCGTTCAGTCGAAATGGGATATCTGAGTCAAAGGACATTTCGTCCTTTGGGAGGAGTTGTTTGTTGGTTGCTTTGTTGGAGTGTTCTTGTCCGCTTACGGTCACTACGTTTTCGATGGTTGGCTTGGTTGGCCAAAAAACGTAACCTACGACTAGCATCGCAGCCAATAGTCCAGCGGCGAAAATGCTCAAAGGGATTAGCGAACGTTTCGGCGATTGCAATTCTTTAACAAGCGGATTTCGAACTGGTGCACGCACATGGGCCAATGACGATCGCAGCAACTCGACTGCATCCGACGCGCTAGCAATTCGCGACTCCACTTTCTTTTCCAAAAAGAACTGGATCAAACGATCTAGCCATAGCGGCATCGTCTCGTTGATCTCATAGACGGGAATGGGTTTGTCTTCGCCGACTCTCCGTAATACAGCCAGAGTCGAATCGCCGCGCACCGGCGGTCTGCCGGTTGCCATCGCATAGAGGACTGCCCCTAAGCTGTACAAGTCCGAACGGTGATCGATCGACATTCCTCGGGCTTGTTCCGGACTCATGTACTGCGGAGTGCCTGCCACCATCCCACTGTTGGTCAGGGACGCGTCGTCGATAGTTCGAGCTAATCCGAAGTCGCTCAACAAGACTCGGTGTCCGCCATCATCCAACAGAATGTTGGCTGGTTTGATATCGCGATGAACGAGACCAAATCGATGCGCAGCCACCAAGGCCTCAGCAATCTGCACGCCAACCGATAGGACTTCCGTGAGCGGCAATGGCCCCTCGCGATCGATGCGTTGTTGCAGATTGCCCCCGGCGACAAAAGGCATGACCAAGTAGGGCAAAACACTGTCGGTGGCTACTGTGTAGATTGGGACGATGTTGGGATGTACGACGGCCGCCGCCGCTTGGGCTTCTCGAAAGAAGCGCTGTCGCGATGCTCCGTTGCTAGCCAACATCGGCGAAAGTAACTTCACTGCCAAAGGTCGATGTAGTTCCTCGTCCCATACCTTCACAACGACCCCCATGCCTCCCTGACCGATCACTTCGCGGACAGGCCAATGGTCGAGCATGCCAATTGCGTTACTGTCTGTTGTTGGCTTGAGAAGGTTCACTACCCAAGCGACTGCATTGTCAATCGGTTGGCTTGGTCCGATCTCAACCGGGGTCGCTAGCGATCCTGATTCCTTCAAGATGGATTGTGTGTCTTGCCACCAAGCTTCGGGAGCGGTGAGCTGATCCAATTCGCGACGGCATGCTGCACAACGTTCGAGGTGGATAGTTACTTGCTCCTCTTCGACGCGATCCAGTCGAGCGTGTAGTAACTCAACCAGCAGATGCGAATCGCATTCATCACGGTAAGCGATCACGATGCGTCCTCCTCCAAGAAAGGTTCGATTAAGCTTTTGATGCGAGCAAGAGTACGGCACCGAGCAACGTAGACCGAACCTACGTTCATACCAAGTTTGTGTGCGACTTCCGTTGCAGGCAGATTTTCGACCGCGGTAAGCCAGAACGCTTGCCAAGTTGTGGGTTGACTCGATTGCCGTACTTGTTCGGCCGCCCAGTGAAACTGCTGATGTCGAGCTTCCTGTAGAAAGGCTTGCGATGGCTCCAAGTCTAATGCGGGGACTACCGAGAAGAGCCGAAAAATGTCGCTTCCGCCTGTTGGTCTTTCTCGCCGTTTTCTGAGCAAGTCAATGGCGGCGTTGCGAGCCAGTTTCGAGAGCCACCCTCGAAAGCGACCGTTTGCGAGCGTATCGAAGGCTTCCACTTTTCGGCTGACGGTCAGTAGAACT
The DNA here is from genome assembly GCA_031424235.1 of Pirellula sp. GTDB lineage: Bacteria > Planctomycetota > Planctomycetia > Pirellulales > Pirellulaceae > JBKCUI01. The sequence goes on from JANPHB010000014.1 coordinate 7,548, forward strand.
TCTTGGGAGACTTCGCGAGCATCTGCGTCTTGCAGGTTAAATCGCTTGGCAAATCGATAGATGACCGGTTCGTAGACGGTGCAAAATTCCGACCACGCGGACGCATCAGCCCGATCGACCAATCGTCGAATCAATGAGTGTCGTGTGTCGGGAATCGCCATCGGTACCTCCTGGGGAAAGCTGCATTCTGCCAGTTACACGGCCGTTGTTGCAATTCCTTACACGTGATTTCGCAAATTAAAGTGATTTTCCGACACTCGTCATCGATCGCCAGCATTTTGTCTACGGCGATGATCCAATCCCGCAGGCTTGCCCTGCGGATCTTTAGGTTTTCCGCTACTCCCTGAACGCCTCCCTCGTTCGCTTTGCCGCCGGCAAATCCGGCGGCAAAGCGAGGATCGCGACGCGACAGTTTGGTAGCGGAAAACCTAAGCTTCCACAGGGTAAACCTGTGGTATTCTCTAGGTTGGGCGAAAGAACTGGCGTAGCTCAGCGTGAAGTGTCGATTTTCTTTCCATTTTCGCGTTCGGATTTCTTTGCTCTGACGGCTAAAGGGTAGTTGTCACAAACAGAATCAAGGGTTCGGTTTTTCCAAGATCGGAAGACCTTTTTCGAATAGCCGTCGAGTGCATCGAGCGGCCTCGTCACGCCTGGGCCAATTTCGTATACCTGCTGCTACACCTGGAATCAAAAACCGATTTCGTTCGTTTTTTCTCGTCCCCACAACACTTTTCCTTTGAGCTGCTTATGCAACTGGTAATCAAGAATTTGTCAAAGACCTATCCAGGCGGGGTTCGAGCGCTCGACAATGTCTCCATGACTATTCCGACCGGCATGTTCGGCCTGTTAGGACCCAATGGGGCTGGAAAGTCGACTCTGATGCGGACCTTGGCGACTTTGCAAACAGCTGACTCTGGCACCGCGATGCTCGGTACGCTCGATGTTCTCAACAACAAAAAAGAAGTTCGAGAGCTTCTTGGTTATTTGCCCCAGGAATTCGGAGTTTATCCTCGCACGAGTGCGACCGCACTTTTAACGCATCTCGCAACGCTCAAGGGAGTCGGACGCAACTCAGCTGAGCGACGCGAAATCGTCGACGGGCTGCTCCAGCGAGTTAATCTGTACAACGTTCGCAGTAAGTCGGTAGCAAACTACTCTGGAGGAATGCGCCAAAGATTTGGAATCGCACAAGCCCTTTTGGGCGATCCGAAACTGCTGATCGTTGATGAGCCTACGGCAGGACTTGACCCGGGTGAACGGAATCGCTTTTACAATTTGCTTTCCGAAGTTGGAGAAAGCGTGGTCGTGATCTTATCGACACACATTGTGGAAGACGTCAAGGAACTCTGCACGAACATGTCGATTATCAATAACGGTCGCTTGCTCTTTGCGGGTTCGCCAAGCCAAGCAGAAGTCTCTTTGGAGGGCCGTATTTGGGCCAAGTCGATGTCGAAGGAAGAGCTTCGAAAGTGCCAAGCGGAGATGGATGTCATCTCAAGTAAGCTCATTGAAGGGCGGCCGATTGTACACGTCTACAGCGAGTCCAATCCAGGAAATGGATTTAATGCTGTCGCACCCAATCTCGAGGATGTGTTCTTTAGCCAAATCAAGCATTGCTCTCGAGTCGCCTAACTCGAGTGCAGACCATCTGATTCATCCCCTAGCTCAGCGATACAACACACATGGAATTCTTTAAGTTCGAACTGCGTTTCTGGACACGCGGTTTTATGGTCTATATTTTCCTCGGAATCGTCTCACTGCTTTTCGGCTTTGCGACCGGATCCGACAATGTGCAAGTGGGGGCCGCAATTGGAAATACGTACCGCAATGCACCTTATGTTATTATGCAATACTACGTTGCAGCCGGATTGCTAGCGGCATTAATGGTATCCGCTATCTACGATTCTGCGGCTTCTCGTGACTTTGCAACTAAGTTCTCCGATGTTTTGTTCAGTAAGCCGATTGGGAAATGGAATTATCTCGTCGGGCGTTTCGTTGCAGCGACCTTGATCGCATTGATTCCATCGTTGGGCATTTCTGTTGGGATGATTATTGCGGGGGCTATGCCGAACCTCGATGCCGAGCGTTGGGGGCCGATTCGTTGGGATGCACACGCTCTTGGAATGCTTGTTTTCGCAATACCCAACACTTTACTTGTCGGTTCCGTAGTATTTGCCATCGCAGCTTGGACGCGTAATACGATGTACTCGTTCCTCGGCGTATTGATGTTGATGGTCGCGTATGGCATTTCGCAAACAATACTCAGTGACATCAATAACGAAACCATCGCGATGCTGGTCGATCCGTTGGGAGGTGCTCCGTATTCCGTGCTGACCAAGTATTGGACGGTCGATCAACGCAACCATTGGGTGCTTCCGGTAAGTGGAATCCTGATTCTGAATCGAGTGATTTGGCTGCTAGTCGCCCTTCTCATATTTGCCTTAGCAGGCTGGCGATTTTCCTTTGAGACGGGGCGAGTAAGGGGCCAAAAAGCGACCGAGTCTAGTGGTGACTTGAAAATCGAGAACAGTCCTGTTTTAGGGGATTGGCCAAAAGTAACACCGCAAACGAGTTGGTTGGCCCAGTTGCGATCTTGCACACGATTGGACATGTTTGCGGTGATGCGGACACCCGCCTTCATTGTTATTTTGCTCGCTGCCATGCTCAACACGAGCGTCGGACTATTCATGAACGCGACCGAAGGATATGGCCTCAGTTCGTTTCCTTTGACCTATAAGATGGTGGACATTGTTCGAGGCACATTGTTCGGATTCCTGGCCCCAGTCATTACCTATTTTGTCGGCGTCCTAGTTTGGCGTGATCGTGATAGCAAGATTCAAGAGATCATTGGAGCGGCTCCTGTATCAAACAGTGTGTTTGTTGTGTCGCGACTGGTTTCCTTGCTAACTCTCATCTTGTCTATTTTGACGGTTTCCATTTTGCTTAGCTGTTCCGTGCAGCTTTTCTATGGCTTCAATCGATTGCAACCTGGAGTTTACGCGTTTGAATTGATTCTGATCGAAGCGTTGCGATTCGGTTTCTTCATCGTTCTAGCGATGTTGGCGCATACATTTTCTCCAAACAAGTATGTCGGCTATTTTGCATTTATCGTGATTTTGATCTTCAATTTTTTTGCTTGGCAATTGATGCGAATCGATTCTATTATGGTTCGGTTCGGACGTTTGCCGACCTATGTCTACTCGGATATGTTCGGTGTTGCACCGTATGTTTCTGGACTGGTAGCCCACGCACTCTATTGGATAGCAGGCGCAGCAATCGTGCTCTGGATTTGCTCGATTGCGATGCATCGTGGTGTTCCAAATTCGATTCGATCGCGGCTTGTCGAAGGGATCAAGTCGACTTCTACGGCGTCAAAAGCGTTCGTGGGAGTTTCAGCACTTGCTATGATCGCTCAAGGTGCTTGGCTGGTCTACAACACGCAGTTCCTGAATTCGTTTATCGGAAGCGTCGAGCAGGAAAAAAGACGAGTGCGTTACGAAAACGAATATTCAAAATTTGAGAATGTTCCGCAACCCAAAGTGACGAGCGTTCGCTACGAAATCGATATCTATCCAGAAACCCGCAGCATGCGAATGGCGGGCAAGCAAACGATTTTGAATAAGTCGGAAGCTCCCATTGATACGCTACACGTCAACCTGGCGAATCTCTATGAGACAACACTAGAGATTCCGAACGCGAAACTCGAGGTGGACGACAAAAAACTCGCATGCCAAACGTATCGGCTACAACCTGCATTGGAACCAGGTCAATCGATTGACATGAGCTTTGTCGTTCAAAGCAAAACGCGAGGGATCGAGAACCAAGTTAGCAATCAAGAACTTGTTCAAAACGGCACCTTTTTTAACAATTCGATCGCCCCTCACTTTGGCTATGATCCGGGCCGGCGAATCATGGACCCAAACAAGAGGAAAGACTACAAGTTAGAGCCCGCCGAAAATGTTCCTACTCTCTCGAGGGAATGCGGTGTCGCTTGCCAAATCCATTATGTAGGCCAAGATGCAGATTGGGTCGAAGTGGAGACTATCATCAGTACATCGGGTGACCAAATCGCAGTAGCACCAGGGTCACTGTTAGAAAAATGGAACAAGGATGGGCGGAATTACTTCAAGTATAAACTTGACCACCGGTCACTTAACTTTTACTCGTTCATTTCAGCACGTTACGAAGTGGAACGTTCCAAGTCAGGGGACGTCGATGTGGAAGTGTACTACCATCCTGAACACGCCTGGAATGTCCCTAGAATGACTCAGTCGATTAAGGCCGCACTGGACTATTGCGGTACCGAGTTTGGCCCCTACCGACACAAGCAAGCTCGGATCATTGAATTCCCACGCGTGGCTTCGTTTGCTCAAGCGTTTCCTGGGACCATGCCGTATTCAGAGAGTATCGGATTTATCGCTCGAATGGACAAACCGGACGACATCGACATGGTTTATTATGTCGTTGCCCACGAGATGGCTCACCAATGGTGGGCGCACCAGGTCGTTGGTGCGAGGATGCAAGGGGCAACGTTGCTTTCGGAAACGCTGGCTCAATACACGGCCTTGATGATCATGCGAAAGGAATACGGCCCCGACATGATGCATAAGTTTCTTAAGTATGAAATGGACTCGTATCTACGATCGAGAGGTGCGGAACGACTCAAGGAACGTCCCTTGATTTCCGTTGACCCGACTCAAGGATACATTCACTATCGAAAAGGGAGCGTGGCACTCTACTACCTCGCTGAAATGATCGGAGAAAAGCGAATCAATGCCGCCCTCAAGGACATCGTTGAGGCTTATGCCTACCAAGGTCCTCCCTACCCGACATCGCACGCCTTGGTCGACCGGCTTCGAAAGCAGACACCGGAAGAGCTACAATACTTGATCAAGGATCTCTTCGAGGACATCACGATCTTCGCCAATCGGACCATCGAGGCAAAAGCAACGAAACAGGCTGACGGAAAATATTTGGTGCAGATTGAAGTCGAATGCAGTAAGTTCAAGGCAGACGAAAAAGGACTAGAAACCGAGACGGACATGAACGATTGGATGGAAATAGGCGCTTTTGGCAAGCCTGACGCAGGGAAGCGATATGGTGAACTTCTCCATCGCGAACGCGTTCAACTAACGTCGGGCAAGCATAAGCTTGAATTCACCGTCGATTCCAAACCATTTCAAGCTGGAATCGATCCTCGAAATTTCTTAATCGACCGAATGCCCGACGATAACATGAAGAAGGTCGCCGTCGATTGATGGTTTCACATCTACTCGCTGAGCTCATGTCCAACAACGATCAATCCGATCTCGAAGCAGTTTGGGCCTAGTTTGCGGACCCGAGCGACGCGAGCGGTTACCGTTGCTTTTGGCATTTGCACCACCACGGTCTGTTCTGGATACCATTGTTGATGCGCGATGATACCGACTCCTTTACGGGACAAATCGCGGACGATGGCACGCGACTCCGCTTCCTGGCCGGGCATATGGAAGGATTGTTCCGAAATCCTTGTGATGCATTCGCCATTGCAACGAAAGCGAGCCGCCCTTCGATGTTCGAATGGGTTGGTTCGAGTAACGCCACGTTCCATTCCAAGCGATTCGATCAACGATTCTGTGAGCTGAATCCTCATGTCTAGCGATGCGATTAGCTGCTCAAACGACTGCTGACGATTTTCGACCAACATTCGAATACCTCCTTATCAAAGGATTGATTTACACTTTCGGCCATGATTTCAAGAGTTTGCTTATGCGACAGTGCTCCCCGATAGGGTCGATTGCTGGTCATTGCTTCGAAGACGTCTGCGACCGAACATATTCGGCTCGCGATATGGATGTCCTCACCGCCGATTCCAACGGGATAGCCTTTGCCGTCGATTCGCTCATGATGCTGATAGGTCATGAGAAGCTGTGTTTGTGTGGCTTCGTTGACTTTGGTGAGCCGGCGAAAGCCCGCTAAAGGATGTTCTTTGATGATCCGAAACTCAAATTCGTCGAGCTTGCCAGGCTTGTTCAAAACTCGCTCATCGATATCGAGTTTCCCAAGATCATGAAGAAGACCACCTGTGGCGATCTCTGCAAGTTCTTCGCCAACGTAGCCCATTTCAGCAGCGAGCAACGAGCAATAAAACGCAACGTTGCCGGAATGGGTAAACGTTCCGTAGTCGTGGTGTAAAATTTGACAAACTTCAGCTCCCGTTAACGACTTTTCCGTGGCAAGTCGTGCTACTTGGACGCCAAGGTGTTTGGTTGCATCCACGATGCTAAGCGTGTCATTGCGAGTGAACTCTTCCGAAAGCACATTTCGCACCACTTCGGAAAGCATCGCGGCCTTGTTATGGGCTGGAATTCTACCATCCTCAAACCACAAATCAAAGTTGTCTCGTAAGTGTTTTTGAAAGGTATGGCTCTGGTCTTGGTCTATGAAAAGTTTGATATCAGGGGAAACGGCCAGCAGTTCCAAGGCCTCCTTCGTAGCAATTTGGTCAGCGCTCAGAAAAAGGATCACTTCTTTCGATCCCTTGGGCCTCACGTATACATTCGCTCCTACCGCGAAAAGACTGGATAGGGTGAGGTGACTGATTGGGATAAAGGCAATACCAAGCATGGTGGGCTGTCTACGTCGAAAGGGCGAAAAAACCGGACTCGATATTCTTGCTTCTAAAGGTGCGCCCCCTGCATGACTTTAGGGAAATTCCTGCGTTTGACATGCATAACAGCATCAAAGTCGTCAAATCCGGAACAAAAGTAAGACGAGAATTCGATCAGGAGACGCAAAAAGAGAATGACACGGTTGGCCACACCGCTCAAATCTCAATCAGTTGTCACTAAAGGGTGGCGGGAAGCTTTTGTTGCTAATGGGGGATTGAGCTGGATGCGCTGACTCAATCGACGTGCTTGTCTTGCCTTCAAGGAGTGGTTCTAAATGCTCCATCAGTGTCTCAAATCGGATTTGGACGTTTGCTTCCCCCAACAACAATTGCTTGATCGCGACTGGCAAGTTGACGGCATATGCGATAATGTCGGTCAAAATTCCCAAGGGAAGTTGCTGAGTCAATAAGTCAGCGAATGTTTTTGAATTTGCCGCATCTTGGGGGATCATGGCGCGGAATACGCTCAATAGCGTCTTTCGATGTTCTTCAGCTGACTCGCGAAACTCGTCGGGCACGATATCCGGAATTAGCTCGACTCGGGCTTGTCGGAAACTGGTATCCACATCAAGCTCCTCGATGATTCGAGCCCGTTGAATGCCTGCCATGAGGATATTGTGGCGACCGTCATCGGTGGGAGTATGCGATATAATACGGCCGATACAAACTGTATTGCCGAGGTTCGGTTTCCCTTGGAACTGACTTTCCCAGCCTGGCACCAAAAGGGCCATCGTGATCAAGTGGTCGGATTCAAGGGCTTCGGAGAGCATCTCGCAATAACGAGGCTCGAAAATATGTAGGGCTTGGATAACGTGCGGAAATAGAACCAAATTGGGTAGTGGGAACAGCCTCACTACGCCGTCAAAGTCGTCCGGAATCCCTGCACTTTCCCAATGTCCCATGCGTTACCCTGTTTCGAATCATAATTCCAGTTATTGAGTCGCTGCCGTGCAACGAGCTAACCTGGAAGTATACACCGCGGACCACCCCCACCCACACAGGCCAAACCAGTTGGACGCCAAAATCCCAAGTTCTGGCAGCGCATTGCCCTGGCAACTACGGCGTCAAAAACAAATAATGTGATTCGACCTCCTTTAGGATCGAGGGGACTGAGATTTTTTGCTTCACAAATTCTCTCATTGAGGGCGTCAGCACGTACTTGCACTTTTCTATTCCCTCAATCGAGTAGAGTCCCTTAAAAAAGGATGCTCTGGCTTCAATTTCAGTCATACCCTTTGAGGATTCCTGGTCTAAGATGTCATACTGAGTCTGAACAAGTTTTTCTAACGCGGTGACCTCCGCTGTGATCGACTCCAAAATGGCTATTCGAATATCTTGTTCCGATGGGGCATTTGGTTGTACCCATTTTCCCGTCCATTCGCGACGCTGCTGCAGAACCGATTTCATGATTTTCAACAGGCGAGGGTCACTGCTAATGGCGACGTGGTCAAACTCATGACGCAGCAATTTGGATTCCCAGGGGGACGTGGGCTGGAAGTCTGATTTCAGGCAAATCTTATGATCGATCTTGACTTTAGGCTGGTCCATCCAAGCCACAATTTTCGATTGCCAAGTATTGGTCTCGCGATCATAGGCAAGTGTTTGGTGTCGATACTTGAAATCGTAGTCAACGACAAATTTGAACACGGTCAGCGCCGACTTACCCGCCTTTTTCACTAAATCATCATCTACGACAATCTTGACATTGCCGCGATCGATTAACCGAACAAACTCACCCGGCGCTTCGGCGGCCCAGGGTAGCGTTTTGCTCGACTGGGCTGATGCGGTAGGTGAAATTGATAACAACAAAACCCAGGCCGCGAGTTTCAGCGTACAAAGCTTTTGGCGGAGGATCGTTGCTTTCTTCATTGCAGGTTTATTCTCCTTCAATAGCTCTCCTTCCTTAGCGAAACTCGTCAGAAGTTTCGGTTGCCTCACTCCTTCCGTAGCGAAACTCGTCAAGAGTTTCGATTGCCACACACTCGCCGAAAGTCTTGACGACTTTCGCTACCCTTGCAATTGTAGTTTGATCTGATCGACGAGCCCTTGGTCCAATTGCATGGCATCCTTAAGTTGGTCCAAATAAGCCTTTTCGACTGGGCTGGCCTCGTCTATGACCATGCTTGAGACCAAATAGACTTCGGCTGCGGCAGCTGGTGAATCCACGGCAGCTGCAATGCTCTTGGCATCATGATTGGCCGTCATTTCCAGACGAAGCCAATCTCTAGCGTCGTCCGCCAAATCCAATCGACTCAATTGATGGTCCAGCATCGCTTGCTCGCTGTTGTCTACCATCCCGTCCGCTTTGGCTGCCGCTATCATGGCTCGCAAAATCAACAGGCTACGTTGATCGGCGGCCGCACCTGCTAGCGTCGCAATCGGCGCGTCTGACTGAGCATCCGTCGTTTTCCCCTGCGCCTTCATCCAGTTTTGATATGCCGAATAAGCAACCGTACCAACTGCGGCAGCAGAGCCAACCGCTAAGAGCCTACCAGAGAGCTTTCGACCGGACTTCGTACCAAGCAACATCGCGGCCAAACCACCTACGACCGCGCCTGCCCCCAGCGTACCGAGCGCAACATCCCGATCGTGCCCTGCTTTGGGAAGTCCCAAGTTGGATTCCGCGAAGCTAACGGCCTTGTCCGATAGTTGCTTGCCAGAAGCCAACAATGAATCCAGAATTGATTTTGCATCCATATCGATCCGCCCTTGATTTCGAGTGTCACCATTACTTGGGAAGCATTATAGCATTCTGTATAACCAATCGTAGGCCGAGGATGATGCATTGCAACAAGTAATGGACCAAGAGGTACGAGCAAAGCTTCAAAGTGAATTCGGACTGGAAGTCACCGATTTGCCCATGGATGAGTTGCGGACCAAGGCCTCGCCCATATTAAGCGCGTGGTGGTGACGTTGGTCGCGGGATTCTCCGAACGCGGTATCACTATCACCAACCTAGGCATTAGTGGCGGTTTCATTTACAAGGACCCTTCCATCGTGAAAATGCACGTCCAAGTCTTCAACCCAGAACAAAAAAAGCGAATCGCCGTTTCCGAAGCGGCAACGCAAATTGAGAAGAATAAAACGCTTCAACTTCAAGCGGAAGCGAAAGGCAAAGCAATATTGGAAGAACAGCAAGGTGTTGCAGGAGGGATCAAGTTGATTGCGGATGCACGCACCTATGAGCTTGAAAAGATTCGAGAGCACGGGGAAATTTACATTCGACTTCAACAATGTAAATCGACAAGTCTCGCAATGAACGGTGGGACGGACGCTACGGCTCGCGCAGTTACGCTAGTTAATCAAGTTTACTAATTTCTTCCCCGCCAGCGATCGTTGAGATCGCGCGTAGACTATTTGCAGATACCCTCGAATCCATTGAATCGATCGAACCATCGACGAAAGCTACGTACGCAACGCCCTTATGCAACAGTCTTTGGTTGGCAAGATTCAGCGATTCGAGTCCGTCTAGGTCAGTTGGCTCCATCCAATGCACTGCGAACTGATCAGGGACTTCAATCAACGCCAGCGTCCGACGCGTTGCGTCGACAAATTCAGCCAAGTTACGGCATCGGTCAGGATGGAAGAAATACTCCTCACCCACAAGGGAAAGGAAGTTTGTTTTTGGCGACTTCCGAGAATTGCTACATCGGAGGTATACAAGGCCTTCTACGAGTGTGCGCGCCGTTGCATTTTCGGGCGCATCCCAAGATTTGGACAGGTCTACGCGCTCGTAAATGTCATTTGCTTCCATGTATGGGAGTATTAACGTACGCCAGCTATGCAGTCGATTGCCGCTTGAATCGACCGTGTAAGCCGGAGGGAAACACTTGTTAACTTTCTCGTAGTAATGCAGAGCAAGCGCAATCTGTTTAAGCGTGTTTAAACAGCGCGGCGGTCGATCGCGGGCTTCCCTGACGGCAGGCAGTAGTAAGCCAACCAAGAAAACGAGGATGCAGCAAATAACGCCGAGCTCCAACCAAGTCAATGACCTATTGGTCGAGCGGTCAGTATCCGCAGAGAACTTCGGTTCGGATGGCAAATATGCATTCTCTGACATTCCCGTCCGCCTTATCGCAACCGTGGTTTCTCGCTAGCAGAATTGATGATCTATCGCCATTGTAAGCGTACACCACAGGCAGTTGCAATCTAATTCCGCTGCGTGGAATCACGACTTGTCGGCTCTGTTTCGGCTAGCCCAAAAGTCGTGATTCCATCGGCACAAGTTCGAAGGAGTGGGGCGTAGAAGAGAAGACACTCAGCGGGTGTCGTAGTCGTGCTGTTAGCTGGCTAGGCTTCGCTCCGTCGACGCGAGGTCGAAGAAGAAATCAATTCAGTAGGCAATCCCAGAGATCCTCATTCGCTACGGATTCGGATTCCACCAAGTGTCCAGTTTCTTTTTTAGCTCCAATACCGTAGCGCTTTGTGAGCCTGCCAAGTTGCTAACTTCCGTTGGATCGGAATCCAATTGATAGAGTTCCGTTTCCGCTTTGGCTTCGACTGCTGTATTCGGAACAATCAGCTTCGTATTACCCTCAATCATCCAACGCCATCGTAAACTTTTCTCAGGTCGGTCTAAGTCATTGGAGTTGTGGGTGAAGCACTCGCCGAAAATCGTCTTGCGTGCTGCAACCGTTTTTTCGTCCAGCAAATTAATCCCAGGCAACGATGCGTCGACCGGTAGTCCCAAGGCACTTCGCAACGTCGGCATCAAATCGACGGATTGCGCCAAGTCGTCCGACATCTTCGCTGCAATTTTCTTGGGCCAATGAATCATGATGGGGGTTCGGACTCCGCCATCGTACTGCGATTGCTTGGACTTCGGCGCGTAACGAGTATTGTCGGGACTCTGTATCCAACCGTTGTCCGCAATGTAGACCACGATCGTGTTTTCTAGTTGTCCTCGTTCCTTGAGGCCATCCATCAATTGTCCAACGGATTCATCAAACCACTCGATCATGGCCCAGTATCTCGCGATGTGAATCGAATCGGTCTTGCCTTTGTACTTCTCTAACAATCGGTCTGGTGGCGTATGCGGATCGTGGGGTAGCAATGGCGCATACCAGACCATGAATGGGCTCTTGGCCGCGACACATTTGTCCATGAAGGACGTGATAGGCTCCATCGTTTTGCGTCCGATGATTAGCCCATCATCGCCATGCCGGCCACCTTTGGTCATGCCGTCGGTGAATCCGCCACGTGTGTAATCTCCTTGCCACCATTTGCCTGTTTGTAAGGATTGATAACCATTTTCTTTGAGGAGCCTCGGAAGCGTAACACACCCTTCCATGTGTCTATTCATTCGTTCTCGCCCTTCCTGAAAAAGAGGAGAGCGATTGAACTCGGCGTTGGTCATGCCTGCCGGAATTGGTGGATCGTTTGACGTGATTTTGTGTTGATGCGGGTACATTCCCGTGATGATGCTGGCCAGACTTGGACAACATAGACTGCTAGTCACGTAGCCGCGTCGAAAGGTAAGACTGTTTTTGGCCAAGCGATCGATGTTTGGCGTTTGGACAACCTTGTGCCCCATAAAGCCGTAGTCGGTCCAGGCGTGATCATCGGAGATGATCATCACCACGTTGGGCCGATCGTCAGCTCTGCCTAAAGAGTTTCCCACAATCAAAATACAAACTGCGAAGAGTTGAGCAAGAGTTTTCATGGGATTCCATAAAGAGAAAAGAGCGATTCGCATGCACCTCGTTTAACAGTCAGCCGTAGGCGTACTGTCAAAGAAGCATAGTACGCCTTCGGCTGACTGTTAAACGACTAAATCAACAAGCCATCACGGGTCGGGTTACCAAAATAGCAGCCACGAGTGGCTGCTATTTTCTGTGGCATCCATAAGCTCGGCACGGAGTACCGAGCTACACTTTATGCATTCTCAGCATATTCGCGATCGGTGATGATACCTGGTTGTGGGACCGGATACTTACCATTCTTGTCCGCTCGCACCGGGGCTGGACTGTTGTAAGTCATATTCTCAATCCCAGGTGCGAACTCATGCGTGCAGTTCAACATCTGGTTGTAAGTAACCTCCACTCCGGTATGTGCAGCCATACGGCCCATGCTGGTTACCAAGGAAGCCTGTACGCCGCGTTCCACTTCGTTGTACGGCTCGTTGTCTCGGATGGCAGCAATGAGGTGATTCCATTCCAGCTGGTAAGGGCTTGGCTCGTTTGGCGGATATTGCCATTGCAAATTCGCTTTGGTCATCAACTGGCCGCTGTAGATCTTGCACTTGGCCGGTGAGTGAGAAGCCGTCGAAATGACCGCAGATCCCTTGGTTCCGTGCGCATAGCTCGCAAACTCGTCTTTGCAACCAGGAATCGTTCGGCCATTAACCATAAGCTTTGCACCATCCTCGAACGTGTATTCGATGGAATAGGTGTCGAAGTTTTGATCCACGCATTCGTTGCGATAGTGACGACCACCGCTTGCCTGAGCTTTGACCGGCCAAGCGTCCTTCATCCAACAGCATTCATCGATATTGTGAATCAAGAAGTCGCTCACAGCTCCGCCGCTGGCCCAAAGGAAGCCGTGGAAGCGATTGATTTGGTACATCAGTTCGCTCATGTCATCTGGCTTTTTCTCCGTGGCAGCGGAACCGGTTGGTCCTGCCATACGATAGGCACGCATCAACATGATGTCGCCGATTTCACCACCCTTGATTCGGCGATACAGTTCACCGCGAGCATCGCAGTGACGGCACATCAGGCCGATACCAACCTTCAAGTTCTTTTCCACAGAAAGCTTTCCAAGCTCAAGCATCTTTCGGCTTGAAGGGCCGTCTGCTGTGACCGGCTTTTCCATGAAGACATTCAGTCCCTTGGAAATCGCATACTCAAATTGAACCCATCGGAATGCACACGGCGTAGCCATGACAACAATGTCGCCTGGTCGCAAGCAATCCATCGCCTTTTTGTAACCATCAAAATCAACGAACTGCTTGTCTGGCGACACTTTGACTTTGTCTGGGAACTGAGTCTTGAGGCTTTCGTAGCAAGCCTTGAGTTTGTAATCGAACACATCAGCCATCGCGACCAGTTCGACAGGTCCATTGTTGACGGTCAATGCATTTGCCGCAGCTCCGGAGCCGCGACCTCCGCAGCCAACCAGAGCAATACGGATCGTGTTGTCTTCGCCAGCGTGAACGCTTCGCGAAAGATTCGAGGCCACTACGCCGGCGGTTGCGGCAACACCGGTGCTTTTCAAAAAGGAACGACGACTCGCGTCATTCGAAGAGACTGTTTCTTGGTGGGTCATTATTAGCTCCTGGAATTAGGACATGGAAAGGAAGGAAGGGGGAGTGAATCGTTTGTTAGCGTATATTAAGGCGATTGGCAGACCTAGATCTACCGTAGGATGGGACCATTGTCCCGTCCGTTTATTCGTTCGGGACAATGGTCCCAAACTACAACGGGTAGTTTTCGTCCTGCCGCTCGCCTAACGCTCGAGCGGAACCGCTCGTTCTTTCATTACTGGTAAAGACGCTTCCCAGTAGGCTTTTTTCTCTTCGTCGCTAGGCTCCTGCAATGGGCGAACGACGCGAAAACCGACATGAAGAGCATCGGTCAAGTACCAAATGCTTACCGGGATTTGTGGATCTTGTTGGATCCAATCCTCGGTCGAACCTTCACGTGCGGCACTGCGGCATTCAGCAGCGGACTTGTCCCAGCCGCCGCCTCGAACTGTTCGCGGATAAAGTGCCTGAGGTATCAAAATCGGATTGGTCTTCTTCAGTTGGTCGATCAAATAGCCGTCTGGGGTATGCTGATCGAGCACCCATTCTGAGACGTTGCCGTGCATGTCATGTAGGCCCCACGGGTTCGGCTTCTTTTGGCCAACTTCGCGGTAGCCTTCTTCTACATTGTCTGCAAACCAAGCGTACTCGCCCAATTTTTCAGGATCGTCGCCAAACGAGTAGGCCGTGGTTGTGCCTGCGCGGCATGCGTACTCCCACTCGGCCTCGGTCGGCAATCGGTAATATCGTCCAGTCTTGGCGGTTAGCCATTTGCAATATGTTCTTGCTGCATGCTGAGTCATGCAAATCGCAGGAAAGCGACCTTTGCCCATTCCAAACGACATGTCGGTATAGGGTTTGGTTGGCTGACTTTTCTGGAACTCGTCAGCGATGGTATCGCGTGGAGTCGCAGCAACTTTGTTTACGGTTCGTGAGAACACGTCCAGATCCGACATCCAGACGTCATAGGCCTCCCAAGTCATCTCGCATTTGGCCATCCAAAATGGAGACACTTCAACGGGATGCACCGGACCTTCATCTGAGTTGCGATCTGCCTCGGACTCCGGGCTTCCCATCAAGAACATACCGCCAGGAATCGGAATCATTTCGATCTTGGCATTGGTGTGCTCAATCAACTCCACATATTTCTTCATCTCCTCTGGCTTGCTCGCAACCGAGTCTCTGACAGGAAAAATTCGACCGGAGTCGTCAGCGTTCAGTGAACCGAGAAATGAAGTGCATATCGTGACGATAGCGGCGACTTTCAAAACTCGGAGGGGATTTATTTGCATAGTTGAAAGGGTGTTTTTTCTGTTCGAGTGGCGATGCAGTTAGCCCGTAGGCGATCACTTTTGTTGGTATTCGTGTAGCGGTAGGGCGCGAGGCCTCCGGTTTCGCATCATATAACTATTTTCCGTCAATCTCTCACCGGACGGCTCCGTTCCGCTAACAAGATGAGTTACTATTTCGCGATGGAACGGATATCGACATTGCGGAAACGAACCGGGTCGCCATGGCCAGCAAAGCCAACGTGACCACTCTTGCGGTCTTTGCCTGGATGTGGGCTCTTTGCCATATACTCGGTGACCGTCGAGACGTCTGTTTCGAGGATGCGTGTGCCATTTAGCTCGACTATGATCGTCGAGCCTGAAACTGTCACGATTTCGTGATTCCATTGCCCTTGAGGACGAAGGAAGCCGCGTTTGGCAGCGGCTATTCCATAAGCACTACCATGAGCTTGACGGGGGTCGAGTTTCGCATACTTCGCGTCCCCATCATCGAGGACCTGCAATTCAGTCATCGCAACATAGGCTCCATCGTCCGAGCGAGTCTCCTTGGGCATCGCATCGATTTCTTCCTTGCTCGGATATCGCATGACGAGGCCGTTGTTTCCGGCAGGTGGTAATTGAAAGTCGACTCGCATCACATAATCGCTAAACGACTTTTCGCTAACGAGCGTTCCACCTTTGCCAGGTAGGCATTGAATGGCTCCATCGACGACTGAATAATTGTCGATTGCCCCTTTCCAGCCAGCGAGGTCCTTCCCGTTAAACAACGGGACAAACCTTTCCAATGTCGTCGTGTTAATGGACGAGGTTGTGGTCGAGGTCGTTGGATTGGTCGTCGTTTTGGTCACGGTTGTTGTGGTTACCACAGGAAGGCCTTCCTCCTCGGTTTTCCTCAGCAGGTCATTGGCTTCGTCGGCGTTGAACTCCTTTAGCTTCAAGTTACGCCACCGGATTTCGGCACCGTGGGTTTGCAATTGGATTGGGCCTTTTGCGTTGAGCGGTTCGCCCTTAGCAAAAAAGTTCGCCAGCCGTTCGTGATTGACCACGCATTTGTCATTGAGCCAAACACTGCATCGTTCTCCGATGAGTCGAATCCGCATGGCGTTCCATTCACCTACCGGTTTGTCGGCTCGGACTAGAGGGTCCTTTCCTCCGTAGGTTGGTGGGTTGTTCCAAAGGCCACCGCTTCCTTTTTCATTGCCGTTAGGCTTGTTGTTTTCTGCGTTCGGGTCCCAAATTTGAACTTGAGGAACACCTCGCAGATAGACGCCTGAATCCGAGCCGGGAACGATCCAATACTCAAAGGAGAACTCAAAGTCCGCGAAGTCTTGATTGGTGGTCAGGAACGCGCCATGTCCGTCGCTGACGATGACATCGCCATCGATCTTCCAATGGTCCTTGATGTCTTGGTTCCATTTGGTCTTCTGTTGCTCTGAGACGGTATCCCACTTGGTCGGGTCGGTTGTGTCGCGCCCATGCCAATTGCTGAAGTCCTTGCCGTTAAACAGTTGGACATCATCCGCAAATCCTTGGCACGCAAATAATGACATAAGTGACGCAAGAGACAGAAAGCAAGCGGTTCTCGTTCCCAGGCTCAGCCTGGGAACGCACTGCTCCAGAGGCTCCGCCTCGCTTCGCTGCGCGGCCGAAACGCTACCGCGTTCAGACTCCGCAGGCAGAGCCTGCGAGGCAGTGGGTTCCCAGGCGGAGCCTGGGAACCAGTTAATATCGTTCACTATGGAGAGAGAGTTTTTTTTCATCGTGGTGAGGCAGGAGTTTGGGTGGGAAGCGTAGGGGAGTACAATCGAGGTTCGCTGCAACACGATTCCGAGGAATCGGCTGGATGGCTTTTTAACGCATCTGGGTCTACCCAGTCTTTTGCGTCGAAGTTCCTAGTGTAAGTACCGTAGTCGTGAAATGCATACCATTTTGCCAAACGATATGCCCAAGAACGTTCAGGAATTTCCGCGCCAGGCACATATTGGCTCCGTCTCGGCGTGATTGCAGCGATTTCTTGAAGGGCAGTTTGCCGAATCGTTGAGTCTTTTGCACCATGTTTTGCCGCCAAGGTCTCCAAGAGGTCAGGTCGTTCCAAAACGACGCATCCACGGGTGTGTTTTGAAACGGTCTCCCGGAAATCCCTCAGAAATTCGCTTTGCTGAAAGACCTCTTTGAGCGGCCGACCATCGTGGATCGATTCCTTGGCCAGTTGAATGATCGGACAGGGCTCAATGTGTCCACCTGGACCGATGTGATGCGTGAAGCCCGTCACCGCTGGACAAAGCGCTCGTCCTTTTCCATCGTGATAAGCGTCGATCACAATAATCGGCTTCTTGACTCGCGTGCTGACGACAAACTCACGAACGCGCGCGAGCTCAGCGGTATCCAATGCAAGCTCGGGTGAGCTTTCCGGTCCGACCACGCGAAACACGTGGAACCAGCAATACATAACTCCCATCTCAACCAACCGATCGACCCAAGCGTCGTTCAATGAATCGTCGATGTTGCTCTTGCAGACGCTCGTGCAAACGCCCGTCATCACTTTATTGTTGAGGCAGTTCTGAAGCCCTTCCATCGTCTTGCTCAAAACGCCGTCGCGTCCTCGACGGGTATCGCTCACAATTTGCGATCCCTCGACACTGATCAGCGGCGTGACATTGCCAAGCTCTCGTAGCCGCTTTGCCACCTCATCGGTGATGAAGTGCCCGTTGGTGAAGACTTGGAAATAAGCATCCGGGTGGGCAGCTAGAATGTCCAGCAGTTCCTTGTGCATGAACGGTTCGCCACCGAGGATGCCGAAAAACGAATTGCCCATCGCCTTGGCTTCGTTAAGGGTTTTGTTCATGGCAGCGAAGTCGATTTTGGTTTGCTTGGCGGCAACGTCGACCCAACAACCTTGGCAACGCAAATTGCAAGTGTTGATGATGGAGATGTAAAGGAATGGAGGGAAGAACTCACCTCGTTTCAATCGCGACTTGTGTTTCTGAACACTCCGCAGTCCTTTGAAGCCAGCGAGGTAAGCGAGTTTGAACAGCAATCGCTTGTCGGTCTCGAAAAGCAATCGTTTAGCAAGCTTGAGGTACATTCAATTCAATCGCGTTGAGGGCAGGTATATTCCAAATGGCCACCACCCGAACTGCACGGGCCCAGCCATAACAACAGTTTATCAGCAATTTGACGGGAAATGGACCCTCAAATCGAGTTCGGCTGCTTTATTGGCCTGGATTCATCCTCGTTCCAAGGCTCTGCCTTGGAACGCACTGCCCTCGAGGTTCCGCCTCGCGTTTTCCATCGATTTGCTAACCCGGGAGGGCGAGGCTCCTGCCGAGCCATTGCGTCGCTAGCTCGGCAGGAGCCTCGCTCTCCCTTAGGTTTTCGAGCAAGTTGGTTTTGCAACGATGTTATCTAGGGCCGGACAACGCATTTGAGCATTCGACTATCTCGACTTCAAAAGTGATTCGGCCCACTTGGATTCTTCTTCCGTAAGCGGCGGATTCAATGACCGAGTGTAGTCGGTGGCATAATAGCGGCCATCCCGATAGCAAGCGTCGATAATAGGCTGCAATTCCAGCACAACGTCTCGGTCTTGATTGCGAAGAGGGATCGCAATGTTAGGTAGCTTTTCCTGGATCTGGATCCCAATTCCGGCAGCCACCCAAGGACGATTCACTCGTCGAATGCAAATTTCATGGGGGGCCTGATGGGCTTTTGGCCAATATTCCTCAGGCATTGCCAGTACAAACTCACCGCACCTGAGCAAATCGATTTCCACCAAGTTCACCATTCCTTGGATGTACTCCGATTGTTTCTTGCGATAAGCGGCCCGGCCTGCAGGCATTGTTTTGTTGACTGGACTTAGCAGCTCGATGACCGTTACGACGCGACTGCCACTACCTGAGTCGACGATTTCCAAGCGACGTTGCGGTGGCGACTCCATCGGAATCGGTACTTCGAACGGATCAGCAACGGCAACGCTCGATGGTTCAGACAGAAGCTCGCCAAATGGAGTTGGCCGTTCGACAACACTTATATCTGGATAAACAACCCGCACACGTCCATCGTCTGACTCATCGGCCAAGCTCTCTTCAACACGAGCTAGAAGCTCTGCGGGAAGTTGATTGTTGAGTTGTTGCTTGGCGTAAACCATAAACGTGGAATGGACATCTTGCCAATGTCGCTCCAAATAGGGGTCCATACCAGGAAATGGACTTTTCATAAGAAACTCGATAAGCTCCAGTTCGTGTCAAAGTCGTTCAGGAATGTTTCTATTCTATCCTGTGGGACGCGACTTCGCGAACAAAACGAAAAATCCGCTGTGGCAAACTTAACTGCGGAGCAGTGGCATTTGAAAGCCATGGATGAAATCCGTGGTCGGCCTTGAATGGATTGTCTGAGAGTCGCGGAGCAACGCCATTCATACGGAAGCTACTTGGCCCGATGAGCAATATTGCATTTGGATGAGGCAAAGATTCATGAACAAATGTCGCTCCTTCCGAGCTCCGAATCAATTGGGTTCTGTACCCGGGGTTTCGTTCGCTTAGCGAACTTCACCCCAGGCTTTCAAATCCCATCGCATTCGCGATTCAATCGCAGGAGGTTTACCCCACCCGTCGGTTCTTACTGGCCACGATTGATTCTTACTTACCGCGTTTGATCGCTTCGACCACGGCCTTACCCATATCGGCAGGCGATTGAGCAACGACAATTCCGGCGGCTTCCAAGGCAGCTACTTTCTCGGCTGCTGTCCCCTTGCCGCCGGTGATGATCGCTCCAGCGTGTCCCATTCGTTTGCCAGGAGGAGCTGTTCGGCCCGCGATGAATGCGGCGACCGGCTTGGTCACGTTCGCCTTAACGTAAGCTGCCGCTTGTTCCTCGGCATCGCCACCGATTTCTCCGATCATCAAGATGACTTCGGTTTGATCGTCGTCTTGAAATCGCTTGAAAATATCGATATACGAAGAGCCGACGATCGGATCGCCGCCTAGTCCAACGCAAGTGGATTGGCCTAGATTCAAACTGCTTGTCTGCCAAACGGCCTCGTAAGTCAACGTTCCGCTGCGGGACATGATCCCAACCTTGCCAACGTTGTGAATGTAGCCAGGCATAATCCCGATCTTGCATTCTCCTGGAGTGATAACCCCAGGGCAATTCGGACCGATCAAGATCGACTTGCTGCGACGAACCCGATCGTAAACGTGCACCATGTCGATGACAGGTACCCCTTCGGTAATGGCGCAAATCACGCCGATACCAGCATCGATCGCTTCGAGAATAGCATCTGCTGTAAATGCAGGAGGCACAAAGATCATCGACGCGTTTGCGCCTGTCTGCTTGACCGCTTCTTCGACAGTGTCGAAAACAGGCAATCCCTCAACGGTCTCGCCGGACTTTCCTGGCGTTACGCCACCTACCATCGTGTTGCTGTACTCTTTGCAACCCTTGGTATGGAACGCTCCGGCTTTACCGGTAATACCTTGGCAGATGACTCGCGTATCGCGATTGATAAGAATACTCATAGTTTATTAATTCTGGAATCGTTGGTTTTGGTAAATGCGAGTGAAATAGATTGCGAAGAACTACGCGATCGATGCGACGACTTTTTTCGCAGCGTCTGTTAAGTCGTCTGCGGAGATGATGGCAAGACCACTGTCCTTCAACATCTTCTTTCCTTCGTTCACTTCAGTACCTTCGAGTCGGACTACGAGAGGCACAGTGAAGCCAACTTCTTTCGAGGCTTCAATGATCGCTTGGGCAATCGTCGTGCAACGAGCGATACCGCCGAAGATGTTGACGAGGATCGCTTTCACGTTTGGATCGGACAAAATGATCCGGAAGGCTTCGGTCACTTGTTGTGTATTCGCGCCACCACCGACGTCGAGGAAGTTGGCAGGTGCTCCGCCGTGGTGCTTGATGATGTCCATGGTCGCCATGGCGAGTCCGGCTCCGTTGACCAGGCAACCGATGTTGCCCTCAAGTTTGACGTAGCTGAGGCCAGTGTTTCCAGCTCGCGTTTCGGCAGGCTCTTCTTCGTTGATGTCACGCAGTTCCTTGAGATCCGGATGACGGAACATGGCATTGTCGTCAAACGTGATCTTGGCATCGAGAGCGATCATCTTGTTGTCTTCGGTGATAACCAGAGGATTAATTTCGGCCATCGAGCAGTCGAGTTCGACAAACAGTTTGCAGATCTTCTTCATGAAGAAATCGGCGCTCTTGGCCGCGTCACCGGAAATCCCAAGCTTTTTGCAAAGCTTGCGAACTTGAAATCCTTGCAGACCGTAAGCTGGGTCAAACGATTCTTTGAGGATCTTTTCTGGCGTATCGTGGGCAACCGTCTCGATATCAACGCCACCTTCACTGCTGACCATTAACAATGGCATTTGGCTGCCGCGATCGACAACGACTGCTAGGTACAATTCGCGAGCGATTTTGCAGCCTTGCTCAACGAAGACTTGGTTGACTTTGCTACCGGCAGGTCCGGTTTGAATAGTTACCAACCTATTGTTGATCAGGTTTTTCGCGACGGCAGCAGCTTCGTCGCCGCTTTTTACCAATTGAACGCCACGCTGAGTTGGCACTTCGATGACGGTTCCCTTACCTCGTCCGCCAGCATGCAATTGTGCTTTGACGACCGCGATTGGGCCCCCCAGCTTTTCGAAGGCCGCTTTGGCTTCTTCAGGAGTTTTGGCGACAAAACCCTGGAGCACAGGCACTTGAGCTTTGCGGAAGAGTTCTTTGGCTTGGTATTCGTGGATTTTCATCAGGGATTTCTCGTTGGTGACAACACCGGGTTTGTAGAACTCTGCCGGCGAAAAATGGCAAGGGAAATGATTGGCTATTCTGCATTTCTGTCAAGGACCGTGTTGCCCAGATCTAGACCAGGTTTCCTGAGTTCTGGCGAGATTGCGTTTCGTTTCAGTTCAAATCCGCTACAATCCGAAGCCTCTCAAACTTCTTGAATCCGTTCACTTACCGCTCTTTAGGCTGATCCAATGACGCCGTGGCTCAACAACCCACAATGGGATCTTCTAGTGGAAGATACCTATGCCGAAGCTTTCAAAAGTATTTACGCTTCTGTGCTGGTAACTGCTCGGGACCGAAAATGGCTGATGGCGGCCTGCCAAGCCGCGACCGGCCACGCGAGCAGCACTATATTATGCGACTGTGAAGCAGGCATTGAGCAGATCCTGGACGGTGTTTCACCCGGCCAAGAAACACCGGACGGACGAATCGGAGCGATTCTGCAATTTCACGTCCCCCGTTTTCGCAAAGATCGGGTCGACCATCTGGAAAAAGTTCTTTTGGCCCGACTCAGCCAAAACGTTTTAACTTGCCCGACAACCCGTTGTTTCAACGTTTTGGATACGGACCCGTACTTCAAGCTGGGTCGCAAAATTGCCTTTTTTGGGGACGGCCATCAAACTCGAACCGAAATGTTTGGCCACAAGGGCTGGACTATCCCAACCTTGGGAGGCGAGTTCTTCTTGTCTCGAAGATTCGGATTTGCCGATGGTATCATGGGAGGCAACCTTTGGTTTCTGGGATATTCTGAGGAAGCGGCCATCGAAGCCGCGGATCGTGCGGCTGTGGCGGCCGACGCAATGCCCGGTGTCATCACAACCTTCCCCGGTGGCGTCGCGGCCAGCGCGAGCAAGGCGGGTAGCAGCTACAAATTTTTGATCGCGAGCACCTACGCCGAGTATTGCCCGACCCTAAAATCAAAACTTGGCGACAAATCACTCGTTCCTGAAGGTGTGGTGTCTATCATGGAAATCATCATCAACGGTTCGGACTTGGAGAAAGTAGCTCAGGCGACCTACGCTGCCATCGACGCAGCTTTGCCGGTCCAGGGACTGCAAAAGATTCGAGCTGGGAACTATGGTGGTCGACTTGGGAAATCGTTTGTTTACCTTCATCCAGACAAACATCCTTTAACCTAAGGGTTGTGTATCGACGATGCCAATTGACTCATTATGCTCGGGATGCGGCAAGACTCTTCGCGTGAACGATGAATTCGTTGGTCGCAAAGCTCGATGTCCCGCGTGCGGAAAAGTTTACGTCGTCGGGGATGCATCGTCTAACCTTTCCGTCGCGAATCCAACCCCTTCGGTCGATGTAGCCGAAACGACTTATGTAACTCCAGGAATCACGAGCGACTCTTCATCCCAGCCATTAGCGGATTCGTGGTCTGCGCTCGCGACATCTCCATCACAATTAGAGGCACCAAACGAACGGCAATCAGTTCAGCAACCAAATGCCGTTCCAGAACAAACGAGCGGCGGAGTGCCACCGAGTTTAGAGTTACCACAAGCCACGCCGATTGCAGAACCAAAATTTTTCCTCCGAACACCTAACTCGATGATCTACGGTCCATCGGACAAGGCAACGGTGCTTGATTGGATCGATCAAGGTCGATTGGACGACACATGCCATATACGCGAAGAGACGTCCGAACAGTGGCTTGGTCTTGCAGCATGGCGATTCCAAACACGCAAAGTAAATGCCCCTGTCTCTAGTCCAATTCAACCAACTGCCAATCGATTTGGAGAAGTGCCAAGATCCAGTGTGCAGTCCGCTGGTTATGCGAAGTCTGGGAATGGCACGGTCGTACTGGTACTCGGGTTTGTCAGCTGGGTGCTATGCCCAACGGTCGTCGGCGGTTGGATTTGTGCAATCTTGGCAATCGTGTTTGCATCTTTCGAATTCAATAAACTTCGAAGTGGCCAAACTCCGAGCAATGAACGCTGGTTGGTTCTGCTTGGAATGTGGTTAGGAATCGCGCACTTGGTCGCCTGGGTATTGTGCGTTGTTGGATTGATCATTACCGCGATCGTTTCGAATTGATTGCCCCAAAGGGGTAGCATGATTCGTCGGAAGGTTCGCCTTGTTGTGACCCAGGGCGTCGCCCTGGGGTATCACCGTTTGCCCCGTTGGGGCATTTTTATCGCCGCGTTGCGGCGTTTTTTGAAATGTGCCAACGGCACGTACGCCGATAGCCCAGGGCATCGCCCTGGGTTCGCATTGCGGCATATGCACCTCTCCACTATTGCGTCAACTCAAATAGATTTTCCGGCAATGTTTCCGGCCAGGGGCCAGACAGAGTCATGTTTCGTACACGCACCTGCGATGCGTTTGGATTGTGATACAAACCGAATTGCGGCGCCGTGGTGGAATCCCACTTGCGCTCGTAAACTGCTTGGCCGTTGATGGAAAGTGTGGCGACTCCGTTCGCCCAACGAATGGAAAGTGTATTCCAGTCTCGCTCTCGAAGCTGAGCTCTGGAAAGTTGACGCGCCTCGGGATCGAGCACACGCTGTTCGGGATCGGTGCCCAGCCACTCCTTTTCTCCATCACCAGCAATCCATCGCAAGGCTACGTCGGGCTGGTCTAGGAGCATTGCGGTCCGGCCAATCGTCGGCGATATCGAGTATGGCAGCGTTCTCGCTTTGCCTTCTATCGGTTCCGGCTTACTGTCTTGATAGAACTCAAGATCGATTGTTTCGCCATCGCACATTGGTCGTTGGTAGTAGATCATCCCAACACTTCTTGGTTTTGCCGGCTCCTTCTCAATCATTTCTCGAACATACGGCTGAACGAAAGTACCGGCCGACTCCAACTCGTCAAGCTTTGCCAGTCGGGCAAGTTTTTGATCCGCGCTTTCAAGCACCCCATCTTTGACGACCCAAGAATAGGCTGCATCGCCGTTTTCTTGACCATACCAGTATGGGAAAGCCTGCTCCATGAGTGTTTCAGAATCGTATCCTTGTTGTTCGTCGGCAACCTCGTCATCCATCGAAACAACATCGCTAACCACATCGGTGTTCTTCGACATTAGCTGTACGTGTTCGAGCAGCTGCTGAGTGTAATAAGAGGACCAGCCAGCAAGCCGGGAAGTGCAAAGCGACACCTTGCGAGGTATTTGTATTTTGCCCGAAATTTTGAGATCATCGATGGTGGTGCGACGATAGGACTGGGCACCCAAGGCAATAAATGGCATGGCCGACTCCGCGCTTGGAATCGTCACGGCTAGTTCCTCATTTGCAAACACTTGGAATTCGGACGCAGTTCGCTTAATTCGATATTGATTCCATTCCCCTTGCTTGTATTTTTCGAATTTCTTGCTGACACTCCCTACATGACGATAGCCAAAGCTACATAACGCAATTGTTTTGTTGTACGGTAGGAACTCGGTCAGGATTCCACCGAGAGCAATGCCAGGTTCGGCATACGACCCGTCGAGAGCTTTGAAAGCGATCTCAAAATCGCCAATAAGTGGGTACTTCAGAAAAAGATAAGATTGCATAATGCTCGCTTCATGCCCCCACGACGTCGAGGCGTCGTTTCGGGAAACCCAAACCGGCTTCGATGGGATACCATCTAGTATCGCGCCTCCGTCCCAATCGCTAGCTACTGTAAAGTGTCTGAGTCGTTGCTGAGTTGCAGGTGGTTTGTCGCTAGAGCTACTCGCTGAGTGAAGCAATACTCGACATTGACTCATCATCGCCGTTTTGTTGTGCTTCAGGCACGACTCAAGCAACCGGGTTGCCAACTCAATGCCAAGCGATTTCGTATTTGTGTCTCGCAATGCAAATTCGGCTATTTCTAGTTCGACAGGCAGTGGGGGACTGCCAACCGGAACAAGTCGCTTAATTACCATTTTCGGTTTTTCATCTTCTTTTGTGGTTGTCTCTTCGATCATTGACTTGAGATCGAACGGCTGATCCCTGGCTTTGTTCCATATCAATTTGACCAACGGCAAGTCGTCCGACTTAGACTCTCCCAGAGCAACGATCTTTTGTGCGATGTCAGCTTGCTTTCCCAACGCGATCGCATCGCGCATCAACCATTCTAGAGCTGAAATAGATGTCGCGTTGGTGTTTGCCAACTGCAGCAGCGGCGTCTTTGCCTCGCCACGAAAAAGTGCTGGAGTCACAAACTGCGGCATCAACGAACTCATTTCGGCTAGCCCTAACATGGGTGCTGTCCAAACCTGTTTTGCCAGAATGTCATATCGAACTTCTTGCGGACAATTCACAAGGTGTTGTGATGTTGTGCCTCGCAGCTGAAACCAATTTGTGCCTTGTTCAGAATCGTTTGCACCGAAGGAGACTCGTTGCATCCACTCGCTACCAAGCTTGTAGGCTTTTTTTTCGAACGCAGTTCGCGAAAGCAGCATAAACGCCTGGGACTCCATACTGTTGACCCAGGACTCATTTCCATTGCGAACACTGCTCCACTGGCTTGTCACCGCTTCTGCGATCATTTCCGCTGAGTCGCCATCGTTAACGTCGATCGCTTCCGCGATCCACTCGCGGAGCAAGTTCATGTTTTCGGGGTTTCCATTCCAGTTGCTGGTGGATGGCAGTGCCTTGAGGAAGGCTTTCTTGAATCGCGACTTGAGTTCTGAGTCCGCAGGGAGTTTTTTGAGTGCTTCACGGATTGCATGGGTTTTGAGGTCCGAATGGAGGCCTACGATTTGAGTGGCCATTTTTGGCTCGATCTCTGCGAGTATCGCTTCGTACACTTCACTGGTGGCTTTGTTCGCGTCGGCGATCCAGATTTTGAAAAGCCATCCGAACTCTGCGTTGCCTGGCTGGGCAAGTCGCTTTGCAAGCTCCTGTTCAATCGCGTTCATCTTTTCCGTTTTGGCAGCCCACTCGATCAAGCACTGAGCTCCTGTTTTGAGCGGGGCTTTGATGGGATTTACGGTCAACGAGAAACTGTTGTAGGAATTTCGGTCTGAGTTCGACAATAATTGCGAATGCATGTTGATGACGTTCGGTGAATCCGTCGGAAAAACATGCTCAACCCAAACTTGATAAGCTTGGCTTGCGTCGAATCCCTTCTTTGTCCACAAATCGCTGACCGCGATCATTTTCGCTGCGACTCGGCTTGCCGCTTTTTGTTGTGGAGTCGCTTGGCTGGAGTTTGAGCTAAAGCTCATGGAACTGTTTTGCTGAGGGCTTGAGAGCAATCCGCCCAAGTCCACTTTGCTGATGACAGGACCAGTCAGAGCGATCCTCTTTACCGCTTCAAACGAAATCTCTGGCTGGTTGGCTTCGGCGGCCATCTTGGCTAGTTCTAACGCAGCGAAGACCTTTTTCTCCTGAGGTGATTCTGGTGACGCGATTTCATCGTCATCGAATTGCGCGAGCGTTGGAGCTGTGAGAGTTAGGAAAAGGAGAAAAAGGTAGCAGGCACACTCCGTGTGCCGTAGCCAAGCTTGAAGAATGTACTTTGCTTTTCCGGAAGGGCGGAAGGCACATGGAATGTGCCTGCTACTATTGGTTTTGCGGACGGCACATGGAATGTGCCTGCTACTTTGGGGTGACAATTGGTTGCGATTGGCGTGGGTTTGCATGATTTACTCCTTGACTGCTTTCTTGGGAAACAGCTCTTCCAGAGTGGAACTCAAAATGCGCTTGCATTTTTCGGGGTCGGTTTTGCTAATTCGCGTAGCCACTTCGCACCGCAACGATCTCGCAAGCTCAGGCTTATTGATTTGGGTCGCAATGGATTCGGCCCTTTCCAAAATGCGAATGGCCAAGTCATTGTTGGGGCCTTCGGTTTCTAGTTGCTTGGCCATCGAGGCCAGCGCCAATTCGTCGGGAAGGGCTGTTCCATCGGCTTTGAACTCCGTGGCCGTTGGCAACCATTTTGCAACCAATTCCACGCATTGATTGGCTTTCTCCTGATTGCCAAAGGACTTGGCGACCAGAAACGCCCAAGTCCACTGTTTGGGAGTTGTCAGCTTGCTCGTATCAAAGTCCTTGATCAACCCCTCAAATTTAGCCTTCGACTTTTTGCTTTTACTGATCCCCTCGACCAGGGAGGCGAGTGGGAAATCAAGCTTGTAACTCAACGGATTCGAACTGGTAAGTTCTAGCATCAGCATGCTGTCGATCTGTTCTTGGTCTAGCTTGAGCTCGGCTGGCTTTGACGTCGTTTTCGTTTTCGCGGCCGTTTCCTCGGGTTCCTTGAACGTTTCTGTCTCTGGCGACGCGATCGCGAGTCCGAGCGTTTGGCCAACCAACGATATGGTTGCGTCGGGTGTCATTTTCGAAGTGATGGCTGTTTCGAGTTGACTCATGTAGTGTTCGACGTTGCCAAAATTCTGCATGCGTTCTTTTGCCCCCGTATCGGCTTGCAAGCGTCGTTTGATGATGTAGGCTTCCACGGGCGCACCAGAATTGGCCATCAGGGTCGCTATTTGGACCCGCGACTCAAACAACTGTGACTCTGCGTACGCCTGATTGCTTCCTCCATACCGATCGTCGAGCTTGGTTTCTTTGTAGGCCTTCGACAAGAGCTTTTTCGCGTCGGCCCCCCGCCCCAATTTGCTATACCAATGGACCAACAATGCATTCGGCGAATAGGTAAATCCATTGCTTTGCATCTGTTGGTTATTGGATTGCGACGCAGACTCTAAGAGTGGCAGCAAGACGGTCGATTTGGAAATTTGGTTGTCGGGAATATGGCTTGCGATGGACCAAATGGCCGTGGCGAGGTCGTCGCCACTTTTGGTTTTCTCCAATTGAGCTTGCCATGGCTTAATGGTTGCCTCTAGCTCTTCCCATTTTTTCTTACCTGCCTGTACGGTCGCCAGCATGGCTCGAGACAAAGTATCATCTGTTTTTTCTGTCAACCTCTTTTCCATGGCTGTGCAAATTTCTATGTAGAGTTGGTCCGATTCGGCGATCACATTCAGCATCTTGAAAATAGGATTGTCGATTCTTCCGTTTTGTTGATACGAACGAACGTATTGAAATCCGTTTGGCCCATTCGAAAACTTAGGATCGAGGACCCGTTTGAGTACGGACTTTTGCATTTCTTCGTCGAACTTGAATTTCGGCATTTTGACAACTTCAGCGACATAACCGAGCTGTTCCAGCTCCCCTTTTGCAACGACAACCTTAAAGAGTTTCTCGGCAGAGTCGACGTCAGCAGACTGCACCAACTGCTGGGCTATCTCTTGAAATCGATAGGAGTTGTTTCGGAATTTGCTTGGCCCCATTTCTTCGATGAGTGTTACGAATTTCCCCCAGGCTTTGGCAGTCGTTAGACTGTTTCGCATATCGTAGTAACGATCCGAAAGCATTTCGGGCTTCTTTTTAATGGCTTCCAGAAATTGATCGACCGCTTCGGCATGCTTGTTTGCTCGTGCCAGCCCCAATCCCGCTTCAAAGACCGCTTTAGGGTCCAAGCCGGATTTGCCGGACAGGCTGCTGCGAAGTTTGGTTGCATCGTCGCGGCGACCAGCTGCATCATAATAGGAGGCCAAAGCGTCTAGGATCTTGAGGGATTTCGGCGAACGCTTGAGTTGCTCCTCGGTCTGTTCGATCAGCGATTTGAGTTCGCCTGCCTGGGAAAGGACCTTCAAAGCTGAGTCGTGCTGTTGGGATTCGGAGTTCGTGTACATGGAGCTACCGCGAGGCTTGGTGCGTCGAAGAATCGCTCGAGCTATCTCGGCCCCTTTCTTTTTGTCACCCGTGCTGACATATCGATTCATGAGTTGCAGCAGCGTATCTTGCTTGCTACCGCTGCGGCGTTGGATGCGTTCCATCATTCGATCCGCTTGTTCTTTCAGCCCGAGTTGGTACATCAAGTCGCAGAGCTTAAACTCCACCTCTGGCTTGAGCCGGAGCACAAACAAACGCTGTGCGCTTTGACGAGCGCGTTCGATGTCGCCTAATGCAATCACAAGTTGCAAAATCGTCAGCTCCCGGTCCACCAGCATCTGCTGATTGATCGGCTTGATTTTTTCGACGAGCGATAAGGCTTTCGCGGTTTGCCCCGTTTCGCTCAGCAATCGAATGCTCAGTAAATTAAACAGTTCGTTGGCGGGATCGGCGCTTTGCATTTCAATCAATGTCGTCAGCGCGATATCTTTTTTGTTGTCCCAAAATGCGAATGCGGTCCAAGCCAATTGCCGAACGATACGTAGCGTTGTGTCGTCCGTCGCTGCTGTCGACCAAGTTTGCAGCTGCTTCCTGATCGTGTCGCGTGTCGCTTCCTGGACATCGACACTAGCGTCTTTTTGATCGTATGCGATCTTGAGCGACGTCAGCAGCGATTGGTCCAAGTATCCATTGGCTTGCGGATATGCGACCGGCACTTGAATGTAATTGCCATTTCGGAAGTAGTATGCATTGGAGGGCTGAGTCACCAATGCCACTCGCTCCGACGGCCTTCGTTTAGAAGTCACTTGGACCTGATACTGAATTCCAATGTCGAGCATCTCTATCCATTGTTCAGCGGTGGCCTTTTCAGCAAAGGCACCAACCAATTGGCTGTAGTTATAGACTTGAATGCTCAGTCCTTTCGGTTGCTTTAACGATTCCGCGAGTGCCTTTTGGAAAAGTTCGAGGCCTCGTTTGATTTGCGGATCTTCTTCGCTGAACACTTGCGTCGCGACTTGGATCAATTGACTCGGTTCAGTACTGGTAGCGAGCTTTTCTAAAAGCAGGTCGGCTTTGTCTTTTTGGCCAGCGAGTTTGAATTGAGCCGCCAACCAACGGGAATAAGCGTCCGAATTTTGCGTCTTGTCGGTGAGTTCCCCGATCAACGATTCTGCTTCTGCCAGTTTCTCAGGCTCCAAAGCGACTGCCTTATTATTTCGTGAGCGGGATTGGGTACCGTTCATAAAATGACTGAGCCGAGTCTGCTTTGCGCCACGGTCTCCTGCCGAGATAAGAAGCGACAAGCATTCACCGTATTCCTCGGAAAATTCACCTTGTGCGTAATACTCAAGATTCGAATTCTTCCAAAGCATCATGTCCATGGCTTCCCAGAGGTCGTCCGATTTCTTGGACTCTTTTGCAGCAGTCACTTTTGCCTTGATGTCATTGTCCAGGGTTTCGCTGGATTCGTTGGCCTGTTGCAAGATACCTTTGGCTAATATCCGAACGTCATTGAAGCAAGTCGGCGAAAAGGCAGGTGGCCCACTGCTGCCGTAGTATCGATCTGAATCAGGAAAGTCCGATTGTTTGATCTGATTGATTTGCTGCGACATGCGTTGACGACTCAGCATGCTTTCTTTGCTGAAGTTACCAGCATATTGGGCTGAGTTAGGGGCTTTCGCGGCTTTGGCCAATTGCTGCTTGGCCGTTTCACTGAGGGTCCATGGTGGAACCGCTAGCCCAAGCACCTTGGTCGCCATCTCGCGAGCCACTGCCTTTTTATCCCCTCGGAAAAGACTTATTAAGCCGGGACCATAGAGTTCCCATTGGTCGGGAGATTGGGCGAGAGCCTTCTCCACGATCTTGTACGCGGAATCAAACTGTTCTTTGGCGATGAGGCTATTGACTGCGCCTGTTACAGAGCTGGCTTTGCCGTCGCGTGAACTGAGCTTGATCCAAACGCTTTCGGCCTCATCGATTTGCCCAAGGTCAGCTAGTAAACCAGCCAACGCATATTCGCCTTGTGGGCTAGGCGAAATAACATTGAGACGCCGTTGGTATTCTGCAGCCGATTCGAGATCGTATTCGGCTTTCGAAAGCGCAACGATTTGTTCAAGAATTTTCGTGTCTCTGCTTTCCTGGCGAATCAAACGCTCCAGGATCGACTTGGCCATCCCTAAGTCGCCGGCCGCTTGGTAGGCAGATGCGGTCCATAAAGTTGAGTCTCGCAGCTTGTTGGCTTCGCGACCGATTGTATCAAACCGCTTGATCAAGGTTTCGAAGCGATTTGCACGTAGGTATAGTTCTGTAAGGGAAGCGATTGGTGTCGCTTTGGCATCGGTGTCTTTGGCTAAATCAAAGGCCCGCCAATAAAGTTCGATGGCTTCGTCGGTTTGCAATTCGTTTGAAAGATATTTTGCCAACGTATTGATCGCATCGGCATCATTCGGGTGATTTCGCAGATTGCGGCGAAGCGTTTCGAGGCCCGTCTTATTGTCACCCGCTTGAAAGCAAAGGTCGGCGAAGAAACGAAAGTTGTCTGCGTTGCCGGGCGCTGAAGCGATGAGTTCACGACCTGTTTTCAAGGCTGCTTCGCTTTGCCCAAGTCGCATTTGAAGAGCAGCGATCTGTGTTAAGTAATTGCTCATGAACCGGCGATCGATCGAGGCGAGTTGGCGATAGGTTTCGATGGCTGGGCCAATTTGTCCCGATCGCTCTTGCAACCGAGCGGCAGCCAATGAGAAGTTGATATTGGTTGCATCCAGTTCGATGGCCTTTTGGATCGCGAGCGTTGCTTCTTGAAATTTGCCGTTGGCTTCGCGAAGCATGGCCAACAATTGCCACGCTCCAGGGTTGCTGGCCTGCTCTGACTCAACGAGCTTTTCTTGAACCGAAATACGATCTTGGAGCTTACCGGCCGCCTGATACGCTTTGACTCTCAAGTCCACGAGTTTTTCGCGGGCATCTTTGTCTTCGACTAGTTTTTCGGCCAGATCGACTTGCGCGAGGGATTCATCGAATTGCTTGTCGTCGCGCAGGAGTTCGGAATAGCGTGCTCGATGTTCGAATGCCGGGTTCAATTCGCATGCTCTAGCCATGGCTGCAATGGCTTTGTCCGGGTAGTCGAATTGCTTCATGATTTCAGACAGTCGAACGCAGTTTTCACGCGATTCGCGATCGCCCGATGCGATCTCTTGCCAGACAACGAGGGCTTCGTCTTTGCGATTCAATTTACTGAGGTACTCTCCCAAGTATTCGCGATACTGCGGTTCTGTGTCGGCTAGCGCGACGGCTTTGCGGTATAGCTCGATCGCCTCTTCGGGTAGTTCTGCACCGCGGACAAGGTCTGCTACGCGGGAGACCGTGACAGCATCTTTGCCGCGTTTGTTGAGCATGCGCTGCCACACGATGGACGCTTGCTTGCGTCGTTCGGCCATTTCGATCGTTTCGTCGGACATGATCAATTCGCCCCAGCGCACAAGGCGATCGATGTTGTCGGGTTCTAAGTCGACTAACAAGGACATTTCCTTGGCAGCTTCGGTGTATTTGTTTTCGGTTACCAAAGCGTCGACGAGCAGCTGCCTCGCTTCGGTATTGGATGGAGCCCGTTCGATGGCTTGGCGGAAGAGCGACTGAGCTTCAGTGCCGCGGCGTTGGATCGAGAGTTGGCGACCAATTCGCATCATGGCTTCGATGTCATCCGGATGGGATTCAATCCATTTGCGATAGTATTGGATGAGTCCGTCGTAGTCGTTGGAGGTCAAGAAGACTTCATCGATACGGCGTCGCACATCGCGATAAAGCCAGCTGTCCGGATTCACCTTTTGCAGGATCGATTCGAAGTTTGTGAGCGCTACATCGCGTTGGCCCATTTCGGCGCGAAGCTGATTGGCTCGGATGGCCATTTCGATTTGTCGAAATTTGTCCTTGTGATTTTTGGCTAGAGCATCGTAACGTTCGAGTGCGGCTTCTCGGGCCCCTTCTTCAGCTAGGATACTGGCGATTTCTTCTTGAACTTGTTGGTCGCCTGGGAATGTGGTTTCGAGGCGTTTCCAAACGGCTAACGCTTCTTCGTTGCGATTGGTGCGCTGGTAGATTCGGCCGAGGTCTTGAGAGATTTCGAGCAGATCAGCTCGGGCGGGTTTGTTTTCGATGGCACGCTGCAATGCCGCCGCAGCCGCGTCCACTTGCCCGAGCAGAACTAGTGACTTGCCAAGATAGTAACTAACAAGTGGATCCTTGGGGCTCAGTGCTTCTGCTTTTTCAAGTGCGGACGCAGCCTTCGAATCTTGTCCACGTTGCATTGCAAACATGCCAACGACGAGCCAGAGGTTTCCGTTTTTGTCCTTTTCCGCTTGCGCTTCGATATCTGAGGTTAAGGCATCGAGGGAACCGCGGCTAACGTGATAGCCGTAGACCTTGTCCATCGCGGTCCCGAGCCTCGGTTTTTTCTTAAGCAGATCGAGAAAGCGTTCCGCCGAGATTCGCTCTTTCTTGTCTTCATCCGATTCTTCGGTTTTGTTCTCAGTCTTTTCTTGGGCTGAAGAATTCGAAGCAATCAAAAAAGAATGAGCCAGCGTCGGCGCAAGAAATACGCAGAGGAAGACACGAAGGAGTGGGGCGCAAAGCATGACGGCTTTCATCCTCGATTGGAGATTTTTGGGGCATGGAGTTCCCGGATTCTATCACACCCGGACTCCAATTTCCAATTTCCCAGCTTTCCGTTTTCAGCAGTTTGGTTGTGTCATTTCGGCATTTTGGCCATCCGAGCTCAGTCGTTGGTAATGGCATTCGATTTCAGTGTGCTAAACTAGGTCGCGATCAACTCCGTTTTACCAACAGGATTCCGTCATGGCCAAACTACTAAACTTCGCTTACTTGCCACTTCTGTTCGTTTGCTTAGGCACGATTTCCAACGCTAGCGAAGTTGAAAGAGACTTTTTCGTCTTCCTAACAACAGGTAAAACCACGCAGGGAGTAGCGCCTGAGGAAATCCAAAAAAAGCAAGCTGCCCATTTAGAGAATTTCGGGCGACTTGCCAAACTTGGATCGCTAACAACTGCAGGACCTTGTTCGGACCCAGATAAAGTGACGCGAGGGATCGTCGTTATCAACGCGGATTCCATTGCCGAGGCCGAAGCGATGTTCGGCCCCGATCCGTACGTTTCCGAAGGATTCATGAAGGCGGAATTGAATGGCTACCAGACAATCGCTGGCAAACTGCAGTTGGTCACCGAAGTCACTTCGATGGAGCAATCGGTATTGGTGATCCTGACTCAAGGGGATAAATGGTCCCTTGAACCATCGATTGTGAAATCCGTCGATGAGAAATTAGCCAAGCTTGCCAAGGACCAGTTCGAAGCGAAAAAGATTGGGTTTGCAGGTCTTTTTAATGCCAAGTCCAACAACACATCGAAACGCATTGCGGTCATGGTGTTCCATGGCAAAGAAATCGAACCTGTAAAGGCAATCTTGGAATCGCAGCCGTTTGTTCAAGACGGCGTCGTTCGTTTCAAAGCGTTTCCGCAGTATCTGGCGAAAGGTGCTCTGCCGTCAAACGGAGAGTGAACGATAACTTTGCGATTGCGGAGTGGATTTCCTTGGAGTTCGGGAGGGCAACTCACGTCGCATGATGAAGATGCAAGCACTATCACCACGTTCCACGCTTTACGCAACGTGTGTTCCTGCAACGGCGTTCACCGACAAACCATCGGATTCTTTTTTGAGCCGCATGATTGATCCCCCTAGATCACGATACTTTCAAGAAGACTTATGACCGCTGATTGAATGTGCTTTCCAAAAAGCTCTGGGCGCTACTGAATCCGAAACGTAATCACGCCATTTACCGGTGCGGTAGCGCATGGGCATGGATCAAATTGGGTGGTAAGCCGATGGAACGTTAAGCACGTTTCTTAGCTTTCTTCTTTTGCTCCCCACCTTTCTTAACGGGCTTGAGAGTTGTCTTTTTTGCTGATTTCTTTTTGGTTTTCTTTTTTGGGATTACGGGCGTACTCGAAGATGGATTGCCTTTGTCGTCTGTATCGAAGGTCTGCGATTGAAATGCGAAAAAGAACAATCGCCATTTGTCGTTGGGATATTCGATCGCTAATGCGCCGTCCTGATATACTCCATTGTCCTTCTTGTACTTGCCTTCATTACCCTGGTTCATGTGAATGTCGTGAATTCCATTGCCCGGCGTAAATTCAAAATACTTATCTTTCTTATTTTTCTCGGGACCCCATTTTTGACCGAAGGCGTATATCACCGAGTCTGGTGTCCCAACTGCCTTAACAACTGCGTCTTCAAGCTTGCCCTTCAAGTCATTGTCAACTCCTGGCTGATCGGGTGGAACGGGTACCATTTTGGACGTCTTGATCCATCCGCTTCGAACGTAGTCGATGGCTAAGCCATTCGGCTTGGAGGGAGCATTCTTGAATCCCGGAGAGAGTTTTCTGAGCAACGTCTTTAGCTCCTCCGGAATGGACGTCGTTGACATGAAAAGAACCGTCGAGGGAGCGTTCTTGGCTGCGGATTTTACATTTGAGGCAATGCGATGGAGCGTCGAGCCAGCCTTGACCAAGATCTGGTAATGATCATCGTCGGCATCTCGCAAATGACCTATGACTGTGCCTTTGAGAATTCCGTAGTTGTTTAAGCTCATTGTTGTCTTCCTTTTTGTATCACTGGACGGGTTGGCCACTGTAAAGGTATTCGTAGTTGGCGAACTCGAAGAACACCAAGCACTCTGATGCGAGCAAGAGTTCGAAAAATCGAAGGGCTGTTGGCTACTTTGGGATGAATGGTTGACTTCGGACCGTTGTAGACACAGCCGAACATTTCACTTGACTTTTGCCACCATTCCAAAAGTCTAGCGATTGCACATTTCAACCGAAACCATAGATAGTGGGAAAAAAGGTCGAATTCCTTTGTGGTGCCGATCCATACAAAGCCAACGTAGAATTGACCTTTTTACGGAGCGACCGAGATGCGAAGCTAGTCATTGTCAACCGAATGCAAACCGAAAGATGGTGGGCACATGGACCGAGTTCCAATCTTTGTAGGCTAGCGATGTCTCCTGATGTAGACCAACTTGAACTAGAAAAATCCTTGCCCAAAACGGACATGGCATTGGCAGAGAAGGTCCCCGCGGACCAGTGCCTTAACCACATCGCGGGAACCGTCATTTCGGACGCGCATTACCAGCTGCTGCGTCAGCACGGTCGCCATACGCTCTCTTATTCCTTGTTCCAACCTGGCATGAGTCACTTTGCTAGTGCTAAGGGGCTGGTTGCGTATGAGAAGCACTTCCTCACCACGCTGGTACTGGGCGATCCGTTAGCGAGCCGTGACGATTCCGGCACCGTTTTAGACAGTTTTTTAGCTGCCCATGCAAGTTCCTTTTTCTGCGCCATTGGTCGTGAAACCGCCATGCTGCTTCAGGATCGGGGTTTTCGTATTAACCGTTACGGGAGTGATGTGCGTATTCCAATTCAAACCTATAGTCTCAGCGACAAACCCCGATTGAGAAGCTTTAAGAACGCCCTGGCAAGGTCCGGCTATACCGTCAAGGAGTACCAAAAAAACGATCCCGCTTTAGACATTGCAGCGGAGACCATTTCCGTTAAGTGGCGAGAGTCGAGGACCGTTTCCGACAAGGAAATCCGATTCCTGCAGCGCCCCATCGTCTACGGTTTCGAAGCCGATGTGCGGAAGTTTTTCGTTGAAGATCAAAACAATGAACCAGTCGCCTTTTTCTATTTCGATCCGCTTTACGAGGGAGGCAGAGTCATCGGTTACACCACCGCCTTCAAACGACAACAGCCCGATCTTATGAATGGACTCGAGCAGGCGGTGACACTCCTGGCTATCGATGTGTTTAGAGCCGAAGGAAAAACTTGGTTGCATCTCGGCGCGATGCCGCTCCACGGAGTCGATCTCCCATCAGAATTCCGGGGCAGCTACACCTTGACCAAAGATCTAATCAACACACGACGATATGGGGATGGGATCGTTTTTAATTTCAGTGGTCAGGAAAAGTTCAAGCGAAGCTTTGGCGGCGAGGAGTTCCCCCTTTTTTTCGCGACGCGGTATGAGCTGAATCCGCTTAGCCTTCTGGCACTTCGTAGTACCTCCAATCTAACGCAATCGTGGTGGCAGATAGTCCTAATGATGTATCAACTTTACCGAGCAATGTGGCAAGCTTGAAGGGCACAGCCGACAAAAGTCAAAGTAGTAGGCACATTTCTAATTCGCAAAGGAGCGAGTATTGGTGTGTCGTCAATTGCCCCATGCCCGATTCTTCAGAAGGCACCGAAAGCCGAACCTAACGCGACAACTGCAATTGTCGCTACGATCGGAATCGCAATCGTGGTCACGGCAATATCTTTGTAGCCCTGACGATGAGTGACTCCGCAAATAAAAAGCAAAGTAATGACGGCGCCATTGTGTGGCAAACTATCGAGGCCACCACACGACATCGAAGCGACACGATGAAGCAACTGTGGGTCGATGCCGACCGCGATGGCTCGTTCGTAATACGTTTCGCCAAATGTCTTAAGTGCTATGCTCAGGCCGCCGGACGCAGAGCCTGTAATCGCGGACAACGTGTTGACTGCAATCGCCTCAGAAATCAAGGGATTTCCAGGTGCAATTCCGGTTACAAACTTTTGCACCACCACAAAAGCAGCCAGCGATTTGATCGTGTTCCCGTATCCATATTCGCAAGCCGTGTTGAAGAGTGGCATCAGCGAAGACCTAGCCCCATCAGCGATAGCCGCCTTGAGCCTTTCTAAAGAGCGAAAGCGAATTAGGTTTGTGATCGCAAGCGTGATGGTCAATGACAAGATAGTCGACCAACTACCGATGACCCTACTTAGCTCTGTCTTTCCGAACTGCTCTTCCGCAAGGTAGTCTGCTTTCCAGTTTGGAATCACATAAAACGAGAAAAGCATATTGAGTCCGACCGCAGCAACGATCGGTAGTATCGCAGACCAAGCCGAGGGCAGCGGGCGAGGAGTGCCTGCCGATGTTCCTTGCGCTGGTGATTCGTCACCCGGTTGGATTGGGCCGAAACCTTCGCCGTTCCTTCGAGCTTGTGCGACGCGTGAGTTTAGCCACCACATCCCTAAGGTCAACATAATGACACCAGCGATGCAGCCAAGTCCGGGAGCAGCAAACGAGTTTGTTCGAAAGAACTGCATCGGAATCTGATTGTGAATTTGCACGGAGCCTGGCAAGGAGGTCATCGTATAGGTAAATGCGCCCAGTCCGATCGTTCCCGGAATGAGCCGTCTTGGGATGTTCGCTTCTCGGAACAGTGAGCGAGTCATGGGGAAGACGGCAAAGACGACGACAAAAAGCGAAACACCTCCATAGGTCAGGATGCTGCAACTGAGAACGATAGCCAAAATGGTGTGCTCGGCTCCAACGGTTCTAACTACCGAGTCTGCAATTTTGGCTGCTGAGCCAGACTCCTCCATCAGTTTTCCGAAGATGGCCCCGAGCAAGAAGATCGGAAAATAATCTTTTACAAATTGTCCAACGCTTCCCATATAAATTTGCGTGTAGGTAGCCAGAAGCGGTAAATTGCCATCGAAAAGGACCGCTACCAGTGCGCACATCGGCGCCAAAACGAGGACACTTACATCGCGATACGCCAAATAGATCAACAAAAGTAACGACAAGATAATCCCGGCGACACCCCACATAACGGAAACCTTTGGAAAGGAAATCGAAGTAGCAAGGCGAGAATCATAACACGAGCCCCCAAAGCTCGCAGGCCGACGCGAGAAAACTGCGTACCGAACCATCGGAGGTCAGTTAGTTATTACCAAAACAATTGCCATGGCTCCTGTACCAACTTGCTCAGGGAGGGTGAGGCGGTGAGGCTCCTGCCGAACCGCTGCAATTGGGGCTTGTTGATTTGGTCGTTTAACAGTCAGCCGAAGGCGTACTTGGCTGCTTCGACAGTACGCCTACGGCTGACTGTTAAACGAAGTGCATTTGGGAAAGCCGTAAATCAACAAGCCCATAGCTCGGCAGGAGCCTCGCTCTCCCAATGTCTACGCGAGGCGGAAAGATCACGAGAGCGGAGCAGCTAAGCAACGTGATTTGCAAGCTCGAAACAGGATCGTATTTTCGCAACCAATTGAGGCATGGTCATCTTATCAGCCGTCTCAACAAGCAGTATGTGCTTTCGCATCTCTTTGCTCGTGATTCGCTTGTCCAACTCACCCTTGGCTTCGCCTGGTCCGAGAATGACGATTCCCTCGCTGTGTTCAAACTGCTGAATGACTTGGTCGTAGTAGGTATTCAAGTGATTCATGAACTTTCGGTCTCGCTTGTCGCCAGCGACAACATCTTGGGAACCGTGCGAGGCCCCCGACCCGGCTCCGCCCGCATCTCGAACGTGTTTTTCCACTTCTGAATCGATTTCCTGGACATCTTCAACTCCATCGTTAAAACGCACCAAAATTGCTTTTCGATGATCGATCCACACACCAATCTTGCCAGCCATAATCACGTTCCTCATTTGTGGGAAAAATTTATCTGATCCAAGAACGCTGCAAATCGCATACCGACTTCATCGACCATGGAAAACACATGGATCGCGATGTGACCTGTGCGATTTTGACAACAGCGAGATTGTTTGCCTCGGAATGGCACAGATCGCACATCTCAGTGGTCGATCAGCATGCAGGCCAACTTCCATGGTACACGTACTCAATGAGATGGAACTCGTACTCGATTGTCCTATCCCTCGAGTACGAGTACTGCCCTTCGGGCGGAGTACGAGTACGCCCCCCTGGGAATTGCAATGTGACGAGGAAAGTTGTGGGAAATAACAAACGGCGTTGGTCGCGGTTCTCGACGAATGTCGGGCAGCCGTCTGAAGCCGGTACACCAACGGCCTAGCTTTCTCGGCTTGGTACGATGAGAACTGCGCATTTGGAATGCCTCGCAACATATTCGGCGACGCTGCCTGTCAAAACATGGGCCAATCCGGTGCGACCGTGAGTCCCCAAAATGATTAAATCGACCGACTGTTCTTTTGCATACCTAACGATTTGGTTGCCCGGTTCTCCATCCGACGTAGAAACAATCAGATGTTTTCCCAACAACCAAGTCGGGTCAAAGAGATCGTGGATTTTTTGCTCAACCGTTGATGGATTCTCATGGATATAAGTATTGAGCGCTAAGCCTCCGCCAAATGCGGGCGTGTTCGTTGGTATGTCCTCCAGCACATGGATCGCGTGCAGTTCGGAATCAAAACGGGACACAAACAACTTCGCATGTTCCAACGCTCGTAGGCTGTTGTTTCCTAAATCTGTTGCAAATAGGATCTTGTGGATACCAAGCACGATTACTTACTCCTGCCTCGGCAGAGGAATGTGTATTGAATTAGCGAACGTCTTTTCGCACGCAATAACTGCAAGTCGAGTGCCAAACGAGCATCTGGGCTAAGTGTCTACCGCATTGTGCCGAAAAGTCAGTTTCAGGATGTCTTCCGCAGCGATGCTGGTTTTCTTAAACAATTGGGCATTGCCTGGCTGCTTAAGATCCTCGTCGTACGTCGGGATCATCTGCTTCATGCGGGAGTGGCCGTCCGCAGAGGCGAGCAGATGTGGCATGCAAGTTTTGATAACTTCGAGAGCGATGCTGACAGAAACAGATGCTCCCGGTGAGGCCCCTAAAAGAGCGGCAAGCGAACCGTTTGCAGCCTTGAAAACTTCGGTACCAAAATAGACGGCACCTCGATTGGCTTTCTTGATTGCTTGCACGCGAATGCCGGCTTCGACCAATTTCCAATCCACAGTGCGTGCGGATGGATAATAATCCCGCAACGCCTGCATGCGGTTTTCCATGCTTTGCAACGCCTGTTTCACAAGATAATGGACGAGGGCTCGGTTGCGCACAGCTGACCGAATAAGAGTGCTCAGATTCCCCGCGCGAACAGAAAAAGGGAGGTCTCTCCAACTCCCCGAGTGTTTCAGAAACTTCGCAGTCCATGTGCCAAAAGGGCCAAACATCAACTGACGTCGACCATCGAGTCTACGGACATCTAGATGCGGAGCCCCCAAGCTCGGGGCCGAGGGAGGCGTGGCGCCATATACCTTTGCATTGTGAAGGGCACAGATTTGAGGAACATCACAAACGAGCCACTGTCCGCCGATGGGGAAACCACCAAGTCCTAACGCTTCTGGAAGACCACTGGTTTGCAATAAACGTAGGCTGCCGCCGCCAGCTCCGACAAACACAAAATCTGCACGGTGCGTTCGCTTCTCACCCGTGGCCAGACATGTTACTGCAATCTGCCAGCCGTGGTTATCTTGACGTAGACTTGTTACACGATGCCCTGTAGCAACGTCACAGCCTTCCTGTTCCCCCAACCAGCCAAGCAGTTTGCGAGCAAGTTTTCCGAAGTTCACTTCTGTGCCGGAGTCCATCTTCGTCGCAGCTAAGATGGAAGGTGCGCGACCGTTCATGATCAATGGAGCCCACCCACCGATTGTCGACGGCGAATCGGTGATCTCCATGGAATTGAAAAAGTGATGCTGCACCATAGCTTTATGTCGTGCGCGCAAAAAGTCCACGTCATTCGTTCCATGGACAAAACTCATGTGAGGCACTGGATGAATGAACTCAGTCGGATCGCCTACCATACCGCTCGATACAGCGTGGCTCCAAAACTGCTTTGAGTGC
The DNA here is from genome assembly GCA_031424235.1 of Pirellula sp. Lineage (GTDB taxonomy): Bacteria > Planctomycetota > Planctomycetia > Pirellulales > Pirellulaceae > JBKCUI01. The sequence goes on from JANPHB010000014.1 coordinate 49,830, forward strand.
TCGAACTGCTCAAAGATTGCTAAAGCTCTTGCGACATTCACGCTGCCATCGGGCTCACGGGTTGGCGTGTAACTGATCTCACAAATTCCCGCGTGCCCGGTGCCGGCGTTATTCCATCCGTTGGAAGCTTCCTGAGCCAGGTTTTCAGTGATTTCGAATACCTGAATGGTCAATCGCGGATCAAGGCGTTTCAGCATTACCCCAAGATTCGCAGACATGATGCCGCTGCCAATCAGGACGACATCGGAGCGTTCAGTGGGTACCGCGAAACGAGATGAAGTCATCTGCAACCTATAAGCTATCTAGGGAATGAATGTCTTGTGAGCTTACAATCGTTCGCGATGACTCTCGATGTGCGTTCGCAGTTCCTGGTCGGCCTCACGAACCCGGCCAATCTTGAGTGCATCGATTATCCTTTGATGGCTTTCGATGCCAACCGACCATTCGGCCTTCTTCACACTTTCGCGAAAACGCTTAAAAAAAACCGACAGTACATCGGTAAACGCCATCAATGGCGAGAGCCCACTGGCGCAAATCAATTCGCGATGAAAGGCAATATCCAACTCCACCCAGCGGACAAGGCTCCGTGCTTGTCGGAGTTCCGCGTTGATTGCGTTGAGGTTGTCGTATAGCTGGGCATCCTCCTTCATGCGTCTAGCGACATGCGGCAGGACTCCTGCTTCGATGAGCACTCGCGTGTCGATCAGTTCTTCCGGAGAGACATCGTGCATTGCCGGATGAAAACCGAGATACTCGGTTACCCGTTCCATATTGACACGACCGACCGTCAGTCCCCGTCCCGGCTTGGCCTCGACGATCCCAAGGAATTCCAGCGACTTGGTCGCCTCTCGCAGGCTGAGACGACTGACACCGAACATCGCTGCCAGATCAGCTTCTGTAGGCAGGCGGTCTCCGGATTTGAGACCGCCCTCCATAATGAATGTCTTCAAGCGGTCCGCTACGACATCGCGCAGTTTCGACCTTTCAATCGTTTCGACCATAACTTTATCACTGAGGGTACGATGGGCAATTGACGAACACGTTGCCAGATGATTAGATTATCTGACAATCAGACCACCTTCAAGAGGCCGCCGTCTGCGCAGAGCCGAGTTCTCAACGGAAATCAGCAAATGAAAATCGCAATCACCGACTACTCGTTTCCTAGTCTCGAGATCGAAGAGAGCATACTGCGGCCCTTAGGCTACTCCATAGCAGCGTGGAAAGAGAAAAAGTCGGCCGCGGAACTTCCAACGTTGGTGTCGGATGCCGATGCTGTCATCACCCAGTTTGCGCCTGTCAATGCAGAAGTCATTTCGAGTATGCAGAGGGCGAAAGTCATTGTCCGATACGGCATTGGGGTGGACAATGTGGACCTCGAAGCGGCCAAGTCCCGCGGAATTCCTGTGTGCAATGTGCCGGACTATTGTATAGACGAAGTGGCAGACCAAACGATGGCCTTTCTGCTTGCGACGACGCGGCAGGTGGTGACAAACTGCGTGCGGAACCGAGAAGGCAGATGGGGCTTGGCCACGCCTTTGGAAGAGATGCGGGCTTTGCGCGATATGACGGTCGGCATCGTTGGATTCGGGAGAATTGGTCGTGAAGTCGTATCGAGATTGCTCGCGTTCAAGTGCCGGGTCCTCGTGCATGATCCTGTGGTCGGAAGTGGCGAGATTGAACAAGCAGGCGCAAAGCCCGTAGGATTGCGAGAGCTTCTATCCCAGTCGGACGCGATCTCGTTGCATTGTCCGTCCATAGCGCAGACTCGCGGGATGATCAATCGCGATTCGTTGGCGATTACGAAACGAGGCTTGATTCTTATCAATGTGGCACGCGGAGATTTAGTCGATTCGGATTCGCTGACTGAGGCTTTGCAAAGCGGCCATATTTCGGCAGCGGCCTTGGATGTATTTGCGCCCGAGCCCATCCCAACCGATCACGCGATCCTGAAAATGGACAACGTAATTGTCGCTTCACATATCGCATCATGCAGCGTCCCCGCGGTACGAAAACTCCGGGAAACAGCCGCCAATCTTGCGGCTATGGCGTTGCGAGGCGAAACATTGCCGAACGTGATAAATGGCGTTCGGTAGTGTTTGCCCTGAAAGTCATTCCAACGAAAACCCAAGAAAGAAAGACAAAAGACGATGAAGCTCGTTCGCTACCAAGATGCCTCTGGCAGGATTTCCTACGGGCGACGTCACGACGATGGCCGGACAACGCAAATCGACGGAGATATTCTTGCCTCGTTCACGGATACCGGCAAAGTAGCAGTGGTGTCGAAGGTGCTCGCGCCAATTGAGCCACGCGACATCCTCTGCATCGGGCTTAACTATCGCAAGCACGCAGTAGAAGGGAACCAAGCAATTCCGACTTTTCCAGTGGTCTTCATGAAAAATATTGGAGCCTTGCAGAACCCTGGGGATCCAATCATCCTTCCACGTCGCTTGCGGAGCGACGAGGTGGATTATGAATGCGAGCTAGCCGTCGTTATTGGACGTGAGTGTTATAACGTCTCGAAAGCGAATGCGCTCGAATACGTGCTGGGTTACACTTGTGCAAACGATGTGAGTGCCCGTGACTGGCAAATCCGTATGGGAGGCAGCCAGTGGTGTCGAGGAAAAACGTTTGCGACGTTTTGCCCCTTAGGTCCATGGATCGTGACTCGCGATGAAATTCCCAATCCGAATTCGTTGCCAATCAAAACCGTGCTCAACGGGCAGACAATGCAGGATTGGAATACAGACGACATGATCTTTGATATTCCTACCTTGATTGAGTTTCTGAGCGGCAGCACGCGACTGCTCCCAGGCACGGTGATCCTAACAGGAACTCCCCATGGCGTTGGTGCTGCTCGCAAGCCACCGGTGTTCTTAAAGCAGGGAGACAATGTTACCATTGAGATCGGTAGCATAGGCTCACTTAGTAATCCCGTTATCGAGGAGATCTAACTGATGCGTACAGGTCACAAAAGCATTGAGTACATGACAATGACCTCGCTCAACCGTTGGCTCCCCTTAGGCAAGTGCGAATCCATTCGACTGTCGAGGACGTTGATGTTGACCTTGTTGTTGGTCATAATGAATTGTGTGGGCTCTGCAACGGCACAATCCGAGAAAGCGGAATCTGAAATTTCGGTATTCGTCGATCATTCGTTGCTGGTTGCACCGGAGTATCCGTGTACTTGGCCGTCGGCGCCATTCCCTCGGTTTCAAATTACGCATCAACGCGTCATTGGTCCCGAGTCAGCTTACAACATTGACGTGCTCTTGATCGACGGAAATACCGGAACGCAGTTGGACGTTCCGCCACATTCTGTTGCCCGGCCGGAGTTAAAGCGGCCGAAGTCAGGCGAGCTCGGGCTGGCGTATACCGACAAAATCGAACCATGGCAATTTGGAGGTGAGGCTTGCGTGGTTGATGTGCGAGAGCTTCTCGACAAAGAATCAAAGGGAATTAGTCCGCTCGTCAAACGCGAACTTGTGGAACGCTTCGAAACAAAGCATAGGCAGCTGCGATTTGGAGATGTTGTGTTGTTTCGCAGCGACTATTCGGACAAATACTATCTTCCGTTGCCTGATGGCAATCGGTTCATCGCGGATGCGCTGGATCGCAAGGCACCAGGCTTTCCCGATCCTGATCCAGACTGCATGGAGTTTCTGGCAACGCGAGGCGTGATGACACTCGGAACTGACAGCGCCAGTATGGGCCCGCTGCCGGACTTAGCTGAACCAACGCACTATGCAGGTCTGAAGCACGGAATGATCTGGACGGAAAGTGCGACGAATCTGGGAACGCTTCCGCCAACGGGCGCTTTCTACTGCATGCTCGGACCAAAGCATCAGGGAGCACCATATAGTGAAGGTCGGGCTTTCTCGATTGTCGGTGGTCAATTGCCGCAACGGTTGATCGATTCGGTGAAGAACAAACGGGCAATAGACCTTTCACCAACGCTTGCTCCAAATCTTCCGTTGACTTCCCCCGGCATAGGCATAGGTGCGCACCGCCAAGTTTATCTTAAAGTGGACTTCCTTTATTCCGAGTATCTTGACATGTGGCACCACACGCATCTGATGGATTCGATGACTGGAACCCATTTGGTTCCGCCGTCGTATGCTTTGCCACCGGAAGGGAGCAAGCCAGCGTATGCACCCGAAGTGCGAGGTTGGTTGCAACAATATGAGCAAAAGTATGGACTGCGAGGAACCAGTTCGATGACAACCGAGCAGGTACCACTCGACTGGACGTGTGGACGAGCTCGCGTGATCGACGTTCGGTCGCTGGTTGGCAGCACCGAGAAGATACCACTGCCAGCCTCTCCGGAAATCACACCATCTCTAATTCAAGCGTTCGAGCTAAAACAAGGTGCGTTAAAACCAGGCGATATTGTGCTGTTTCATACAGGCCATCTCGATCGACAACTCCGTCCGCAACCAAACGATTTGGGCGTCTGGACCGAACCATTGCATGGGAAAAGCGAAGGGTGGCCCGCGCCAGGTCCTGACGCGATTGTGTACTTGAAGAGCAAAGGGATTCGTTGCGTCGCGACCGACGCTCCGGACATTGGAGGAGTCGATCCCAAGCGGGCACAGATGACCTATTGGGCCCTTGGAAGTCGAGAGATGGTTGGTGTTGAGTTTCTTCACAATCTGAGCAAGATCCCGAGCGACAAAGAATCTTATTTCCTTTTTGCCGCGGTCAAGATACGCGACTGTCATGGCGGACCTGGTCGTGCCATCGTGCTTTATTGAGTCGTATTACGAAACGGAAAGACAACAGGCACGAAGGACTCCTGAGGTATTCGAGCATTAGATCACATCCCACAACGCGAAAGAATCCTCATGAATGAACGCATCATGGAGCAGCAGACGCTACGAAAAGTCGCGTGGCGGCTGATCCCGTTTATTTGCGTGTTATACCTGCTCAATATTCTTGATCGAGCCAATGTTGGTTTCGCCCGATTGCAGATGCAGGAAGACCTTGGACTAAGCGAGGCAACGTTCAATCTCGGCTTTGGTATGTTTTACGTTGGGTATCTGCTGTTCGAAGTCCCCAGCAATCTGCTGATGAGTCGAGTGGGTGCTCGGCTTTGGATCGCTCGCATCATGATCAGTTGGGGGCTGATCTCGTCCTTGACATTGTTTGCGCAAGACCAATGGACTTTCTATGGACTGCGCATATTGCTGGGCATAGCAGAAGCGGGATTTTTCCCAGGTATTATCTTGTATTTGAGCTATTGGTTTCCGAATCGTGAGCGCGCCAAAATGACGGCGTTCTTTATGGTTGCAATTGGTTTGGCCAGTGTTCTGGGCAATCCGATATCCGGATTGATCATGCAATACTTGGATAAATTTGCGGGGTTGCATGGATGGCAATGGCTTTTTTTGCTCGAAGGCATTCCGTCGGTCATCATGGGAATTGGCGTGCTCTACTATCTGACCGACTACCCGCGTGACGCCAAGTGGCTCTCAAATGAACAACGAGAGTGGCTGGTATCGAAATTGAAAGTCGAAGAACAGGCGAGGCGCCAAAGCCACAACGCGGACCGACTCGCTGCCATTTTCCAATGGCGTGTTTGGTGGTTGATCGCCATCTACTTTACGGTGGCGGTCGGTTCCAATGCAGGCAGTGCCTATTTCCCAAAGTTGATCAAAGAACAGTTCGTCGGATTGAGTACGGTACAGATTGGACTACTCAGCGCGATTCCCCATATCTGCGCCGTGATCGGAATGTCACTATTAGGCATCAGTTCGGACCGACGGAACGAACGACGAGGGCACTTGGCAGCAGCGGCGATGCTGGCAGTGATCGGTTGGAGTTTGACTGCTTGGAGCCCATCGCCAGCGGTATCGTTGATTGGTTTGTGCATCGCTCAAACCGGAATGTTGAGCATGTTGCCCGTGTTTTGGACATTGCCAACGGCCTTCTTGACAGGAGCGGCAGCGGCGGGTGGTATCGCTATGATCAACTCCGTCGCCAATATTGGCGGTTTTTTTGGCGCGACGATCCTGGGAACGTTTGGTTTGTGGTCGATGGCTGCGATTCATTTAGCCGGCGTTGTGCTTGTGTTGGTCGTACAAGAAAAATCTAGTCCTCGAAATCAGTGAGTCATTGCAAGTGGCAACAACTTTATTTGACCTTTCCGGCAAAGTGGCTATCGTATCCGGAGCAGCTCAAGGCTTGGGGCAAGCGACCTCGTTCGCGCTTGCTGAAGCGGGCGCGGACTTGATACTGGTCGATCGCAATTTGCCTGGGGCGGAAGCGACGGCTGAAGCGGCGAGGCGACTCGGTAGAAAGGCAATTGCGTCCGCTTGCAATGTTTCTGAGCCGGATGCGATCAGCGAATTGTTTCGGCAAGTCGATGCGGAATTCGGTCGCGTCGATTTTCTTGGCAACATCGCTGGCGACGGTCATCTTGCACAACCCGAAGACTTGACGATCGCCGATCTGCATCGGGTTTTGCAGAACTTGGTCGTTGGCCGTTTCGCGATGTGCCAAGAGGCGGGGCGGCGAATGCTGGTGCAAGGTCGCGGCTCGATCATGAATATCGGCTCACTCGCGAGTTCGACGGCTCTGGGACGCGGACACATTGCCTACAGCATGGCGATGGGAGCAGTGATTCAAATGACGCGTGAACTGAGCACCGAATGGAGCCACCGTGGTGTTCGCGTTAATTGCGTGACGCCCGCGCAAGTCGTCAACCCAAGCTTGCTCGCCCGCATGGATCAGGACCCGACGCTTGAAGGCCGATTTTTAAAGGGCATACCGGCAGGGCGACTGGGACAGCCAAGAGACATCATGGGACTTGCCGTCTTGCTCGCGAGCGATGCTTCTGAATGGATTTCCGGAGCGATCATTCCGATGGACGGCGGCAACATGGCTATGAACGCCGGCGGCACTCCAGGGCACGAAAAAAGGCCCGTCGGAAATTGGCAGTCGAAGTAAGGCAGGTCGGCATGAATTTATCAAAGAACAACTTTCTCGGAATAGACCGAATATGAAATTAAAGACCGAATTACCATCCACTGCCTTTTCCCCGGCTGCCGAAGGCGCGTTGCCATCGGCCCCCATTGCCCTCTACCGAACGATGCAAATCATTCGGCAGACGGAAGAGGAGTTAGCGCGTTGCCATCAGCGTGGCCTCATCTTCGGCGCATGTCACACCTATGTTGGCCAGGAAGCTATTTCGACTGGCGTTTGCGCCCATCTCACAAATCAAGACCCGATATTCAGCACGCATCGCGGGCACGGGCATGCATTGGCCAAGGGAATGCCGCCGCGGGAATTGATGGCAGAACTGTTCGGCCGAGCGACCGGTTGCTCAAGAGGACGGGGCGGGTCGATGCACATCTTCTCGCCCGAGATCGGCATGATGGGAACGAGCGGTATCGTCGGGCCCTGCATCCTGCAAGCATGCGGCGGAGGGTACAGTTCCAAGTTGATGAAATCTGGTCGCGTCGCCGTCGCATTCTTCGGTGATGGGGCCGTCAACAATGGCGCATTTCACGAGGGACTGAATATGGCTGCCATCTGGAAGCTGCCTGTACTGTTCGTGTGTGAGAACAACCAGTTTGCCACGGAAGTCCCGTTCGCCTACTCCAGCGGCATTCCGGACGTCGGAAGGCGAGCAGCTAATTACGGCCTGCCAGGATTTGAAGTGGATGGGAACGATGTGCTGGCCGTAAGCGAAATTGCCCGTGAAGCAATCGCCAGAGCGCGTTCCGGTGGCGGAGCCACACTCATCGAGTGCAAAACCTATCGCACGCGAGCACACGCCGAAGGAATGGGCGACTTTACCTATCGTACCCGAGAACAAGTGGAACAGTGGAAGCAGCGTTGCCCATTGGCGTCGCTCCGACAGCGGATGAGAACCGAGTTCGACATGGATGAAGCGATCATTCAGGCTATCGATGCTGAGGTAACAGCGATTGTCTCCGAGGCCCGTCAGTTTGCGGAGGCAAGCCCGTTGCCAGATGCTTCATCGGCCAGCGAGCACGTCTATTCGCAAGTTCGAACCGTCGTGCGGCAGGCGGAACCTCCACAGGATCCAATCAAGGAGAAACGGGAAATCAGTTTTACACAGGCGACCCAGGAGGCGCTCGCTGAGGAAATGGCGGTTAACCCTCGCATCTTTGTCATGGGGGAAGGGATTGGAGTGCGCGGCGGTAATTTCATGACGACAGCAGGTCTTTACCAGCTTTACGGGGCGGAGCGATTGTGTGATACGCCGATTTCCGAACGTGGTTTCGTGGGGCTAGCGGGCGGCGCAGCGATGACCGGCACTCGGCCCGTGGTCGACTTCATGTTTGCCGACTTCATCCTGGACTCAGTTGGCGAGATCGTAAATCAGATTGCCAAGATGCAATACATGTCGAGCGGGCGGCTCAAAATGCCGGTCTTGCTTCGTGGTTGTATCGGCATCGGACACTCAGCGGCAACGCATCATTCGGGCAGTTATTACGCGATGTATGCTCAAGTCCCAGGATTGCGGGTCGTTGTGCCGTCGAACGCTTACGATGCCAAAGGCTTAATGAAGCACGCGTTACGTTGCGACGACCCAGTGATGTTTCTTGAACATCGCGAGATCCTGACCATGAAACGGCACGTGCCCAAAGAAGACTACGAGATTGAATTCGGTCGCGCTGCAATCGCCCGCGCAGGACGTGACGTCACGGTTGTGGCGCTGGCCCGCATGGTGCACCTGACACTGTCGGTATGCGAGGAACTCGAACGCGAGGGGATTTCGGTCGAAGTGATCGACCCTCGCACGATCTCTCCGCTTGACACCGACACGATTCTTCAGTCTGTCGCGAAGACCGGGCGACTGCTTATCGTTGACGAACCGCCAGCTCCGTGTGGGTTCGCAGCCGAGATCGCAGCACAGGTCATGGATGCGGGATTCAATGATTTAGATGCCCCGATCCGCCGCTTGACTGGAGTCTTTACGCCAACCCCCTACAGTCCTCCGCTCGAAGCTGCCGTTGTCCCCAGTGCCAGTGAAATCGCTGATGCCATACGCTTGTTGGTGAAGGAGTAACTATGGCATTTGATATCACGATTCCGCGTTTAGGTTGGTCGATGGAAGAAGGCGTTTTCTCCCGCTGGCTGAAGCTGGATGGAGAGACGATTCGACAAGGTGATCCGCTCTTTGAACTGGAAGGAGAGAAGGCGATTCAAGAGATTGAAGCCGTCGACACAGGCATCCTCAGAATCCCTGCCAACGGTCCTCAACCCGGCACCGTAGTTAAGGTCGGTGCCGTCGTGGGCTATCTTGTCGCTAAAGATGAAACGTCGCCCGTTTCCCCAATTACAGCTTCGCTAGAGAACAATCAACGAACCAAGGAGCCTTTGGAAGGGGCTTTTACTGATTCGGTAAGGACGGGCTCAATGGATGTTGCGATGCCGCCTGCTGCCGCTCCCTCAGTGCGACGTATGGCAAGAGAAGCTGGAGTCGAACTCAATCAGATCGAGGGGACTGGGAGAGGCGGACGTATCCTCGCCGACGATATTAAGCGTGCGAGTTCAAATCCGCCGCGTGATATGCGGATGCCGGTAGCCAGTCCTCGCGCTCGGCGCGCGGCCTCTGAGTTTGGAATCGATTGGACTCAGCTCTCGGGCACCGGCGCGGGAGGGCGAATTCGCGAACAAGATGTCCTTGCCGCTTTGGATGCTAGAAACACTCAACCTACGCATTTCGCTGTAGATGGAAAACGCATACCTTGGACAAGCCGCCGTCGTGTGATTGCGAAGCGCATGGCGGCAAGTCGCCAGCAAACAGTTCCGGTAACCCTGACGACGAAAGCAGATGCAGAGAACCTCGTCAACTTGCGAGAGCAATTCAAATCCAGTGGTGGAATGTCCATCATCCCCGGATTTCAAGATATAATCATCAAGCTCGTGGCTGGGGTGCTCCCAAGGCATCCTCTACTCGCCAGTCGTTGGGATGAAGACGGGATTGTGTTGCCCGCCGAAAACAAAATGCATCTCGGAATGGCAGTGGATACAGCCGATGGCTTACTTGTTCCCGTCCTTCGCAGCGTCGCGCAATTGCCGTTGATGGAACTTGCAACTCAATCGCGCCTGCTCGCAGAACAAGCTCGCAGCGGAAAACTTGCCGCAGCCGACATGCAGGGAGCCGTTTTCACCATAACCAATCTAGGTGCATTCGGGATCGATGCCTTCACGCCAATCATTAACTCTCCAGAAGCCGCTATCCTCGGACTCGGAGCGATTCGACGAGAACCGGTTGTCCTCGACGACGGTACATTCGTTGCGAGACATCAAATCACCCTTAGTCTTACCTTCGATCACCGCATCCTGGACGGTGCACCCGCCGCCCGTTTTTTGCAGGACATCGCCAGTGCCATCGCCAATCCCTCTGCAGCACTGCTTCGCTGACGAAGAGGTCTAGGGAGCGGCCGAGCTCTATGATTTCCGAGCTAAATGATATCGCTCAGAACTTGGCCATGTACGTCAGTTAAGCGGCGTTGAATACCATCATGATAGACGCTTAAGCGTTCGTGATTGATCCCCAACAAATGCAGGGCAGTTGCATGAAGATCGTATGAGTAGGTTGGCTTCTCTTCCGCTTTGAATCCAACAGCATCGCTGCTGCCATAACTAGTTCCGCCCCGAACACCGCCTCCGGCTAGCCACGAAGTGAATACACCAGGATTATGATCACGTCCACGCTGTTTGCCTTGCATGAATGGTTGCCGTCCGAACTCGCTCGTGCAAATAACGAGCGTAGAATCAAGCAGTCCACTTTGCTTTAGATCCGCGAGAAGTGCACTCGCACCGGTGTCCAAAATGCGGCCCCAGTAGCCGTGATCCCGAACGATGTCCTCATGCGAATCCCAATTAGGCCGAATCTTTTTGCTGCTGGTGTTTTCCGCTCCACAAAAAATCTGCACAAACCGTACCCCCCGCTCAACCAGTCGCCTTGCCAAAATGCATTGACGACCAAACGGTCCGATGTCTTCGTCGTCGAGTGCGTACATCTGCGTCGTCGACTCAGTTTCCTTGCTAAGGTCCACAGCTTCGGGAGCGCTCAACTGCAATCGGGCGGCAAGTTCGTAGCTCGCAATCCGCGCTTCTAATGTAGTGTCACCCATGTGCGTGGAAGCGTGCTGCCGATTGAGCTTTTGAAGAAACTCAAGTCCATTCCTTTCCAGATCTACCTCGCGACCTTGAGCAGGAAAAAGATTGGCAATCGGAGGTTTGCTTGCAGCAGTCTCTAACACGGTTCCCTGGTGTATCGCCGGCAAGAATCCGGCATTCCAGTTCAAGACTCCGCCTGGCGGTAAGCCTCGCATGTCAGGTAAGACTACGAAAGCAGGTAAGTTCTCATTTTCGCTTCCCAGTCCATACGTTACCCACGAGCCCATACTCGGAAAACCTGGCCGAATGAATCCACTGTTCATCATGAACATCGCCGGACCATGCAGCGCCGATTTGTTTTGCATCGAATAAATAAACGCAATATCGTCGACATGCTTGGCTAGCTTGGGAAACAAATCGCTCATCCATCGTCCGCATTGACCGTGTTGCTGAAACGGCCAAAAGCTCTTTGCATACTCGCCCCCAACACCAGCAAAGGTCTGCTTGCCAAGCTCGGAATCAAACGGGGTACCGTGTAGTCGTACGAGTTCCGGTCGATAGTCCCAGGTGTCAACGTGACTCAAACCACCGGGGCAGAAAATCTGGATGACCGCTTTCGCTTTGGCAGGATGATGAAGGGCAGGGGCTTTGGTTGCATGTCTGTCTGAACTCGGTGATCGAGCGTTCACTCCGTCTGCATGCAGCATTGCCATCAACGCATATGCACCTAACCCATCGCCGAGTTGACTCAAGAATTGTCGCCGGCCAGACATGGAGTCATCAGGATTCTTTGTTCCGTTTGGTTGCAAGTACGTCATGATACCGTCTCAATCTATGGAAACAAATTCGTTCGCGTTGAGCAGATAGCGACAGAACGTTGCCAAGCCATGCTTTTGAATCAAACCTTGAGCCGCATCGCGTTCGCTGTCCAATGGTTCGCGGCTAAAGACCAATCTCCATGCCAGTGACACTTGTTTTGCCAAATTGGAATCGGCTCGTTCCAATCGATTTGCAAAGGACTTGGATTGCTGCAGAAGGAAATCATGGTTTAGCAATGCCAGCGACTGCAATGCCGTGGTCGTTGTATTGCGAGTGGGTGTCAGGTTTGCCGAATTGGGGCAATCGAGGGTTGTGAGCAAGGGATTTGGAGTTGTCCGCACGCGAAATCGATAAATACTGCGTCGAAAAAATTCGCGTTCATTCTTTGTGACGTACGAATAGACTGGAGCATATTCTTCCTTGTAATCGAACTCGCGGAACCCTGGACCAAACATCTGAGTATCCAATTGTCCGCTCACGGAAAGCAAAGCGTCTCGCAGCGATTCTGCATCTAACTTCCTAGAGTTTTGGCGCCACAAAAATCGGTTGGAGGAATCGACGGCGATACTATTGGCGTGTTGATCCGAGGTAGACTGAATCTGCGATTGTTGACGATAGGCAGCGCTGCAGCAAATCAGCCGATGCATTTCCTTGAGCGATTGCTTTCTGTTTCTCAATTCCGTTGCAAGCCAATCCAGCAATTCGGGATGGCTTGGCAAGCTACCACCCAATCCAAAGTCGCTTGGCGTAGAAACAATACCGACGCCAAAATGCTGTTGCCAGATTCGATTCACAATGACGCGCCATGTTAGAGGATTTGCGCTATCCGCAACCCAATGGGCGAGTTGAAGCCGTCGGTCAAAATCGGACGCGGAGTCCAGTAACGAAAAGTTTGGTAGTCCAGCCACGCAGTCGATCGCACCGGGCTGGACTGCCTCGCGGCGTTGTTCGGTATCGCCTCGAGCCAGCACGGTAACCTTCGGTGGGGCTTCGCTCACCACACCATAAACCTTTTCCGTTTCACCGAGGGACGCAAGCCGTTTCGAGAGCGTATCCAACTCTTGCTTGAGACTTGCGACTTTGGCTTCCTGCTGGGATTCGCTGTCCGATTTCTTGTTTGTCTCGGAAGCTTCGTGGGGTTCGATTCGCAGATCGGAGAAACAAACTTGATCATGACTGATTCCGTTCCCGTTGTCGGTTGCAATGAGTGTCAGAAATCGTCCACTGTCCGGAATCGTAATGTCGATGTTCATCATCCCGTCGTTTCGGCCGAACGGATCTCGCTTGAAGACGATCTCTCCATCGATCAAGACAAAGGTACTCGCTCCGTCTTTGGGGGTCTGGCCAAAATAGCCGACCTCGCCGCGAAGCGTACGGCCAGTTTTCTGAACAACGTTGCGGGACGATATCGGTGGAAGCTCTGTTAGGTCGAAAGTTATCAAGGTGTTCGCGTGCAGGGACAAAAGTTTATGAAGACCATCGTTGTATTCAACGTCGCGGAGCTTGGTTGAGAATTGCGAATGAACGGGACCGTTTCGGATTGCGTCCCATGCCTTGCCTGAGGTTGCGGGCAAGTTGTTGGCTTTAATGCCCGTAGAGGAGACGACAACGCTGCCGTGATCTTTGGCGTCCGGAATCGATACGCCGTCAATGATCGGCAGTGGAGACTCATTGAAGCGATTTGGGACCGCGCCTTCTAAGAACCCTCTTGTGTCTTTTATGCTGGATCCTGAATTTGGATCGATACCGGCGCCGGGTTGGCCCGTTCCCAGCCCATTTCCGCCACCCACAACATCCGCCAAGTCCCAGCCTCTGGCCGTGAGAGATTGGAGCTGTTTCTTGAGCTCGAGGATCTCGCTAGCCAAAGTCGCTTTTCCTTCGTTTTGTTTCTTTTCCAAGGCGAAACTAACAGCCCTGTTGCCTCGTTTAGTGCCGGCAAAAACGGAGCTGATCGAATAGTACTCGCGCTGTGAGATTGGATCTAATTTGTGATCGTGGCAACGCGCGCAATTGATGGTGACAGCAGTCGTTGCGGCCATGACTTGTGTCATCATGTCGTCGAGATCGTCGGCGCGAGCGAGTCGACGCAAGACAGGGCTTGGCGTTTCCGCTTGACCGACAAAATCCCATGGGCCAGCCGCGAGAAAGCCTGTTGCGATAACGGACGCAGGATCGTCTGGGGCCAGCGCATCACCTGCGATTTGTTTTCGGATAAAATCGTCGAATGGCATATCGCTGTTGAAGGCTTGAATGACCCAGTCGCGATAGCGCCACGCGTGCTCGCGGATTTGATCGCGTTCGAAGCCATGCGTGTCGGCATAGTGCGCAATGTCCAGCCAATGCTGTGCCGATCGCTCACCGTAATGTGGTGAGTCCAGCATCTGATCGACCAGTTTTTCATAGGCTTGATTGTTGGTGTCCAACTCAAATGCCAAGACTTGTTCTGGAGTTGGAGGCAAACCGAGCAGATCGAACGAGAGCCGACGAATGAGAGTTCTTCGATCGGCTTCAGGAGATTGTGTTAACCCGAGCTTGTTGCGTTCGGCGTTCAGGAAAAAGTCGATCTCGTTACCAATGGAAGGACTGGAGAGCGAAGTGTCTTTCAATGCAGGGGCTGCCGTCGGTGGAATCGTATTGCGAATTGGTTGCCATGCCCAATGATCTCGGCGTGGATCGTGCAAAGCGGCCCGGTCCTCGTCGGTGTCAGCCCACGATGCACCCTCGTCGATCCATTTTTTAATGAGTTCTTGTTCGGATGGCTGCAACGCAGGTCCTTCTGGTGGCATTCGTTCCTCTGCATCCTTGCTTGCGATGCGACGCATGAGGTCACTTGATTGGCTTGCGCTGGGCACGATCGCAGGTCCGCTTTCGCCACCGCGAAATGCGAAACTTTTCGAGTCGAGCCGAAGGCCGTTCGCTTGCTTCTTTGGCCCATGGCACTGGACGCAGTGCTTCTTGAGCAACGGTCGGATCTCCGACTCAAAGTCGATAGCGGCGGCATTGAGTGTTCCAAACGCAACTAGGGCAATGAGCGTGAGAAATTGTATTCGTTGAATCATCCAGGTTCCGATCCATTCAAAATGTGTTTACTTCATCATACTCGAAGTTTTTCCGTGATTGGGATGATAAGGCCCCAGACGAGCTAGTCTCGTCTGAGCCAACGGTTCGCAGCTAGCAGCTATCCGTGCAGGCGAACGCTGGGGGGAAATTGGGAGGGCGAGGCTCCTGCCGAGCCATTTACACATCAAGCTCGGCAGGAGCCTCGCACTCCCGTTGAAATTGCAAGCAATTCCGAAAGGAAAGTGAGACGACCTACCAGCCTCAGCCTTATAGGTTTGTCCTTTGGCAGCCCCAAATCGGGGGCTGATCTACTATACTGTGAGTAGTTTCCCATCGGACATCCCACCTCCCTCCACCAGCAAGACCCCAATGAGCATGCACCACTACCCGCAAAAATCGAATCTGGCACTTTCCCTTTATTCTCTGATTGCAATATCGTTTTGCTCGACGTTGCATGCTCAGTCAACGCCCCCCGAAGGCTTCACCGCTCTGTTCAATGGCTCTGACCTGAGCGGCTGGTATGGATGGACAACTCGCGACCCAAATATTCTTTGGGCTATGTCGCCAGAGGAACAAGCCAAGTTCAAAAAGCAGTCCATCGAAGGTGGTGCGGTCGACAAGAACGGGAAACCTACCAATGAACATCTCAATGCACACTGGAAAGTGGAAAACCATGAGCTCGTCAACGATGGGCACGGAGACTATTTAACGACCGACAAGGACTACGGCGATTTCGAGCTTCATCTGGAGTACAAGGCTCTGCCAAAAGGAGACAGCGGTGTTTATCTGCGGGGGATTCCCCAAGTGCAAATTTGGGACGCAACTGAAGGCGATCCTCGAGGACTTGGTCAAGACAAAGGCTCGGGAGGACTTTGGAACAACCGCAAAGGTTCGCCGGGCAAGGACCCATCCAAAAAAATGGATAAACCTTTTGGCGAATGGAACTCGCTCAAGATGACGATGATCGGCGAGAGAGTGACCGTCGTATTCAATGGCGAAAAAGTCGTCGATCACGCGGTGCTTGAAAACTTTTTTGCCAATCAAAAAAGTGGCTATCTGGCTTATGGCAAACCGGACCCGAAGAAAAATGGCGAAATCACTAAGATGCCGAATGGCTTCATGCTGGATCCTGCCTTTCCAAAAGGCCCGATTCAGTTGCAAACGCACGGCAGCGAGATCCGTTGGCGCAATGTCTTCGTTCGCGAAATCGGTCCCGAGGAAGCCAATAAGGTTCTTGCGTCCCGCGATGTAGATGGTTTTGTCGAACTCAACAACGGCAAGGATTTGAGCAATTGGGTCGGAGCGGTGGACAACTACGAAGTCAAAGATGGCTACATTGTTTGCAAACAAGGCAAGGGGGGCGACTTGTTGACGAAGGATGAGTATGAGAACTTCACGCTGCGATTTGAATTCCAATTGCCACCTGCTGGAAACAACGGCATCGCATTGCGAACACCGCTCGGCGGTCATTCTTCCTCGGATGGCCTTGAGATTCAAGTCATCGATAGCGACGGCTACAATGCCAAGCATCCAAATGGGCAACTATTGCCGTACCAATACCATGGGTCACTCTATCATTGTGTGGGTGGCAAGCATGGTTTCCTGAGGCCCGTCGGACAATGGAACTACGAAGAGATCGAAGTTCGCGGCCAGACCATCAAAGTCACTTTGAACGGCACGAAGATTCTCGATGTCAACATTGACGAACTGGACCGAAGTCAAATCGAGCATCCGCCGAAGGGACTCGACAATCGCAAGGGGCACATCGGCTTCGCTGGCCACAGCGACCCCGTGGCCTTCCGAAGCTTTAAGGTCAAGAAGATTGCGGAGTAAGCAAATCGGTTCTAAGCAAGTCGGCGCGCGTCTTTGCGTGAAATGAACAAGTTAGCTGAACGGCGCTAGCCGCGGTTATCGACGAATGTCGATTGCCTAGCAAACCGGGGCTAGTAGCGCCCAACGGCTAACTGACCGGGAAATGCATGGTATTTTCGCGGTAGCATTGACCAGACTTGCCGAAAAAACGTTTGTAGGAAATAAGACGCTATTTCTTTCAATTACCCAGTTCTCGCATGCTGCCCGTGCACGCGAAACGCAACTCTGCGATTAAACTAAAAACGCTCGTTTGAGACTATGTTGATTGCGTACATTTGGAACTGTTTCGTACCCGGTTTATGATCGATCTCGGCAAAAAGAATCTACTTGGCGTTAACATCAACGCAATCGACTACGAAGCCGCAGTGGGGCGCTTCGTTGACTCGGCTAAGAAATCCAAACGTCTCACTGTTACGGCTCTTGCCGTTCACGGGGTGATGACGGGCGCTCTGGATTCAGAGCATCGCCACCGTTTGAATAGTCTTGACCTCGTCGTTCCCGACGGTATGCCTGTGAAATGGTGCGTGAACCTACTCCACAAAGCTGGCCTCAAGGATCGAGTCTACGGTCCGAACTTAATGCTCAAAGTATGTGAAGCGGCCGCCCAAGAAGGCTTGCCACTGTATTTCTTTGGCACTCAAAGCGAGACTCTCGAAAAGTTAATTGACAACCTTAAGGCCAAGTTTCCGAACATCCTCATCGCCGGCTGCGAGCCATCGCAGTTTCGAAAGCTCAACGAGACTGAGAACGCGGAGATGGTTCAGCGAATCAAGACCAGCGGTGCCAAGATCACGTTTGTCGGGTTGGGGTGCCCACGACAAGAGATTTGGGCCTACGAACTTGGCGATCAATTGAACATGCCGGTTTTCGCCGTTGGCGCTGCGTTCCCTTTCCACGCTGGCACGCTGCCGCAAGCTCCCACCTGGATGCAAAACAATGGCCTCGAGTGGTTGTTTCGACTTATATCAGAACCGCGTCGACTTTGGAAACGATACCTGTTTCTCAACCCTGCGTATCTCACTTTGGTGGGCCTCCAGTTTTTGAAAATTCGTTCAGTTGATCCCACGTCGACGAAAGAACCAACTGAGAATCATCGTTACGGATAGCCAAGAGTTCCCGCTTTGACCTACGACATTCCACTACCGCTGAAGCAAGTGCCGCTTTACCCCAAACGATGCGTCGTGTGTGAGCGAGAGAATCCAGAATCGACCGCAGAAATTGTGGTTTTGGTATCGGTTCGAACTCGTTCTGTTTCTTCTGAACTCGCTGAAACGGTTCTTTTCGGAGCGACGAACAGCTCGCAAAACCGCCATATTCGACTGCGTCCCCCCGCGTGCTTGCAATGTTGCCAGTCGATGAATCGGGCCGGATGGTATGCGTTGATTTCCCAGTACGCATTTCCACTGCTCGGCGTAGTCGTCTTGGTCGTCGCATTGACCTACGGCCATTTTTGGTTAGGAATGATTGGGCTTTTTGCAGGAATCCTTTGGCCAGCGATACGGAGTATCTTCTGGCCGCCAGCATTAGGCGTGACCGTTGCCGGCTCCAATCTTGTCTACGAATTTCGCTCCGAAAAAGTAGGTAAAGAGTTTCGTGAGTTGAACGAGTCTAGCAGTACGGCAATTTCACACTAAGCTTTTTTCCATACATGGCGAATTGCTGTGCTCGGTGTTCGCGATTGCCTTTGAAGTAATTGATCATCTTGGTACGGAAAGAAGGTCCCCATGGCAAAGAGCAGGTCCGTCGCCTGCCGGTTTTCGCCTTCCCCTGTGCCGCCGCTATTGGCACCGAGATTGATTCGATTGATAACCTGAAGAACATCCAATGGGCTTAGGAAGTTGTCCCCATCGGTATCGTAAAATCCCGATGGGGAGGTCGTTTGTCGAGGCGGAAGTGTGCCGCTTGGGAAAACATCGGCGTTGATTGCATTTATGAGCACCAACACGTCCAATGGAGAGATTGTTTTATCTCCGTCGGCGTCTAATCGTGATACTTCGTTGCGCCAAGGTCGCGCACTGACGACTTCCAAAGTCCTAACAGCATTCGTATTTTTGTCCACATTGATATAGGTTTGTATCCAAACATTGTTCTCGATTCTACCTGACTGGGCGGACCAAACGTTAGGAGTTGAAAGAGCGTCATCTGCATTCATAACAACCTGAAGCTTTTTCTGACTGTTGATCGACTGAACGTCAGTTTCCTTAAGTGAAAGAACATTTTCACCGGTTTGCCGAAGATCGATGGTTTGGACCCCTTGGACGTTTCCTGTTCCGTAGTTTGTCAGGTTCAGATTGATTGCTGTGACCTTTAGTTCAACCATCGAATTCAACTCGTTGTAATGTATTGCCCCTGGAAACGCACTTGAGAAATCATGTAATTCGGAGATGACATTACCGTTCTTGTCTAAGCTGGAGAGTTTAGTCAATTCGTTGGCTGAAACGCTCCACACGGCGGTTCCTGAAACGGCAATAGTAACTCGCCCATCTGCAATTCTTATTTCATGTGCCCCCAGTTCATCCACGAAGAGTTTCGGAAACGAAGTGCTGCCGCTATCGAAACTGATCTGGATATCCCTGCTGAAATCTCCCTCTTGCAATGTACCATTGGGAGTCATCCCTCCGACCTTGCTCAAGCGAAAACGCGCATTTCGGTCACTTATTCCTATTGATTTTGGAATCGTGAATGGGATGGTATTTCTACCCAGCGTCACCGCAAACTTGGTCGAAACCTGATCTTCTGGATCGTCCCAATCACCGTCTTTGTTGAAATCGACCCAGGCATCCACAAATCCTGGCTTTGCCGCATTCACGACAAAGCTAGATGTTGTTGGCGTGGAGGAGCTTACCCAATTTGTCACTGGCGAGGAAATCTCGATACCATTTCGAATCGCAATGGTAGCCAACGGTAATACAACCTGGCTTTGCGTTAAATACTGGCCCGATCCTCCCAACATGGAAATTCCCAAACGCTCGCTATCCACTGCAGAAATGGATTGTTCCAATTGAATCGAACCGAGCCCTAACGCCGTAAACAATGTGTCGTAAGCTGCGATTGAACTACCTGCCATCGCAGCTGGGAAAACCGTGCGATTCGATGTTCTCCCTACCTTTTGTAATGCACGCTGACCAGCCTTCGTGGCTGTTAGATCGACTAAATTGCTGTTAGCCGCATGGGAGTAATCGGATGACGAGGATGTGTTTTCAAACTCAATCTTCGCTGCATTGGAACCATCGACATTGGTGTAGTTGAAATCCGTGTACGCACTAAATATGCCTCTCGGGTCTACCCTCAAGTCGCGAATAAAGGTACGGACGATAAACTGTTCCCCTAGCCCAACGATTGCTTCCGACTTTCCATCATCCGGATTGGGATCCAAATTCCTGCCGTCTTTGGAATAGAAACCATAGGTCATCTCAGCAATCAATGGTGGCGAGCTGCTGCTTGGAGAGGCATTGAGTTGATCCACTACCTTTAACGCATCCAGTGGCGTCACCAAGTCATCTCCGTCGACGTCGAAGTAATTTGGAGGTCCTAGCAAACCGATGACCGATGTCGATGCCCCCTTGGAGTTCAATAAGTTGATGACGGTTAGGTAGTCAAGTGGGCTAACACTGCCATCCCCATTGACATCAAGTGGATTTATCGGATTTTGATATCCCCGAGCCGGTGGAGTGACCACAACCGTAAAGGATTGTCTCGTTTGCAATCCCCCTTGATCTTGTACTGAAACAACGATTTCCGATGCGCCAAACTTATCGGCGACGGGTGTAAAGCCAATGGAACCCGATGTGTTTGGAGATACATAGTTCAGAATAGGATTCGGAATGAGTGAAGGATTGCTACTGGTGACGAAAATGCTAACTGGCCCTGACTCTCCTGGACCATCGCTGATTCCGTTGATATTGACGGTTTGCAAGGATGCGTTGCGGGAGAGAGTCAGATTTGCGATCGAATTGAGGGTCGGGACGTCATTAGCCGGAAGCACATCGATAGTTACGGTGCCAACAGATTGATCTCCAAGATTGTTTCGCACTGTGTAAGTGAAAGTCACTTGGCCATAGAAGTTTACTGCAGGGGTGAAATCGATTGTCGAACCATTGTCCTGAAACCTAACTACCCCTCCGAATGAGGGCTGTGTTACCGCAACAATTCCTCGTGATGTTCCCTGTCGATCTATGTCATTTGTGGTTAGGTGAAACGTCTTGGAGCCCGTATCTTCTATCATGGAAAAATTATCGCTAGTTGCGATCAAGCCTTCACGGATGGTGATGGTACCATTTGGCAAGACAACTTGGCTGTCCGACAAATACTCACCAGAGCTAAGGAACATCGATACGCCTAGTTTCTCGTTTCCTGGCTGTGAAAGGGATTGCGAAACCTGAACAACTCCGGTGCCTTGGGCGGTAAAGAGCGTGTCGTAAACCGGCAGAAATGCCCCAGCAACTTCGCTTTCGAAAGAAAAGAGGTTAGTAAATCGACCGACTTTTTGTAGCACTCGTTTTCCTGGTACCGTGGCTGTGAGGTCAACCAGATCTCCAGACGGACCCGATGTGTAATCGTTTGATGAAACAGTACGATCAAATACGATCTTGGCTGGCGCTGTACCATCCACGTTTACGTAATTAAAGTCGGAGTACACACTTAATGCGCCGAATGGATTGGCTCGCAAGTCTTTTACGTACGTTCTTACGATAAACTGCTCTCCTGGGCGAACAGTTGCCTCCAACATCGCGTCGTTCGGATTGGGATCAAGATTGTTGCCTTCCATTGAAAAGAAACCGTAGGAAAGCTGGGCACTACCACCGCTATTGCCGCCGAAAGGCCCGCCAAATTTAAGGTAGTCTATGACTTTGAGAAGATCCAACGGCGTGACAAGGTCATCGCCGTCAACGTCATAAAACGGTGGTGGCCCAGGTATTCCCACAACCGAGATCGAGGCCCGCCTGGCATTCATTAGATTGATGATGTGCAATGCGTCGAGCGGATTCACAATTCCGTCATTGTTGACATCCAACGGATTCGAGGGATTCCGATAGCCACCTGAAGGCACGGTCACGGTGATCTTAGCTGTTGGCAAAATCACCTGTTCGGCTGTCAGTTCAGCGATTCCTCCATACATCAATAATCCATTGGCAGCCTCGCCAGGTGCCCTCGTCGAGACAGTTTGGCGAATATTGATTGTACCAGCTTCGGATGCAACGAAGATTTTGTCTTCGGCTGCGAAATAGTTTCCGGCAACTTGGGCTGGAATTGAATTCGCAGAACTGAAGCCTCCTACGGCTTCCAAAACACGATTTCCAGGAATGGAAGCCGTCTTGTCCACCAAGCGTCCAAAAACCCCGCCATTATAAAGGACGACTTGGCTTGGGATCGGCGTTTTGTTGAGTGCTGCCTCAAGAACCAATGGCGTCAAAGGAGATGGGCTATCCACCCCCGTCACCGTCACGGAGACCGGCGTGGGGTTGCTTGCCCCAATTGTCAGCGAGTTGCTAACCAGTTCTGGATTGGGAATGTCGGTACGTGCGAGGGCGTTTCGGAAGGAAACAGCATACAACGTATCATTCCGAGCTCTTACCAGCACGTTTCCGACGCCTATATTAGGGAGATTCTCTATAGCAGCCTGAATGTTCGACGCTGTGAGATTCCGGTCCACGACGAAGAATCCGGCAGGTTCCTCTCGCAGTCCCATCGAGATGTTGGGTGTGGTGTTGGCCCCATACCCAGGGCAATCGCACGTTAGCAGCATGAATAACCTGCGAGTAGCTTCTCAATCGCAGAGTTATCCCAGCCACATCGCTTACGCTTGCCTCGAATTGCATCTTTAATCGTAGTGTCCTTTTGCAGAATGTTTAACGCCAAGC
>JANPHB010000015.1:0-15415 GCA_031424235.1 Pirellula sp.
GCTTGGCGTTAAACATTCTGCAAAAGGACACTACGATTAAAGATGCAATTCGAGGCAAGCGTAAGCGATGTGGCTGGGATAACTCTGCGATTGAGAAGCTACTCGCAGGTTATTCATGCTGCTAACGTGCGATTGCCCTGCTGTTAGATGTAATAAGGGGAGCTGCGATTTAGAGGATCGGAATGGCGGGGGCAGAAAGTTTGCTTTGACGCCGCGATTTCAAGAATAACACAAACACAAATACGCCGCACGCCCGTAAGCCGCTTTGAAATCCTTCAGCTCCAGCGAACCGGATTGTCGGATTTTACTGACGCACTAATTCTTACCCAAATTCATCCAAGTGATGCTGATTTGAAGAACCGTGGCTAGCGAAACCCAGATGAAATAAGGGCCTTGTGCGATGGCAACCCATTTGAAGTGCGGCCAAACGGCAACGACGCACCAAAGAATCGTTGCCCAAATTAGTAAGATATCGAATGCAGCCAACGGGAGATTCCGCAGTCCGAACTGGATTGGCGTGAAGATCAAATTTGCCACGAGGTTGATGGCAAAGGGAAGAGCGATCCACCAACTCACTTTACCGCGAAATGCTTGGACGAATACAAACCCAAAGCTTATGAGAATCACCGGGTAGAGAATTTGCCAAATCAAACCAATGGTTGCTGGCGGTGGTGTCCAGCTTGGTTTCGTTAGCGAGTTGTACCATTCGATCCAAGTCATGTTGGGGATGTGTCTTCCGGTTGAAAGGGATTTAAGCGGACACATAAACAGAGAATCATGCTGATGCAATCCACTTCTTCATGCTACCATAAACGAAACGACTCAAGCAGATGAAAGAGTTTTTTGGACTTGGCCTTGCATTACCGCGTTAAGCAATGGTTAAAATCGTTAAGATGAAGCCCGTAACCATGCTAGGATATGGCGAGCATCGGGCATCGCCACAATTTTGCCAGATGCCCAAGTGCATTTAAACACTCGCCCGAAATCGCAACGAAGAACAATTGGAGAAGTCTTTTGAATTGGATTCGCATTTCCGTCCGGTTTGTCAATCGGTCGATTTTGGCATGTACCCTTCTGTTCGTTTGCGTCGTTCTGCCCCTAGACGCTCAGGAAATTAGCACCGAGGCATTGCCAAAA
Source organism: Pirellula sp. (assembly GCA_031424235.1). Lineage (GTDB taxonomy): Bacteria > Planctomycetota > Planctomycetia > Pirellulales > Pirellulaceae > JBKCUI01. Next base: position 1,138 of record JANPHB010000015.1, read on the forward strand.
TCGAGCTTAGTCGATGTGAATGGAAAACCGATAGAGTGGGCGGAGCCCAATCAGATTCGGGTTTTTTGCTTTCTTGGAGTTGATTGCCCGGTCGCACGATTTTATGCAGCACGCATCGATGAGCTCGCCAAGCGAAATGCGGGCCGGATTCAGTTCGTTGGGATCAACAGCAACTTGCACGACTCGGCGGACGATTTACAACGCTTTGCCAAAGAACTTGGACTTAGTTTTCCGCAAGTAAAAGATACCGACCAATCGATGGCTCGCGCGTTCGGTGCGACGCGAACCGCCGAAGTGATCGTGACTGACCGAAAACAGCAGATTCTCTATCGCGGTCGAGTTGACGACCAATACGCCCCTGGCATAAAAAGATCGATCGCGACTCGAAGTGAACTCGAAGACGCGTTGACTCTTTTGCTCGATGGAAAGCCACCAGTGACTGCGTGGACCGAACCTGTGGGATGTTTAATCACCTTCGACAAAAAAGTGGTTGAATCTGCCTCGGTAACCTTTTGCAAGCAGGTGGCCCCCATCCTTTACGAACACTGCTACGAGTGTCATCGCCCTAATGAGATTGGACCGTTCGACGTTAGCAAATTCGAGGAGTTGCGAGGATGGGCCGATATGGTGGTCGAAGTTATCGAACAAAAGCGAATGCCTCCATGGCATGCAACGGACACTGAGTATGCTTTTAAAAATGCTCGACATTTCCCTCCAGAGTCCCTGGATACATTGAAGCAATGGGTCAAGGACGGAGCCCCCTACGGTATCGCCGCCGATTTGCCGAAGCTGCCCGAAACCATGAGCGGCTGGCGATTGCCAAAATCACCAGACTTAGTCGTTTCGATGCGAGAACAACCTTACACAATCGCGGCATCTGGGGCCATCGACTACCAATACTTCGTCGTCGATCCCAAAATCAACAAGGATCGCTGGGTGTCCGCCGCACAAGTGATTCCGGGCAACCCCTCCGTCGTTCACCACGCTATCGTATTCATTCGACCGCCTGATGGAGTCGACTCCAATGGTGTCGGATGGCTTACCGCGTTTGTGCCAGGGCAGCGTGCGACCATGTTCCCGCCGGGGTATGCACGCCGCGTGCCCGCGGGTTCTAAGTTGGTCTTTCAAATGCACTACACTCCAAACGGACTAGAACAATCGGACATCACGAAAATCGGTGTTAACTTTATCGAGCCAGAACAAGTCACGCATGAAGTCTTTACGCTTGTCGGTTTAGATCAAGAATTCGAAATTCCTCCTCATGCCGCCGACCATCTTGTTTCGACCTCCGTATCGAGATGGCCTCGCAATAGCGAACTGCTCGCAATCATGCCACACATGCATCTACGAGGGAAATCGTTTCAACTGACCGCTAACGCCAAATCGCAGCCTGCGAACGACACATCCAGCTCGACACTTTTGAACGTTCCTCGCTACGACTTCAACTGGCAGCACACGTACGAACTCGAATCGCCGATTCCGCTGAACTCGGTGCAAAAACTCAATATCATGGTGTCGTTCGACAACTCCAAAAACAATCCTTTCAATCCCAATCCAGACGAGTATGTTCTTTGGGGGGATCAGACATGGGAAGAGATGGCGGTGGCCTTTCTTGAGGTTGCAAAGCCGTTGAATGATATCCAAGACGCGACAAGTTCCGTTTCATCCGACAAGCAGAATCCATCAGCAGCCAGCAAAGCGGGTACACTTCCTGACGATCCCAAGGCCGTTGCCTTTGCTGACAATCTGTTGCAAAAGTACGATCGAAACCGCGATGGACAACTCGCCAGAGATGAAGCACCGCAGATCATTCGCGATTATTCCTTTTCTAAGTTGGATGCCAACGGAAACGGCATCGTCACGAAGGAAGAAATCGTGACAGCGACGACAAGGAAACGTCGTGACTGAACCCTGGAAACGCTCCGTCGTCGCGAGAAATTTCGCTCGGATCGTGGACCATCCATGGATCTGTGTTTGTTTCCTCGTCGTCATCAGTTGCATTGCCGCAGCAGGGTATATCCGCCCCGGTTGGCCAACTCATGTTTCAAACTGGATCTGGCCTAAGCCAGCCATCGCCCAGACCGAGCCTCAAAAGAAACGCGATGTACCCTTTCTCGCGTCGAACGGAGTCAAACGCGACTCGCTTGGCCGCGCAGAAGCACTGCTCGTATTGCAATCCGATCAATTCTTCACCCGCGAAGGTTCAATTGCGATTCGCGAAGTGGTCCAAGCACTCGAGGACCTTGACTTCGTTTCCGGTGTTCGCTGGCTCGACCAAGCGCCACCGTTGAACATTTTTGGACTGCCCGAGCCAATATTGCCCAAAGGCCAAGCCTCCGAGCAACGTTTTGAGAATGCAAAACAGAAAGCCGTGCGGCATCCTCTGGTCGTTGGTCAATTGCTATCACCAGACGCCAAGACCATGCTTTTGGGTATCTCGTTCCATTGGGTCATGGTAACGGAAGAGGCGGACTGTACGACGAAACTTGTTGAAGTGGCCCAGCAGGCCATCGCAAAGCATCCGGACGTCACGATGAGCGTCGGGCTAACTGGCGAAGTGCCATTGCGTCTTCGAATCACTAGCATCCACAAATCAAACTCCGTCAAATACCAGTTCATTGGCTATGGCATGATTTTGCTCATGGCCATCATTTTGTTTCGGGGTTTCACCGTGGTGATTGTAGTGGCGCTCGCTCCCGCGACGGGAGTGTTTTGGGCGATTGGGTTCTTGCGCTACTTGGGTTGGGAGGACAATCCGTTTAGCGAAGTGATCTTGCCAGTCCTATTAAGCTTGGTGGGTTTTGCGGACGGGGTACATATGATGGTTTATATCCGGAGTTGTCTGAGCCAAGGACAAACGCCTCGCGAAGCTTGCCGCAATGCACTCGCCACAGTCGGGGTTGCATGCAGCATAACCACGATTACCACTGCGATTGGTATGGGGTCGCTCTCCTTTTCCAATCATGAGATCGTGCGCGAATTTGCTTGGTCCTGTGTGATGGGGACGACCACGATCCTTGTGTCTGTCTTGCTGGTGATTCCCCTAGCGTGCTGTACTCCCTGGGGCAAACGATTAGAACGTGGGGCCGAACGCGGCTTGATAGATCGCTACATTCAACAAATCGGTGTGCCTGTGGCAAGTATGATGCGACACTCTAAGTTAGTCGCTTATTTTGCTGTCGCCTTAATGATTGTTTTGGCTGCGACAGCACTAATGCTCCGCCCTGACGATCGCCTTTCGAATGAACTGCCAAGTGGTAGCCCCGAGCAGCAGATGATGTCTCATTTGGACACCGCCTTGGGTGGTCTCCAGCAATGCACGATCAATGTTGCTTGGAAAGGCAAGGAACTCGAGCCGATTGCAGTCGCGTCGATCGTTCACAAAATTGATACAGTCCTCGACAGCGAACGCCTCGTTGGACACCCACTTTCAATTGTTCGAATCCTGAAAGCCTTGCCTGGAGACGAAGGGCCTGTCGACAAGATGCCGATGGTGGAGATCCTGCCGCCGCCGCTCAAGCTGGCGTTGTACGATCCGGATCAGCATCTTGCGAAGATAACGTTCCGTGTCCAAGACTTAGGGACCGCAACGTACAAACCGGTTTTCCAGCGGATCGAATCGTCCCTCAAAGAACTCAAAGGTGTGAACCCTGGTGTTGAAATCACTTTAGAAGGGAACCCGATTCGGCGATGGAAGAATCTCTATCAGATAGTCTCCGATCTTGCGATGAGTTTAGGAACCGCTTCCATCGAAATTTTGATTGTGATGGGCATTGCATTCCGCTCTCTGCGCCTGGGTTTGATTGCAATTATTCCAAACATGATTCCGTTGGCGGCTGCAGGTACGTTTATGGTCCTCGCGAATTGGCCGCTCGATGTGGTTAGCGTTTGCGCGTTTACCATTTGCCTAGGAATCGCCGTGGATGATACGATTCACTTTCTTTCTCGTTATCGCGAAGAGCTTCATCAGCAGCCGAATCGCACCCTTGCCTTGCAACAAGCATTTCTAGGTGTTGGAACTGGAATGATCATGACAACGCTGGTGCTCGTCGCCGGCTTTGGTTCTGTACTGATCAGCGAAACTCGCGACCACCGAGTCTTTGCCAGCTTGGGGATCATAACCCTCTTGTCCGCCTTGCTCTGCGATTTGTTCTTGCTCCCTTCGCTTCTGGCCCATTTTGATAAAGCCAGATCGACGGACACGGAAGGATCGCATTGAGAGCTTACATGCCGCTTGCTTTTCCGGTTGTTTTCCCACTTGTCAACTCATATTCTTCCTTGCTATAGACAATTGGAGGGTCGACACCAATCACGAGGTATTCCGTATTTACCTCCGGTTTTCCGGCGAAATTGAGTTTTACTTTGAAGCGAGGATACTCTTGTCCCATTACTTCTTCGCCGATTTCGTATTTTTCAAGTCGTGTCCCAGACTTCCAGCGAGGTTCTTCGACGATCACAGTTGGTGTTGCATCGGTAATCGTCCCATACTTCATGCCGGACTTCCATTTCGACAAGGCCGTATCGATGGCCTGACGAGCCGTCGCACTCGCAGGGGTATAGCGGCTATTAGTCTTGCTCGGGCAACCTAAAAAACAAATACATAATGCAACGATGCAGAGCATCGCGATTCGTTTGCAGAAAGGCATATCGGTTTTCTCTCCTGTAGTTAGTTCATCCTTCGAAGCCACCGCCTGCGACGAATGGCAAAGAAGATGGACGGAATTAGTAAATCAACAACTTCGTCTGCGACCAGGATACCACCCAAGACGGGAGCCGCCATTGGGCAGATGACATCCGCCCCCACTCCTGTGCTCCAAAGCAGAGGCGCAAGAGAGAAGATCATGGTTGCTTCCGTAAGGAGCTTCGGACGAAGTCGGTGCACAGCGCCCGCAATAACACACGATTGCAGTTCGTCGATCGACGAAATGTTTTCCAGGCCACCGGCGTCCTCCAACGCTTGACGCAAGTAAATAATCATAACCATGCTCGTTGCAGCGGCCATGCCAAAGCAGGCAATATACCCCACGCCGACGGCCAAAGAAAAAGAATAGCCAAGCAGCCATTGCATCAAAACGGCACCCGCCAACGCACCCGGCACCGACAAGAGCATCAGCAACGCATCAGCCAAATCGCGAAACGCCCAGAATAATAGAATTGCGATCAAGACGAAACAAAGAGGTAACATCCACATCATGCTCAAGCGCGTTCGAGCGGCATGTTCGAATTGACCTGTCCACTCGATCGTGATGCCAGGTGCCAACGTCATTTGCTGAAGCATGGATTTGGCCTGTTGGACCACTTCGCTAGCGGCACTCCCTCGCACATTGAGTCGAACGTAGTTGCATAACTTGCCGTTGGTGCTCTTGATGGTCGCCGGACCATCTTGATGCCGTATTTTTGCAATATCTCGCAATTTCAAGAGTTGTACTTTCTGAGTTGCTCCGTCCTGCTGGTTGTTTTCCTTTCCCCCCTTTTCCTCCTTGTCTTCGCTGTCGACGGCTCCTTGCAATCGGAAAGAAAACGGTGTGTCGAGCAGACCATCGCAGCTGGAATCAACGTTGCCGGATATTTTCAGTCGAACTGGAAGAGTTGTTCCTGAGCCGTTCTTCTCGGCGCGAGCCAGCAAAATGCCATTCGTAGCTGCCTCAATCGCGAGTTCGATTTCGCTTCGATCCAAGGAGCGGTTTGCAATACCATCCAAACCCAGGTCGAAGAGAACATAGTCCTTGTTGCGAATAGGATCGGCAATAATATCAACTGCTCCTGGGATTTGTTTCAGCGATTCAGCAATCTTATCAGCGGCAGCCACTACGCTATCGAAGTCATCGCCAAGAACACGAACCCCGATTTCGGAACTGACACCAGTCGTGAGCATGTCGATGCGATTCTGAATTGGCCGCGTCCACACGTTTGCCCAGCCCGGCATCTGTACCGCAACATCCAATTCACCGCCTGGCGCCGTTAATGATGCGCGGCCATGTTCCCAGAGCCAAACCGTTCGATCGAACTGATCGGACGATTCAAGAAGGATTTGGTCATATTCCGCATGTGGATCAATAATCGCGAGCTCAGAGAAGGACTTAATGCCTTGATGCTGATCGCTATTGTGGGCAGTGTTGGGTCGATTGGTTCCGTATCGAGCGGCGACAATCTGCGCCCGAGTGCGATCAAAACCAGGATCGATGATCGCTTGCCGCAGGCATAACTCGTCAATCACAATTTGAGTCCAAGTGCTCCCGGCTCGCCGATAAAGTTCTTGGTTCTCCATTCGAACGAAGTTCCTCCATTTTTCGGCGGAAAGCGATTGTAGTTGGCTCAGGAGTTTCGCCTCCGCAGCAGCCGAAAGTTCATGGATAGACTTCAAAGAGCCGCCTGACGGCAGATACGACTGAGCGAGTTTGTGTTGAAGCTCCCTCGCTGCAATGTGCAATGAATTTGCATCGAGTTGTTGCGCAAGCCGAAGTTGATCCTGCGGTTCCATGGCGTTGGCCAGCCCTTTAATCTGGACGTCTTCAAGTGATGCCGAGGGGTGATTCTTTTGATTCGCAAACCCTGTAACCGATCTCGCAACGGTAGTGGTCAATTCTGCACCCAATGAAGTTTCAAACGACTGCAATAGGTGCCAACACAACTCGCGTTGAATTGCGTCGAATCTTGGAAGGCCCGATTCAACAATCCCTTGAATCAGTTGTGTCTCGTCCTGAGCCTTTTCGACAAGTCCGGCGTCCGTCAATTTTCGTACGACCATCGTTGCATGATGATGGGCATCCGCCGACAGCAATCGCCGCCTCGGCCATTTCTCAATAGGCCTAAATTCAACCATCGACTCAATCATATCGATGGGGGCTGGGTCGAATGCCGTTTCAGCACGACCTGCCTTACCAACCACCATCGCGACTTCGGGGAATCGGCATAATTGCATATTGCGAGCCTTCAGATCATCGCTCGCCTGACTCATATTCATTCGTGGCAAAGTAATGGGCATATCCATCACCATGCCTTCGTCCAACGGTAACCGCATCGCAAGTCCGATCGGTCGCATCATGGATTGAGACAAAAGAGCCAAAAGGACAATGCCCATTCCCAAAACGATTCGGCTCCGAAAAGAGTCAACGACCAGCCAAATTGTGCCAATCGATAGAACCACAACCAATCGAATCGCCATTGCGTTCCCTAAGGCAACCGCCGCGAGAACTATCAGACCGCTATATAAAACGAAAAGTGGCCACGGACGTTGGCACACGGCTAAAAGGACGGGCTGATAAATGCGAATCAAACTTTGCAGAATCTTGCTTTCCGACTCGCTCCGCAAACGTCCACGAATGAGTTCTCGACAAAGTGCCGGAACCAGGGTCACGGTCAATACGATGACCGATAGCAGTGTCAACGTTTTCGTCCATGCCAAAGGACGAATCAACTGCCCGTCGATCCCTCTTAGCGCGAAGATCGGCAAGAAGGAAATCAACATGATCATCACAGCCAAAATGGCCGGGCGAGCGACCATTGCCGTCGCACTTGCAACCAAGCGATCTGTGTCGCCGCCTATTGGCATTTCACCGAACGAACGTTTGAGTTGGTGCGTGACGTTTTCAACGATGACGACTGACGCATCCACGAGAACGCCGATGGAAATTGCGATGCCAGCCAACGACATAATGTTGACATGCAAATTCACTCCGCTTCGTGAAAGGATTTGCATTCCGATGAAGGGACCGAGCACTGCCAGCGGCATCGTCAACGTGATGACGAGCGACGTACGGAAATGCCGCATGATCAACACGATGCAGACGGTCGCAATGATTAAGGCCTCCAGCAATGTTCTTGAAACCGTCGAAACAGCTCCAGAAATCAGACGAGTTCGATCGTAACAAGAACTAAGGCGAAGATTACGAGGCAGTTCGTCCCCGATGGTCTGCAACGCACTTAATACGGACTGGGTTACTTTGAGCGGGTTCTCTCCAGCCTGAAGGTGGACAATACCCGCAACCATTTCGTTTCCGTCTTTCTCCAAGACACCATAACGCGGAGCCGATTGCAAACTAACCCGACTGATCTCGCCCAACCGTGTGGTGGCTCGACCAGGGGTAGCAAGTAACTGATTCTCAAGTTCCGCAACTTCCACCGTGAGGCGTGAAGTTTGTAGGGGCTCCGAATCTCCTATATTAATAGTTCGCGGTAGCTCCTGAAGCTGTCGCTCAACGTCACTGAACGCAAGACCTGCTGCTGCAAGCAAGTCTGCGTCAACGTCGATATGGACTTCGGGCTGAAATCCGCCAACACTTGCAACTTGTGCAACTCCCGGAATTTTACTCAGCCTAGGCGCGACAACTCGCTCCTGCCAGCTGCGAAGTTCCAGTAGATCCGTATCTCGCCCTGACAGTGTATACCAAACGATTTGGCCCGTCGGAATACCTTCAGGGGCTAGTTCGGCCTGCAGACCATCCGGAAGTCCTACGTTCGACTTCGCTAGCCGGTCAGATACTCGTTGGCGGGCTTCACGAAAGCTGATTGTGTCATCAAAAATGATGTAAAGCAACGAGAAACCAACATCGCTCGATCCTCGCACCGTAATTGCGCCAGGTATATCCTTCAGGAATTCAGATAGCGGTTGAGTGATCTGCGAATGGATTTCTGGAGGGTTGTGACTAGCCCATGGCGTGTAGACCAGCACTTGGTTCTCAGATAGATCTGGCAACACATCGATAGGCGTGTTCCATGAAATCCAAATTCCAACAACCGCCCAAGCTGCCGCAAGGAAGAAAACGATCTTGCGAAATCGTATCATCAGCAACAGAAAATCAGTGAACATTGTGTTCCATCATTTTTGCGCTTGCTCGTTTGCTAATTTCTGATCCAACCAGCCCAAATATTTGTCCGGTTCCTCCAAGAGGCCTGTGCGGCAACCGATACAGCAAAGTGCGATCTTTCTGTTGCCTACGTCCACAAAAACGGGCGTTCCCATGGAGCCGAGTTCCTCCTGCGTCACTGGGCAATACTTTTGCTTTTCAACCAATAGGATTTCGGCCGGTTCCAGAGCTTTTGTTGGTGTCAAAGTAGACCGTGGCGCAGGAGGCGGTAGGCCAGCAGCCACTTGAGACGCGGCACCGAAGTATTGTGTTGAGAGATGCGGACTCAACCGATTTTCCGCATCGATAAGTAGCGTTCCCATTGCGACGACCCGATGACCAGGCTTGACTCCCGAAAGAACAACATAGGAGTCGCCTTCTCGTTTGCCAAGCTTTACGGAAACGCCATCAAACATGCCTGGCATCGATTCCACATAGACAACGGTTTCTGCTCCCCAATGAACCACGGCAGTCGTAGGCACCAGCAGTTCCGTCTCAGATGTCTCTGCAACACTCCTTTGCTTGATCTCCACCGTCCGTACGCCCGCCAGCGAAATGCGATACGGGGAAAGTTGCATCCGCGCGATGACGCCACTTGGCAGGATTTGGCTTTCGCCTTTGCGGCGGCTAATCAGATCCATGTTGCAGATAGGACAGATTGCCGACCAATTGGAAACGATACCTGGATCCATTGGGCAGAAATACTCCCGGTCGGATACCACAGTTGAGTCGGATTGAAACGGCATCCAACGAGCATAAATGCGGTCCCATGCATTTGCGATCCAAGGCCAGCTGGCCGCTAGAAACGCAAGCAACGCAATCGCGAATAGAAATCGGAAACGGACACGCAGTGCAGCGCACGCGGCTCTCCAGCCGCGAAGCTCTTTTTCATTGGCTGTCATGGTTGGCTCGATTCACGCGGGAGATCGGGCATGTGATGGTCCCAGTGCATAAGCAGCTCGAAGTCTTCTCTGCGATAAACCCACAAAGGGTCAATGCCTACGACGAGGTACTCCGTTTTGAGTTGTTGGTCGGGATGCTTGAGCGAAAGCTCAACAGCATAGGTTCGACCGGATTTGCCCGATTTTTCGCCAAGTATCTTAAATTGGTCGAGTGACTGTTTCGGGTTGCGATTGACATCCGTCACATAAATCAGTGGCTTAGAGCCAGCAATTTCTCCAGCAGGATTCCCAGCCTTCCAATCCTCCAATGCACGTACTAAGGCATTTTGTGCCACAGCTGCACTTGGCTTAAAATCGCCCGTTCGATCATGACAACCGCAGACCAACACACTGGCAAATAGGATGCCTGCGCCGACACAAACGTTCGTTACCAGGTTCCTGCCAGAGGCTGTTGATCGGCGAAAAGCGACTATTTGAAGGATCATTTGGATGTCATTTCTCAAGTGACTCTATTTCGCCACTTGCCCGACTGCCCACTGCCCGCCATACGGTTAGATCAATACTGTTCGTGACAAAGCGAACCGAACCGTCACCCATCATGCATTGCACGCCGCCAGTGTGCAGACTGGCAGCTGATACTTGCATCGCCATGTTGGTCATCGACCCTGGGAAGCCAGTACCACCGCATGAATTGGTGTTCGGCGTTGCAACGTGGTTGTATTGACTACAACAGTTTTCGCCCATGACCCAACTATATCCATACTTGCTCGTTAGCGGAGTGGCCGTGAGAGCATTGATGCTTTTGCAGATCGCGAAGGTCGCATCGAGTGAAGTCTGCGGTGGAATGACAAACAAGTCGGTGCGGGGGTTAGGTGTTCCCTGCCCCCGAATTTTTTCACTGAAGAAAACCGTATTGGATAGTCCGTCGGTCACTCCAGCAAACTTGACCTTGCTCAAGTAATAGAACACGCCTGTTTGAGTTTCATTTGGGGCAATGTCCCCTGGCCCGCCCGGTTGGTCACTGCGATCGCATAGCCAGCCACCTTGATTTCCAACGTAATTGTTTTGTGCTTGCCAGACGTCGTTTGGAGACTGATCCGACGGGCAAAAGAACCCGGGAACAGGCGTCCGGCTAGCGGCCGCGTTTGTCCCAATTGCGTTGGTATAAGCGGGCATGAACGGAACGACTCCACCCATGCCGGGAGTATCAGGCGGAAGTCGGAAATCGATCGTGTTGTACAATGCAGATTGCTCGATATAGGGCAAAATCATCGCATGTTGCGACCATCTGGCATAGACAGGTGCTCCGACATAGCTGGCACCCTTTCCGAAGGGCAACACTCTGTACGCACTTTCGTAATTGTGGATTGCAAGTCCGATCTGCTTTAGATTGTTACTGCATTGCATTCGCCGTGCCGCTTCACGCGCCGCTTGAACGGCCGGCAATAGCAATCCGACTAAAACGCCGATGATCGCAATCACCACCAAGAGTTCGACCAGAGTAAATCCACGCCAACGCGGGGCCCTAGTTCCAAGGTTTGTCATTTGAATAATCCCTATATCGATTGAAATTAAAATTTGAGATGATTAAGTTACGGGTTAACGATCGGCCGCCAAGGCTGCCGCCTCGGTAAAGCGGTCAAACATGGACCTCATGGCGGTATAGTGTACCGTCTGCACCACATCTTGAGCGTTTGACAGCTTGAGAGCTAGGTCAACTTGACGATCCGTCAGCACGACGGGCGACGCGGCAAGATTTTTTGCAACGATCAATAAAGCACGGTCTTTGGGCGATAGCTTGTCCTTGCCCGACACGTCCCCTACTTGTGCGAGTGCATCTATTTGCTCGTTGGTTTGCCCTAAACCCTTCAGTCTTTTCTGCGCTTCACCCAGCGAATACCATGCACCGTTTTGTAACGCGATAACCCAAGACATCTGCGCGCGCATCAGTGGGCTCAATTGAAGATCCGATTCCACGGTAACAAGTGAAGCAACTTGCCGTTTGCCAGCAATTGGGAAATTTAGCAGCAGCCGCATCCAATTGGGAGCAACACCTACCGGTGCCAGTTCACCGAGGATTTCCTTGGCTCGCTCGTTGCTAACCAGAGGTAGTCGAGGAGTCCGTTTCAAGGCCTCTTGAAGCTTCGTCGCTACGTCGCTGGCGCTGGGCCTCTTACCAGCAATCGTCTTGGCTGCATCTGCTGCATGCAATGGATCAGATAAGTAGACCGTTTTGGAAATCGCAGTCAAATACGGAGCGCTGGTGTCGGTAAGATATGAGTGAGCGTGTGGATCCGACGCGTTTGAGGCTCCAAAGTTACCACCGCTTGTCGATTGAGGTACGCCGACACCTTCCTTCCATCGGTTAATCGCATTGTTGCCAGCAACAGACAGAATGATCTCCAATACTTGGAGATCGCTATAGTACTTCTTGCATTCAGTGATATCCTCGTCCGAAAGCAAGTTGGGTTCCAGAGTCAGTCGACGTGCTAAAGCAAACGCAGCTTGCTCCTCAACCGGAAACTTGGACCAGTCGGTGTCGAGTGCCGCAATCGCGTCTTCTAGCATACCAACACCAAGCAACTTGGATTCTTGGTGTCCCAAGCAGTATTGGCAATTATTGACTCGAGAAGCGATCCAAAACAGTCGCGTCTTAAAACCGTACTCGAGCGTGAGCGCCAAGTCTTCTTCCACAACCGGTCGATTGGTTGGCTGAGGTACCGCAGGATTTCTTTTGGGGCTGCCGCTGAAATTCAAATATCCTCGCGCTCCATTTGTCGTCGGCAAAAACAACTTGCCCAATCGACCTTCGTACCCTTGTGTTCTTGGGTCATTCGATTCCTTCTCGCTCTCCGACAAGGGAGGCAATGGGATACGTTCCTTGCGAAGCTTCATGTCCTCCAGAAGACGCTTCATCTCGGGACGAGTGGTCGGAGTCGGTCTTGGTTGGTCCGGCAAATCCGCTACGTTGGACGCCCCACTTCCGACTTGAGCAAAAGCAGAGGCCTGCATGCTTTGTACTGAAAGCAAGGCGGCCGTTAGCATTAAGGACGATTGGAACAATTTCATGATGACTCACTTTAAGATTAGGTGTATTGGATTAGGTGTATTGGTTGTCAATTGCGTTCGCTATTCCGACGTCCAGTCGCATGCTCGGCATCAGAAATGACTGGGCTTTGACTCCGAATTGAATGTCGACTTGCAAAAGCAATGCAAAAACATTCGTCGGTGAAAAATGTTCATTGGCTGCAGGCATCACGTAGAACTGTGGTGAACCGCAGTGGGTGCACTCAAGCTACGATTTGAAGGCAGAATGCGAACGGATTTAGAGCGCAGAAGAGCGCGGAGGCGGATCACGCAGATCCAAAGTTGGTTGCAACGGGGATTTGTCATCCAAGAAATCGTGTTTATCTGCCATTCCATTTGCGAACAAAAATTCAGTGTTCAAATGGTTTGCATCAAGCTTTGCGATTCGGCCCGAATCGACAGGCAGGGCGGGTGGAGCCTCGCCGCAATTCCCGTTTTTGCAGCCAGTGGTAGGAGCGGGCAGTTTGCCAGGTCGCCCATCGCGAAGGTCATCCTGGGAAAAGCTCTTGGATATGCTAATAGACTTGTGACGAAGATAGTCGCCGCAACTTGCAGTCGCTTTGCTAATGAATCCAAGCGACGCCAAAGAAACGAAGCAACAAGCGAAAATCGCTTTGCTGATTGCTGTTTTGGCAAAAGAGGAAATCAAGTTCACACTTCTCGGTCGGTAGGTAAGTGTACGTTTGGAAAACCGCCACTAACTTGTCATAGTACCGCTCGCTCGCTCTTTCGTCAATCTTTTGGCTATGAAGCCAAGATGTTTCCGATTTTTTGAAGAACAGGACGCTGGGGCTTTTGCTTGTTCAGGCATCGCGTTTTGCGACCGTTTTCACAACAAAGGCACCACCACCACAACAAAGCACAACAAAGCAACAAAGGGACACAGCATTTTTTTGGGTGGGTAGTTGAAAATCGGTTTTAGATTTCCTATCTTGATTGACTATTACTTTCTTCGGCTTTTTCGACGGAGTGAATCATGGCAAGATTGTCTAGAGCGGAAATCTTCGATCCCTCGGAAATCGCAGCGGTCCATGTTATGGCTCGCGCAAATAGACGATGCTTTTTGATGGGAGACGATGAATTCTCAGGAAAGAACTTCGACCACCGCAAACGCTGGATCGAAGACAAACTCAAGCAACTCGCGGCTAACTTCGGGATCGACTTGCTAGCTTTCTCGTGTTTGTCAAACCACTTCCATCTAGTGCTTCGCTCAAGACCAGACGTTGTCAAAACCTGGGATGACACCGAAGTCGCTCGTCGTTGGTGGTCGCTCTGCCCTCAGCGAAAGATCAAATGCGAAAAAGAGGGAAAGAAGAGTTGGATTCCCGTTGAGCCAACCGAATGGGACCTGAACTCGATTCGAAACGATCCAGTCAAGTTGGCAAACGTTCGTTCTCGTCTCAGCGATATATCGTGGTGGATGAGGCTGCTCTGTCAATACAT
>JANPHB010000016.1:0-21610 GCA_031424235.1 Pirellula sp.
AACAGTCGTATCCAATCGATCAAAAGCGCCGCGCGAGGTTTTAGAAACTATGAAAACTACCGAACAAGGATCCTGTTCTTCTGCGGAAGACTGGAGCTAATCCCCAATGTTTCCAGCCACTAAAATTGGCGAAGAACCTAAGCGATACAAAGACGAACAAAGGGAATCGAGTGGTGCAATTGACTGCAAAGATCCTCGATCGAGGCAAGCCAATCAAGCTGCGGACGCGGGAAGGGGAAGTGGATGCGGAGACGATTATCCGCGAGGTCAACAACTCATCCGATATAGCTCGCATCCTGGGCACAACTTTGGCACCACCCGATTCGAATGACTACCAAGTTCGACTGAAAGCAACCGAGACAGCCTTCGAAACTCCCAAGTTTAAGCTCGTTGGTGGGACTCAAGTTTCCACACAAAATGCTCAAACCTATTCGGTAGAATTGAGGAAGCGACCGGGTGGCAAAGGGGACCTAAAACCAATCCAACCTGTCAATGAAAGTGGCCTCGCCTTCGCATCGATTGATGTGGGTGAAACCTATGTTGTCGTGCTTTGCAACTACGACGAAAAAGCAGACGCGGTGGCCAAATTGGAAATCGATGGTCTCGATGCCGCCAACACGTTCAATACCGACAAGGCGGCGGACGGAAAGCAATTGACGCACCAAGGGTATTTTGTGCCTCGTGCGAAGAATGGAAAGCCCGGAGAGCATCTGGTTCCGGGTTGGTTGCATACATTGAAACCAGGAAACGACAACACTTTCGATTTTGTGGTGAACGAATTAGGGAAAGGTGCCGCGACACAACTCAAGGTCCGCGGATCGACAGGCATCGTAACGGTTCGCTTTTTCGATGCTTGCGAAGAGAATGAAACACCCCGCTCTCGCAGTTTCGGCGAAACAGGTGTTGGTCAAGCGAGAAAACAGGACTACTCATTGAAGTCGGCGAAAATAGGAACAGAACCCGCAGCCATCATCTCCATTCGGTATTCGCGTCAACCCTGAGGTACTCAAAAGCCAGTTACACGCTAATCCAATACCCTCTTGCCAATCACGATCAACGCCCATGAGTATTCCAACATTGTCTGTTTCGTGTTCGGGATGTAACCGACGACTTCGCGTTCCGGAGACCGCGCGAGGCAAACAGATTCGGTGCCCGATGTGCAAACATGTTCTATCCATTCCGGAGATGCGGGATGAATCGCCAATTGCGCAGCAGCCACCCAACGTTGTCTCGACTCCATCGGCAAAGCCAAATGCTCCGACGAAACCACGTCCAATAGCCAAACCAACCGAGAATGACTTCGACGATTTGTTGCTTCCAGCTCCACAGGCCCAGTACCATCCGCAGCAAGCAAGCGTTACTTTACCTAGCGGCTCAACGCGTTTGGCTTCGAGACGTGGAAGGCAAAGCTTTGCTTGGTTGTTTTGGCTAATCGGTTTCATCGCGGTCGGCGGGCTGGCGGGCATTCTTGTTTTGGGATGGCTGGTCATTGGTTCGCTGAAGAACATCGGGAACCAGCCGTTTGCAACGAAGACGTTCGATGCAACGCCTTCCGGACCACCAGTTTTAGCCGAAAGCAAAAATGCCTCGTCCACGGTTTACCCTCCACTTCCGATACCTTCCAAGGTGTCCGGCACCGAAATTAGCGTTTACAACGTTCGCTTTAGCGGTCCGTCCAAACAAACGATGGAAGCCAGGATCTACATGCCAGCTGGTAACCACCAACCGGGGACCTTGGGTTGTGTCTTTCTCGCGCCAGCAGGGACACCGCTGCTTCATGGTGTTAAGATTGGTCAAGAAGACAACATGGAGGAGATCGTACCCTATGTTAAAGCTGGGTTCGTTGTAAGTATTTTTGATTTAGATGGTGACATGCCCGAAGGCCTTTCTCCGGAACAGGGGCGCGCGTACTTTCAAGCGATACAGTCGGCGTATGATCGGTTCGTCAAGGCGGATGCGGGCGTGTTGAACGGCAAGTTGGCAATCGACTTTGTTTTGGCTCGAGTTCCCGAAGTAGACCCAAAGAAGCTCTATACGTCCGGTCACAGTTCTGCGGCGACTTTGTCGTTGTTGTTGGCAGCCAAGGACAAACGCATTTCCAAGTGCATTGCGTTTGCACCGATTACGGATCTCAATTCCAGGATAGGTGATCTCGCAAGTGACCCGAGCGCAATGGCCTGGTTCAAGAACTTCAAAGAATACTGCAAAACCGGCTCGCCTATCACGTACGCAAGTCAGTACCGCTGCCCGATTTTTATTCTCCATGCGATGGACGACGATAACGAGCCATTTGTGTCAACTCAGCGTTTTGTCAGCAAGCTTAACAGGCAATCCGTAACCTTCGTACAAGAACGTCGTGGCGGGCACTATGCCCCGATGGTTAAAGTCGGACTTCCTAAGGCCATCAAATGGCTAAATGAGTAACTTGTTTCGAATAAAAGGAAAATAAGGGAGACAAAGCACTTTGACGTAACTCTACGTTCGACGGATAGGTATCTTGCCTGAGCGTACTCCTTGGACGACATACACGATGCCTCCCACGATGGTAAGCCAAAAGCAAATCGAGACGATTCGCTCTCCAGTCCAAAATGGCGGCTTTGCTGGCGGCTGATCGAAATAACTATCTCCTACCCATTGGACTCGCTTGAGCAAGTACTCTGCGGGCGTATTTCCCGACTCTTGACGTGTGCACCAAACTTGCACTTCCTTTAGCGGCGCCGAAGTGCACTGCACACGCTTGACCAATCGATAGCTGCCCACACCGGACTCGTCTATCGAAACAAAAAGTTCGTTGTCCTTTCGCTCAAATTGCCAGGTCCCTTTGGTAAATGAAAACGGCTCGAATTCATACTCTTGCTTGCGTGATTCGGTATGGTTCGACGCAAAGCAAATTGCCCCCTTCATTTTTCGAGTGGCAACATAGCCCACGGCCATAATTGGTGATTGCGTATCTTCCGTCAGGAATCGAAACAAAAGCCCCTGCCCCCAACCTATTGTCGGCTCAGTAATCTTTTTTACTTCGACATCGATGCTGAAGAGAAAATTGGACTTCGATGTCGCTTTCAGCTTGAATCCCAGGTTCGACGCTTTTTTCCCGGCCTCGGAAAACTGCTTTACTAAAATTCCGTTTGGCCCAAACTCAAGTTTGTCCATGCTGCCCGCGGGCGGTTGTAGGAAATCAAGGTTCGGATTTTCTTTGGAATTGGTGTCCAGCACTATGTTCGTAGGAACGACGATATCCTGCGAACAAGCGACCGCTGCAAAGGTAAAAAACAAGTATATCAGGCCAAACGATGACATCCAAAATCGAAAACGGCCAAGAAAATAGTTCATGAGTTGATTGCGAAGCAAAGGAAATTTCGGGCGTATGTGAATTGTTGTTGCCGTCGCTCAACCGAGCTAGGGAACATCGGATGCGGCAACTTCGCCGCAGGCAATTGTTCCGAGTTGCCCCCATACACCGTACGGACTTGGTTCCCCTGAACTGCCAACAGGGGCGAATTTCGTAAGGTCACCATTGTCGACTTTATTACTCATGACATGAACTGACGCATCGACGTAGAGAACTAGGATGAGTCCCGTGTGATTGGAACCAGCGGTGTATAAGCCATTGACCAAATCATAGGAACTACGGTTGTCAGCACTGATATCATTTGGCGCCAAGATGGTATTCACGGATGTATAGACGGGTGCTCCATCATTCCAACGCATACCTCGTCCAAAAGTGTGTGGCCTGGGCAAAGGAAGATTAGGTATGTAATTTGGGTCGGGATGAAGAATTGAAATCTTGGATGGGATACTAAGTTCGGCTTCGGTGTACCACTCAATCACTTTCGAATTTATTTTAATTTCGGCCATGGCCAGTGAATTGGATGTGCCATCCAAAACCTCAGCCAATCGCTTCCAGGTTTTGGGCTGAAACATCCCTCGCGTTCTTCCGTATGCGGCATCCACCACATTATCGCCAATGGAAAAACCATAGGAAGTTCTCCCAATTTCGCGATCTTGCGGGCGATTGGACTCATTGGGACAGAGCAATTGGGGAACTTGAAAAAGCCACGGCTTGTAAGTCCCTTCCAACGTTTCGCCTGGAAACGGCCCGCCGGGTGCCACAAGCCCGAGGGAAGTGTTTTCTCCGCCATCGATCAGGTTAGCCAAAACACCCTGCTCTAAAAATGGCAGTAGACCAATGTAAGCGCTTCGCCGCTCATGGTTCCCTGCTATCGAACTGCTAAAACCGGATGTTCCGGAACGAAGCGATGGAAAAGCTTTATAGGCTGCTTCGTAGTTCATCATCGCCAGGCCGAATTGCCGCAAGTTGTTGGAACACTGAACACGCCGCCCCGCTTCGCGGGCTGCCTGGACAGCCGGGAGAAGCAATCCAACTAGCACTCCGATGATAGCGATGACCACCAACAATTCCACCAAAGTAAATGCCGTTTTCTCTCGCATTCTATTCCCTTTCAGTTACCCAGTAGAACGAATAACAATCTGTCCCAATTGGAGCGGAGCGGTACGGAAGGGAGCGGTACGGAAGGGAGTAATAGAAGGTCCGTTGGGTTAAGTCGCTTCGCCATTTCTGACTTGCAAGGATTCTATTTGGCCCGCTTCTCCTGGCTTTAGTCTATCAGACTTGCGACAGCGTCCGCAACATGCCTCCTGTGTGTTTTTTCGCGAACCTCTTTTGGCCTCCATTGTCTATACACTCACGAAAAATTCTATTTCTTGAATCAAGATGAATTGCCATGGCAGGGAAACTGTCTCGAATCTTGTACATCGAGCAAAAAACGGGATACGCCGATTTTGGGCCAGCGAGAATTGGCCGCGTGACCTATTCGCATTCAAGACGAACGATCTATTATCGAGGTAAATCGTTCCAATCCTTGGCGGGCCAGGGCATTGCGGGGAATTACTTCGATTCGGAGACCGGCGACGAGTACTGGATTTCCGGTCCGAAGAGGAACGGGCAGGACCGACATTGGGCAGGTGGCGGGCCAGTTGCCATCGATAAGGACATCGCCAATGAGTACTGGCAAGAAATTCGCAAATGCGATCCAAAGAATCGTTCAGAAGATTCGTGATCGGGGGTACAAAGATCGGTTAGCACGCCAAGCATATTGCGAACTTGGGCTCACGCCCTTCGTTCCAAACATCTTTGCAATGCCAATTCCAGTAGCAACCTTCGGGAGGGCGAGCCCAGGATTTAGGGCTTGGTAGCGTGGTCTTTCAGTTCAGCAACAATTGAGGACAATTGTGCGACACTTTTTCGCCCATCGGGCAGGATGCTGGTGTTGGGGATTCGAAAAACGAGCGTTTTTTCTGACTTTTGTCGGGAAATCGATTTTTGTACATTGTTCCAAAACGGGCTTGGACCTTGGTATAACATTAACCCCATTCTCGCGGTTCATACAACAAGGATTCACGCCCGTGCTCGCCAAGTTAAAAACCTATTCGCTGCTTGGCATCGAAGCCATGCCGGTCGATGTCGAAGTGGACTTATCACCGGCCCCTCTCCCTAAGACCGTCATCGTCGGCCTGCCCGAACAAGCCGTCCGCGAAAGTATTCATCGCATCGAGCGAGCCTTAGTCAACGGCGGATTCATGCGGCCGCACGATCGAGTCGTCATCAACTTGGCCCCAGCCGATTTGCCAAAACAAGCGACCAGTTTCGATCTCCCGATTGCCATCGGAATTCTGGTTGGCGCAGGTCAGTTGGAGTCCGATTTCCTGGAGCAGTACGCTGCCGTTGGCGAACTCTCACTTGAAGGCCAAATGCGAAATGTCAAAGGCGTCCTTTCGATTGCAATCGCGGCCGCCAAGCAGCCTGGAATCAAAGGGCTACTCGTGCCAGCCGAAAACGCCCAGGAAGCGGCCGTCGTCGAGGGCTTGGACATCATTCCAATCGGCTCACTCAATGAAGCGGTCGCGTTCTTGTCCGGCAAACTTCAAATCGAACCGGTCCCGTCCCGATTGAACGAAATTTACGAAGCCTTCTCCAAGTACGACGTCGACTTCAGCGATGTCCGCGGACAAGAAATGTCAAAGCGTGCACTGACCATCGCAGCTGCCGGCGCTCACAATTTAATTATGCTCGGTCCACCGGGCTCGGGCAAAACGATGTTGGCCAAACGACTGCCGTCCATTCTGCCGACTCTTTCGGCAACGGAATCGATCGAAACGACGCGCATCTATTCCGCCTTGGGACGACTCAAGCCTGGACAGCCACTTATGGTTCAACGTCCCTTTCAGTCACCGCACCATACGATATCGGACGCTGGTCTTGTCGGTGGTGGAAGCCCGCCTGCGCCAGGTGAAGTTTCCCTCGCGAACAACGGAGTTTTGTTTTTGGACGAACTTCCCGAATTCAATCGCAAGACGCTTGAGGTAATGCGACAACCGTTGGAAGATCGAGTCGTTACAATTTCGCGAGCGATGCGAAGCACCACTTTCCCAGCCAACTTCATGCTGATCGCAGCATTGAATCCGTGCCCATGCGGCTATATCCAATTTCCATCGCTTGCGGCATAACTTCTTCCATTCCCTTCTTTGGAAAGAACTTGAAGCCTTTCACTACGGCACGTCGTTCTTTTTTCTTGCCGATCATTTTGATCTCGAAAATAGGAACGACACTTTCGAGGAAAACATCGAGTAGAGCGGCCCGGCGTGCTTTATCCGTCTCCGTAATCGTCCGTTTGATTGCCGAGAGTTGTTCGATGATCGCTTTTGCTTTGACGGTCAAAGGAATAGTCCTGGGTTCAATTTCTGCTTTCCTCGCCTCAAGCTCAGAAGCCCTTCGTTCAAGTCGCTGGTATATGGTTGGTTTGCTTCGTTGCTTGACAAGTTCCAAGGCGATTGCTTCGAGTTCAACTTGTATCGCTTGAAGTTCGGCTCGGAGGGTGGATGCCTCTTCATCAAACTTGCGACCGTAAACTGCAAAGGCAATTTCCAATAGTGGGCGAACAGCCTTCCCTTTCGGGCTATCAACGGCATCGTCTAGGAACAGCCTTAGAGGAATACCATTTAGACCAGGGATACCCACTGCTTTCGAAATTCGGTCAAGCTCACTAGGAGAATTAAGGTGTGTCTCTGACTTTGCTACCACTTCATCAATGATTCTGCCGAGATCGGTTTCCTTTAACCATGCTTCGTTATGAAGTTGGGACAAGTCTCCCTTTTCAACTGCATCGATTCTTTCAGCGACTAACTTCAAAAGTTCTTCAGTTGCGGCGTCTAGTTTCGACCATGCCACCGTATTTGCAAAACAGGAAGTTCGGATCGTCTTCCTCCAAGTTCCACAGTGAAAACAACGAGTTTTTTTCTTTCCTCTTGGAGTGTAAGCCCCAAGAACCATCGGCTCATTGCAGTCGGGACAGATGAGCTTTCCGTTTAAGGGGTGATGCGTTTTTTCACGAGTTTTGCGTTTACCAAAAGCTGGGTTAGTATGGCCACGGTTTTTCAATCTCTCCTTAACTTTGCCAAACAATTCCAGTTCGACAACTGGCGGAACAAATACAGGCTTCAAAGGGTAAATATACTGTTCTTCCGGTTTCTTTACGGTGATTGTATCGGTGCTTTTTCGCTTGATCTTGGCAGCAGTTTTGTTGATTGCATGTCGATACTGCCCCACCCCGTTTTTCCCCCATGCGGGCATACCAATGTATGCCGAGTTGCTAAGGATTACCTCAACTCCGTGAAAACCAAATGGGCGGTCATAGTGCATGTAACCTTGCGCCCAAAGTGTTTTTGAGATAGCAGTAAAGCCCATACCCTCGTTGTAGAGTTGATACATTAGACGAACTGCATCAAGACGATTAGTTTCGATTGACGGGACTAACCGATAGCCAGTGGCTTTCTTATCTCGTGGTGGCATGTGTTCGGTGATTTCCTCTTTTTCAACATTGCCGTCTTTGTCGTACCATAAAATTTTGAATAGTTGTGGGCGAATATACTTCATGCGAACAACACGAAACATTGGTCGAGTTAGATCGGTTAAGGGATAGCAAACCAAGTCCAGTCCAAAAGGTGCGTTTCCGGTCGCCGCCCACCCCTGTTCTGCCATTGTGACCATCTTCTGAATGTTCTTTTCCGCTTGGCTACCGACGTAGGCAGTTGCCCCCTCAGCACGAGCAGCTACCCGCCAGAAAGTTCCATCGTTTGTGCCTGTTATGTTCAACTCGTCAGCAACCGACCAAAGCTGAACATCATGCTTTTTCAGGTGCTTTCTGATTAAGGAGATGTCCTCGATGTCTGTAATACCCCATCGGTCAAACGTGGCAATGATGATCCAGTCCACTTGGCGTGCTTCGACAAGTGCCATCAGCCTCTTGAAATTCGTACCTTCGGCAAGTTGTTTGTGACGCCTTACTTTGTCCTCGAAATACATCGAAGTCGGAATTACCAAGTTGTTTTGTTCTGCGAACCGAAGAATGGCCTCTCGTTGATGTTCGAGCTTTTGCTTCGGCGTGCTAACTCGACATAGTAAAGCAATTCGGTCGGTTGGCTGTGGAAAAGACGTTGGGTCCATACTCATATTCCTTCGGTAGTGTAGTGACTAAGCAGCATTGGGAGTCAAAAACAATCGAATGGCAAAGAAGCCAAAGATCAGTCCAGACAACCACGCTACTGCAAAAAAGTTGCAGTGAAAACGCAAGTTGCCTGGAGAGGTTAGAGCCGTCTTCTCTCGGAGGCATGTCAGGAGCAACGCTAAAGCGGCTACATGAAGAAGTTCCCGACGCAGATGAGTCTACCACGGTTCATGATGTGTTGTAAAATCGGATTCGACGCCTTAGCCATCGAGTTTCGTCTTCGCATTAGTTCAGCCCCACAAGCATCTTTGGCAGGATAAATTTTGGCTGCTTGATGATTACTTTCCATTCAGGACCAGTTGAAATAAGCCGAGCGGTGCTGCCGTGGTGAATTGTTTTTGCAATATCTCTGGGAACGTATCCCAAGTGACATCCACCTTGCATAATCTTGATGGCGTTTTGATCGTGGGGATTCGTTGGTTCCCATTCAAGTTCCAGTTGGCCAACAACTACTTTGGAAGTGTCGTAATGCTTTGCACCCGCCAAGTACGTCACGATTTCGCCATCAGAGTCTTGAAGCGGTTGCTGCACAACATTTTTACGTTTGTTACTTTCCCGCAATTGCTCGGCTTGTCGTTCCTTCGCTTCGTCAAGCCGCTCACGGGCTTCGTTTTCTTCCTCGTCGTCGATAAAAAAGTAACGACGATTCTCTCGGCGTTCCGCCAATTCAGTAGCGTAGATGATCTTCTTAACCGCCAATCCTGCTGGAAGCCCTCTTAGAACCCATCGGTACGCCGCCGCCTTGTCTACATCCGAAATCTCCGTCTTATCGATTTCAGGTTGTTCGCCTGCCAAACTACGCAACTCAAGTAGTTTAGCTCTTGTGTACTGGTCCCTTCCACTCCGAAGGTTAAGGATATTGTTCCGTGTTGGGTGTGCAATTGCATATTCAATGGAGGACATTCTTGAACGCTCCTCTTGTGAATGGTGTTTTCTTGTCATGATTTCACTTTGATTGATCTACGGTTCCAGCCCAGCGCCCCATAACTTCATCGATTACCTCTGCAACCTGTTCACGAGCGTCGTGCCTTGCCTCTTGGCGTTCCTCAAACGACATATAACCCTCCGACAATTCGTCAAGAATGGATTCGTAGTCCGTGTGATTGTGCCGGACATGCGCCCGCACCGCCAATTCAACAGCCTCGTCGATACTAACGACGCCACTTCGCCCCACTCTGCCAGAGCCAACAGTGCAGGTGTGATCTGCAATCTCGTTGGCCTCTTCATTTGGAATCTGCGGAAACTGTTTAAGTATCGCCTCAATGAATCGGGTAATATCACGCTGCTGTTTACGTTCTCTTCTCGCACGTTTGACTTCTTCAGTAACGACAGGGCGTGCGGACGAACGTGCATTTCGATCCTGTATCGCAACCAACAACTTGGAGACTGATCGGTTTGAAACAACGACGCCATCATATTCTGGCGACCAACCAAACTTGGCATTGCGGCCTCGCTCAACGAACCCGACCAAGGCAAGGGCGTACTTGATTTTCAGCTTTCGACAGAGCGGTTGTAGTCGCTGCCCCTTAATGTGAACATAAGATTTTGATAGCTTCTTGCGAACGTCCACCGATCCAAAGTGATCGGCAATTGCTAACTGCATTTCACTCATTTCATGCTCCTATTACTCTTTGAACCTGCTTCATCAGAAAACGCTTCCGATGAAGTCTTGGTTTTGTACCTACTTCAAAAGAGTTGATTTGGCATTTCAGTTCGTTAACTCAGAAGTTTTCTTCAGCGCCATAACGCAACCCTCTACCTCGGCCACGCCTGCCGAACTTCACCGTCAAGCATGGAAGATAGGACCGGCTTGATATCGTTGTTTGAAAAAATGGGTGACTCCCGCATTTCGGTTTTGTTGGTCAATGTCACGAACCCAGACCAGGTTTTCTTCAAAAGAGACAGTGGGATTCATTTCATTTCCCCAATGATCCCATCCTGGGCGTGATCTTCTGGCAAAAATTTCCAGATATGGGCCGGGCGATTGTGATTCAATGAGTTCGTAAAACTGATCTGGTTTAACTGAATGGGGCAAACGTGGCGAGAAGAACGTTGTGGGTGAAGCTGGTCCTTTGAGTCGCATCTTGCCACGAACAGCAAAGAGTGCGTGTTCTGTGGCTGAGCGATACCAATATCCAGTTTTCATGGATGGTGTGCGATCTTTTTTGATTTTAGCCCAGGTGATAATCGTTTTTGGTTTGAATCCCCATGCACGGGCAACTTCGTGTGCTTCAACCATAAATGAATTGGTGGTCCAAAGATATAGATGGGCATTATCTTCGACCAGTTCTGATATCGGCAGTTCTTTAATGTCTTTCAAACTCATTGCATTGTAATGGTCTAAAACGTCCGTTTGGATAATATTGGCTGCTTTCCCATTTTGAGAACCACGTCCTCCATTTCCGACGACGGCTCTCGGTGAGTTATATGGCCAAGGTGGGTCAGCAAGAATCGTTTTGAACATCTTCATCGGCGCAAAGTCTCCACAGTAAGTGAAACCTTGCTCCGATGCTGCCAAGATGCGGAGGCAAAGATGTGTTTTTGGTTCGAGCTACGTCGCCTTCATCGGTCTTTTGGCGACCAGAAGCTCGATGGTCTGTTTTTTCTGTTGCGTATCCAATAGAAAGCGGCTTCCTTCTACGGACCATTAACTGCTTCCACGTCTAGTTGCCTGCCACGAATCATCCAACTTGCCGGACGAATACAACTTAGCCAATCACTAGCCGATGGGATTCGCCCTAGGTCTTCCTTGACGTGCTGCTCGCCAATCCAACGCACTGGAATTTGCCGCCCACTGCTGATCGTTATTGTTACTCCGAACAATTTCTCACACATGAATATTCCTTCAGCGTGATGACGCAATGCACGATGGCGGAAATCACCAACGTATGCCTTGCTTTCGTCGAACCAGTTGTGAATTGGCAGGTAGTCGTCTACTTGACCACCCCACTGCTTAACACTACTCAGAGCATGGTGATATGGATGGGCCATCGTCAACCTCGAATTCTTCTGTAATCTCTTCGACAACTCGTTGTGTGTGCAAGACCTTGGACTTACCAGTAGTCAAGTCAATTTCAACCTCGCCGTAGCTGCCAGCGTCTATCTCCCAACCACCTGGGAGTATTGCGCAAACATAATCCTCGACTGCATCATTCATAGCTTGCCCATCTAGGTCATGTCCCTGACTGTCGAAGTATTGCTGATCGTCGAAACAGCCACTATCACCACATCCGTCGTAAGTTATGCTTATCCTTACAATGTCTGGACGGTCTACTAGCATCTCCTTCAGCTTGGCGGTTGCTACTTCCCGCTCCTGATGTCTTTCTTTATCCCAATTTGCAAAGATCTCTTCAAAATCCATATCTGCTTCTCCTGCGTAAGTACAAGTTCCTTGCTTTGTGCGTCCCCGTCTAACTATTTCGACGCTACGTTTTTGTACGATTTGACTTTTTGCTGCCCCATAAGGGCAAGCTGAAAAGCCGATTTCACTCTTGTTGGGGCGTCTCGTTCATATCTTGAATGGCTCCCTCAATAATTCTGAAACGATTTGGTGGTCGATGGTCTATTGATGCCAGGAATTGGTACACATCCTTTTGTGCCGTTTCCGCACTTGTGTAGATGGTGTCTGAATCGATGAATTTTAAATATTCTTCATCGATAAGTGGCGGCTTGTCGGCGCTAATGCTAACCATCCATTCTTTGCGACCTACATTCATGACGTACCAAATGTTGTCGTTTTCATCTAAGTGGCAATAACCACCACCAACGGCTTTTGTGAACATGTTTTTATTCCTCCAATTTAGCTAAAATGATATTGAAGCCGACTTCGTTTAATTCTTCGTTTCTCATCCGTTTTTTTTCCTATCTGTTTTGAGGTAATCTGATGCTGTTTTGCTGCCAACTATCCGTTCGTCTCGGAAGCGTCGTCTCCTTTGAGGATTTCCCAGAGATAGCCATCGGGCAGGATGCAGGTGCTTCCCGTCCCACAGTTGGTTCGAGCCTAGTCTAATAGCCGACAGTGCCAACTAATCAGCAAGCACAGATGATAGTAGGCTGTTGAGTTGCAGCAGCTCATCCCGGTGCGGTTTAATGAAGAGTTCAGTGTTTACATCTGACATCAATTCAATAAGTTTATCGATGCTTCTAGCCATTTGCATATCGATTCTAAGCAATAACCCGCTTCGTTTTGCTGCTGCTTCGTTAAAGACTTCTTCCCCACCGACTGCCAAAGAGTGCTTAATCTCGCTTCCTGCTTTTTTTTGTGCCGCTGATGTGATTTTCTTTTTTGCTATTCTCGGAACCTTTTTTCTGACTTCGGCGAAGGTCGCTCCCCAAAAGGTCCAACAAGCTGGGCAGTAATATCCATGTTGCTTGAGCAGTGGGTCATTCACTCCGTTCACAAATTTAATTGGCTTCGAGTAGATTTTGCCCAACTCCGTTCTCGTTCGATACCAGCGAGGCAGTCGGAAAAGAACTGGTTGGTATGAATCACTATTTGCGCTTCGGCTCTTAACCAATCGCTGGCACCCACAGGCGCAGCGAAACCATTTCACTGGTTGTTTGCTCATAATATTGTTCCTGCGATTCTCAAATGTATTCCAAAGAAAGCTCGACTGGAACGATTATACCACGAACTCCAAAAGTTGTAAAACGAATCTCGTAAAAACATATATCGCAACCAAGTCGAATCTGAAACCCTTGCTGATTGCCAGCAAAGAGGTTGAACAGAGCATCGTTTTGTGGACTCGGTTAGGCACCTTTGACGGCCTTAACAAACTGTTCCAAACGAGCGATTTCGGCACGCACAATCTCAAAGTTCCCGCCACAGGCTTCTATCAGCCTCATCGCCAACTCCCCACGACCGGACGCTTCGTGGGACGTAATCAAGGGGTCGAAGGTGAGGATTTCCCCTTCATCAGACAATGCTTTCTTCGCTTTTGCCAGTAGTTTACTTGTACTCGACCTGACTGAAGGCGTGATTTCGATTCCTGCTGCCTCTAATAACGGCAGTATTCTGGATGGCTTGGCATAGCACAGTTCGCTAGTTGGAATCTTGGCGATCTCAACTCGGATCGCTTCGGCAGTATTCTGTTCGGACATTACAACACTCCAGGGTTTGGCTTGGTCGGTCAGTAATACAAACGGTTGCAAAAAATTGCTCTACAAACAGAGTGTATCGTGGTATAACCATCCTGTCCAGTTGTTTAGTGATCTAAAATGTGTCAAAATGTGTCAAGTGTGTAGGGTGTGAAGGGTTATCGAATGAATGATCTCGAAGAAGAAGATGTGCAACCTGAAGTCGAAGCCGACTTCATTTGGGATGATGGCAAGGTCGCCAAGCTCAACTATGAAGCTCTGGGAAAGCGGCTGGCTATCTCTGGCGACCTGTTTCGGAGTCCTCAGCATGGTAGCGGGCTGATCCAGCTTCTTTCCAACGCCAAGCACGCCACTATCTCTAAGGCGACCGACCTGCTGCCCGTGATCGTGGATCGTGTACGGGTGCTGGTAATGAAAGATGGGAAGGTCAAAGGGAGCCGGATCAACGCTGCCGACTTAAACGCCATGCTAAGAAGCGAGGCGTTTCTCAACCAGTTTGTCCCTGTGGATCGCCTAACCGCTGTTCCACTCTACCTGCCCGACTACACCTTGACTGTTCCTGGCTTCAACGATGGCGGGGTTGGAAATCGCATCCTTTACAGCGGCGACGTTCCAACAATCTCGAACGAACTAGAAGCCATCAACGCCTTTCTTAGCGTCATGCAATTTGAGTCGAACGCTGACCGCACGAATACAATTGCCGCCGCCCTTACTGTACTACTCCACAATTTTTGGCATGGTGGCAAGCCTGTCGTTTTAGTTACGGCGACAAAAAGCCATGCCGGAAAGGACACGATCATCGCATTTGCTTCTGGCACGAACAAATCGGTGTCGATCTCATACCAAGCAACAAGTTGGGCCGTCGAACGTAGCTTCGTCGGAGCAGTAAAAACAAACCCTGACGCAGCAGTTATCGTGGTGGAAAATGCAAGGCTTGACGGGCGTGAAAAGGTCATCGCTTCGGCGTTTCTCGAACGCTTCGCCACCGACCCAGAGCCGCAGTTGTTTTCAACCGGGACCGGCGCAGCGATTCGTGTCCGAAATGAATTTGTGTTGGCGATCTCGACTAATTTCGGGAGTGTGTCAGAAGACATACTGAATCGTGCAATTTCAATCCATCTGAACCCCGTGGGTAACATTGCTGATCGTGACTCACCTATTGGCAACCCGAAGCTGGAGTTCTTGCCTGCTAATAGGGAAAAGATCGCATCTGAACTCCTTGGGATGATCGAACGATGGAAGACTGCTGGTAAACCGTTAGATGACGATGCCCGTCATCCATTCGGTCCCTGGGCGAAGGTGGTCGGCGGCATTCTTAGGGTCAACGGCTTCACTGACTTCCTTGCCAATTATGGGAACCGCAAGACTTCCGACGATCCAATTCGCCGTGGTCTTGGCATCCTGGGATCATCACAACCCGATGAGTGGTTAGCGTCTGGAGAATGGGCAAAGTTAGCAGTCGATCTCGGTCTGGAAAAATCTGTAATACCCGCCGCTGACCAGGGGACCGATGCTGGCCGCAAACGTGGGATCGGCGTCGTACTAACCAATCACCGGGATGAAACTCTCGTAGTCGAAATGGAAGCCGGGATCACAACGCTTCGCCTTGAAAAAGAACGCCGTCGCTGGAGCGGGGGCGAGCCACAAACCAAATATCGCTTTGCAACCCTTGAAACGAATGAGGTAAAAATATGATTACTCTTCCCAAAAATCGTCACGGTGCCAGATGGTTCAAGTTCCGCATAGCTAATGCCCTTGGTGTGGGTGAGCATGAAGTATATGTAGCTGTCCCAGGTCCGCCTGTCCTGGTCGTCGTCAACGGCCCGGATTATGACGAGCAAGATCGCCCTAACGCCGACATCGAGGTGTTTCATCCCGACATCGACGGCATTAGCTGGCAGGATATTTGGGAAGTCGTCCGCAGAGAGTATCCTGATGCCTCAAGTCGAGAGGCGACTGATGGAGAATATCAGGCGATCAAGGAAAGCATTTCCGAATATGGACCGCTTCAGCGTGTGATCGTAGATGAGACAGGCAACGTCATCGCTGGTCGTGTTCGCAAAATGGTATGTGCCGAACTGGGAGTCCAATGCCCCACTGAGGTCGTCACTGGACTGACGCCCGAACAAAAAGAAGAATTGTCTTTCCAGTTGGACTTTTGCCGAAAGCATTTGTCTAGCGCTGACAAGCGACAGTCTGCCCAGTACCTTCTAAAATCCGATCCCCGCAACACCGACCGTGCAAAAAGGATCGTCACGTATGGCAGCAGAACGTCACCGAGGCGATTCAGATTATAAGTGAATACACCTATCCTGAAGATTTGGTCGTTGACCCTTTCGGTGGAGGCTTCACTACGGCAGTAGCCTGCTATCGACTTGGTCGTCGCTGTCTGACCTGTGATATTGACGCCGAAGCGGTGAATAGGGGTTTAGAGCGACTGGCAGTGGAGCGAGAAAAAGAAAACAATTAATTGGCGACCACCCACACCCACCACACCTGCACGCCCTAGCCTGTGTTCGCAACCAGAGATGATCCAACGGAAGCGAGTTCTGTGACTGCCGATCTGAGAATACTTGCCAGAAATATATTCGGCGACGAAAATATTCGAATATATTCGATCTGATAAAGACTCAGCAAGCTCTTGTTCATATAGCCATAGAAATTAAATTGCCTCACGTAAAACGGAACCAATATTCAGCGAATATATCGTCCGAATATTCATTGGCATTTTTTGGATAACGAGTCGTTGGGATTGGCGTGAACGAAAACTCTTACTTTGCTATACAACCGACTAATTAGATTCTTGGAAATATTCTCAAAACTCGACTTGTTTTTTGATGATGCCCTCTTTTATAATTCTTCATCACCATAAAAATACTTTCGCCAACTTTCTTCTTAACTGGACGCCATCTAAGGCGTCCGCTCCGTCTTGATCGTCGAGCAATCCATCAACGGCATTGGGCTGATTTGATGGCGTTTAATGCAAGTTCTCTATTGGAGATGGTGACATGGAATTAATTTCTGAAATTGACGTTGGGTTCGGCTTTTCCTGCCTTTATCAATACGATTGCCCAGTGTTCGTAATTCGCCAATTAGGTGGTGCATGGTTTATATTCGAGATAAGTAACTCAGACCTTGTGACTCTCTGTTATTCAGCAGAGAGGATGGGGATGTTGCCCAAGATGGGTTCGCTGAGACTCATTGTCTGTTCAGAGGACAAGAACGACGCTATTCGATTCGTGTTTACCGAATAGTTGCGATCTACACATGCGGCGGGCTGGGGAATCCAACTTGGCTCTTTCTCAGCCCGCCAATTCATCGCAATAAAAATACTTTCGCAAACTTTCTCTTAACTGGTACGCCATCTTCGGCGTCCGCTCCGATCCCACTTGATCGATGAGCAACTGTCAGCAGCACTGGGCTGATCTGATGGCGAACACAAATCTCTTTTCGGAATTAGTCCAATGAATGTTTTTTTAGAATCGTTTACTCAGATCGCAACAGGTCAAATCAACAAAGACCATCGCCATCTGACTGTCCCCTTCTATATGCCACTGCAAGAGCCAATGGAGCTTGAGGATGCAATGGCCATCTGTCCTGCCGAGATCACCAAGGCGGTACAGCAAGGTAAGGTTCGTCTGCTCGCCATTGCAACAGGCATTATGAATGACCGAGAATCGTCGTGGCCAGTCCAATTTGTTCTGTTACACGGCAAGACGCACGACGATGATCCCAATTTGTATCTGACTTACGAATGTAGCGAAGGTGAATTCAGTTGCGCCGTGCTGATGGATGGTGATGGTTGTCGTGTTCGTGACGACGCCGATATTTCCCAGGATCAGGCTGTTGCGTATTGGATGGGTGGATTCCTTGGCTGGAACGATAACTGCCCAGGTCTATACCGCCTCAAGTATGCGTTCATCAAAGAGTAACTGAACGAATCAGCGGGCGAGATACTTGATGTGTTCTCGCCCGCTTTCTTTATCGCAATGAAAATCACCACTGCCTGTATAGATATAGCAAAGGAGCAAGTATGCCAAACCATTATTCACTCAAGCAAGTCGCAGAAGTATGCGGCGTCAAAGCACACAGAATCAGCTACGCAATAAGCAATGGCTTCATTGCTGAGCCAATCGAACGAATCACGAACCGCCGCCTATTCACCGAAGCTGATCTGAGGTCTGCAAAGCTGTACTTTGCAACGAATTCGAAACTCGGTAGACCAGCAAACAAGGAACCCAAAAAAGATGACTGACCAACAACCAAGGCTCGTGGACACGGGAAATGATTCGTTCGAGGTCGTCGAGTCTGATGGACGTGTATCCGTCACGGACCACTTCCCCAGAAATGGCACAGCATGGGACAAGCACAAGCAGAAATTGGCGAATGAGGCAAAGAAAAAAGACGAGCTAACTTAGCCAACAAAAAACAAGGCCCGTGTTGATTGTGCAACACGGGCCTAAAAACATCCATCGTAACTTCTTGAACACGACGATAAATGCCACAACTTATTATATTCATGTCGCCCTCAGAAATGGGCGATTATTTTGATAGTTTTCTACATCAACTCAACTCGCCAGAACCGTGCTCTCTCACGCTTGACGACTTTTTTTGCGATGACAGCGGAGACTTCCAATATCGACGACGTTATTGCTCGGAACCAGTTGTAACAGACGAGCCGATGCGTTGGGCAAGTGTTCTGTTTGAGCCTGGGGATGTTGTTGAGTTTAGACTAATACCGCCAAGAGATGTTGCAGATGAAATGCTGCCCCGCAAATTCTTGCAGCGAACGACTACAGAGCAGCATGGAGTCTTTCGGTGGACTTTTGCGAATGAGGTTAATGTTGTCGTCAACAAGTTATCGCAGTTGAATCAGGGTGACGCTACTTGGTGGGGACTACCTGGGGTGACCGAAGGCACTTGGACCGATATTGAGGGCTTTTCAGCAATTCCTCTCAACATTTATGCGGGAGTCAATCCAAGGATCACTACTGGCGGCTCAAAAAACGAAGACGTACTTTTGGCTCGCAATTTGTTTGTGGATTTGGACAAGACAGCGCTTGAAGAAGCTATGGGCAAATTGCGAGAATCAAAGTTTCCGTTGCCAACGATGATTGTTGCGTCCGGTCATGGATTTCACTTTTATTGGAGACTCACTGATCCAATATTCGATCTGGTTTATTGGAAAAGAATTCAAAAACGATTGATCCAAATATTCGGGTCTGATTCCGCAATTCACGATGCGTCTCGCCCGATGCGGGTGCCGGGTTTCAACAACGTCAATGGTGAGCCAACCAAGTGCTATATCCACGAGGCCGATGCGAGCCGTCGATATCCACTAGAGGATATTCTCGCCCTTCTGCCGCCAGAACCGCCAACGACATCAACCGAACCGAGGACCAAAAAGAAAAACATCTCCGATATTCGTCCAACGAGCATCGAAAGGCTCAGCTTGCGTGGTGAGTCAGATGAAAAATTGCGACGTGCCAAAGCCTATGCGGACAAATTTGAGTCGGTCGAAGATAACCGAAACACAACCGCATTCAAGCGAACGAGCGCCCTAGTCGAAAAATTTGATCTTGGTGAAGAAGACACTCTTAGGATTAACGAGGAGGTAAACGACAAAGCCAACGATCCTCTTGATGAGTTTGAAATAAGGGAAGTTGTCACCAAGGCAGTCAATCATGTTCATCGAAAGGGAAAACCACGAGGCACTGCCCTGGAAAAAGAATATTTGCGGACTGAGAAATATTCGGAACCGGCAAGCAACGTAATTGAACTGGATGTTTGGCGTGACGAATTGGAGAAGGCCCGTATCGAAAGTCTTGGAAAATATGGCTCGATATTTTTCGATGGCTCGACAACGGGCGCAGGAAAAAGCACTGCCGATTTAGCTGCGATTGAGAAGGCAAAAAAAAGTGCAATATTCCTCCCAACTCACGATGCCTGTGAAGAGGAAGCAGCAAAGCTCACTGAACTTGGATTATCGGCAGCAGCGCATCCTCCCATGAACGGTGATACCTGCAAACAATTTGGAACAAAAAGTAATCCTGGTCCTGCTCAATTGGCGCAAATTTCTGGATTGAATGTTGGGCAGTGTATCTGTACTTCATGCGAACTTTTCAAAACTTGCAAATACCAACGTCTTCGTGAGCTTGCTCGCAATGCGGATCACACAATCTGTACCCACACACGAGCCTCACTGAGCAATTTTGAATCTGCTAAGGATAAACCAATCGCTTTTATTCACGAGGATATAACCAACTTATTCCGGCCTACGGTTAAGGTGGTTCGCAATGCGAAGAAAGCAGATATTCCCCAAGTCCGTCATTTGCTGGACATCGTTCGTATTGCCCAAGCTGCTGAAGATATAGCTCTGACTTGGCAAGACGACCAAGCGATTACCTTCGCCAAAAATCTGAGGACAGATACAACTACCTTGATCTCTGAACTCGATAGTCCCGAACTTGTGAAGGCATTGGAATGTGCTGCCAATTCTGGAATGGACTTTGCCAGTTTGCCATCTGTGAAGGCAGTCAAATTGAAGCCAAAGATCGAGCGCCATGAGCGTGTGGATTATTTGTTTAAAAGGGCAATGGACAGTGTTGGCATTGCCGCAAATGGTCCCGCATTGAAACTTGCGCTTGCATACTCCTTGGGCGAACTGGACCAATTATGTATCGTTGTGGACGATACAAAAGTAACCGGGGGGAAACCTGTGTTCGCAAAGGCACTGGTGGGCGTCTGGAAAATATTGCCACCCGATAATTGTGTCGTTTGGATAGAAAATGCCAGCACGACAGCAAAAGCAGTCGAGGACATAGCTGGAGCCAAAGTTATCGACAAGACGCCAGAGGGACGGTTGGATTATAAGGTTCCGCCGATTCAATATCCTGATGCAGATATCACGATGCAGGCTTGCGAAAAAACTGTTCGCAGCGTTGTTCGTGGTCTGCTCGCCAAATATCCCGATGCCAAGAAAGTGGGCATTATTAGCCATAGATGTCATCAAGCTGCCATTGATTCACTTGCGCCCATTTGGACGAATCGAATATCGAGAAAAGAATATTTTCGTTCCGGTAAAGATCGTGCCAGTAATAGCTGGCTGGACTGTGATCTGATATTGGTTACTGGTACTCCAAGAGTCCCCAAACATGCGGTGAGAGACTTGTTAATCCAAACTGGCAAAGTTGCTGCTGCTTGTCGTAATGCCAAATTTGGTGATGTCTTGTGGGAAGGTAAGGCTAACAACGGCAGTTTGTTGCAGATTGGCTGTAAAGGTTACGATGATCCAGAATGGGCAAATGCCTGCAACCATCTTGTGAAAGAAACTTTGCGACAAGCAATTGGCCGTGGTCGTGGCGTGACCGATAAGGGTGTGCAGGTCATTGTTACGTCGAATGAATCATTGGGACTGACTCTGGCCGATCAGCCCCTTCAACTAATAAGTGACTCAGAGGACGAAACCCTTCAACTTACTGTGAGCGCAACGGCACGAAACGCTAAATATAATACATTAGCATTCGGTGCCGTTAACTTTATCGTCACGGACACGGTTGCCAAACTTTCGCAGTACGAGCTTCGTGCCGTCAGGTCACATCTCTCATCCCTCTCTCTCACCGGGTCGCTAAAGAAGAAGGGGGCGAGAGGAGGATGGATTGTTGCAGATTGGCTATTAAGCAGCATACAGTGATCGGTTCTGGCAAATTATGCAAATAACCCATGCAATTCACAAGTCTTGGCATTACAAAGGGGCCAATCGATTGGCTGTGCTAGTCAAAAAATTGGCGACTGATTAAGTCAGTGTTCAATTGCGTCTATGGTGTGAAGCAAGCCACCAAGGTTCGCAAATCGTAGCATCATTCATGGCATCTGGAAACAGTCTGTGAAGCCAACAGTCGTAGATGGGCTATCAAACAACTGGAATC
>JANPHB010000017.1:0-14195 GCA_031424235.1 Pirellula sp.
TGTCAAACCGGAGCGAGAGGAAACGCCTAGTGCGTCCCCGCATGCAAGCGGTGTGGCAGAGGCCCGGCCAAATCCGGCCCCTATGCCGATCTTGGTTCGGCGTCGCATCTCCCAACGACCATACCACTCATTTCTTCTCGAAGGCACACTTGCCGCCAGCGTCCTTTACCAGCTTGTCCGACTGGAGATATTTCTTCGCGGCTTCCGAATCCTTAAGGTATGCATCCCAGTAGTGCGTGCTGCACAGTTTGACGGTATCTGTGATGTCGCCGCCCCTCGTTCTGAGGCCGCCCCCAAAGGAAAGGTGGTTGGCCCCGTCGATCACGACGAGATACTTGTCACCCGCAGGACTTAACTTGTACGGTTCTTTTTTCCACTCGACGCCCTGGCCCCCGGCCCCTTGGTCGCGCGTTCCCGTAATGGTCATCATAGGAAGCTTGAGTGCGTCCCAACTCTTGTCGGTCAATCCTTGCTGACCAGTTCCCTGTCCCGAAATGGGCAGGATGCACGACACACGTTTGTCGAAGAAGCTTTTGCCCTTTTCCTTGCCAAGGTCCGCTGTGACGCCACCAATCAGCATGGAGGTATACGCCCCGAACGAATGCCCGGCGACCCCAATCAATTTCGCGTCGATCTTCCCCTTCAAACCGGACACCGATTTCGGTAGGTCGTCCAGGTTGTCCAGGATCAGAACCAAGTCGGCCACCCGGCCGCCGATTTTCTCTGGATCGTTCAGCCCATCCAGCAGCCCTCCAAGCCGAGCTCTGGCTGCGGGCTTGTCATCGCCGTCTTTCTTGGGATCAATCTTTTGGCGGCCGAGTCCATCAGCATGGGTCGTATGAATCACCACGTACCCGTGGCTGGCCCAATGCTTGCCGATCGGACCGAACGCGTCCTTGTTGCCGCCAAACCCATGGGAGAACAGGATCACAGGGTAAGGGCCGCCGGTCTTTGGATAATAGACCTTGCAGAAAAGTTCTTTCTTTCGAGCCGCATCATTGAGTGAGAAGTCATCGGCGGTTTCCACCGCGAGCGGCCCCTCCTTCGATTTGATCTGTTCGTCGGCAATCACCGGTTGCACGAAGAAGGAAACCGCGAGTGCGAGGGGAAGTAACCTAAGCATTTCGACTCCGTTGCGGGTGTTGGACTCGTACGAGATATAAATAAAACCCCTTCGCCACGGTTTGGTTACGTCACCAGAGGAGTTTCTGTGGCCAAACTATTAATTCTCCGGCGCGGCGCCGGGAAACATATTCTGAGTGTACCCCATCTGCCTAGTCGATTGGACAGGCGAGCTACTTGGAGTTGAAGTTTGGCTCGGACCCGAACAAACACCGCAGCTCCGGCGTGTCAAACCGGTGCGCGTTGGTGGTTAGGCGAACTTACCTCAGTTTGTTGCGTCCTTGACCCAAGCTTGCCTTCAAGAGCTCAACTGCCAAATGCGGCTCTGCAGGCTAGCTACGGCGAAACCTGGTCCAAATGCCGTCGATGATTATCAGGTCTTTCTGGTTTGGGGCAACCATTGCTGTGCAATCGTATCGACCCAATCGCGTAAGGTAGCAATGCCATTGATTCTGTATAGAGTGTATTCCGGACAACCATCATACGGTATTACGAAATCAAACGCATGATCAGGAGCAAATAGTAGTACTTGGCCTGTCGTGCGATGGCAGAAAGTCGTGTTCCCATTGGCCTCCCGGGCCAAGGAATAGTATTCATTTGGTCGAATTGGCAGATCGACTTCCGCGTCAGCGAAAGCCCAGGCGTAGTCATTGACGACGCTGGCGTCGTGTGACGCTTCGCGACCGGTCAGAACATCGTTGTGATTGAGCAGCCATGTATCAGAGGGTTCGTTGAACCGTTCGATGACGCCTCCAAACGAGTGAAGAAGCTCAGAGTGATCGGCGTGAATGTGTTTAGGAAAATCGACGTCTGGCATCAAGCAAAGCCATCCCATTCGTTGCCCGTCTGCGGTATCCCACGCGAGGAGTTGATACGCAACATCATTAACAGACACAGGCGTTACTCGCGATTGAGCAAGCAGGTGTGCAAGCGATGGAAAGATAGCTGCAACCGACGACGGCAAATGCAGGCCGTCACAAGGTTTTGACACCCGGACAATCGCGCCAGCATCGACGAACCACGGGATTGTTTCGATGAAATTGTCCCAGTCATGCACGGTGCGTTGTTCCAATAATTAACAAGTCCCGGCACGGCGCCGGTAAACACAATCTTAATGTACCCCATTCGGCTGGTTGAATGGGCAGGCGAGCCGCATGGAGGTGAATGTTTGACTGGGAGACGAGTCAAGACTAACGCACCGGCGTGTCAAACCGGTGCGAGTTGGGCTGCGACTTATTCTACAACCCTAACGGGTGTCGCGACAACCAATTGCTATAGTCTAACGCGAGCTCGTTACGAGCCTCGACGTCTGGGCAAATAACGTCGCCACCTCCGTCATACGGATGATATGCCCAAAGCCCAGCTTCTTCAACAAAAACGACCTCTCGGACGACATCGTCAGCAACCAATCTAAGAATCGGATCTGCAATTCCCTTTGACCATCGGATCACAGCGTGAAACACATGGAAGTACCAGTTCTCCTCAAACTGAACTGATCGCCAAGGCTCTGCATTGGGATCAATCGCCAAAAGTTCTGGATACGATCGTTCCG
Source organism: Pirellula sp. (assembly GCA_031424235.1). GTDB lineage: Bacteria > Planctomycetota > Planctomycetia > Pirellulales > Pirellulaceae > JBKCUI01. The sequence continues at coordinate 2,675 of JANPHB010000017.1, forward strand.
GAGAAAGATTTTCCGAGTAGCCTGCGGTAAGCAAGTGGAGTAAATCGCCTTCGGCAGCAAAGGTGCCGATGATCGTGTTGTGCCGTGCCAGAATCTCACAATACTCAAGCTCCGATTCCGCATATCGTTTCGAATCGGGAAGTGAATGAAAGCGAACCCATCGGGAAGCGCACGACTTGCGGAGGTCATGTGCGATGGGTGGCGAGTCATTCGTCAACACTCGCCATGCGTAGTCGATGGTCTGCATCATTTCTTTCGCATAACTTGTAATACTCCGGGGCGTCGCTGGTAAACATGTCCTAAATGTAGCCGATCTGTCTCGTTTATTGGGCAGGCGAGCTACTTCGCGGTGAATGTTTGGTTGGGAACCGAGCAAAAGCCGACGCACCGGCGTGTCAAACCGGAGCAGGTTGGGGTTAGGCAAATTTTGGATTATTGCGTAACTGCCGCAAGCTTGCTCCAAGAGCGGAACCGCCTAGTCTAGGTTGCGACGACACCAAAGACCAACGCTATTAAGAAACAGAATATCACCAAACCCACGACGTATCCGATAATTGTAAGCAAAAAGCATAAAGATGATCGCCAAAGAGGTAGACGCGAAAATGCCAATGAACAAATCGTTCCGATGATTCCTAAACCGAAAGGACCGATTAGGGCAACAGCTGCCAAATATCCTTTGACTTCCCCGCAAAGCATGAGGATCACAGAAAGCAAGACAAATGGCGACACATACGAAAGTAACCAAAAGTCTTTCCACTGAGTTGATTGCGTGGCCGTATTCGCCGCGATGACGGATTGGTCTGAATCATTCATAGTAGCTCAGATTGGCGACAGAACTAGTCACTCTCCGGCGCGACGCCGGCAAACAAATACTCAATGTACCTCATCTGTCTGCCTGGATGGGCAGGCGAGCCGATTGGAAGTGAATGTCTGCCGGAATCCGAGTAACCCCTGACGCTGCGGCGTGTCAAACCGGAGCGAGTTGGCGGTCAATAGCCAAGCTGTCGCGATGAGGGGCATCCCTTGCGAATCAAGGACTGCCGTTGGGCTTCTCGAAGGCGGGATTAATTGCTGGCTAACTTCTGACGCCGCAAACAGAGATCGGACAAGCGACCGCAGTCCAGCCCGCGTACGTCCCTAGAACGACGACGCAAATACTAGTCGTTTAGATGTTGCGCCCTCACTCTTCTGTTGGAGAAAAGGTCGCATCGGGGATTGAGTTCTCGCCGAAGTTCTCGATGAACGAGCGATATCCATCCATAAGGAAGTGTGGCTTTCCATTGTGCACCAATATCGTCATGTCCTCCAAAGGTTTCCCCAAGAACTTACCGTCGGCAGATTTTGTCGATACATAAAGCGTGTCTCCGCGTCGTGCCCATGAACCTGACGTTGATCCGTAATCACCGAGGCATCCCGACCAGTTGCATTGAAATGTACCGTCATTTTCAAGTTGTAAGCGTTGATTGACACCCAAGCCATCGCCAAAGTAGTAGTTGCCAACAAGGGTTGGGTCGACGACAGAAGCATGCGGTAGTGGCTTTCTCGGCGAAAGGTAAAACCTTGCGCGAAGGGGAAGGTCGAATGTGTATGCAACAAATCCGGCTACGAGCAGCAATGTGCCCACGACCAGTAGACGTTTCATCATCATCATTTGACCTCACATCATGGGCATGACTAGTAATTCTCCGGCTTGACGCCGGCAAAACCATCCTAAATGTAGCTCATCAGGTGGTTGAATGGGCAGGCGAGCCGCTTTGAGGTGAGTGTTTGGAAGGGAAACGAGTAAACACTGACGCTCCGGCGTGTCAAACCGGAGCGAGTTGGGGGTCAAAGCTGCCCGCGGTAATCACAGAGTTTGGGAGCATTTCGAATTTCCCGCCAAATATGCAGAGCCGAACACGGTCCAAGGTGCTTAGCGTAGTTATGGAAAACGAACATGGCGAGGTCACGTTGCCTTCGTTCAAGTCCCGCTGTGTCATCCTGAACTACTTCACTTTGGCCACCGACAACGAGGCCCTTCAACTGCACTGCTTCAATGAGGCTGCTTGGCGTTGCTTGAAAAGGCAAGGGACTTCCCCACGATTCGGCCCAGAACACCGCCAATTATAGCAAATCCAGGTAGGAGATAGTTCCTGCCAATGTCAATCATCGTTTGGGGAGCCTTTACGCGGAACGGCCATTCATCGTTGAACCACGCCGCGACAAGTGTCAGCGTCGTTGCCGCCACGCATCCGCAGAGAATCCCGCGAATTACGAAGGCAGCAATCCGTCCTAGTTGTTTGCCGCCAAAACATACTGATAGAAAATTGCACCAGCAAGCGCGGCCCACAGTATCCACGCAAGATGATGCACCTCCAGCTTCGTTTCAGTTTTCCAGGTTTCAATCCAATCCCGAGGCGCAATCGACATCAACAGTGCTGCTGATATCGCCCCGATGACAATCCCGGCTACGCAGCCAACGATACCACGCAATACGATCTTTCTGAGCATAAGTATGCGCCACCGGATTTTGACCAAAGAACCAGTAATTCTCCGGCGCAGCGCCGGCAAACACATTCTAAATGTACCCCATCGGGCTAGTTGATGGGTAGCGGAGCTACTTTGAGGTGAATGATTGGCTGGGATGCGTGCAATCCGACGCTCCGGCGTGTCAAGCCGGAGCGAGTTGGGGGCCGGTGTATAAACTGGCTGGCTCGGGTTGGGTAGGTTGTCGAACACTTATGAGAACTTTCTACCAGCCTCGTATCGACACAACTGATTGAATTGAACAGCAAATGAAAGTGTGAGTCCCTTGCAGATGGCCGTTGCCGCCTCGCGTCTTTCCGCGACGGCAACAGGCGAGCGCGAGGAACGACTCTGGAATTAGGACTATTTCGGATCAAGCATGTGATTCGGAGCTTCTCCTATGTCCGGAAGAGCATACGCGTCAAAGGATTCGCTGTAGACAGTCGCATTCCGTCCAAGCCAGTCAACAACACGAATTTCCAATCGAGATTCGTTGGCAACTTCAGAACCAACACTGATTTTCCCCCGAGACAACTTCTCCAATTGAATGGAACTCCCAGGTGCGAGTGCGCGCCAAGGCATACTAATGGGACCGTTTCGACCACTTCTACTCGCGTCGAGGTACGGAAACCAAAAGCCATTATCAGTTTTTGTATCTAAGGCAGCAACGCGAGCGGTCATCGTCAAATCGTTGGAACGGTGATCCAAGTAACGTAAGTAGCAAGTACCACTTCCTGAATTCGTTACGGTCGTTGTTATCTTAGTGCCTTGCCCCCTCTGCGATAGGTCTCGATCAATTCTGATGTCCGTGAATTGAAGACGAGGACTAAAAGGCATCGCAAGCCAACAGACAATCGAAGCCAAGCAGGTTGCTCCGAAAATCAGCTTCATCGAAAACTGGAGTCTGGTTTTGGAATTTCGCATTTAGGTAATTTGCATTAATATCCTGGCTTCAAGGTCATCGCCGAAAACCAACCCGGCGTGTCAAACCGGAGCGAGTTGAGGCTAGGCAAACACTCGTGATTTTGTACGTCCCAGCCCCAAGCTTGATCCCAAGATACAAACTGCCAAATTTTGCCTCACAGGCTAGCCAAGCGGCTGTTCACCTGTACTGGAGTTTTTTGACGGTCGCCAAATTTCTTGCCAGCCGGGAAATGCCACAGCCCAATTCTCTGCATCTTCCTGAGTCTGGAACCAGCAACGTTCATCCTCCTTTAACCGTCGAACCACTTCCGGATGATACGCGACCTTCGCTCGAAAGTTTTCTATGTGCGTCACTTTAATGACGCAGGTTATGAATTTACGGCTCTTGCGGTGCAGCCCAATGCAGACCACGCCGTCGCAAGCTCCCGCGTAACAGCCGCCAATGTAGACCTTTGTGCCGCCACGAAATTGCTTCGTTCCAGATTTAGTTTCAATGCCACCTTCACCAAACGGGGTGTTCACGTTTGACGTTTGCCACAACGCACCAAACTCCTTCCGTGGATTTCAACTCGTCATCAGCCATGTCTTGAGCCTCAGTGATGCTTTGACGTTTAAGCTGTCATGTGTTTCTGTTCATCTACCAAGGGGCACAACTAGCAATTCTCCGGCCCGGCGCAGATAAACACACTCTAAATGTACCCCACCTGCTGGTTGAATGGGCAGGGGAGTTACCTCGACGGGGATGTTTGGCTGGAAGCTGAGTCCTCCGACGCTCTGGCGTGTCAAACCGGAGCGAGCTATCGCACTCGCTTCCCGTAGCGATTCACGTAACTAGTTTCTTCCTCGTATGTCAACTCGTAGGTAAATTGGATACCAAACTCGCTCGTTTTGAGGTTTCCTGCCTCATTGTGATCTATTAGTGATTGGATGTAGTTTCCCACACATGGATAAAAATCAAAAGGCACATCATCATGGTAATTGTGAAAGAAGGACGACGAATGAGTGATCCGATCAGGATCATAGTAAAACCCATTTCCAGATCCGTCCGCGATAATCTCGATCCATGATTTACGAAACGCCAGCATTTCCTCGGACCATCTGATGACTTCTGGATCTCGCTTGTCCGGAGGTGGCGATGCTTTCGACTCAAGCGAATAGTAGATTGGCAAGAAACGGCCAGATGGAAAGACTTCGATGGTGTTTGCAATAGGCGTACCGTTATGCCATTTGTAAAGTTCACGTATGTCGGATGAAAGTTCGCACGCGTATTTCTCCTCTAAAGCATTCAATTCAGAATCCGTAAGTCCCTTTTGGAAACTAGTCTCCAAGTCGCCCCCGAGAGCCTTAAGGACCCCTTCGTATTCGATGAGCAATTCCGGCAGCGGCGTAGCAAGACTCACGGGAAGGTCTTTAGGGCTAGGCGGATACATTTCATCGATTGATAGTGGATCTCCAATTAGGAGCTTCGCAATCTCAAAATTCAGATTAATTCGGCGCATCGCGATGACACTCAAGGTGACAATGAATAGCAAGATCGCAATTACTGCTGGTAGTTTACGCATGTATTTTCGAGGCAGAGCAAGTAATTCTCGGGCGCATGCGCCTGTAAATGTAAGTTTCATTGTAGCCCAGGTAGCTGCTCAAATGTGCGAACGTCGTTCCTGGAGGATGTAAATGGGTTGCTGCGGCCCTACGTATGTCGCGTGGGAAATTCGGCGACGCGCGCCAGGCTGTACTGCGTCACGAAATTTCCGGACCTGATGCTTGAAGCTATAATGATACCGCTGTAAAGCGTCACGACGGAAGGGCGAGGCTGAACTGCGATTGAGTGAAAGTCCAGGCTGGTCATCCGGACTTCGACGCACCGGCGTGTCAAACCGGAGCAGGTTGGCGGTCAACAGCCAAGCTGTCTCGGTTTGGAAATGGCAACCGACCGCAGTCGAGCCCGCGTACGTCCTTAAAACGAGGACTCAGAATCTGTTCCGTTATGTTCTGAGACAATTCTTCGTTTTAGTCTTGGGGCATAATTTCAGTTGTGCGATCCACGATCAACGCGCGTTCCATGATATCAATTTCAGTCTCATTTATCACGACGGTCCACCGTCCGGGCCTTAGGGTCTCGTCGTGAAACTTCGTCTGTTCCGCTGGCAGTTCCATCCGCGATGCTCGTTCAATGTCAGTATTGATCGTTTTCCCCGTGAGCACCGTTGTATATGTTGGCTGAGCATCGCTTGACTTGTATACCTCAATGACTAGGCCCTGAGGCGAGTTATGGGCCGAAATCTCCCATGATGGGCGTGAGGACATCCATGCGATCGTCGCTGCGATTGGTATCGCAATGATAACGAACACGATGATGATACGCGTGATTCTACGCATCGTGCATTCGTCAGATCTCGAAGTTAGTCATCGAAATAGAAATTCCCCGGCGCAGCGCCGTTAAACACATTCCTAATTTACCCCATCTGGCTGGTTGAGTGGGCCGGCGAGCTACTTGGAGGTGAACGTTTTGGCTTGGAGCCGAGCAAACGCCGACGCTCCGGCGTGTCAAACCGGTGCGATTGGTGGCGGGACGATCCCTCGAACGACCTTGCAACATGGCCAAGACGATGTTCATGTCCTTGTGGCGAACATTCGGTTGAAAACCCATGGGAAATTTAGCCTAACGACACTCTGGGCAGAGCTTGTTCCGTTTCGTTGAACCGCCCTGTGCGGACCCGCATGCCGGGTGGTGTTCGACGGCCCTGGAGCAATCAGGGCCCCTATCTACTTTGGTTTTGTTATCGCGGCATTCTAAGTGTTTCCGTATACCAGTCGATGCGTTCACGGGTGTTGCATTGTTCGATGAACCAAAGCCGTTCCGCGTCACTCATGTCGCCAAAGTCGACGTAAAGCAAGATCTGAGTTTCTCCAGCCAAAGCGTTTTGACGAAACTGATTCAGTGAAGCTACCAGAATTGAGTATAGCGTCTGCGTATGGGTTGTGAATGCGGGATCACCGACCTCAAGCGAGTCAATATATGTCATCATTCCATAGAGTCTAGCGTTTATCGATGTAAAGATTTCTTGGTACTCGCCACAATATGGAGTATCAGCAACGGACCAACGAAGATCAAGCACTAGCTGATCAAGCGATTCCGGATATCCATATTTGGTTTTGTAGTCTGACGCAACCCGCAAGAGCCCTTGTTCGGTCATGACTGAGATCCCAATGTTTGACACGAGGGCTGTCGCATAGACAACATACGCATAGAGTTCGTCGTCGGGGTGCTCTGAGAACCATTTCCGGTAGTGCAGCGTACCACAGCCGCGATCTCGGAGATCAAGTTGTCGTACGACGGATGAGGGGCCATAGTGTCGACTGATCTTTTCGCGATTACGTTTCGATTCAGCCAGCCAGAGCAGTTGACTCAACGCAAGTCAAAACGGCTGATCGAGGGCTTGGTCGCAATCGTTTGTTCGTCGAGATTTCAACGGACGTAGACCAACGCCAACTGCATTGCCGAACATTATCTTCATTCGGCACGCAGTCTCCCCAAATGGGCAAGTGAAATCAATTGGAACAGCTCCGCGATTGTAGCATTGCAATGCAGCTATATGGCGAGTGCACCCAATATGGAAAGTTCTCTGAGCTGGATCATGTACGAGAACCAGTTCGGGATTTCCCATTAGATAGTCAAAATAGTCATTGCCCCACTCATCGATCCCGATGCAGTCATCATGTGCAATGAACTTTCCGCCGGCAACTGTAATTCCAGACCCGTCATTTGGAAAGGTCTCAAACAGGAAGGTTTCCTTTCGCAGATCACAGAGTTTTTGCAACTCCAGACGATCTGAATCGGAAAGCGCCCTCCACCACGCAATGGCTTCTCCGATTAGATTTTCTGGAAGGCTTTGGCGTATTGATTCAGGAAGGTCGGTCATGATTTGCTTTCCGTCTCTGAATCGACGAACTAGTAATCCTCAGGCGCGTGCGCCGGTAAACGAAAATTTCATTGTAACCCAATAAACAGTTCAGATGGGCTGTGGGCAGTCCAGTCTGGATCATCCGGATCTCGACGCTCCGGCGTGTCAAACCGGAGCGAGATTGGGCCAAAATTTGGGTGCGACTATCCGGGAGGGACGATATGTCGAACACCATCCATCAGATTTGCAAAGCCGTTGCGGGACTGCTGTGGTATCTTGCCAGCTTCCAGCATGTTGAATGCCAGCAGGATCGTAGGGTAAACATGATTTTCGAGGCACCCAAAGCAGTAATGGAATGGAAATACTGCCAATGAGCGGTCCTCATTCACCACCGCAATTGCCTTAAAGTCATCATGATCGTGTTGAATCAGACTGGCCCAGTGCCAGCCAAAGTGACGAACCATCGTCTGGCCCCACAAGCTGCCAATCGGAAGTGCCCGATCAACCCAGTTGTCAATACTCGGATCCGCTTTCGGTTTACTGAACCAGCCTTTCTTTTTCGGTGGTTCTAGGAAGCGGTTAATTGCCTCAACAATCGATAAAGGGGGATCGTCCAAAGTGACACCAACGAGTGTCGCACCTTCACCGGCAGAGCCATCGAGGTGTTCAGATATGGATTGGTCGACCGGTTCTTCGGTTGTGCTCATGGTTGATAGGTAATTGGTCTCGGGACTGTCGATAAGATATCGAACCAGTAATTCTCTGTCGCGGCGCCGGTAAACTCCTTCTAAATGTACATCATCTGCCTGAATGAATGAATGGGCAGGCGAGCTTCCCGGAAGCAAATGCTTGACGTAGAGCGGAGTCAACACCGACGCACCGGCGTGTCAAACCGGAGCGAGTTGGGGCAAGGCAAACTTTGGATTGTTGCGTACCAGCCACGTTATTGCTTCCCAGTTCGGAATCGCATGCTAACTAGGTGTCTTGGCTGGAGTCTGCAAAATCTGGGGCATGTACCGATCTTTGATCCGCAACTATACGACTGCGTTGGCCTACCAATTGATCATATGAGTAAGCGTGTGCGAATTGTCGTGAAGCTGGAATCCAACAAGGAATGGTGACGTCAGCCTCAAGCCTGCAAACGCATCTTGTGCAACTAATTTGTCTGTACAACGCGACAAAAAGACATACGCGGCACTCGAAAGATAGTCTTCGTTGGACGAGGCGAAATTTCCTGGATACTCATCGGAGAACCGAAAATGCGACCAGTCGGCGAATTTATGTTCTGCGAAACCCTGATGAGCGTAATCGCCAATGTTGTTGTTGAAAGGAACCATTGGCATGAAGGGATATTCAATGGCATTGATGGCGTACTCCAATTTGTTTGCGTAATCAGCCCCTTCTCCACGTCGGGTGGCCAGATCGTGTCCATTTTCTTTTGCAAACCGGAGTGAGTTCTCTTCAGTGTCGAAACAGAAAAGAACTTGGCCATAATCTGGGTTGCAGTCAAAGGCGAACTGTCGCAACGACGATTGGACAGCTGCAGCGAACGATCGAATAGCTGCCGCCGCGGCTGCGACGAGTTCATCTTCTTGTGAGGCAAAGTTGGGCTGCATTTGGTATCGCTTATTACTAGTAATTCTCAGGCACAAGCGCCGGTAAACAAAAGTTTTGTAACAGTCGCTTGGTCCCGCGGCATGGTCTCAAAAAATCATGATGTCACGAACGCGATCAGTTTGCAATGTCGAGGCCGAACCTTGGATGAGTGGAGGTCTGGATCTGATCATCTAGATATCGACGCACCGGCGTGTCAAACCGGTGCGAGTTGGGCTGGTTTAAACTGACCGCAGTTCATTGAGTCCCTGACCCAAGCTTGCTCCCAGAAGCGCACGTGATTCACCCTTGGGTTCAATCGTTGGTTCTGGACTATTTTGTTCCAGCGCACATTTTGCACTAAAAATTGAACCAGTAGTGTACGTACAAAACTTTGGCTGTTTCCGAGTAGGCCACTTGGAATCGATCGCTTTTCTCACCAGCAAGAGTACGTGGGCAGACGAAGTACTTTATGTCTGGGATCGACGAAGGTTTCCACCACTCAGGCGTGGCAACACCCGAGATTTGACTTCGGCCATTAAACACCGACGGTAGTCGTGGCGAAGGAACTTGAGTAAGCTCCCATGTTTCTACCACGTAGTCCATCAAATCGATCTGTGCATCAATTCGCAACACATATTCTGGATCAAATCCTTGGCAAAGTTGATAGACTTTGATCGAATCAATCGCTATATCTTGACGGTCGTCTACGAGCTTCTTCAACGGTCCAGGCCATTTGTCTCGAGTTTCGACGGGGCCCGTTTCGCCAACCACTACCGCATCAATGACAAGTCTGGAACCAACCAATAGTACGAGGCAACCACCAATTGGAAGAGCGATGACTACTGCAATTACGACCCAAACAACGGTGCTGAATTGCGATCTAGGCTCGCTCGTTTGCATTTTATGAGCTCATGGATAAAACGGGTGCGATGACCGAGAGTGAGTGGCTGACTAAACCCAAGTCAAAACGGCCAGTCGAGTCCTGCGCGTCTTCGCGTGGTTATCGTTTCTATTTTACCAAGTGAAAATGAGGATGCTTTAACCAAAGTTTCGCAGCTTCCGCATCGCCAATGGTCGTCCAGTAATCAGCACCATCTTCTGACCATCGGCATTGTATCATTCCGAGTCCCGTGGGGGCATCTATAGAGTCGAAATCAACAATCCCTCGCAGCGAGCTTGCAAGTACACACGCTATTTCAGCAACGACTCTTTGGTCAGACTCGTCATTGCACATCGCAGCGATCGTGATCGCATGCGTGTAAGATTGACGGGTCGAATTCTCGATAATGGATAGAAGGGGGATAGGATATAGATCAAGTTCTCGATCCCTTTGAAACATCTCGATGCTTACCGAAATTGGCCGAGGCACGCCTTGATAGGTGCCACCGACATTTCGTAGATCGCTTACGTAGCAGAAGTCATTTTCGATCCAGTCAGATGACATCGCATGAAGGGCATCCCGCCACGATAACGTTGTTTGGAGTAGGGGCACCAATATTTGTACTGTTGGCCCTGACACATAAACTCCTTTGCGATAACGACAAACTCAGACTAGCGGCGGCAAGTGAGATCTCTAAGGTCCGGGGCGGACGATCCGCCTTTTAGAAGCAATTTTCTGTTCTGCCATTGGGGGCATCACGTCATTGTAGCAAGTCGAGAACGTCTGAGTCATATTTCGAAGAGGCGTAGTCCAACGCCATGCTCCCGGTCTTATCCGAAATGTGTGGATCGGCACCATAACTCAAGAGTAGCTTAACGCGACTTATCGCTTCGTGCTTGCGGTACATACCCTTGAAAAACCAGATCAAAGGGGTGCAACCTTCGTTGTCTTTGGCATTCGGATCTGCGCCTGCTTTCAAAAGACATTCTGCACTCTTCTTTGTCCCCGCGTACATGAGAGGTGTCATGTTCTTTTCAAGCCTGACATTCGGGTCGACCCCCGCTGCGAGCAATCGGTCGATTTCTTTCGAAAGGGTCCAGCGTGTCGCCTCCGCCAGTGCGACGTGCGGACCACGCGACTTCTCCAATTGGTGGATAAACGCAACCAGTGCCACTTGGTTATGTTGTTTCATTGACATTCCCGTCACTGGCGATTCAAAATGTAGCCTTCAAAGGAAGGACTAGGACCTATCCGACGCAGTTGCGTAAACACATTTCTAATGTATCCCATCTGGTTGGATGAATGGGCAGGCGAGTTACGTGGAGCTGAACGTTTGGCATGAAGCCGAGTAAAAACCGAAGCTCCGGCGTGTCAAACTGGAGCGAGGTGGCGGCGAGTGCGCGTCGGATCAGTGTCGCCACTTTCCAAGCGGCACGCTATTGGACAATCCAAAAGTACGTACCGAGCGTCAAAACATGCTTCCTCCCGACAAAATCCAATCAAAAGCGAGGCAAGGACAGTAGTCGCATAGAACTCCTCAAAACTCGAGAGCAAGGTTGCCTCAGGAATAGATCTCGATCACAATCAGGCTCCCGAAGCGTGGAGTGCGGGAGAATCTATATTGATATCTTGCTGTTGCTACAAATAAAAATCATGTCATCAGTCTATGAACGCTAAAAAAGATCAGAAACCTGTTCCAAAGGAACAAGTC
>JANPHB010000018.1:0-2330 GCA_031424235.1 Pirellula sp.
AACAGTCGTATCCAATCGATCAAAAGCGCCGCGCGAGGTTTTAGAAACTATGAAAACTACCGAACAAGGATCCTGTTCTTCTGCGGAAGACTGGAGCTAATCCCCAATGTTTCCAGCCACTAAAATTGGCGAAGAACCCTGGTTATCCGGATGCAGTGAGACGGATAAGAGTGACGTCGCCACCATTAAGTATAAAACTATTTCTCCAAATCTGGATAGCGTTTCGATTGTTCTGATCATTTACTGGCAGCAAAATGAGGATGTAGTTTTGCGCGATCTTCTTGAGGACACCCTAAAAAAGTATCCGCGAGGTTTCTTTCAGCATGACGGTACCGATATCGAGAGAATAAACATTCAGTATCGCAACAAAACGATTGAATTGTCACAAGGAATGTTACCGGTTAACGAGAACGAGGAATTGAATAACGAACGCGCTTTTTTCGAAAAATTCCGAAAAGTGATTTTGCGATTATCTGCTGCAAGGGTCCGCGAGTCCAGTTGATTGAGCTTCTCCGTGTACCGGAACTACGTTGGGGTCAGATCGGTCAGATCCGGTTTCCTGTTTTCGCAAGTCGATAAGGCTGAAAACACGTGCTGAGCAGGCGGCGACAGTGTGGCTTCTAACGAATAGTTAACGACGGCCGCCGCATGTCAGCCACAGTTGCGAATTACAAGTTCGTCAAATCAAGGATCGTGTACAAAGATGATGCCCGACAAGAAAATGTCAATTGTTACGAGGCGACTTGGGGCGATTTTCGCCTGTTGGATTTTATTACAGTTCCTGATTGGCCCCATTGCGTTCCTTAATTCCAAAATGCGGATACCGCTTCCAGTTGCCGACGCATTGGAGAAATCCGTTTTCCTCCCAACATGGCTAGCAACGAGGAATTCACGAGTCAATGACGCTACCATGAACTACGTTCGGTGGTGGATTCCTGCTTCGGAAGACGGCTGGTGTGGACTAGAGTTACTTCCTGCAGATGCTGTAGTTGAAATGGAACCGTGGCTGCAAAAACAACAAAATCCGTCCAAACAATGATCCGGATTTCGCCGGATTCCTGACACACCACGTTCCTAGCTAGACCTCAACTCGCACCGGTTTGACACGCCGGAGCGTCGAATTGGCATAAATAACCACGATTTCCAAGTCTTCCAGCTTTTTGTGGTTCCTTAAAGCTAGGATTTGTTTACCGGCGACGCGCCTGGCAATTACTAGTTCTGTCATTACGATATTGACCCTCTAACGGCCATTCGAGTAGGCTCGATGGACCCCGTGGAAATGACTCGCACGGTCTAGTAGCACTTGATTAACATGGAGATCGGCAATGCTTTTTCGGTTCTGCACGAGACGTTCTGTTTTGTCCGCAACAATCGTTGTTTGTGCGATGTGCATTTGCATCATCTGTTTTATGAACGCAATTAGACGCCCAGAACCGACGCATACGGGCTCCTATGTGTTCAGTAATCTTGCGATTCATCGGCACCTCGGAAATGGCGTCTACAGGGTTGACGCAACTCCTGTGCTGGAGCTTGCTCGGGAAATCGTTAGCAATGATAAATCAAGCAAGGTGTCGTTTAATGAGGCAAGCCAGTGTTTGGTCGTGACGTCAACTCCGGAAAACCTGCAACGCATACAGACTCGCTTTTACAATATGTATCGTTCAATCGGGGTGGAGCTCAAAAGCTCAGGACCTTACAATTCGATCCTATCCTCACAGACGAATGCATCAAAAAAGATGCGGTAGCGTTCCGAAGACAGAACAAACCATTGGATGCGAAGACCTCGATCATCTGTCTTGACTTGCGTTGAGTCAACTCGATGGGCTGGCTGAATCCGGTCGGTCTGTCGCACGAAAGTTTGATCCCAACCAATTGAAAGGATGCAAAATGCTAAGGTACTTCGTTCTACTACTGGCGTTGCTGCAGATGCAAGCAACATTCGCAGACGAAACTACACCAACAAAATCGACTTCGCCTGACGACATCGCAAAACTGATTGATCGAATCGATCAATTGGAAAAACGAATCAAGGAACTTGAGCGACAAGCCTCGCGACCGCAAACCGTCACTGTAGTTCCACAATATCCCGCCTATTATCAACAAGCACCAAGCTCGCCCACCCCATATGTTCCCCAAACAATTCCAGCGTCTCCTTATCAAGCGTCTCCTTATCAACCGCCATATCAACCAAACAGGACCGTACCCGACTCCTGGAAGCCCTTTAACTTCAACGGAATGCAGTACTACATCATTCCGGTCGACGAGGCGGATCGCATGAATCGCCCACAGAGCAACGACAGAACAAACCGATGAAACCAAGCGGCGGTCAG
>JANPHB010000019.1:0-10799 GCA_031424235.1 Pirellula sp.
AACAGTCGTATCCAATCGATCAAAAGCGCCGCGCGAGGTTTTAGAAACTATGAAAACTACCGAACAAGGATCCTGTTCTTCTGCGGAAGACTGGAGCTAATCCCCAATGTTTCCAGCCACTAAAATTGGCGAAGAACCCTGAAATGAGAGCTCCGCCTGCATCGGGTCAGTTTTTTTTTCGAGGCCGTGATGTATCATCGGAGCAGAGAATATCGGAACTCTCTGGACCATTGAAATGCTTTCGGTCCCTTGATGGGTCCGTGACAGCATTTGGGAGTAGTGACGGTAGAGTTTCCATTGTCACGGATCCTGGCACGAAGCAAAAGCCATCTGCAAAGATCGCAAAAGTAGCAAACATCATCAAAGTGAGCGACAAGCCGATTGCTGGAATCGCTGCTAGCGCGGACGGCAAGATCGTGGCCGTTGGGAGCAATGACAATACGATAAGGATTCTGGACACTCAATCCATGACCGTGGTGCATGAAGTACGCACCTTTGATTATCCACCCTCGATTCTCGAGTTTTCTAACGACAGCAATTTCCTTGCCTGTTCGGATAGAGTAAAGATGCTCTTAATTCCATTGGCGAAGTTGCGAACTAAGCCCGTGTCCAGTTTGAAGCCGGAGGAAACAATTGCTTCGATCGTGATTCGGGAGTCGCTTGGAGGCATGGAACGGGACATCATTCAGGTCACGTCGGACAATCGAGTTGTAGTTACTTCAATGGCTAATAGCAAAGAGCCGACCGCGCTCGATATCCCGATCCTAAACTCGATCACGCTGTCAAGCGATGGAGAGTACTTATGCGGCTACGACAAAAAGAGAGCCAAAATCCTCGTCCTGAAAACAGACAATCCAAGCGAGGTTGCTGCAACCATCGCTTACAAGTTTGTGCAGTTCGTGGGCTTCAATCCCAAGAAACAGTGCATCGTATTCTACTCTGATTTTTGGAATAGTGGTTGGAGTGCGCGTTCTTATGATGGATCGATATTGTGGAAAGGCGTGAACACGGCAACGCCCATTCGCACAGCGCCAATTTTTTCCGAAAGCGGTGAGCTAGTGGCGATCGGACCCGGAATAAATGGGGAAGTGGTGAACGCAAAAACTGGACGAACGTTTGCAAGGTTTGGGCTCCCTCTCGCATTTAGTCTCGACGATTCCCAGGTTGCCGGCGCATTGTCTGGAATGTCTCTGCGTGACTGCAACCTTGGTACCTTTCAAATGGACGCAACAGGGGCGAGAAAGAGCACTGGTTCCAAGTCCCTTATTGGCCATACCGACAAAGTCACCCACTTGCACTTCTCCATCGATGGCAAGCGGCTTTTTACGGGATGCGATGACGGGGGCGTGCGACTCTGGAATACTGAAAACGGCGAGCTGTTGCTCAAACTTTGTACGTTCGACGAACCGGTCGGTGGATTGGATCTTTCGTCCGATGGCAAGCAGTTGGTCGCGGTCAGTCGCTCCGGTCAAATCCGAGTCTTTGATACTGACTGACGATCCACGGCTTAGATTTCGTGTGTTTTGCTCCCCCTCGCCCCGTTTCGGTAACGCCGTGAAGCATTTTTCGCTGCTAAAATCATGCGTTTGGGTAGCGAAAGTCGTCAAGACTTTCGGCTGCATCGCCTAAACGACCGAAACTCTTGACGAGTTTCGCTACAAAATGCTTCACATCGTTGCCTAGAAAGGGGCGAGGGGAGCAAAGTTAAAAATGTGCTTCCATGGTAACAAACAAGACGAAGACCACCTGCCCGAAATGCCGAGCAAGCTTGACCGTGAAGAACGAGCTTGATGGCCGTGCTGTTAAGTGTCCGAGTTGCTCCGAGCGATTTGTTCTTGAGCTGGGCGCCAGCCTGGCGGTGCAAACCAGCGCGTCGAGTTCGCAATCACTTGTGGACGAAGCTTTGATCGAAACGAGCGAGTCAACTGGTTCGACCGCTCGGCCCGAATCACCTGCAAGCTCCGCTTTAGAGACCAATCAATCGAGAATAACCTCAAGCATCACAAACGACGGAAACTTGGACACCACCGTTTCATTCTTGGGCCGTTTTGAGATCAAAGCCGTACTCGGTCAGGGAGCTTTTGGACGCGTTTATCGAGCCTACGATCCACAGCTGGACCGGATGCTCGCTTTGAAAGTCCCGCTGTTCAGTCAAGAAGAGCAACAAAAAGCTGCACGATTTCAAGCAGAAGCAAAAGCTGCTGGGCGTCTACGTCATCCCAACATCGTTCCAACGTTTGATTCTGGGCGGATTGGTGACCAGTTCTATATCGCTTCGCAGTTTATCGAAGGGGATTCGCTGTCCGCGCGCATCAAGAAAGGAAAGGTAGACTTCAAGCAGGCAGCGAAGTGGACCGCTTCTCTTGCACGGGCACTGGCGTATGCGCATGAGATGGGGATCGTACACCGAGACGTCAAACCGCAAAATGTGATGCTCGATGAGCGTGAGGAGCCGCAATTGATGGACTTCGGACTGGCCAAGCGGGTGAACGAAGACTCGAACATGACCACCGAAGGGGCTCTGCTCGGGACTCCAGCCTATATGGCTCCCGAGCAAGCGCGTGGTGATACCAACAAAGTCGGTCCGCTCTCCGACCAATACGCGGTTGGAGCGATACTCTATGAATTGCTTGCGGGGCGGCGAGCTTTTGACGGCCCACCTCATGCTGTCCTTGCGCAGATTTTGACCAAGGAGCCGGAGTCGCTACTTTCTATCGATTCATCGATTCCGAAGGATCTTTCAGCCATCGCGCAAAAAGCAATGAACAAGGAGGCTTCACGACGTTATTTATCGTGCGGCGAACTGGCGGAAGACCTGGAACGTTGGCTGCGTGGTGAGACAACTATTGCTCGCCCGGCTACCGTTCTTGAACAAGTGTTACGATGGCGTCAACGCAACCCGGTTTTGGCCGTTTTGATTGGTGCGTTAGCCAGTGTGATAACGATCGCGATTTTCGGGATTTCTATTGCGTTATGGAGCGCTAACACAGCTCGCAATTCGGCTCAATTGGCTCTGAAGGACGCGGAAAACGAACGGACTCGAGCGGACGAAAAAGCGCAAGAAGCCATCAAAGCGCTGAGTGACGCCGAAGCCGAACGTAAACGAGCGGATGGTAAAGCGAACGAGGCGGAGGAATCGCTCAAAACAGCAAATTTAGAACGCAAACGGGCGGACGAAAAGTCCAAGCTTGCCGAAGCGCAAGCAACACTCGCTTTCCAGCAAAAGCAATTGGCTGAATCCGAGACACGAAAAGCAGACGAAGCACTTCGGAAAATTGCTGAGGTTACTTACCAGCCACTTATTGAGCGGGCTCACACGGAGTACTGGAACGGAAATTTGGAATTAGCCAAAACCAGCTTTAGCAACGCAAACAAACGTTTTGGGGACTGGGAATGGGACTACGTTAACAGGTTGCTCAACCCGCGGTCGACCAAGGTGCCTGGTACTGCAGGTTATAGTTGGATTCAATTTTCGCCAGACGGGAAAAAACTAGTATGTGCAGAAACCCACCACACTGTTGGAGGTCAATACAAGAATGGCGAAGGGTACTTAGTGATCATTTCTCCGGCGGACGGCGGTCTCATTCGCAGAATTCAAGTCAATCCACCTGCGTCTATCTATAGCTCCTATGTAGAAAACTGCATTTTTGACGAGTCGAATGAGCTTGTGTTATCCGTCGGCAGGAAAGAGGGGCCTGACCCTGAACGCGAGCTTACGCTGACCAATGTAAACAGTGGCGAGGTGATATCGCGTTTAGCGATTCCGCGTAATTCGCAAGAAATGATTATTCCCTGGCCGTCATTCAACGAAGGACTAATCAAAGAAGGATCGACGTATTATGGGTACTCGATTTCATCGGACCGAAAGCTTGTACTGAATAAAGCACCAGTGCCTCAAGGTCCGGAGCCCATTGCCCCAGGCTTTTTTGCGATGCAAGATGGTTTTGTGTTTTCACGTGTAGATAAAGGATTGAACATCGAAGATCGTTCACCCAAGGCTCGCGGAAAAAAGATCGCCCGATTTCCCATTGCGCAACTACCATTGTCAATCTCGACGTCCAGAGCTGGAGATATCGTTGTGTTAGAGGATGCGAACAGTCTGACGAAGATTCGAATATCCAAATCAACGGTCGAGACGGTTCCGGTCGAAAGAAAAGCCACCAAAACACTGGCTATGAGCAGGGATGGTAGGTTTGTTGCCATAGGTACCATCGACGGTGGCATTCGCGTTTTTGAAACGTCAGAGATGTCCGTCATGGCTGACATCCGTATTCACAAGCGTTCCACCGCGAAGATTTGCTTTTCCCCAGATGGTAAAACAATTGCTTCAACCGACGGCGAGGAGATCTACTTAACTCCCTTCCCAGAATCCAATCGAACAAGCACCCTGCAAACAAATGAAGGCAAGATTACCGAAGTCGCGTTTCATGATGGTGACGCAGAAACCAAGGAGCAGCGGATTGTTGTATTGACGTCCGATGAACAACTACGAATCGGCCCCGTCGCTAGCGTGTTGGATTCAAAGCCGCAACGATTTCCTGGCATATCACGGGTGTCAGTAAAGCAGGACGGCAAATCCTTTTGCGGAGTCGATGATAAAGAAATGATTGCGAAAATATTTGCAGTTAACCTGCCTGCAAGCGAGATTTCCACCATCCAGTTACCACGTTTGGAATCGTCGAATACAGGGAAACCAATCATCGGTTTTGACTGGAATGTTGAAACCAAGTACTTCGTGTTTACCAGTGATGAAATCGCAGTCGTGCGTTTCGATGGAACTGAACTTTGGCGAAAAGTTTGCAGCAACCCCTACACACCTGTATTTTCCAAATCGGGGAAAACGTTGGCCTACGACCGCATAGTTAATGTTGTTTCAACTGACAATGGGGCAGCGATTTCAGAAGGATCCACGTTTGTTAATCCGAGGGGATTCAGCCACAATCAATCCCTGTTCGCCGGGGTTTTTGGTGTCGATGAAACTAGCCGAAAAGTTGCGGTCCGATCTGTAGATCCCAAAAGCCAAGTAGCAAGTTTATTAGTTGGCCACACCGACAAGGTTACGCAGCTCCAATTTTCTCCGAACGACCAGCGGATTTTCACTGGCAGCAAAGATGGAACGGTTCGCGTTTGGGATGCAAAGACAGGCAGTCAACTACTAACCCTTTGTTCCTTCGGAGAGCCAGTCGGAGGACTCGATGTCTCTGCATCGGGGAAACGAGTTGTTGCGTTTAGCGAAAAAGGCCAAATAAGAGTCTTTGAGACGGAGTGAGTTGATGGTACGTAAACACCAAAACTGAACCCGATGCGACCATGACTTTTCAGTGGCTTAACTGCGGAGCAGTGGCATTTTCTAGCCACGGATGAAATCCGTGGGCCTCATGGAATGGATAGCCTGAGAGTCGCGTAGCGACGGCATTCCCACAAAAGCTGCTTGGCCTGATGATCAAAATTGCATTGGGTTGAGGAATGATTCCAGGCCAATGCCGCTCCTTCAGAGCTCTGAAGGAATTGGGGCATACTACCTGGGGTTCCGTTCGCTATGCGAACTTTACCCCAGGCTTAAAAATGTCATCGCATTCGCGATTGAGTCGAAGAACGCTCCCTTGATTTACTTTGCCTTGAACTTGGGCCAAACTTCCTGAATAAGCCGGTTTAGCACCGGTTTTCGGACAGGCAGCCGCAACGAATAACGCCGTCTCGCTTTCGAACCCAACAAAACGCAAGAGGGGAATTGGGAGGGCGAGGCTCCTGCCGAGCCATTTACGCATCAAGTTCGGCAGGAACCTCGCACTCCCGTTGGAATTGCAAGCAATTCCAAAAAGAAATTGAGACGGCCTCCGAGGCCATTTGGGGCTCGCGCAAATTATAAAGTAAGCGCTATTTGGCTTTCGTTCGAGTCGTTGATTTTGCCTTGTCCTCAGTCGGAATGATACAGGCTCAGAATTCGCAAGAAAAAGCAAGCGATGTCATGGGACTGATGCTGCGGCAGAATCTTTCGTTTTCACGTTGATTGGTTCTACGGTTTCGAACGACAAGCCATCTAGCCAAATCTGCAGAGTCGGATAGCCCCATGAATCAAAGGCCACGCACAGTCGGTCCACAAGTGTCGGAAAACTACCTGCTGCTTGCCAAGAATTATCTCCGGACAATGGTATTTCAAAACGTAGCCAGCCGTTACTTCCTTGGATTGGACGTGCCACTTTCCACACATTCACGCCTGCTTTCGGTTCGAGGAAGTAGGGTTGTCCATCAACTCCGTACAGCGTTATGAATGGCCCCCCCTGCCAACCTGACCTGTCCGGTGTAATTGCTTTCGTTAGAAAAATCAACTTCGTTTGTTTCTCTACCTTCCAGCGAGCGGATTTCACTTTTGGATAGAGGAGTCCGACTCGAAACCCGCGGTAGGGTTGAATGACGACTTTGAGTGCGGAATCACCGACAAGATGCTCGGCGACATCTGTTGTGAACAGGCCTCGCGAGATTTGCTCGCCGCTCAGCTTGCGATCATCAAAGTCTTTCAAGTACCAAAGGAAGGCTTCCCCCTCGGTTCCTATTTCCTCGCCATTGATTGCCTTTAGGTGGTTAGCTTGGTCCGCAGGAATGGAGTTTACTTTCGACTCTGCCTCGGTCCTAATCCATTCACTTTCACCGGATTCCACCCAAGCGATTCGAATACTCGCCAGTTCATCGAGAGAATAAGCTAGCCCAGTGTAATCGGAACTACTACACTCAGTTGCTGCGGAGCGTCCGCCGCCGCCTCGCTTGCCTTCGAATTTCCAATTGCCAATTTCCGACCATTCCCAATCATTGCCATGCATATCGAAGAAGCCCCAACCGTTGCACAGTTTTGACCCAGGTACTGCAGAGGAATCCTGGTTCTGGCGACCGAACACACAGTATCGGTCAAGTAGTTCTGTCGGATTGCCGAAGGAAAACTTTGTTTTTGTACCCGCTCTGCAAGCGTATTCCCACGCATAGGTATGTGCTAGTCGATAGCCTTTTCCGGAGAGAGTATGTCTCCAAATTTCGTATTGGATGTCCTTTGGCTTTCCCACCATTGGTTTTGCCACCGTGTGGAGTTCGCCGGTTCGTTCGTAGCATTCAGACAGGCCGTCTTTGCGGCTGAGCCAATTGCAGAACTCCATAGCGCAGTCCCAGTTTACGGAGGCAGGCAAATCCAGTTTGGAGTCATCGACCAATTCGGGTAATGGCGGCAACGGTGGCTCTCTCGTGGCGAGTTTCTTTCGGTATTCTTGGAATTCCGGGTCCTGGATCATCTGCTGAAATTGCTTCCACGTGACCTCTTTGTTTCCTAGCCAAAACTCTTGAAACTTTTGGATTTGTTTATCTTTTCCTAACTCCCCTTCGCCCGCAGGAACTCGAATCAATTCAATTCCCGTAGCAATTTGTTTCAGTTTGGACTCAGGGACCCATTTTGTCGAACTAGACGTCTCCGGAAGATCCCACGCTTTCATGGCCCATCTCGAAGCACTGGGCGCGCCCAAGTATTGAGACTCAGCCATCCACTTGCTGAACACGGCTTGCCACGCTTTGCAAATTTCCGTATCCCGCGAGAAGGTGCTGCCAACGGCTAAGCTTAACCTTGATCGGAGAGACGCATCTGTCGAGTCTTTGACTACATCTGCAATACGCACCAGATCGCCGGGAAGATCGCCGAAGCATTCAATAAAGATGGTTCGCTGAACTGGGTCCGGTCTGTTCTCAACCTGGAGCATGTCGGCCGCAATCGACGTGTCACCCATCTGCATCGCAAGGCTCGAAAGTCGGGTCTTCAACTTCCAAT
This sequence comes from Pirellula sp., assembly GCA_031424235.1. Classification (GTDB taxonomy): domain Bacteria; phylum Planctomycetota; class Planctomycetia; order Pirellulales; family Pirellulaceae; genus JBKCUI01. The sequence continues at coordinate 7,805 of JANPHB010000019.1, forward strand.
CCGCCTTGGTCGTCGCAATTCCCGCCAACTCTTGTACATCGTTGATTGTCACGTTGTATTCGAAACCATCTACTTCAAATACTCCGCCTATTTTGCGGGCAAGCGAAGATTCCATTTGTTCGAAAAGAAGCTTATTGAATTCTGGCGTGACGAGATGAATGGGAAGGGGATTTTTGGTTCTGCTAAGTAGCTCCATATCCAGTTTTGTGGTCTGTAAACCATCTGCTCGCATAAGAATCGTGCCCTTGATCTGTGAAGGCAACGATACAGTTCCTTGTTGGCTTGATACAAAAATCTGAGAAATGAGTAACGGATTTGCACCAAACTGAGTGTTTGTTTTAACGCCGTATTGAATGTCTACTTGAAGATTGCTTAATGGTTTCCGCCGCGCGTCTTGCAGGAGCAATTCGTAAGCCGTTTGACTTTCACTCGAAATCGTAGACGGGAAGCGAATTTCCCCCAGATCGATCAGCAGGCTATTCGGTTCTTCGCATTTGACATCATGCTGCACCCGAGTTCCGCGGTAAAAGGCAATAGGCCGTAGTTCGTCAAGCCAGTCCGTCACGAAATAGCCACCCGTCAACAAGGGAGACTGAAAGGCAATTTGTTCCAAGTTTTGATCGCCAACCATCAGCCTTCCGATAGCAACTCTTTTGCTGCGACGAATTTCCTCAGCGATTCGCAAGAGAAACTTGGTTTTTAGATCGAAGTCATCAGGCAAAGTGCTGATAGGGCGTTTTAGTTTGCCGCTCGTTTCGATAGCCTTTTGAAGGGCCATCTGTGCTTCAGCCATTTGTTTTCGCGATGCGGCGGTTTGTTCGTCAGGCTTTAGGTTGGACGCTTCGGTTAAAGCGGCCTTCCAACGGTCGATAGACTTATAAGAGGTTTTTTCGAAAGTCGAAGCGAGTTCTAGCCCTTTTTGGACTGCAACTTTGGATTCTGCGTCGAGGGCTTGGATTTTTTGTGTAGCCTCCGTAGCAAATCGCTCTTGCGATTCTGCTTCTTCCGTGGCGATTCGAGCTTCCTCGATGAGAGCGGAGAGTCTCTCCTGGTCTTCTTGAACCTCGGCCGCCGTCTCTTCGAAGTTCCTTTGTTCCGCTTTTACATTGGCTAAGTGAGTTGCAGCGGTTCGCCATGCTGTGAACGTCGCCGACAATCCAAGGACTGCTATCAGAAATGTGACTGCAATAAGGCCCGCAGTAATCGGTTCGCGTTGCAACCACTTTTTTGCCTGAATTAAACGACTACTTCGCTGAGCCTGCAACGGTAGTCGCTGCAAAAGTCGCCGAATGTCCTCGCCAAAATTCTCCACCGAAGCATAACGATCTGACGAGGCTGGGGCAGTTGCCTTTTGGATAATGGCATTCCAATCCGCTAGCGATGCAAGTGCGACACCTGTTAGTTTCGGAACTTTTGAGTGTAGCGATTGTTGGATGGCTTCGTTGACATCTGTCGCAAACGCACGCTTGCCAGCCAGCAATTCGTAGAGCGTTACTCCGAGTGCAAAAACATCGCTGGCAATCGAGGGCGTCGATTCCTGTCGGAGCAGCTCTGGTGCCATGTACCCGGCAGTACCTGTCCAGCCTAATTCGGCCGCAGGTGCTCTTGAGGCTCGTGCCAAATTAAAAGCGTTTCCGAAATCGGAAAGATAAGGTTGTAGCCGTTCGTCGATCAGGATGTTAGCTGGTTTGATATCGCCATGTACCCAGTTGTGGGCGTGCAGATAACGAACGCCCTGCAATACGAGCAAGAAGGCTTTGACTCGGGCCTGTAGGGTCGCCTCCGGTTGCTGAACCCAGCTTTCGAGCGAGCCACGACCGCAGAAAGGCTGCGTGATATAGACGTATTTTCGATCTTGCAGCACGTCTAACAGTCGCAGAATTCCCGGATGATTCAAGAGCCCCATCAGTCGAACTTCTGCAATAATTCGATTCTTATTGCTGGATTCAATCGCAATCTGTTTGATTGCAACCTTGCGATTCAGATGGACATCAAATGCAGACCAGACGGTGCCCGACGTACCTTTGGCCACGATATGCAAATCACGATACCTGCCCTCAATGGCTGGGTTCTCAATCCGTGAGACGGTTTCGGTCGTTGTAGGTTTATCGTGCATGGGAATGTGGAGGGCCGTTAAAGTCCATCATTGATGTCAAAAATCAATTCACACAGAGCGATACGATTCTCGAAGACTAGATAAATTCGGTTGTTGTCGCCAAATTCCAGCCGGGGTGGTGCAGAGCCTTTGCGGCCTTTTACAGATACTCCTGCGACAGGGACTTCACGCAGTAGTTTTTTTGGGTTCCACCGTCAACAAATTCGAGGTAAACGTCGTTCGATTCGTCGGTGGTTTTTGAAGTGAGCAACGCATCCATTGCAAATTGCGGGAGCCCCGCTCGCTCTCGCACTAAACTGATTTGAGGCGTCTCGCTCGATGAGTTTTGGACAATCGCAACGAGCGACTTCGAGCCAACACTTTCCTTCTTGGTTTGCTTCAGTTCAAAGGCATGATCGAGCCCGTTCGACGCAAACCACCGCATTCGCCAGCCTTTTCCCTCAAGCTCCTTGTCCGCTGTTCGGGCCCAAGAAAGATCGGACAAGGTTTCGATCCGAACGATTGAGTTCTCGGTCTCCTTGGCTTCCGCGACCATCCCAATGCCAATCGTCTTCTTTCGATCTTCATCGCGAAACAACATGGCATCCTGGTCGATCAACGAACGCGTAACGAGGTTCGCACCAAGTCCGGCTTGAAAGCGTTTGGTTTGTCCCTGCACAATTTTCTTGTCTTTTTCAAAGACGAAATCGTCTTGTCCAAAGCGGAATACTCCTTTTGGAATGTATTCGATCAAGATTAATCCTCAATCAAGCGAAGCTTGTTTGAGGTTTCTTGACGATTTCATAAAAAAACCTGAAACCTCCTGGTGTTTTTGCGGTTTAACGTAGTAACAACACAAACGTTTTATCGCTAGCACGGAGGATTTCAGGTGAAGACCAG
>JANPHB010000020.1:0-19902 GCA_031424235.1 Pirellula sp.
ACCGCAACGCCAAACCAAGTTAGAAACCGAAAAAAGATGAAGCAGCCTAAAATAGAAAAATCAAACCAGCCCCGCTGGCTCGGTCACCGCTGCGCTGCAAAAATGGGGCTCCGACAAACAAGCGTTCGCTTGTTTAAGGTCTAATTGGCTCTCGTTTTGAATGCTTGCCCAAATAGATGACGCTTGAGATTTCCAACACATGATTAGATCCGAGATCCCTTGGTTTTTTTCCACTATCTTCCCATGGCCTTTTGTCCTTGTCGGGGGCGGAATGGTTTACGATGGACTTCGAGAGTTGAAACGTGCTCATCGAAGTCATCTTTGGCAAAAAACCGAGGGCAAGGTGGTGGCATCGTTCGTCAAAAAAAGGGAGGCTGACGAAGAATCTACGGAGTCTTATAGTGCCGAGATCCGATACCAATTCATCGTGGACGGTAAGCTCAAATCGAGCAACAGGCTTGGGCTCGCCGATATCAATGATGGCCGCAAAGCCATCGCAGAGGCCATCGTACAAAAATACTTGGAGGACAGCCTTGTCCAAGTGTATCTTTCTCCTCACGATCCCGATGTTGCTTTGCTTGAGCCAGGATTGTGTTGGCCTCACATTTCAGCCTTACTAATTGGGATGTTTTTCCTTTCGGCGGGGATTACGATGCTCTGGGTCTTTGGCTGGTGGACTTGGGTTGCTGGCTTCGTCGGCTCCATCCCTGTCGCGGCCTAGCGTAAATGCCAATATGTTAGACTAGAATTGAAATTCCAAGAAATCTCACCTCTCCAAGAGCACCCATGAAAACCTTTTTCATTCTTGTCCTTTTATCTGCTTTCGCCCAATCGCAACTTCAACCCGACGGCGCGACCGCATCGTTTCGCGGCTCGCTCCCACCCAAGCCAACGGGAGAACTAAGCGAAGACCAAGTTGCGCAACTCAAAGGAAGGCTCGCGAAGCTAACAACGGATTTCGAGAAAGTGAACCAACACGCCTGCGCCGCAGATGCAGAGATTTTTCTGAAGGCGGTCCGCTACGCAATCGAGTTTCATGAATGGTACGGCAAAAAACCCGACGATGATTTCAAGAAGGCGTCGGCCCTGCTCGATGAAGCCGAAAAACGAATCGGATCCCTTAAAAAGGGCGAGACCCCATGGATGAACGGTAGCGGCCAAAAGGTCCTCGGTTTTTACTCCAAGATCGATAACTCGCCACAACCCTATGGCGTTGAGATTCCCGAGGGGCTCAGTTTTGGGAAAGAGAGATCAAGCATCCCAATGTGGATCTGGTTGCACGGTCGCGGAGATACCGACACTGATTTGCATTTTGTTTTCAGCCGGCTCAATGCCAAGAAACCTGGCCAGTTCCAACCGAGCGGAACTATCGTCATCCACCCCTTTGGTCGCTACTGCAATGGTTGGAAAAGTGCAGGTGAGACGGATGTGTTCGAAGCGAGAGACGATGCTATCCAGCGTTTCAATATCGATACCAATCGCATCGCGCTGGCCGGTTTCAGTATGGGTGGAGCTGGCGCATGGCATATCGGTGCCCATTTCGCCGACCAGTGGGCTTGCGTCCATACCGGCGCCGGGTTCGTCGATGTCAAACGCTATCAGAAACTTACCGAGAACAAGATGCCGCCTTGGTATGAGCAAAAGCTCTGGGGAGTCTACGATGTCCCAAACTACGCTCGCAATTTCCTAAATGTCCCGCTGGTATGTTACTCAGGCGAAGTCGACCCGCAACGCGATTCCGCCGAGTACATGACCGAAGTTTTCGACAAAGAAGGACTGCATCCACCCCATCTCATCGGACCAGGCATGGGACACAAGTATCATCCGGAAGTGATCAAAGACGTGCAGTCCCGAATCGAAAAAGCTGTCGCTTCTGGGCGTGACCTTTTGCCAAAGAAAGTCGTGCTCCAAACCCGTTCCCTGGCCTATAGTCAAATGCATTGGCTGCAAATTGTCGGCATGAAAGACCCGTGGGAGGACACGCGGGCGGAAGCCATCTGGGATACGGATACGAACAACATCGCTGTCACCACAAAGAATGTGTCGAGCTTACGAATACGTCTGCCAAAACAGCCCAAGATGCCAACCGTCCAAGTCGACGGGGAGCCTGTGTCCCTTTCGAAAGATGCCAGTAGCAAGTCGGGCAAAGTAGTAGAGTGGACTTGGAACCATTCGAAGTCGGTGGCATCCGATCTCCTCACCAAAAAGCCGATGCTCCAAGGCCCAATCGATGATGGCTTTAAATCACCGTTTATCGTTGTCTTACCAGATGGCAAACCTGACGGAACGGCATGCGACAAATGGGCACGCATCGAAGCCGAACACTTTCTCATTCGATGGCGATCCCTTATGCGCGGCGATGCGATTGTTCGAAAAGCCAACGAGGTTTCGGACAAGGACATCCAAAACTACCACCTCGTCCTTTGGGGGACGCCCAATACGAATTCGCTCATGCGAAGGCTTTTGGCGAGCAAGAGTGTCGCTAATATTTTGACATGGGACGCGTCTGTTCTGAAGCTCGTTGGTAAGGAAGCCCCGGTTTCCAGCAGCGTACCCGTTTTCTGCTACCCGAATCCAATGAACTCGGACCGATACATGATCGTCAACTCTGGGTTGACTTTCCGAGAAGTCCATGACAAGACCAACTCGTTGCAGAACCCAAAGCTACCCGATTGGGCATTACTTGATATCACTGATCCTCCGACAACAGAATCCGCAGGCAAAGTCATTGCAGCGGATTTCTTCGACGGGAGCTGGATGCCGCGAGTGAAGTAACCACGAGTTAAGTAACCACGAAAGACACGAAACACACGAAAAGAAAACAAGATGGTGAGTGGAGCAGAACAGAAAACGTACATTGCCAATTGGCTCCCACTTGACGGTACCCACTTTACCGCATGATCTTACAGGTTTTGTTTTTCGTGTAGTTCGAGTCTTTCGTGGTTAACCGTTTTTCGACTGGACGGAACACCAACTTTACTCAACACACGTGGAGCAAATTCGAATGTCAGAGATCATCTTTAAGGAGGAAAGCTATCGAATCATTGGCGCTTGTTTTGAAGTTTACAAGGAAATGGGTTGCGGGTTCCTGGAACCGGTCTATCAGGAGTGCCTTGAAATCGAGCTGACACTTCAGTCCCTTGACTTCAAATCACAAGCGGAATTGCAGTTGAGTTATAAAGGACGCCTGTTGTCTAGCAAATACATCCCTGATTTCATTTTGTACGACAAGATCGTTATGGAGATAAAAGCCGCTAAGGAGCTCACCGATGCTCACCGCGCTCAGGTTCATAACTATCTCAAGGCCACGGGGTACCGTCTTGGCCTACTCGTTAACTTCGGACATTTCCCAAAACTGGAGTATGAGAGAATTGTCCTTTGAGTTTGGTAACCACGAACGACACGAAACACACGAAAAGAAAGCAGGGTGATAAGTGGAGCAGAACGAAAACGTACCTTGCTCCCACTTGGTGGTACTCACTTCATCGAATGGTCATAGGGATTGTGCAGATTGAGTTCGGTTAGGGAGGTTTACACTTGCCCTCCTTATTCAATCGAACGAGGACTTTCTTGGAAAATTCGGCGATTGAGGTCTGGCGAAGTTTTTCCGGAAGACTTGTTCCGACTCCGCGACGACTTCTCGCAAAACCTCCTCAATATGCTGACCGACTTGGCATTTGCTGTTCTCCTTCGAGCCAAAATTGATCATTGATGCATCGGGAGCCATGACGGCATCGAAAACGTCCGCGAGGTGAATCGAATGCGGTGGCCGTGCCAGTCGACTGCCGCCAGAAGCGCCTCGCCGAGTTTCGATGTCAAGCGACAAATTTCTGGTCCAATTCGACCGTATCGGAAGCGGGAGACGCAGAAGTTGACTTCGATGGATTCGAGTTGCTTGTCGCTTGCTCACTTGGCATGCCCAATGGCTTAGCCGAGCATGCGTCACATCCACGCCGCCCTCGTGGCTTTTCGACCTACGTTGAGGACTGCTTTGGAAAAGAACCCGCTCATGACTGAAAAATTAGGATACGGGGCCTTATCGAGGACTGCCTAAATAGCTTTACGCGAAACCCCTTCCTAATCGAAAATAGCCGAAGAATCGATTCACGTAGCGCTACTTATCGTTCGATTGTAAGTGCAGAGGATGCAATTCGTGCATTCATGCAGTTTGAATGAACCAGATTTTTTTCGAATTCTATAGTTCGACGGATTCCTCAAGTCTCGTGAGACGGTTCAGTGAGGTGATTGTCATGAAGCTATACACTTCACTTTCGAAAATTGCCAAAAGATGCCTAGCCACGAAAAACTTCAAGCGTTTCGCGCACCCAAACTTGCGCTTGAGATTTTTGCAATTGTTGTCTTGACGGAAATGGGCGTTGTGGCCGTACTGCAATTCGTGAACAACGTAAGCCATTGGTTTACAGCCTCAATCTTAGATGCCTCATTGTTGTCCGCAGTAGCATCTCCCCTTATTCTTTGGCGAATTTGGAGCGAGTTGAAAAACGCATCGAATAAGTCCTTGATTGCGAACAGCTATTCCCAGGATTCTTCTTCCAACGCCGAACGTCACTTTGACGTGATGTCCCACTCGTCATCCCGATCCATCTATGCGATGCTTGCGATTTTATTGCTTGGTTTCGCTGTGATAGGTTATCTGTTTTACAACACTATCGAAGAGACGAAAGTCAATGGGCCCCTTTACTCGGAAATCATTGAGCAAAAAGACATCATCGCCGATTTTCTACCGCCCCCTGAATACATCGTTGAGAGCTATCTAACGACTTTTCAATTAGCGAGTCCGCAGCGAGCACCAGACCGAGAATTGCTGGTGGAGCAATTTCAACTTTTGTCGAAGGAATACGATGAGAGACATGACTACTGGCAAAATCATCTATCGCCTGGGCCGATCAAGGATTTAGCAGTCTCTCTTAGCTTTGAACCTGCGAGGAAGTTCTATACGATCGTGAATGAACAGCTAATTCCCTACGTTCGAAGCGATGACTACACTCGTGCACAAGAGATTGTAAACGGCCCACTCTTAGCAGCATTCTCGGAACACCAGACCTCGGTAAAATCGCTCATCGAACGATCGCGTGAGTGTGCGGCAAGTATCGAGTCCAAGACAGCCAATGCGCTGTCGTCAGGGTATCTGCCCCTGCTTGTCGCATCCGGAGTTTTTCTCATAGGCGCCACATTCGCCACAATCCTTTGGAGCTTTGGCGCTACTCAACAAAAATCAATCAAACTTGCGAATGCGATGACCTGCGACCTTCGGCAAAGTACTCACGAGTTACATGTACACCAAAAGAAAATGCGGGCCATGTTCGACAGCGCATTTCATTTAGCTGGTATCCTTGACCCTGAGGGCAACGTAGTCGAAGCCAACAAAACGGCACTCGACTTTGGATCAACAACAATTGATAAAGTGCGGGGGGTTCCTTTCTGGGAAACAGTATGGTGGTCACATTCGGGAGACCTTCAAGCCAAACTCAAAGACGCCTTTGAGCAAGTCAAGTTAGGCAATTCCGTCTTCATGGAGGCAGAACACCCACACCAAAACGGCGAGGTGGTCCCAATCGAATTCTCGATGCGCCCAGTTTTCGACGACGACGGTAAACTTTTGTGGGTGATCCCTGAGGGAAGGGATATTTCGGACCGCAAGCGGTTTGAAAAAAGTATTCTCGAAGGTAGGGAGCTGGCCGAAGCTGCCAGTCGATCGAAAAGTGAGTTTCTTGCAAATATGAGCCATGAAATTCGCACACCGATGACGGCTATCCTGGGTTTTACGGACCTTCTTTTGGACGAGAGGAGCTTCCACGAAGAACCCGAGAAGCGGATTTCGTCGATCCAAACGATTCAGCGTAACGGCTCTCACTTACTTTCGATCATCGACGATATTTTAGATCTTTCAAAAATCGAATCGGGAAAGATCGAGATTGAAGCCATCCCGTATTCACCCTTTCAAATCATTGAGGAAGTCCTGTCGCTAATGCGCGTTCGGTCCTCAGCCAAAGGGATCGCATTGGGCTGCGAATTTGAATCGGCCATTCCTTCGAGCGTGGTTACCGATCCAATTCGGGTTCGGCAAATCCTTTTGAATCTGGTGAGCAACGCGATTAAGTTCACAGAACTCGGTGGTGTTCGGATTGTCGCGCGGTACGTTAGTGGCGAACGTCCGAGACTTGAATTCGATGTGGTGGATACAGGGCTCGGCATGACTCCAGAACAACAAAATAGATTGTTCAAGCCGTTTACACAGGCGGACAACTCGACCACACGTCAATTCGGCGGTACCGGACTTGGCCTAACGATCAGCAAACGACTGGCCAAGTTGATGGGAGGGGATGTTTTCATCGTTGAATCCTGTGCGGGACAAGGTACTCGATTCCGCGCCTATATAAATGTATGCGTTCTTGAGTCTTCCAAGTTGATTGACCCGAATCAAGTCTCCAGCTACCGCAATGCAGGTGTTAACGCTGAAACCAATGCAGTTCAAACGACATCACCACAATCCGTTTTAGCGGGGTGCAGCATCTTACTGGCCGAGGATGGCCCCGACAATCAAAACCTGATTTCGTTCGTTCTTAAGAAGGCTGGTGCGAAAGTCACGATCGCAGAGAACGGCCAATTGGCCGTAGAATCCGCCCTAGATGCCTCAATTGCTGGCGACCCATTCCATGTCGTTCTCATGGACATGCAGATGCCCGTTCTGGATGGATATGGCGCTACAGCTATATTGCGATCTAAGGGCTATGGCGGGCACATCATCGCCTTGACTGCTCATGCGATGGATGGCGATCGAGCCAAATGCATTAGTGCAGGGTGCGACGATTACGCAACTAAACCCATTGACCGCCCATCTCTCATCCAACAGATCGCAACGATCTACGTTAAACTGAACTTGTCGCCCGCAATTCACAATTCCCACACTCCGTCTGTTCAGCAATCCCACGTACTATCCTGAAAAACAACCTAGCTAGGACAGCGATCGTCGAATGGAATGCGGTCGAGTCCGCGTTTGTGATGGGAATCCGGTCGCAACTCAGGGGCATTGGTGGAATTCAGCGAAGGTGATGCCTTCGATGCTGCTACCGTCGTTCCAGGCGGGATTGTTTCGGCCAAACTTCGGCGGCTGAGCCATGTCGGGACGCGTCGCCTCGGGGAAGACAACGATGAAGCCCGCCGCCCGCCGTTCAATTCCGTCCACCGCCAGCGTCACGGTCTGCAAATTCGCCGCAGCGATGAACGCGGCGTCCGCTTGGGCGCGTGTCACCCACGTAACAGCGAATGAAACGAAGAGGACAACAAGAACGATGCCGATGACTGCAGTTGCACGACGAAGAGTTCTCATAGCTTGGGTTCCTGCTTCAGGATGCCTTCGAGCACAGGCAGGATTGCGAAGCCGGGAGTCGGAGCTCCGTCCTTTCCGCTAGCATTGAGGTTCACGTTCAGTGCGTCGCGCCACGCTTTGTTTTCACCGATCCATAGCAAACCGCGCGCGAAGTTGTCCGTCCAAGTGCCTGTGAATCCGTGAGCAAGTGTTTCTTCCGCCGCTTGATTCAAACCTCGTTTCACCGCGTCGAGCAGTGCGGGTCGAAATGCATGATCGGCCGGTAGGACGTGCAGCAATTCGAGCAACTCACGCATCAGGATGTTGTGATACACGGCACAGGCATTATGGGCGTCAAACCAGCGCCCCCCGGGCATCTGACCGGGCAGCACTCCGACTTCGGCTTTCTTCACGGCGGCGGCGAGATACTTTTCCTTGACTGCGTCGCCAGTGACTTCCGCCAAGCTCGCGAGCAATCCAACGCTGAATGCGTTGTAGTTCCAGTTCGAGACCAGCGGCCGAGTGATCGCCCAATCGCCTGCTTTCCTCGCTGCTGCAAGATACCGTTCATCGCGAGTTAAAACCCAAGCACTGACGAGCGCTCGGCCGCACAAACCGTTGTCAAACTGTAAACCGCCATCGCTAAAGTCCTCCGAAATCCAGTCATTTACGACAATCTTAGGCTGATCCCTGATCGCTCTCGCGACGATCTGGCCAACTTTATCTCGGGGATTCAGTCCTGGTCCAACGGGAAATGGAAACACGCCGCTGGGATGTTGTAATTTGATGAGCCAGTCTGCACCTGCGCGGACTTGTTTCGTAAGTTCGTCGCGTCTTTCAGGAAAGAGCAAGGCCGTGCGAGCTAGTACATCGAGTGGGAAGGCCGCTTCTCGCAGACCTGCCAGCATCATGCGTGGATCTCCAGTCGGATTTTTTACCCATGGCAGCCCGCGTTGTCCTCGCTCCATTTCACGCAGCCACCACTCCTGCGCCTTTGCCGCATCGAACGGCGCGGTCACGATTGGCGGATAGTAACGGGTAGCAGTTTCAGGGTTACCGGCCCACGGCCCTAGCACCGAAATTGCCTTCGTCACAGCGGTCCTCACGGCCACGGCGTCTTCGGCTTCGAGCGCTCTTCGTCCTTCTTCCAACGCAGTCTTCGCAAGCTTTACTATTTCGGCGGGTGGTCGCTCACCTGGCACCTGTGAGTGAACATCGGCCAAGGGCAGCATGCAATACAGCAAGGGCACTAGAATCGCAACTGATTGTCGGAATTTACCCCTAAGTCGTTTCATTTTTTCTGCCACTGGTCATCTTTGTTGAGAACGCGGTCCCCAGCGCACCGTCTTTGTTGCATCTGGATTGGCGGGATTGTTAGTACTATTGTCGAATACGTACTGATCATCAATGGCACCGAGATAAACAACGGTTCGAGCCGAATCAAGAACGATCGCATCGGTCGTTCCAACTGAAACTTCTTCATGGCCGGCATGCCGCCTCGGTGAATTTCTACCGCAGTACAATTGATCATGGCACATTTTCACTCCTGAAGAGCCTTTCACGGTGTCTTTGCCATAGAAGAAGGAATCAACTTCCCTGTTAGGGTCGATGCTATCCGGAAGGTGAAGCAGAGCATACAAACCAAACTCGAACTCGCTCCGGTTTGGGTGACGTTTGGGTGACCGGAGCGAGTTGTAGCTTCTTTTAGAGATCGATCTTCAGCCGGAAACGTGCAAAACGCAGTTGCGGCGTCAATGTCGCTAGAAGCAATACAATTCTCGTCAACGGGATTTTCGTTGCAATTTGAAGTGCAAAATGGTTTCCATAGGGCTTAATAAATCGCAAATCGATCTGACTGGGTAAAAGTTGCCGGATTGAAATAGTTCCGTTCAATGCAATCGGATAAATGTAGTTCTGCGGGAAATTGCATTACTGTGACCATATTAGATTCAATATATTTGCGACACGGGTGGTCAGTAAAGGTAACTAGCGCCCATAAACTATCCGGTACAGCAATCAATACTTGCATTTGGTGTGTCCGCATTAGCAACTTGAGTTAGAAAGAAGATTTGTGGAAGTGATAACAGTACCAAATGCAACGCCAAGGTTGTACGGTCGCGAATCCGCGATTGCTAAAATCCTCTCCTGCTTTCGATCGGTTTGTTGTGGCAATGGTGAATCGTTGCTTTTGCCTGGCCCATCTGGAGTTGGCAAAACGTCTCTCGCACGAGTTGTTCGAGGTCCAGTAACGTCCTCGAATGGGTTTTTTCTTGAGGGCAAATTCAACCAATACAGTGTGAATCTGCCATTTGCTGCTTTTCGCCAATCGTTATCTCAGTTTTGCCAGGCGATCCAAAACGAAGAGCCGATCCGTCGAGAAAAGTGGAGGTCGATCCTGCTCGAATCGGTCGGCGATCATGCGCAACTGCTCATCGATTTATCGCCAGCCTTTGAAACCATCATTGGCCCACAGCCCCCCATTCCAAAAATCGCCCCTCTGGAAGCAAAGCATCGGTTTGCAGGTGTGATTCGCGCTTTCTTTGCAGCGATTTGCAAACCGGAGCATCCTGTTGTTCTATTCCTCGACGATTGGCAATGGGCAGATACCGCTTCGCTCGATTTGCTTGAGACCCTGCTTGGGCCCAATCCGCTCCGATACCTGCTCGTCATTGCCGCTTATCGAAACAACGAAACTGTCAACGCGAATCCATTCTTGATCAAACTTGCGGCGCTCGAGGACAGGAATGGACGGATCGAACGTATTGAGCTGTCCAACCTTTCCAACGGTGATTTGTCCCGCCTCCTATCCGACAAATTAAACGGACCAATCGACCAGCTCTCGGAACTCGTCGAACTGATTTTGGAGAGGACGTCTGGCAATCCGTTCTTCACACAGACATTTCTAGAGTTTTTGGTCGAATCCGAGATTCTCACGTGGCGGGATCAAGAGAATTGCTGGCGTCTAGATGGTGTACGGAGCGTGAGTAACGAGCCCGTCAATGTTGTCGATTGGTACCGATTGAGACTTGCCAATCTAGACCGGACGACCAAAGAAGTTCTCTCGCTTTCGTCCTGCCTTGGGAACGGTTTCGACACTGAAACCCTCTCTCTGATTAGCGATTTGAGCATTGAAAACTGTACGGCGATTTTGGCCTCTAATCCATGTTCTCAGTTTGTCGTCGTTGACGACGCCTCGCAATCCTCCTTTGAATCAACCATTAAAACTGTACCAAGGCAATGGAAGTTCGTACACGACAGAGTTCAGCAAGCTGCCTATGCTCTGATCGAAGAGGTAAATCGACCTATCGTTCGACAAAACATAGCTAGATTGCTGATTGATAGGTTGGATCGGCAGAGCCTTTCCGATCGGCTGTTTGAAGTTGTCGAGCACTTGAACTGCGGCGCGGACTTGATTGCGGGTTTTGAGGAAGCGGGCGAGGCGATGGAGCTCAATTTGGCTGCCGCAAGGAAAGCTCGCGATTCGTCCGCTTACAAATCCGAACTTCAATTCTTGCGCATTGCAAACCAACGACTAGAGGATGCTCGATTTTCAGAGGAGATCTGGAAACGTAAGCCTCAACTGGCAATCCAACTTCTGAGAGAACTTGCAGAAAGCGAATTCCTGGAAGGGCAACATCAATCCGCGCTAGACTTAGTTCGATACGCAATGAATCGGACAGAATCGGCTGTTGAAAAAGCCGAGATATTGGCGGCGTCGATCGTTCACTATACGCTGCTAGCAAAGTACCCAGAGGCCATCGCCACGGGACGCGAAGCACTCTCGATACTCGGCATTGCGTTCCCCGAAGCCGACTACGAAATCGCAAGAGATCGAGAACTTCAATTGGTTCGAAACGCGGTGCGAAATCGATCCTTTGAGGATCTGCAAACAATTCCCTCGATGTCGGAACCAAAGCGGTGTGCCGCATCCAAGATCTTGATCGCGATGGGGCCGCCATGCTATCGATCGCACCAAAGCCTTTGGAGCGTTCTCGTTCCGAAGGTCGTCAGCCTGACCCTGACCCACGGCAGTATCCCCCAGATCGGATATAGCCATACCGCCATTGCTGGTTTGCTTATCTGGGAGGGGGACGATTTCTCAACAGCCAAAGAATTTAGCAATCTCGCATCACACCTTATGACAGATACGTTTACAGCTTCTTCGGATAGAACCGTTTACCGACTGATGCTTGGCAGCTCCGTGCGACATTGGTTTGGCCATCTCAAACAGAGCACAGAGGATTATTTGCTCGCGTACAAGATCGGTTTGCATTCGGGGAATTTGCAGTATGCCGCTTATGCTTTCGGCCACAATATGTATTGCCGTTTTTTTCAGGGGACATCTTTGTCCGCACTCTTGGACGAAACCAAAAGGTCATTGACGTTCAGCCGCTCACGCCGCAATCAATGGGCCATAGATCTTTTGAATGGCGGATTGCGAGTGTTCGAGCAATGTTCTGGAGAGGATGTTTCTGGCTCTCCAAGCGATGAAGACTTTTGTCGACAAGTGGAAGCAAATCACAACCAGCAGGTTGTTTGCATTTATCGCGTGATGCAATCGTTTTGCCAGCTTGTCCTAGGTGACTATCCCGCCGCTTTGCGACTTGCGGATCAAGCAGATGAACATATCCACATGGTAGGAACTCAGGGATTGCTTCCGTGGCCGGAGCATCTGACGAATCATCTACTTATTCGGACATCCATGTATCATACGGTGGATCCAGCAACACAATTTCGCTGGCGGTCCGAGATTTCCTTTACGATCGAAAAGCTTTGTTGCTGGTCGAAACATGCCCCAGATAACTTTGAGCATAAGTATCATCTCGCACAGGCTGAGATTGCTCGGCTGGACGGCAGATTCTTGGAAGCAATTAGCCTCTTCAACAAGGCCATTCAAGGTGCTGGTGCAGGTGGCTTTACTCAATGGGTGGCACTTGCCAACGAATTCGCAGAGCGTATGTGTATTGCTGTCAATCTGCCAATCCTAGCCCAAAGTTATCGACAACAGGCATACATTGCCTATTCGCGCTGGGGTGCACAAGCCAAAGTCGATAAGTTGGATTCTCAGACTCGCGATCTACTCAATCGGGAGATCAGTGGATTTCAAGCACCTGAATCGCCTCGCGATGAGAGTTTATCGATCCTCGTCGAGCAGATCATCAAAAGCCAATTAGAATTGCTACGCGATGTTGGTAAGGCAAATGGTGTCTTGGTTCAGGAAACAAGTTTACAAAAACATTCCGATGAACTCACGCTTGCAACAGAACGATTGCGATTGGAAGTTGCCGAGCGCAAGAAAGCGGAATCGCAATTGCGACTTCAAAACGACTTATTAGAAGAAAAAGTCTCGCAACGGACGCGTGAGTTACAAACCAGCCGAGACGATCTCAGCGTCCTTGCCGAACGGCTTGAGCTAGCCAAGAGAGCCAAAGATCTGGGGGTGTGGGACTGGAACATACCAAACAATCGTCTCCTTTGCGATGAGACGCTTTGCAATCTTTATGGAGCTTCCAAAGATAGCTTTGCATCCACTTTGGAAGGTTGGCTATCTCTCATCCATACCTCGGATCGCCCTCGTATCCAAGCGGCGATCGAAAATTCACTCCGTACCGGTGTGCCGTTTAATGAAGAGTTTCGCATTTTTCGAGCAGACGGGATGACCCGAACCCTGAAAGCGGAAAGGCAGGTCATCTTTGGTTCGTCTGGCCATCCGGAACGAATGATCGGCGTTTGCTGTGATGTAACCGAAAGCAGACTTCAATTGATCTTGCTGTCGCTTCGTCAGCAAGTTGCAGAGCGTGCTGCGCGCGGCGGAGTTCTCAGCGAAGTGCTGAATTTCCTCTTGGACACAATCGATGCACAAGAGCTTGAGACGACTTATGCTTTTGTGATCCTCGATTCCAACAATATGCCCCAGCTAAGGATCGAAAGTTCTAGGTTCGCAGACTTTCAGAAAAGTGTCGGTGGGTATTCCAAATCAACATCGACGGTACCAATCTATTCGTCAGACAGGACACTTTTGGGAACGTTAGAGTTTTTGTCGGAAGGTATGAATGGGGCAAGAAATGAGGACATGGCGCTTGCAACCTCGTTAGCGGACGTAGCTGCTATCGCCGTAGAACACACTCACTTTATTGAAGCCTTAAAGCGAGCCCGCGAGTCTGCACAAGTTGCAAACCAGGCCAAAAGCGAGTTCTTAGCAAACATGAGTCACGAGATCCGCACACCGATGACCGCGATACTCGGATACACAGAACTCTTGCTCGACCCAAAGAATTTCGCAGATGATCCAGAACTTGGTGTCCAATCGATTCAGACCATTCAACGCAATGGCGAGCACCTACTGGCAATCATCGATGACATCCTAGATTTGTCCAAGATCGAATCAGGAAACCTTGCGTTAGAAACAATTGCCTTTGCTCCGGCCGCAATCGCAAAGGAAGTCATCGATTTGATGTCCGTCCGGTCAAAAGCAAAAGGAATTGCTTTGGGGTTGTCGTTCGAAACCAACCTACCCGCAAAGATTTTTTCTGACCCGACTCGATTGCGACAGATTCTTTTGAACTTGGTCGGCAACGCAGTTAAATTCACCGAAACGGGGAGCGTCACGCTGGTCGTGCGTTTGGTAAGCGGAGATAGCAGCAAGCTGGAGTTCGACATTGTCGATACAGGGGTTGGCCTATCCAAGAATCAACAGGAGAGACTGTTCAAGCCTTTTGCGCAAGCGGATACATCAACGACCCGAAGATTTGGAGGCACTGGACTCGGGCTCGTTATTTGCCGGCGACTTGCGGAGATCATGGGCGGAACCGTCGAAGTGATCGCTTCAACCCCTGGCTCAGGTTCAGTTTTTCGCGCTACAATTGGGGCTGGGGAATTGAACGACGCAGAGCTTGTGGAGGTGTTTTCGCAGCAGCCAGTTCTTCGCGACCGCGACACGGCCGCAATCGCAAAACTACCGGCAATGCCGTTGTCTGGGTGTTGTATTTTGTTGGCAGAGGATGGTCCAGACAATCAGCGACTTATCTCAATGGTACTTAGAAAATCGGGAGCAATCGTCGTTGTGGCAGAAAATGGACAACAAGCTCTCGAATTGTGCTTGGAAGCCGTTCAAGCAGGGAACCCATTTGATACGATATTGATGGATATGCAAATGCCAGTTCTAGACGGGTACGGAGCCACATCGCTTCTTCGCGCGAAAGGTTATCTAGGAACAATTATCGCATTAACAGCCCATGCGATGGATGGCGATCAAGAAAAGTGTTTGTCAGCGGGTTGCGACAGCTATACGACGAAACCGATCGATCGCTATCAGCTGATTAACCTGATCGTCGACCATATGCAACTTGTCAAATAGGTGACGGAGACTTGCGAAAACGCATATTTATCATTTGGTCGTCGAAAACTTCGAAGGAACTGAGTCCGACCGTATGGGTCATAACGATTCCAATGCGTGAATTTTCGGGTCTTGCAATCATTTTGCATTGCTTATTGCGTTCTTTAGATCGGCACATTGCCTAAACGCAAGATATGCTTCTGCGTTATAGACCGCAAACTCTATCAGCCCGATTCAACCGAGTTTTGCTTTAGGAGGAACACACTTGGAATGTAGGTGACTATGCCAATTCGTAAGAACTCAACAAAGACAATGTGGCTGAAGTGGTATCACATGTACTACTTTCTTGCGGTTTTCTGCGTTCTGACGATTTCGGCCTCCGTCTATCTATTTCACGCGGTTCTTGGGATTTACGCGGTCTCAGTTGCAGAGGACGCCATGTGGGCGAATCGCTCCAGTCAGTATTCAAAGCTGAATCAACTGGCCGGAGCAGTCAATGCACCGGGAAATGATGCATTCGATTCAGGTGATGTTGTCGGTGAGCAGCAGAGGCTTTCCGAGGCAGGTCTGTTGTTTCAAGCAGCCATCACTACCGCTCGCAGGGAACTTCAAAAAGACGAAGATAAGATCGCATTATCCCATTTAATTCAGCACCTCGACGATATTGATGCACAAGTATTGCTAATCCAACAGGAAGCCATAGCTGTATTCCGTGGATTGGAAAAAAAGGATCTGGTCTACGCTGGTTCGCGAATGGCCGAAATGGATCGTTGTTTTTCAAAAGCGTTGGGGCATATCGGGTCTTTGTGCGAGGCCGTACGTGAGATTCAATCGACTCGATTCAGTGCGGAGACAGCACAGGCACATTGGCTTGGTCACTTTGAATCTATCCTCGTCGGTCTTACGTTCCTCATCTTGATGGTATCGGTTGGGTTTGGTCGCAAGATGGCAATACAAATGCGAGATGAAGAGGTCCGCAACGCTAAATTCGAGGGGCAAATTGCAGCGCTCAGCAAGTCGCAAATGGTGATCGAGTTCGAATTGGATGGTACGATTATCAACGCTAACGACAAATTCCTGAATGTGATGGGGTACTCCCTGAATGAAATTATTGGCAAGCACCATAGAATTTTTACCGATCAAGAACAGAAAGGAAGTGATCAGGAACGGGAGTTTTGGGATAGCCTCAAACGAGGTGAATATGTGTCGGAAGAGTTTGAGCGTATCAGAAAGGACGGCACGAGGGTTTGGATTCAGGCGTCGTACAACCCGATCCTAGACCTAAAGGGCAAGCCTTACAGGCTCGTCAAATACTCCGTCGATATCACGGAACGCGTATTGGCCACCCAAGAGTTGGCAATTGCTAAAAAACAATTGCTTCGAACCAGTGCTTTCGGTGATATTCTTGAGAACTCGCTCAACGAAATCTACATTTTTGACGCTACGACTTTTCACTTCGTGCATGTAAATCGTGGCGCGATGGAAAACATCGGCTACACATTGGAAGAGCTTCAAGGGATGACTCCACTTGACTTCAAGCCGAGACATACACTGGCGTCCTTTAACGAATTGATTGCACCGCTGCTCACAGAAACAAAAGACAATATTGAGTTTACGACGGTGCATCGCCGTAAGAATGGTTCAGAGTATCCTGTCGCCGTGCATCTCGAAACCTCGGTCATGGACGGCAAAATAGTGTTTATTGCAGTCATTCTCGACATCACCGAGCGTATGAGAATAGAGGCACAGCTCCAATTAAAGAACGCGGAGCTGAAACAAGCCCGCTCGGACGCGGAGTACGCCAACCGTGCTAAGAGCGAGTTTTTGGCGAACATGAGCCACGAAATTCGTACTCCGATGACAGCGATCCTTGGCTTCACCGACTTGCTTCTTGACGATCGCAATTTTCATGAAGAACCGGAGAAGCGAATACATGCCGTTCAGACTATCCAAAGAAATGGCAACCATTTGCTTGAGATCATCAATGATATTCTCGACCTATCCAAGATTGAATCAGGTAAGTTGGAAATCGAATCCGTGAGCTATTCCCCAATTGCTGCAATTGAAACAGTGCTTTCAATGATGCGCGTTCGGTCTATTGGAAAAGGAATTGCGCTCGAAACCGTTTTTGAAACTCCGATGCCTGAAAGCGTTCTGACGGATCCGACCCGTTTGCGCCAAATTCTGTTAAACCTTGTTGGAAATGCAATCAAGTTCACAGAAATTGGCGGCGTGAAAATTGTTTGCCGGTTTGTCGACGGCGAGAAAAAGAAATTGGAGTTTGATGTTGTCGATACAGGTCTTGGAATGACACAGGAACAGCGTCTAAGGTTGTTTAGACCGTTCACCCAGGCAGACAGCTCTACCACTCGGAATTTTGGAGGTACAGGATTAGGGCTGACCATTAGCAAACGGTTGGCAGAAATGATGGGCGGTGATATTTATATTGTCGAATCCATTCCAAGCAAGGGAACCAAATTTCGAGCGACTATCGATGTTGGCTTCCTAGATGGAACCGCGTTGACTGACCCAAGCAAGATCCAGTTTGGTGAGATTGCGACGACACGGCGACCACTGACGAATCAATCAGCGGATGCTTTGAAGGACTATCGCATCCTTTTGGCCGAAGATGGCCCAGACAATCAACGCCTCATCTCGTTTGTGTTAAAAAAAGCGGGGGCAAATGTTACGGTTGTCGAGAACGGTCAATTGGCAGTTGATGCTGCGATAAAGGCACTTGACGAATGTAATCCGTTTCACGTCATTCTGATGGACATGCAAATGCCGGTACTTGACGGGTACGGTGCAACTGCACTTCTTCGATCAAGAGATTACCGTGGCACCATTATCGCGCTGACTGCTCACGCGATGGAGAGTGATCGCAACAAGTGTATTCAAGCTGGTTGCGATGGTTATTCAACCAAGCCGATTGAAAAGGAAAAGCTGTTTCAGCACATTAAGTACCTTTGCGATTCGATTTTTCAGAGGCAGATGAGTTGAAAGGACAATCCAACGAGTCATTGAAAAATCCAGAATGCACAAAAGAACCAACAAAAATTCAGTGACCGAGTAGCTAAGAACAGTCCTCCCAATCGAGCCAATTGCAACGGTGCCCGGTTGAAGGCTGTTCCTAAAGACTGCTTGTGGCGCAAGCCACAGGGTAGTTTTTTTGCTTTGGACGAACGTTTGAGGGGGGACTTAGAGGCGGGAGAAGCGTTTCCAGAACTGTCGGAGAGGCATTTTTCCAAATGGCATCGCTCAATCGAATCGGCAAAATCCGACCCAAAACTGAGGCGATGTAGGAAACCGCTGATCTAGTGCCAAGTCGCTCCGGTTTGACACGCCGGAGCATCGGTTATCCAGCTAAGGTGTCTGGACCAACGCTTCGCCCTCGTGAGATGGACAGTCGAATTCGGGCACCCGTCACCAACCATGTACCCAGCTTCGTCGCCGACGGAAACGTTGTCATCGGACGGGGCGGGAAACGATCCACCGGGGAGTGGAAACGCCAAAGTCAATAATGAGCGCTCCGTTGCGGTGGCTGATCCTGAAGAGTAACACCCAAGTCCGGTAACGCGACCACCGGTCGCGCTGTTGGCCTCACTCGGCCCCGCGTCGTTGGCCCACTTGCCCCACGTGCTCTCATGCGGGGACGTTGCATTCCGTCCAGACGGCCTCATAATACTGATCGTCCGTTTCGACAGCCCGCCTCGCCTTTTGGAAAAGCGATTCGTATCCCGTGGTGGTTGATTTCCTCGTGCAATTCAAATGAATCGGTTTTGAATTGGATTGGTTTCCGATGGACTGCTGCAAAAATCCAAGCGAAAGGATATTCCTTTGAGATACCTGCGTATGAGCCTTCGACAGGTATTATCCTGGACATCCATTCTGTTCACTGTGGCTCTTGTTCCAAACGCAATGCTTGTTGGAACGCATTCCTATGCTGCAACGCAAAGTCCCTGTCCCGCAACATACTCCGCGCGGCTTGACAGGTACTTCGCCGCCGAAGTCTGGCCAAAAGTGGGAGGGGCCGAATGTCTGAAATGCCATAAACCAGGAGGCGATGCAGAGGACACGCACTTTGTTCTCCAGGATTTGAGCCAATCTCCGGAATCCGACCGATCCGCCACGATGCAACGCAACCGAGATGCATTTGTTCGGATGGCTATTGAGGATGCAGACGGCGTGTCACTGTTGCTGACCAAGGTGATCGGGGGTCAGGACCATGGGGGACAGGAGGTATTAAAGATTGATTCCACTGGCTATCGCATTCTCAGTGAATTCGTGCGGCGCGTTACCGCTCCGCATTCGGTTCCCGCAGATGAGCCGATGGTTGATCGGAGCGAGCCACCCTACTTTCAAGACGTAGTGATGCTGGATGATCGCAGACTGCTGAGGCGGGCCACTCTGTCGCTTGCGGGTCGGCTGCCAACAAAAAGGGAGCTGGATACCATTGCCGCTGGAGGTTTGAAATCCATGCCGGGAATCCTTGACGAGTTGATGGCGGAAGATGCGTTTTACCAAAGGCTGCGGGAAGGCTTCAACGATATTTTCCTTACCCAAGGCATCGACGGAAACGCGGACGCGACCGTGCTCTCCTACGAGCACTTCGAAAAGTCGCGACTCTGGTATCAGAAGCACGACCTGACCCACATAGCAGATGAAAAGGAGCGTCTGCAAGCCGGTTACAAATTGGCGAACGACTATCGCGCCGCGCTGCTCGATGAGCCGATGAGGCTGATCGATTACATCGTGCGGAAAGAACGGCCGTTTACGGAAATCGTCACGGCCGATTACATTATGGTCTCGCCCTACACGGCGCGAGGCTATGGGATCTCTGACGAAGTCAAGGAACAGTTTACCAATCCCGACGACCCGTTCGACTACATCCCCGTCAAGCTCAAGGCACTGGTCGGCCGAAACCGATCGGAAGATCAGGAATCGGCCACCGGATTCTACCCGCACGCAGGGATGCTCAGCACGTTCCAGTATCTCAGCCGCTACCCGACAACCGAGACCAATCGCAATCGCCTGAGGGCACGAATGTACTACCAACATTTTTTGGGGGTGGATGTACTCGAACTGGCTGCGCGAGGACCTGTCTTCTCGCCATCGATCTCAATCAACGGAAATATCCAATCGGTTTGGTACTTGATGGCATCGTCTCTGACGCAAGCTGTTGCAAATAGCGTTGGTAGCAGCAGGCATAACGAGAATCGTCTTGCAATCACGATGA
>JANPHB010000021.1:0-25268 GCA_031424235.1 Pirellula sp.
GTCTTCACCTGAAATCCTCCGTGCTAGCGATAAAACGTTTGTGTTGTTACTACGTTAAACCGCAAAAACACCAGGAGGTTTCAGGTTTTTTTATGAAATCGTCAAGAAACCTCAAACAAGCTTCGCTTGATTGAGGACTAGAATCAAGACCCCCTAAGAAATAGATTCCATATATTTTATTACCTGTCACTGTGCTGTTGATAATCGTGGCGTTGCCACTACGGATTTCTAGTCCACTACCAAAAGAATTACCAGAATCGTAATTGGAAAATGTGCTATTGATAACAGTTAAAGTCCCAGTCGACTGGAGACCTGGACCGCCCGTGTTTTCATGGAACGCGCTGTCCCGAACTTCCAGATGGCCAAAATTTCTGATTCCTGAAAAAGTCCCTTTCGTAATTTCGACCTTTGAGAGTTCGGCGAACACACCCTCTGTGTTGGTGTTGGTGGGCGCACCGACAAACAGAACCGATTTCTGCATGTCTCCAAATTTGCCGCTGATTTTGATCGGCCCCTGGATGGTGGTCGTATTTTTAGAGCCGGATTCCTTGAGGGAAAGCGTGTTGGAAGTCAGCATGACTTCTGTAACGCCCTCTGCAAAGTTGATCGTGTCTTTTTCTCTGTTGTTGTTAGCAATCTCAATCGCCGCCCGCAGCGAACCTACGCCGGAGTCATTTCCGTTGGTCACTACAAGCGCAGCCATCAAATGGCGATCTTCTAGTTTCTCCAGAAACGACCTACGTTTTGCTTTCACGCGTAGTCTTTGCAAACGCTCATTGCGGCGTTGGCGGCCATGGCTCATGTGATTCAGGATTTTGCGTAGTGATGGAATCATTGGAGAGATCTCGAAGAGCTTTTGGACGGTAAGGTGCAGTCGTATGCGCAGGCCCAAGCGAACTCGGGTACATAGAACTAATGTTCAACCAGCCACAAAGTCCGACAGAAAGCCGATACAATCCGTACCATTCGACGGAAAATCCGCTTGCAAGGCGATTTTTTGTCTGAAGAAAGGCAGAGATGAGGCAATGCACTCGCCCGGCGAACGGTCGGTCGTAAAGAGAGAGCGACCAGGGAGACGCAATTACCAAACTAGTGCTTTGTCAAAGAGTTAGTCGTGGGTTCTTGAGCCTGAGGCGCTAGCCGATCCTGTCGCGGAATCGGCTAGCGCCTCAGGCTCAATAGAAAGAACGTTCAACCCCTGTTTACTTGTGTGACAAAGCACTATTGGAGTATTACACTCAGGGCAGCGAAAGACGAGTCTGCCGGCGAACACGACGACGCGTTTATTCGGCGACGGAGTCCGCCGTAGGCTGGACTGGCACAAACGACGTGGCGGCCGCTTTGAAATAGCCAGCGGCATGAGCGAGAATCTTTGCAGCGGCCTGCGGATCGGCGTCCGCGTTTTCTAACGCTTGCTGACTGTTCTGCAGGTGCTGCTGGAATGTCGCCTTCTGTGCCTCCAGCTTCGTTCCATCCAGCGATTTGTCGAGTTGGTCCTTCAGGAAGGAAAGCTGGCCATTGGGCTCGCCCGGAACCGTGCCATCCGTGGACAGACTCTTCGAGATCGTTTCCAGACACTGTGCGACCTGACTCAGCCAGTTCGCCGCTCCGATCGCTTTCATCAGCTCGGGACCGACCGCATCTTTGATCGCCCCGATAATGCCTCCGAAAATCTTTCCAATGGCATCAAAGCCATTTCCCATCGATTCACCGAGTTTCTCGTTCAAGTCAACTTTGAATTCGATTTTCTTTTCTTCGGCCACGGGAGCGTCCTGGATTTCGTTCATAGGATCTACTTTCGAATCAGATGTAGTTGATCAGCGTTCAACATGCAACGCTGGCCTTTGGTCGGGCCTCACATCACTAATGGTCAACCGCCCCCGAAGTCCGACAGGCAGCCGTTCGGATTTTTGTAAGTTGGGCATGGCTTTGGTTCTAAATGGGGGGGCGTTTCGTGACACCTTAGTGTAGTATGGTCCGTGTGGCATCATGTTGTACCGGCTCGTCGGCGGCACCCACCGGTAAACACCACCGGTATTTGAACTATGGATAACCAATCAGTTACAGCCTGGATTGACCAGCTTTCCGATGGGAATGATCAGGCGGCCGAACAGCTTTGGCAGCACATTTCCGCTCGCCTGCGGGAGTTCGCGAGGCATAGACTCGACGCTCAGACGCTTCGCCGTTACGACGAAGATGACGCCGCGAACAGTGCGTTCCATAGCCTCTGTCGCGGTCTGGCCGATGGTTGCATGGAAGCCGAGAATCGCGACGCTCTTTGGGGCCTGCTGGCCGTCATTACGTCCCGGAAAATCTCGGCACAACGGCGATTTTTGAATCGTCAGAAGCGAGGTGGGGGGAACATACGGGGTGAATCTGGGTTTGCTGAATTTGGTGACGCCGGGATCAACGCTGTTGAAAGCAACCAGAAGACGCCTGATGTCCTGGCGGAAGTCTCGGAAAGTTGTACTCAGTTGCTCAGTACACTTCCCGACGAAACGATGAAGAAGATCGTATTGCTTAAGTTCCAGGGAGACACGAACGGAGAAGTCGCCGACAAACTAAAGTGCACTCGGCGAACCATCGAACGAAAACTGGAACGGATCCGCAGAATCTGGGTTGAGGCGGGACTGCACGACGGCGCGCCATGACAGGCCCGCCGTGTAGAGAGCCGCTTCGTGAGGCAATGTAGCGAACAGGAATCCGAGAAGGGTCAAGCCATTTGTGATCTGAAGTGGTTTCCCAAGGCGATTTTTGTCGGAGATCACTGCTGATTGACCATTAGTTGTTTACCATGGCAGAATTTGATTTGACTCCGATGAACGACCCTTCACTCGAAAATCCCGCCTACCTGTCACTCACCGATCAGCAACTTTCCGCGATTGACGAGTTGTGTGACCGTTTCGATCGGGAGTTGCAGAACGGGGACGCACCGCGCATGGAAGCATTCCTGGCAGAGGCTCCGGAGGGCGCCCGGGATGGACTGCTGGCAGAACTGCTGGCCATGGAACTTGAGCACCGGACTCAGCAGGGGTATCAACCGCATCCGGACGGCTACTTCCATCGATTCCCGCAACAGGTGAGCGTCATCGCTGGCGTGTTTGCCCGCGCGGCAATAACACAGTTCCCGGGAAACGATAGGACTTCGGTACCGGGGGACAAGCCCCCCGCCCTGGCCAACTTTCGACTAATTGAAGAAATCGGTCGTGGGGGAATGGGTGTCGTCTGGCTGGCCGAACAGGATGAGCCGGTAAAACGTCGGGTGGCCATCAAGCTCATCAAGGCGGATTTGAACTCGAAGGATGTGCTCGCCCGATTCGACGCCGAGAAACAAGCTCTCGGGATGATGGATCATCCCAACATCGCGCGTGTGCTGGATGCTGGCACCACAGATGAAGGTCGTCCGTACTTTGTGATGGAACTGGTTGAGGGAGTTCCCATCACTGGCTACTGCGATGACAACAAGCTGAGTGTCGACGAGCGACTGAAGTTGTTCGTCGTTGTTTGCAAAGCGGTACAGCATGCTCACCAAAAGGGGATCATTCACCGCGATTTAAAGCCGTCGAATGTGCTCGTCACCGTCATTGATGGCGATGCGGTCCCCAAAGTGATCGACTTCGGCTTGGCGAAAGCCGTTAATCAGAAAGTGATGCTATCTGACATGACCATGCAGACGGAGTTCGGCAAGGTGGTCGGCACTGTACAGTACATGTCCCCTGAACAAGCTGAACTGAAGGGGCCGGATGCTGAGGATATTGACACTCGAACGGATGTCTATTCGCTGGGGGTGATGCTTTATGAGCTGCTAACGGGCTCGACTCCCGTTGATAAAGAAACCCTTGGAAAAACCGCAATCCTTAAGGTTCTTCAAGTCATCCGGGAGGAAGACCCGCCGCGCCCCAGCAACCGCTTGAGTTCGTCAACCAACGAGGTGAATTCAGCAGTCAGCGACCTGCGAAGGCTGCATCCCGCCAGACTTCAGCAACTTCTGCGCGGGGAACTTGACTGGGTCGTGATGAAGGCTTTGGAGAAGGATCGCACTCGCCGGTACCAGACGGCGAATGGTCTGGCTCAGGAGTTGTCCAATTACCTGGCAGGAGAGACGGTGACCGCGCGGCCACCTTCAACATGGTATCAATTGCAGAAGTTCGCCAACCGAAATCGCGGGCTGGTCGCCGCCCTGATCGCGATTGGTATCACGCTGCTTGTTGGTATTGTCGGCACGACTTACGGACTGTTTCAAGCGAATCAGAAAACTCTACTCGCGGAACGCAAGTCGCAAGAAGCGTTGGAAGAACGTGCCAACGCCGTCGACGCGGAAGGAAGAGCAACGGTAGATTCTCAACGCGCACGCGATTCCGAAGCGGCCGCGAAGTTTCAGCTTGCAGTTGCCAGGTACGATGCTGATCGAGCGGTGGAGGCTCGAACGCTGCTGCATCAGATCCCACAGGAATACCGTGACAACTTCGAGTGGCACTATTGCAATCGGCGTTTCCAGGGCAGCGACATTACATTTTACGGGCACACGAGCGATGTGGTCGAGGTTGCTTTTACTCCTGACGGAAAGCGGGTGGTTTCGGCAGGCAAAGGGGGGACGATCCTATTATGGGATGCAACTACCGGAGAGGAACTTAGCGCACTTAAAGGGCATGAAGGACGCATCGACGGTCTCGCCGTTAGCCCGGATGGCTCCTCAATTGCGTCGGCTGGGAGTGATGCGAAGGTCAGGCTTTGGGATGCAAAGTCAGGTGACATTATCCATACGATAAGTGGACATCTAGGTGCTATTAACGGGCTTGCCTTCAGTCCCACCGGAGATCGAATCGCGTCGGCATCGGTTGATAAAACCGTCAAAGTGTGGGACCCGAAGTCGGGCGAGGAGATATTCACGGTTTCCGGGCACACCGCGTCTGTGGTGGGTGTCGCCTTCAGTCCGGACGGCAAGCAACTCGCTTCGACGAGTAGTGGTGACACAACGATTCGAATCTGGGACTCACGAACCGGGGAGCAAATCAAAGTCGTCCACCATCCCTATCCGGAAGTGCGACGACTGGCGTTCAGTCCCGATGGTACTCGATTGGCGGCCGTCACGTATAGCGTTTGCATGCTGTGGGATACGCAGACCTGGGAACATCTCGGCCAAGTGAGTCGACACAATCGAATTGTTCGTTGCGTCGCATACAGTCCGGACGGAACTCAGTTGGCGACCGCAGGTGATTCTACGGAAATCAAGATCTGGGACACTCGAACAGGCAACTTGATCAATACGCTCAATGGACACGCCAAAACGGTATGGGGCGTCGCCTTTAGTCCCGACGGGACGCGACTCGTCTCCGGCAGCAGGGACGGAACAGTCCGGATCTGGAGTACTCACGGCGATAACGACCTCACATTGGGTGGGCACTCGGGATTTGTGCATTGCGTCGCCTTTAGTTCGGATGGCAGGCAACTCGCATCGGGATCAGAATCGGTCATCCTGCGGCACGCGCAAACGGGCGATGCGAAGTTCAGGCTGAATGGGCATACGGCTAAAGTCAACGAGCTGTCCTTTAGCCCGAACGGGACGAGGCTTGCTTCGGCATCAGATGACAATACGGTTCGCCTATGGAACACCGAAACGGGTGATGAAGTCGCCGTCTTGAAAGCACATACAAGTTCGGTTACCGGAGTCGCGTACAGTCCGGACGGTAACCGACTAGTGTCGTCAAGTCGGGACCGAACGATTAAACTCTGGGACGCGCAAGCACATGAGGAAACCGCGACTCTCACGGGCCACCAGGGTACGGTCTACGGTGTTGCATTCAGCCCGGATGGTTCGTGCATTGCGTCCGCAGGCTATGACAACACGGTCAAGCTGTGGGACGTAGAGACCGGCAGTGAAATGCGAACGTTCACTGGCCACACCGGGCTCGTGAGGACGGTGGCGTTTGACCGAGCGGGTAAGCGACTTGTGTCAGGCGGCTATGACACAAAGATCCGAGTATGGGATGTTGCCTCAGGCAAGCAAATTGCGACCGCTCATGCCAGCAGTGGCGCTGTATTTGGGGTCGCCTTTAGTCCTGATGGCAAACGGTTCGCAGCGAGTGGAACCGACCATTCCGTTCATCTAATCGAAACCTTGAGCGGTCAGGAGATCATGACCTTTTTCCCTGGCAAAGATGGTGTTGAATCTGTCGCATTCAGCCCGGATGGCACACGGCTGGCCGCCGCCGTCGCCGGAATAGGCAACATACGAATCTGGGACGCACCACAAAAGCACGAAACCGCGATCCTCAGCGAACACACCGACACGGTAACAAGCGTGACCTTCAGCCTCGATGGTACACGAATTTACTCGGAGTCCGAAAATGAAAAACTGGTCTGGAATGTCGCGACGCGCGAGACGATTCCAGATGCAAAGTGGGAGCCGCCGGAAGTGATCACCCACACTTGTCCCGACGGTCGATGGTTTGTGACCACCGAGTCAAACAACGTCGTGTTGGTCGATCAGGAATACAAGAATGCCCCCGACGAAAAAGCAAGGCGAAAAACCAAAGCGAGCTTTGATTCGTTTCTACACCAAAAGCAGGCGACAGACGCCACCACAGCGAAGAACTGGTACGCGGCTACTTTTCATTTTGCGTTGCTGATGAAGAACGATCCTGGTCGTGCGGCATTTTACGATGGCCTTCATTTTTCTTTTCAAAAACTTGAATCGCAGTTTGAGCTGGAAGGTCGCAACATCGAACTCCACCTTGCGATTGTCGCCAAGGAATCTCTCAAGCTCCCACGCGGCAATGAAAGTTCTTTAAGCGAGTAGCAGTTGTACAGAAACTCTTTCCGGTTCAAATCCAATGCACGACCCTTCGATAAGAAATCCGGCCTACCTGTCACTGACCGATCAGCAGCTCACTGAGATCGACGAGCTTTGTGATCGTTTCGATCAGGCGTTGGTGAAAGGTACCGGTCCGCGAATTGAAGATTATCTGGTGGACGCACCTGAGTCGGCTCGAGACGGGCTGCTGGCGGAACTGCTGGCCATCGAAGTCGAATACCGCACTAAGCAGGACGATGCACCGGAGAAAGCCGAATACCTTCAGCGGTTCCCGCAACAGGAAAGCGTCATCGCCGGTGTGTTTGGTAGCGCGCCAAAAACTCATGTCGCGGAAACTCAATTCGCGGGCAACGACACTATCTCGAGACCGCGCGACGTTTCGCCCGAGCTGGATAACTTTCGCCTGATTGAAGAGCTTGGGCGAGGAGGCATGGGAGTCGTCTGGCTGGCCGAACAGGACAAGCCCGTCAAACGCCGTGTCGCTCTCAAGCTGATCAAAGCGGAATTGAATTCGAAGGACGTGCTGGCTCGGTTTGACGCTGAAAAACAAGCCCTGGCGATGATGGACCATCCTAACATCGCCCGAGTTCTGAATGCGGGAACGACGAAAGACGGTCGACCCTATTTTGTGATGGAACTCGTCGATGGAATCTCGATCACGCAGTACTGCGATGCCAACAGGCTGAGTGTCGACGAACGGCTCAAGTTGTTCGTGCCGGTATGCAAAGCCGTTCAGCACGCACACCAGAAGGGAATTATTCATCGCGACCTGAAGCCGTCGAACGTGCTTGTCACCGTCATCGACGGCGAAGCTGTTCCCAAAGTAATTGACTTCGGTCTAGCGAAAGCCGTCGAACGGAATCTGCAGTTAACTGAGGCAACGATGCAGACAGAATTCGGCAAGGTTGTCGGAACGGTTCAGTACATGTCGCCTGAACAGGCCGAACTGAAGGGAGCGGATTCGCTGGATATCGACACTCGGACGGACGTCTATTCGCTTGGCGTCATGCTGTATGAGCTACTGACGGGTACCACGCCAGTGGACAAGGAAACCTTGGGGCGAAACGCTCTGTTGAAGATCCTTGAACTGATCCGAGAAAAAGATCCGCCTCGCCCCAGCCACCGTTTGAGTTCGTCATCCAACGAAGTGAATTCAGCAGTCAGCGACCTGCGAAGACTGCATCCGGCGCGACTACAACAACTTCTGCGAGGCGAACTCGACTGGGTCGTGATGAAGGCGTTGGAAAAAGATCGTGACCGCAGGTATCAAACCGCGAATGATTTAGGCCAGGACCTGTCTAACTATCTGACCGGGAAAACGGTTGCAGCGAGGCCACCGTCGACGTGGTATCAGCTTCAGAAATTTGCTCGACGAAATCGAGGACTTGTCGCGGCGATGCTGGCGATTGGTGCGGCGTTGCTGGTTGGCCTCGTGGGCACCACATACGGATTGCTTGAAGCCAATGAAAAGACCAAGCTTGCCGAAGAAAAAACCCGCCAAGCCAGAGATTCTGAAGCCATCGCAAACTTTCAACTGGCGAACGCAAGGTGGGC
The DNA here is from genome assembly GCA_031424235.1 of Pirellula sp. GTDB lineage: Bacteria > Planctomycetota > Planctomycetia > Pirellulales > Pirellulaceae > JBKCUI01. Next base: position 8,369 of record JANPHB010000021.1, read on the forward strand.
GGCCAATCGACCCTTTGAAGCTCGAAGCCTGCTATACGAGATTCCAGTTGAGTACCGCGACAACTTCGAGTGGCGATTTAGCAACCGGCATTTCCTCGGAAGCGACTTAACCTGCTATGGACATACAGATCATGTTCAGGATGTCGCCTACAGCCCCGATGGAGCGAACTTTGCATCCGCGGGCGATGAAACGATCCGGCTCTGGGATGCCACATCCGGCTCGGAAGTCATGAAGCTTGAAGGGCCTAAAGCAAAAGTTGCCCGCATCTCATTTAGCCCCGACCGCGCGCGGCTCGCCGGCGGCTATGACGATAACGCAATCCGAATCTGGGACCCCAAGACGGGACAGTTGATATCCGAACTCACGGGGCACACAGGAAAGATTACCGACCTGACCTTCAGTCCTCGTGGCGAGTTGCTTGCATCCTCTGATTACGATGCTGTCGTCAAAATCTGGGACATGCGGACGGATAAGGAAATCGCAACCCTCAAAGGACACGACTATACCGTAACAGCCGTCGCTTTTAGCCCCGATAGCCAACTGCTCGCCACCGTCGCCAAGGAAATTAAGCTTTGGGATGTGGGGACGGGGCAGGAAATCGCCAGTCTTCCCGTCGAGCACACGATTGGCTATGGAGTTGCCTTCAGTCCCGATGGTGCTCGACTGGCCGTGGCTAATCAACTATCCATTGAAATATGGGACGTGCGCCGTCGTGAAAAGTTGAGCAAGATCAATGGTCATTCGGACGTGATTAACCGTGTCAGATTCAGCCCCGATGGCGCTCGACTTGCTACCTCAAGCCGCGATGGAACGATCAAACTTTGGGACTCCAAATCCGGGCAAGAATTAGCAACGCTCAAAGGACACGGAAGCAGGGTCAACAGCATCTGTTTTAGCCCCAATGGCGATCGTCTCGCGTCGGCCAGTCACGACAATACGGTCAAGCTTTGGGACTTGAGATCGTACCAGGAGGTCCCCACACTCCGAGGGCATGATAGCTCCATATTTCACGTAGCTTTCAGTCCGGATGGAAAACGACTTGCCTCGGGTGGGATGGACGGCACGATCAAGCTGTGGGATATGAAATCGATGTCCATGCTCGCCTCGATTTCGGTCGAATCACCAGAACCAAAGGTGTTTATCTACAACATCGCCTTTAGCCCCGACGGTACGCGACTCGCAGCGGGCACCAGCGATGGAACGATCAAACTTTATGATCCTGACTCCAGGAAGGAAATGAAAACGCTTGCCGGGCACAAAGAAGGAGTTGAAAGTGTTGCGTTCAGTCCTGACGGTACACGTCTCGCGTCAGGCAGCGGTGATTTCACCATCAAGCTGTGGGATCTCGATTCAGGTGACGAGGTGGTGACGTTCGCTGGGCATGAAAGCAAGGTCTACTGCGTTGCCTTCAGTCCAGATGGGGCCTACCTAGCTTCGACAAGCTCCGATTCCACAATCCGGTTGTGGAACGCGAAGTCGGGTGAAGCAATCGCCACACTCAAGGGGCATTCCGGTTCCACCTTCTGCGTCGCATTCAGCCCGGATGGAAAGCGCCTCGCATCGACGGGCGCTGACCATACCATTGTCTTGTGGGATCCTACGACCGGAAAACAAATCTCTACCCTTGTTCGTCACGGGGGCCCGGTTAACAGCGTCGTCTTCAGCCCAGACGGATCGCGCATCGCGTCCAGCACGCATGCGACGCTTAGGCTATGGGTTGTCGGATCGGGTCGGGAAGTTCTAGCGGGCGAGGGGCATGAGGGACATTTAGGCCGGATCGCCTTTAGTCCCGACGGCACACTCATTGCAACGCCGGGCTCTGATGGAACGATCAAACTTTGGAAGGCCGGGCACTATCAGGAATCGACCGTCTTAAGTCTGCACAAAGAGAATGTCACCAGGGTTAGCTTTGGTTCACAGAGTAAGCGGATTTACTCCGAATCTCAAAACGAAAAACGGGTTTGGGACGTCGCCACGCGCAGCTTGCTCCCAGATGCAAAATGGGATCCGCCATCAGATCCAGTTCCATTATCTTCCGACGGTCGGTGGCTCGTCGCTTCGCAAATTGACAAGGTGTTGCTGATCGATCTTGAATACAAGAATACGCCCGACGAAAAAGTTTACCGTGCCGCGAAAGCGCGATTTGATCTTGTTTGGCATCAGCTACAGGCAACAGCCGCCGCCAAGGCGAAGAACTGGTATGCGGCGACTTTTCATTTTGCCTTGCTGGTGAGGAAAAATCCTGATCAGGCGGCATATCGCGATGGACTGCAATCGTCTTTTGCAGAACTTGAATCGCAGTTCGAGCAAGAAGGACGCGACCTCGATCTCCACCTTGCAATAATCGTCAAGGAAGCTCTCAGACTCCCGCTCGGCAACGAAATGCGCAACCCCCAGCTTTGAGGTGCAGGAAATCCGAAAGAACTTCTTTGAGTTCGTGTAGGCAATTCAGGGATAGAAGGCGACGGATCGGGAATTCGAAATCTCGGGCTCCCGGCGAGCGGCGGACTTCTTTTTTCTTTATTCGCAATGCAGCTTGTCTAAATTCGCCTTTTCGGTACACTTCTATGGCGATTGAACCACTCCTTTGGGGCAATTTCTTGCACTTTTGCTAGCAAAACAAGTGATTTTCATGGATCTCAAAACCCAATCCAACGACGCTCCGACCAGGCCTGTGGACCAGCTGGTGTTGGATCTGCTCCGTCGGCAGGAGGGGTTGTCCGTTACCGACTTAATGGAACGGCTCGAGGTCACCGCGACCGCCATCCGTCAACGCCTGGATCGGCTGGAGGAATCCGGGTTGATTGAGCGACGCAAGCAAGGGGTTGGGCGAGGCAGACCTTCGTTCAACTACTTTTTGACGGCCAAAGGGGCGCAGCAGGCCGGTGTGACTTACAGCGATTTGGCGATTGCTTTGTGGAATGAGATCAAATTGCTCGCCTCTCCCGAGCTCAAAGCAACACTGATCGAACGCGTTTCGGAACGGATCGGAGGTTCGTTTCGCGAACTCCTCGCCGAAGGCCCTATTGAGGAACGCATGCACTTGATGGCGGGGCTTTTGACGAATCGGCGGATTCCGACTTGCATGACGAGCGGCATCGGATTGCCGATCCTTGAGGTGCAAGCGTGTCCTTACCCTGATTTGGTGGGTCACGAACATGATCGCAGTGTGTGCAACATGGAAACAAAAGTGCTCAGCACTGCGTTGGGACAAGAAATGGAGTTGTCTCAGTGTCGCCTGGATGGTCACAGTTGTTGCCAGTTCAAACCAACGGTTACTGTTGCGGGTGCAGCCAGTTAACCGTTCTCAATCGATTATTGATTTCTAAATTACTACCCTATTTCAAACTGACCTTGGATCGAAAGTACAGATGTCACATAAACTCCGAATCGAAAATTTGCATGTCGCTGTCGACGGAAAAGCGATTCTACGCGGCGTTAACTTGGAAATAAAGTTCGGCGAAACTCACGCACTGATGGGTCCAAACGGCTCCGGCAAAAGCACCCTCGGCTTAGCGATCGCAGGACATCCGAACTACGAAATCACCGCGGGCACCATCTCCCTCGACGAACAAGACATCACCGAGTGGGAAGCCGACCAACGAGCACGTGCCGGTATCTTCATGGCCTTCCAACGCCCCATCGCTATTCCAGGTGTGAAGACTGCAGACTTCCTGCGTCACGCTACGACCAACGTTCGACGTCCAGACCGTAAAGAAGGCGAAGACTTGATTCCGATGCGAGAGTTCCGTAAAGAGCTCAAGTCGAAAATGGAACAGCTCAAGATGGACTCCGAGTTCGCTCGCCGTTATGTCAACGACGGATTCTCGGGTGGCGAAATGAAACGCGCCGAAATTTTGACGATGGCCATGCTGTTGCCCAAGTTCTCGATCCTCGATGAAACCGACAGCGGTTTGGACGCGGATGCCGTGAAACTCGCCAGCGCTTCGATTGCTGAAATCGGTCGCGACAAGATGGGGCTATTGATCATTACCCACCACGACAAACTGCTTGAACACAACAAGCCTCAATTCACGCACGTCATGCTCGGTGGCCGTATCGTAGAAACCGGCGGACCAGAACTGGCTCGCGAATTGCATGACCACGGTTACGAACGCATCCGAAAGACATACCCTGACGCCGAAGCGGCCAATCAGGAAATGCTAGGCAAAGAAGAAGCGGTTGCTGTCTAGGCTATCGCGCTTCCACGATCTAAGTGAACAACCAAACAACCCAACGAAAACTACATAATGTCCACAGATATTGCAGCAAATGAATCGGTCGGGGAAATCAACAAGTACGATTTCCGCACCGAAAGCAAAGCGGTCTTCAAGGCCCGAAAAGGGGTCGATGCTGACATCGTCAATCAGATCTCGGAAATGAAAAACGAGCCTGAATGGATGCGTGACTATCGCCTGAAAGGTCTCGAGATTTTCAACTCCAAGCCGATGCCGAAATGGGGCGGTGGCATCGACATCGACTTCCAAGATATTTTCTATTACCTGAAGCCAACGGATAAGCAAGGTAAGACTTGGGACGAAGTGCCCAAGGAAATCAAGGACACTTTCGACAAACTCGGTATCCCCGAAGCCGAAAAGAAGTTCCTGTCGGGCGTGAAGGCTCAGTTCGAAAGCGAAGTGGTCTACGGGTCCCTCAAACAAGATCTTGCCGACCAAGGCGTTATCTTCACCGACACCGACTCGGCCGTTCGTGACTATCCAGAGCTCGTCAAAGAGTATTTTGGAACGATCATCCCTTCGACCGACAACAAGTTCGCGGCCCTCAACTCGGCAGTCTGGTCTGGTGGCTCGTTTATCTACGTGCCGAAAGGGGTCAAGATCGAGTTCCCACTGCAAGCGTACTTCCGCATCAATGCAGAGAACATGGGGCAGTTCGAACGAACGCTGATCATCGTCGACGAAGGAGCATCAGTTCACTACGTCGAGGGCTGCACAGCTCCGATGTACACTTCGGAATCGCTTCACTCGGCAGTGGTCGAAATCATTTGCAAACGTGGTAGCCGTTGCCGATATACCACGATCCAAAATTGGGCCAACAACATTTACAACTTGGTGACCAAACGAGCCGTAGCTTACGGCGACGCAACGATGGAGTGGGTGGATGGCAATCTTGGCAGCAAGCTGACGATGAAGTATCCATCGGTATACATGATGGAGCCGGGCGCGCACGGCGAGATTCTCTCCATTGCGTTCGCATCCAAGGGCCAGCATCAAGACGCAGGTGCCAAGCTGGTTCACTGCGCTCCAAACACCACTGGCCAGATCATCAGCAAGTCGATTTCCAAGGGTGGCGGACGAGCGAGCTATCGCGGTTTGGTACGCGTCGAAAAAGGTGCCAAGAACTCCAAGTGCAACGTCGTTTGCGACGCTTTGATCTTGGACCCCGAAAGCCGAAGCGATACCTATCCGTACATCGAGATCCTTGAGAAGGACGTAAGCGTCGGCCACGAAGCGAGCGTGTCCCGCATCGGTGAGGAACAAATGTTCTACTTGATGAGCCGCGGCCTGAGCGAAGCAGAAGCGAGCACGATGATCGTAAGCGGCTTTATCGAGCCACTCGTGAAAGAGCTGCCGATGGAATACGCTGTCGAAATGAACCGACTAATTCAGCTTCAAATGGAAGGATCGGTGGGCTAAATGTCAACGACTATTGCTAAAAATGAGACAGTGGGCTTCGATCAAGCGGGCTTCGAACAATTCCTCGATCGCCGAATCGATCCTGTCTGGATTACGCAATCGCGGAAAGATGCTTGGGCGACTTTCGACTCGATGGGTTGGCCCAACCCACGCGATGAGAATTGGCTCAGGTCTGACTTACGCGGATTCAAACTCGCGAAGTACAGCCCGACCAACGAAACCGAATCGCAATCGGTTGCCAGTGCACCCGTACGGCTCCTCGATGGAGTTGAGGTTGCTGGTTCGATCCGATTGGAAAATGGATTGGTAACTGCAGAGTCGCTTGATCCGAAGTATGCAGCCAAGGGTGTCGTATTCGGTTCGCTGAGTCGATGCGCACGCGATCATGCCGAGTTGGTCAAGAAGCACTTGCATGCTCAAATCAATTCGAGCACGGATCGCTTTGCGGCTTTGCAGGCAGCGATGTGGACAGACGGCTTCTTTTTGTATGTCCCAAAGAATGTAGTGATCGACAAACCGCTTCACATCCATGCTGCGATGGGTGACGGCAATGTTGATTTGTCGCACGCGTTGGTCGTGCTGGAAGAGGGTGCGGAAGCGACCGTGCTTTACGAGTCCAGCAGTGCAACTCCGGAATCGGCTGGTTTTCACTGCGGTGGTCTCGAGCTCGTTGTCGGTGCTCGCTCGAATCTTCGCTTCGTCGGCTTGCAAGATTGGGGAAGCAACAGTTGGCACTTCGCTCACAAACGAGCCAGTGTTGGGCAAGACGCGAACCTGCAATGGACGATTGCTGCTGTGGGTTCCAAATTTTCGCAAGTGGACCAACAAGTCAATCTGGTAGGCAAGGGGGCCAATAGCCATGTGAATGGGGTTCTGTTCACTCGCGATCGTCAGCATTTGACCTACAACACTATTCAGCGGCATTCCGCCACGCACTGCACAAGCGACTTCTTGTACAAGGCGGTTTTGCAAGACAGGTCTCGCACCGTTTGGCGCGGGATGATCAAGGTCGATGAAGGTGCGGACAAGACGGACGGATACCAACGCAATGACAATTTGTTGCTAAGCGACAATGCGCGTGCGGATTCGATTCCAGGGCTTGAGATCAAAGCGGATGATGTGCGTTGTACGCACGGTAGCACAAGCGGTCGAGTTGACGAAGAGTTGATCTTCTACGCTCGTTCGCGTGGATTTACTCGCCAAGAAGCGATTCTGATGATTGTCACCGGGTTCTTCCAGCAGATCTTCGATCGCATTACGATTGACAGTGTCCGCGATGCGCTCGGAGCCGCCATCGCTCGCCAAGTTCGACAATACGATTAGTAAGACTAGAAAGTACCCCGTTCGAAAATGACGTCAAATACCAGTACGAACTTCGCTTTTGCATGCAAGCTCAGCGAGTTAAAGCCAAACGTGCCACTTCCATGTGAAGTCAACGACCGTTTTGTGGTTGTAGCCTTGTTGGATGGCAAAGTATTCTGCATCGAGGACATTTGCACGCACGACGGCGGGACGCTTGGCGACGGCGAATTGGATGGTAGCTGCTTGGTCTGCCCAAGACACGGTGCGAAGTTCGATTTGCGGACAGGAGATGCGATGTGCATGCCTGCGACTGAAGGAACGCTGTCGCACGAAGTCGAAATACGCGGCGATGAAGTTTTCGTGCAATTGAAAGACAACTAATATTTAACATGGGAGGGTGAGGCTGCTGCCGAACCATGGCATCACCAGCTCGGCAGGAGCCTCGCTCTCCCAACATTTGATCCTATCCATATCCCCAATCCAAAATGCCAATCACTGAAGATCACGTTCGCGAACAATTGAAACTAGTCATCGACCCGGAACTATTCGTGAACATCGTTGACCTTGGGTTGATCTATGTTGTCGATATTCAGCCGAATGAAGAGGGCAAAGAAAACGTCAACGTCGAAATGACCTTGACCAGTCCGATGTGCCCAGCGGGTCCACAGCTTGTGGCGAACAGCCGCCAAGTCATCGAAGCTATCGAAGGAGTCGGCGCCGTCGATATCAAGGTTGTCATGGATCCACCTTGGACGCAGGACCGTATGACGGAAGACGCCCGAGACCAACTCGGGATTTTCTAAGACGAACAACAACGGCAAAGCTGCGGTTCATAACCCGAAACGTTAACGGGCATGTTGATTTAATACGCATTCAAATGCATTTCGTTTAGAAGTCAGCCGTAGGCGTACTGTCAAAGACAGCTAAGTACGCCTTCGGCTGACTGTTAAACGACTAAATCAATAACCCGTAAAGCTTGGGGTTTGGACACTTCAGGCTGCCACTCTCCCATTCAGAATTGTTCTAAACGCATGGACAGTCAAATCATTTACCCCGATCTATCGGAGTTGCAAGAAGAGATCGACGATCTGGAGACCTCCGAGGATCGCATTCAGTTTCTGATTGAACTGGGGCAATCGCTACCTCAATTTCCTGAGGAGTATTGCACCGAGGAGTTTCGGGTCGTCGGTTGTCAAAGCATGGTATGGATCGTTCCGAGTTGGGACGGCAAAGCGTATCACTTTTCAGCCTCTAGTGATGCTCCTATGGTGCGTGGACTGGTCGCTGTTTTGATGTCAGCTTATTCGGCGAAGACTCCGGCTGAGATCACCGCGTTCCCGATCGAAAAGGTTCTCGATGGAATGCATTTGAAGTCGTTTCTATCGCCCTTGAGAAGCAACGGTCTGCATTCGATGATCAAGCGGATTCGAGCTTATGCTGAATCCCAACAGTCCCCAGACGCCGGTGACTCAGAATCGATTTCGCCCGATCGTTTCAAAGAGCTTGATCAAGGTCCACTTCTCGCAAGGATCGATCAGATTCGTGCGGATTTCCCGATTTTGAATCAAAAGAACCGGGACGGACTTGAGATAGCGTACTTGGACAATGCCGCTTCGTCACAGCGTCCGCAGTCGGTGATCGATTCGATTTCCCGTGTGTTTTCGGAGCACTATGCTAACGTTCATCGGTCAGGTCATGAATGGGCGGTGAAGTCCACGGAAGGCGTAGAGGCAAGCCGAGAGGCGGTTCGACGATTTATCAACGCGGCCCGGACCGAAGAAGTCATCTTTACTGCGGGTGCGACGGCAGCGGTCAATTTGATTGCCAACGCTTGGGGCAATATCCATGTTGGCCCAGGTGACGAAATTCTGCTAACTGAAATGGAGCACCACTCCAATATTGTTCCTTGGCAGCAGCTGTGCCAGCGCAAAGGATGCCAGATTCGGTGGGTACCTATTCGATCCGATTACACGTTGGATATAGAGCAATTTGAGCGGCTGCTTTCGTCTCGTACCAAGCTCGTTTCGTTTACAGCCGTTTCCAACGTGCTCGGCACGATCAATCCGGCGAAACAACTTGTTCAAATGGCTCATCAGGCAGGTGCTACGGTTGTTGTAGATGCGGCCCAGGCCACACCGCACGGTGCGATCAACGTGCGAGATTGGGACGCAGATTTCGTCGTCTTCAGTGGTCATAAGATGCTTGCCTCGACTGGGGTTGGCGTTTGCCATGGTAAGCGAGCAATCTTGGAGAGTATGCCCGAATGGCAAGGTGGTGGGAGCATGATCAAGTCTGTGACCTTCGACGGCTTTACGCTAGCGGATTTGCCTCACAAATTCGAAGCGGGAACGCCACCGATTGCCGAAATCATTTCGATGAAGCCCGCTATCGAGTATTTGGAAGCGATTGGGCACGAACGACTCATGGAGCATGAGAGATTGCTGGCCGACCAAGCGAGGAAGGGGCTATTGGAGATTGAGGGCGTTCGTGTTTTCTCGCCTGCAATTGAGTTAAAAAGTGGTGTTGTTTCGTTTGCCGTGGATGGAATTCACGGCGAAGAGATCGCTCGGGTGTTGGATGGTCGAGGGGTGGCCATCCGAGTCGGGCATCATTGCGCGATGCCGTTGCATACGCGTTTGGGAGTCTCGGTTACTTGTAGAGCAAGTTTTTATTTGTACAACACGCCTGCCGAAGTCACCCGTTTCATCGAGGCTGTCGCTCACGCGGTCAAGATACTCAAGTAGGATGGCGGAGGGGATTTGACACAATTTCGCTTTTTTCCGCTAAGATGGAGGCAATTGGATTGTTTCCGCTGTGTTAAGAATCGAAATACATGAGTAACTTCGCTGATTCGGCTTCCGGTTTTCCATCGCAATCGCCGGTCCAACCTCGAGTTTCCGGACTTCGCTCATTCCTTCGACGAATCGTATTTGGCGTTCTATTCGCTGCTCCGATTCTTCTGACGCTTTTTGTCGTTTACCAGATTTATTTTTATCTGAATGCATGGGTGATTGATCCGGTCGCCTCGTTGATCGCTCCTCTGATTTTCCCCAAAGGTCTAGACGACAAAAACTGGACAGCTTTTGAGCAGTACGTCACGACGCCGGTTTCGCTGTTAACCGTACTTTTGATTTTTTACATCCTCGGATATGCGTTTCAATCGCGACTCAGCCGTTGGGTGGATTGGGGGTTTAGTTACATTCCGGGAATATCAGTATTGTATCGAGCGGTACGAGATGCTTCGCAGGCCATGCAAGGCCCAGATGGATTGAAGAAGATTGATACGGTAGTCCTTGTGCCCTTTCCCCACGCAGGAGCGAAGGCGACAGGCTTCTTGATGGGAGAATGTCAGGACGTTACTACAGGCAAGCCATTAGCGTGTGTCTATATTCCGATCGGTCTATTTCCTCCATCGGGTTACACGTTGATCTTCCCACGGGAAGAGGTCATTGTTACTGGGTGGGAAGCAACTTCGCCGTGGAAGTTGCTGTTGTCAGGCGGTTTGACGGTACCTGAAAAAATCCCTTACGAACAAGGTTCCAACTTAGGAACGTCGTAACACGGAGGAGGCAAAGCCATAGTAGCTGCCTTAACTGCGGAGCAGTGGAATTTGAAAGCCACGGATGAAATCCGTGGTCAGCTTGATACGGATTGTCTGAGAGTCGCAAAGCGACGGCATTTGCACCGAATCTGATGATTAACATTGCCTTTGGGTAGGGAAATAATTTACTGCCCATGCCGCTCCTTCAGAGCTCTGGAGCAATCTGGGCGTAATACCTGGGGTTTCGTTCGCGATGCGAACTCACCCAGGCTGAAAAATCCCATCGCATTCGCGATTCCATCGAAGAAGGTTGCTACCAATAAACATACTGCAAGAATCGTTCGCGATCTGGATTGGGTAAGGCCTCGTGGGAAAGAAGTATCGATTTGCGAATCTTCGGTTTTTGTATTTTCCGCATTCCACAGGAGTTTATCGACGTTTGGGTCTTTGGAGACTTGCGTTTGAATCCGAACAAGCCTCGCGTATGTCCCGTCTGCTGATAGAAGTTCAGCGTGGGTACCGTGCTCGATCAATCGACCTCGGTCGAAGACCAAGATACGATCGGCGTTCCGAAGAGTCGAGAGTCGGTGCGCGATGGCGATGGTCGTTCGCCCGCGAACCAGTACCTCAAGTGCTTCTTGAATACTACGTTCCGCTTCGGCGTCAATGTTGCTAGTCGCTTCGTCAAGGATAAGAACTTTGGGGTCGTAGAGCAGCGTACGAGCAATAGAAAGACGCTGTTTTTCGCCACCGGAAAGTCCAGCACCATGTTCGCCCAACAGCGTTTCGTATCCGAGGCTTTGCCTTAAAATAAAGTCGTGCGCGCCAGCTGCTTTGGCCGCCACGAGGGCTTCCTCGATGGTACTTTGGGGGCGGCCAAACGATAGATTCTTCCAGATTGTTCCGCGAAACAAAAAGGAATCTTGGAACACAATCCCCAGGTTTTCTCGGAGGCTTTGCATGGAGAGGTTTCGGACATCGATCCCGTCGACTAGAACCGCCCCTTCTTGGACGTCGTAGAATCGACCGAGCAAGTTGACCATGGTCGATTTGCCCGATCCACTGCGTCCCACAATGCCGACCATTTCTCCTGGAGCTACTTCGAAAGATACATCCTTGCAAGGTGCGCTAGATGCACCGGGCCGAAGTTGGTTCCCAAAATAGTTTAACGCTGAAAGCAACGATGGTTTGCCTCCCGAGTCGCCACCTCTCACATCGGCATGAATGAAAGTAGCCAATAGCCGGCGAGCGATAGCCAAATGGCACTCACTATGTTAGCGGAACGGCGCAAGCCGTCCGGTCGCGATATCCCCGGTTCATTCTCGTTCCAGGGCTCTCCTTGGAACGCACCGCTTTCGAGGCTCCGCCTCACGTTTTTGTGACTCAGGAGGCGGGAGCCTCCGATGCATTTCGTTCCCAGGCGGAGCCAGGGAACGAGTTCAATTCACTAGCTTGCGCGTCGTGCTAGGTATTTTCGTTTTCTTCGGCCATTCGACAGGTGCACAACTTGCTGCAGGCCGTTGTCAATTGGAGTATGATAGAAGATCGCCCCTCCCCACCCCCGTCAGTGTGCCACCCTATGTGGTTCCATTGTCCCGCCAGCAAATCCAAAGGAAGAACGGATTGCACTACTCATTTCCTCATTTGCGGTACCGTCACCTTTTGCCCGCAACTTTCTCGGTTGTCTGGCCTTTTTTGATTTGCTCGGTCCTTTATTCAGTGCTTTGCTCTGTGGTTTGCGGCCAAGATGAAACCGCCCAAGGGCCATTGCAAGCGACTTCCGAGCAGCTCGAGTTCTTCGAAAGGGAAGTGCGACCGCTTCTCGTTGAACATTGCTACAAATGTCATAGTGGCAAATCAAAGAAACTTGAGGCGGGGCTTCGAGTTGATTCACGAAAAGCCATTTTGAAAGGGGGGGATTCAGGCCCCGCCTTGATCGCATCCAATCCCGATGAGAGTTCGATCATCCAAGCTGTTCGGTACGATGGATTCGAAATGCCTCCCAAAGGCAAGCTGCCGGCCAAAGAGATCGACATACTAACCAAATGGGTTGCCATGGGAGCACCTTGGCCGGCCGATCAACCTTCCGATGAAGGCCCAGATCGAGAGTCATTCGATTGGCAAAAACGCAAAGAAGGGCATTGGGTTTGGCAAAGCATTCAAAACCCGACTCGACCAACGGTTGTCGGTACGGACTGGCCGGAAAGTGACATCGACTTTTTTATTCTGTCCTCGCTTGAAAAAGCCGGGCTCAAGCCGACCGTACAAGCGGACAGGTATGCGTTGGTCCGTCGACTTTATCTCGACATCATCGGCTTACCACCTACTCCTGAGCAAGTTCAACAATTTGTCTCGGATACCAATACCCTGGGTACAGAGCAACTCGTCGATCAACTGCTTGCATCGCCTCATTTTGGCGAACGTTGGGGAAGGCACTGGTTGGACCTGGTTCGCTTTGCAGAATCAAGAGGGCATGAGTTTGATAACGATGCGCCCTACGCTTATCAATATCGAGATTACGTCATTCGCGCCTTGAATGCAGATGTACCCTACGATCAATTTGTTCGCGAACACCTCGCCGGCGACTTGTTGAAATCACCTCGTCTCAATGCCGCAGAGCATTTCAATGAATCCATCTTGGGGACTGGCTTCTGGCATCTTGGAGAGTGGGTGCATTCGCCCGTCGATATCAGAAAAGATGAGTCCGATCGGTTTGACAACATGATTGATGTCATGTCGAAAACGTTTTTGGGTGTTACCGTTTCCTGTGCCCGATGTCATGACCACAAGTTTGATGCGATCTCAACCGAAGACTATTACTCCTTAGCCGGCTTTTTGCAAAGCAGCGATTATCGCGAAGTTGCTTTCGATGCCATGGAACACAATCGAGTGATTGGGGCTCAACTGGCTGAGCTGGACGAAAACTACCGAGTGAGAATCGAATCACTTCTCGCGAAAGCTGCACCCGGATCGATCCAGACGATGAATCACGGCACTAAAGAAGCTAGAGTAGCCAACGTGCCAAGCTTGGGAGATAACGTGATCGTAGACTATGCGACTGCGGAGCCAAGCCAGTTTTTTGTCGATGGAGAAATCTTTGGCAGACGTCCTCGCCAAGCGGGCGAGATCAGTTTGGCATTGTCCGACGGCAAGGCAAAATTAGATTTCGTGCGAACAAGCACTGCTGCGAGCGACTTGTTTTGGAACGGGTTCAAGAAACAGGAAGCAAATTCTCCCAATCAGATGAGCAGCATTGGAAAACTACCACGCAGCGGACGAACTTTGCGTTCGCCTACCTTTACCCTCCATGATGGCAAAGTGGATTGCCGAATCCAAGGACAAGGGCATGTTGTTGCTTGCGTGGATTCGCATCGGTTGCTGGCCGGCCCGTTGCATGGCGAGACGGTTCGAGGGATTCCCAAGGCGGATGGATTTCAATGGGTGACTTTGAATCTTGGTCGCTATCTTGGGCATCGGCTACATCTCGAATTTACCACTGACGTCGATACGTTGATGGAGGTCCAAATCGTGACGCAAGGGGCAAGCCCCGAGCAACTCAAAGCGATCGAGACCTCACAAGCGAACGTCGCAAACCAAATTGCCGAGGCCGCCAAAGGCATCGATTTGGAACTGCAAAAAGACAAGGAAGTAGCCGAGAGAGTCAATGCGATCGTTGAGTCGTGGTCAAAAGCGAGACTTGAACTACAGCAGCAAATCAAAACAACGTCACGTGTTGCGATGTCGATGATGGACGGAACGGGTGAAGATGAGCACGTTTTGATTCGAGGTAATTCTTCCAATCCAGGGCGTTCCGTAGCTCGCCGATTTCTTGCGGCGGTCGATGGTCCAGAACCTCTCGCAATCGAGCATGGAAGCGGACGTTTGGAGTTGGCTGAACGCATCAACGCAGTGACCAACCCGCTGGCCCCGCGAGTTATCGTAAACCGCATTTGGCATCACTTAATGGGCCGCGGAATTGTGCCGACAACCGATGACTTCGGCTTTCTCGGGCAACGGCCCAGCCATCCAGAACTTCTCGATCATCTCGCAACGAAGTTCCTTGCCGACGGGCGCTCAATCAAAAAGATGATCCGCTATGTCGTTCTCTCCAAAACCTACCAATTGGGAAGTAGGCCAGACCCGATCTCGACTCAATTGGATCCAAAGAACCAATACTGGCACCATCATCCGCCGAAACGTCTCGAAGGTGAGGCGATCCGTGATACTCTTTTGAGCATATCGGGTCGATTGGATCCCAGTCTGTATGGACCGTCGATCAAGGTCTACTTGAGCTCATTTATGGATGGTCGTGGACGGCCAGGACAAAACGGACCTCTCGATGGTTCCAATCGCAGATCGATTTATCTAGAAGTTCGGCGAAACTTCTTATCGCCGATGTTTGTTGTGTTTGATACCCCCACCCCGTTTAGTTCTATGGGACGCCGCAATGTCTCCAATGTTCCCGCCCAAGCATTGATTCTGATGAACGACCCGCTCGTTGCCGAACTTGCAAAGGCCTGGGCCCAGCGAGCATGCTCTACCGTCCCGATGAATGATGGGCAATCGCCGGATGCACGAATCCGTTGGATGGTCATGACCGCTTTTGCACGCGAGGCCAATGAGCCGGAGCTCACGGCGGCTCGCGCCTTCTTGGGCAAGCATGGACAGGAATTTGGCTTGACGATCCGCGACGAATCGTTGTGGGAAGACTTCGCACACGCCCTCGTCAACAAGAAAGAGTTTGTCTTTCAGAGATAGCCTTATGAACCACTGCAATCGATTTCGACCGGCACCTATCAATCGCCGTGAACTCCTACAACGCTTTGGTAGCGGCTTTGGGCTAACTGCCTTGACCGCGCTCATGCACGATCCTGCCTTTGGGGCATTGGAAGATCCTAAGTCCGAAGGCAAAGTGGGCATGCCAAACCATGGCGTGCACCATCCCGCCAAGGCGACATCGGTTATCTTCCTCTACATGGATGGCGGGCCATCGCAGGTCGATACGTTTGATCCCAAGCCGATGCTCGACAAGTACAACGGTAAGGATCCTGGCGAGTTCTTCAAAGTTGAGGCAACTCAATTCAACAACGTTGGCAAAGTACTTGCGAGCCCGTGGAAGTTCAATCCGTACGGGGAATGTGGGCTGCCTGTCAGCGATCTGTTTCCGAACGTAGCGACTTGTGCAGACGATCTTTGCCTTGTTCGTTCGATGGTCTCTGAATTTCCAGAGCATACGTTTGCAAACTATTTTTTGCACACAGGCAGTGGACTCCAAGGGCGACCAAGCATGGGCGCTTGGATCAACTATGGTCTTGGAAGCGTGAATCAGAATTTACCCGGCTTCGTCGTGGTCAATGGTGGCTTGATTCCGCCGGGAGGGCTCGACTGTTTTGGAAGCGGTTTCTTGCCAGCAAGTTATCAGGGGTCGGTGTTTAAGCCGAAGGGGACAGCTGTCGCCAACGTCCAGCCGCTTGAGAAGACAATGGAACGCCAACGGAGCAAGCTCAGACTGGTCAATGAGTTAGACCACTTGGCCAGCGATCAGTTTGGGACGAGCGATAATATTGAGTCCGCGATTCGGAATTACGAACTGGCCTCTCAAATGCAGACGGCTATTCCGGAGTTGATGGCCTTCGGAGACGAAACGCAAGCGACGCAGACCATGTATGGTTTCGATGCGGCTTACGAGCCGACCCGTACCTTTGCTGCCGAATGCTTGATGGCGAGAAGACTTGTCGAGCGAGGAGTGAGGTTCATTGAATTGACTTGCCCAAGTGTCAGTGGCGATCGCTGGGATCAGCATTCCAATCTCAAAGAAGGGCATGAAAACAATGCGAAAGCCGTCGACCAACCGATAGCGGCATTGCTGAAGGACCTGAAGCAACGTGGGCTTCTAGAAAAGACGCTGGTCGTCTGGGCGGGTGAATTTGGCCGGACTCCTTTCGCACAAGGTACCAATGGTCGCGACCACAACCCGTTCGGCTTCACAGTATGGCTTGCAGGGGGCGGAGCAAAGGGCGGCACCGTTTACGGCCAGACGGATGAGTTTGGATACAAGGCCATCGAGGATCGGACGGAGATGCACGACTTGCATGCGACGATGCTGCATTTGTTAGGGGTGGATCACACGCGTTCGACGTTTCGATTCGGGGGACGTGATATGCGACTAACGGACGTAAAAGGGCATGTCGTTCACAAGATTATCGCTTAGGAATGCGTTGATCGCCCCGTTGGGCTTGGAGGCAAGCTCACTTTTGGACCCAACAATACGCTTGGGGGAAATTGGGAGGGCGAGGCCACCCCTGTAAACATCATTGCAAAGCCAAGTCCAGCCAAAACCTTCGGGAGGGCGAGGCTCCTGCCGAGCTTGATAGGTAAATGGCTCGGCAGGAGCCTCGC